>NZ_KB905911.1:0-108479 GCF_000381105.1 Thioalkalivibrio sp. ALE12 | reverse complement strand
CACAAGCACATGAAGAGCACCAACATGCTCGAGCGGCTGAACGAGGAGATCCGCCGCCGGACCCGGGTGGTCCGGATCTTCCCCAACACCCACAGCTGTCTACGTCTGGTGCGGGCCCTGGCCGTCGAAATCCACGAAGGCTGGCTGGAGGACAACCGCTACCTGAACATGGATCTGCTCAAAGAACACAAGAAGATCTTGCTCCGGCAGGCCGAGGCCGCCTGAGCCATACGGACCAACCGAACATGGCCGACTCATTTCTGCACAACTTGACGCACACAACCGCGCAACGCATCTCCTTCTATATTTTCCACGGGCCAGCTCCCGGGAATGCGCCGTTTGCGCAATCATGCCCCCGACCCGTACTTTTAGCGTAGCAACCGGGTTTCGATGACGCCTCGGTAGTGCTCCCGGCGTTTTCCCAAGCTGGGCGCCGTGCAGGCCTCGGGCAGGACGCGATCGGAGGTGGACGACCCGCAACACGCGGGGCGTTACCCGAAAGAGCGGGGTGGGACGATGATGGAACTGCAGTGGCTGATCGCCCTGCTGCCCTTTCTGGCAGCACTGCTGGTGCACCTCCTTGCGGGCCGGCTGGGCCACCGGGTCGCGCACCTGAGCGTGGGGATCAACGTCATCGTCGTGGGGATCGCCGCGTTCCAGCTGGCGCACTACATCGCCGGCGACACCGGACCGCAGTGGATGGGCCTGGCCAACGGCTGGGGCAGCCTGCAGCTGGACCCGCTCAGCGCCATCATGGCGCTGGTCGTCGCCGCCATCAGCCTGGTGGTGCACGTCTACTCGATCCGCTACATGTTCGAGGAGCCCGGGTACGCCCGCTTCTTCATGCTGCTGGACCTGATGACCGGATCCATCCTCCTGATGGTGATGGCCGGCGACCTGATCACCCTCCTGATCGGCTGGCACCTGATCGGGGTAGTCCTCTACTTCCTGCTTACGCACAACACCGAACCGCCGCGCGCGCAGCGCTACGCCTTCTGGACGTTCATCACCTACCGTCTGGGGGACCTGCCGCTGGTGCTGGCCACCGTGATCCTGTTCCAGGCCTACGGCGTACTCGACCTCCCCACCCTCTTCGACCGTATCGCCGAAAGCCCCGATGCCCGCACCGCCATGGGGCTGCCCGTCACCGGGACGGTGGCCTTCCTGGTAGCGCTGGCCGCCTTCGCGAAGTCGGCCCAGTTCCCGCTGCACACCTGGCTGCCCTACACCATGGAGGGGCCCACGCCCGTGTCGGCCCTGATGCATGCGGGGATCGTCAACGCCGGCGGCATCATCATCAACCGCTTCGCCCCGGTGTTCGTCCACAGTAGCGAGGTCCTCCATCTGCTCTTCATCGTGGGCCTGCTGACCGCCGTGATCGGCTCGCTGATGATGCTTTCGCAGAACGACATCAAGAAGTCGCTGGGCTACTCCACCATGGGGCAGATGGGCTTCATGGTGATGGAAACCGGTGCCGGCGCCTTCGCGCTGTCGATCTTTCATCTGATCGCCCACGGCCTGTTCAAGGGCACCCTGTTCCTCGGAGCCGGCAACGTGATCGGGGCCGCGCGCCGCCATGACGGGGTTCCCAACGAGCCCCTCTACGACTTCCTCGTGGAGCGCAAGTCGGCCCCCGCACGCGTGCCCTGGTTCATTATCGGGGCGGTCACGCTGATCGTGCCGCTGGTGATCCTGGTGGGCGCGCATGCCTGGGTCGCCGAGCGCTTCTTCCAGCAACAGGGCGCGATCGTGCTGCTGTTCTTCGGCTGGATCACCGGTGTACAGGTGCTCTTCACCGCCCAGCGGCTGGATACCGAGAACCCGCTGCGCATGATGGCCCTGATCATCCTGTCCTTCGCCGTCATCGTGATCGGCTACGTACTGGTGGGCCACAGCTTCGAGGCCTTCCTCTACCCGGATGCCGCATTCCGTGACGCCCTCTACACCGCGGCGGGCATCGACAAACTCACCTTCGATGTCCTGGTCGTCCTGCTGGCCGTGGTGTTCGTCCTCGGCTGGATCGGGGCCTACCTGAGCCGGACGCGCCAGCGCCCGATGGACAAGCTGCCGGCCGGCGCACGGCTGATGCTGTACTCGCTTCTGTCGCGCGAGCTTTATGTAGCCGACGTCCACGAACGTGTCACGGACCGGCTGCTGGCCCTGTCCAGACGCCTCAATATCTGGCTGAGGTGGCGCTGACATGTCGGTGTTTCTATTGATACTCGCCGCGTTCTTCCTGCCGCTCTTCCCGGCCACGATGCTGTTCACGCGGCTCGCCGTCAGCACCCAGCCTCTGCCGGTACGGCTCGCACTCGTCGTCTTCTGGCCCCAGATCGGGGTCGTCCTGATCCTCTGGGGCGAACTGGAGCCAGGTCCGATTCTCGCGACCTGGGCCGTGATGAGTGCGCTGTTCTACGCCTTCCGGATGCTGACCGTGCGCGAGGTCGGGCGCTGGAACGCCATGCTGGCCGTATCCGCCTGGCCCCTGGTCTGGCTCTACGCCCTGCAAACACCCGCGCCGGTTGATCTCGTCGCCGTGACGCTGGCACTGACCACCGCCCCTGTCCTGATGCTGGTGGTGCGCGAAGTCCTCGTCGGACGCCTGGGAGCCGCCTACACGGGGCTCCACGGCGGTCTGGCACGCGATCTGCCGCGCCTCTCGGGGATCATTGTGGTGGCAACGCTCGCGGCAATGGCCCTGCCCTTGTTCCCCGGCTTCTTCGCCCTGCTGACCCTACTGGGCAGTGCGCCCGTCGGCTTCGCCATTGGCATCCTGCTGATCTGGCTGCTATGGAGCTGGGCGGGGGCCCGTCTGCTGCAGGGCACGGTATTCGGTCCGCGCAGCGGACCCGTGGCTGCCGATCTGACGGCCCCCCGCGCATGGGGCTTCGCCGGTCTCGTCGTGGCCCTGACAGGCGCCGGGCTCATCTGGACCGGAGGTGCGCTGTGACCCTTTCCCTCGGCCGCCAGCTGAAGATCCGCTCCATGGTGCACATGGCCGCCGAGCCGATCCCCAACTTCTGGCCCATGCGCACCTTCATCCACCACAACCCGTTGCACGGGCTGGAGGACCACCCCTTCCCCGAGGCGATCGAGCGTGGCCGGGCCCTGTTCCACGGGCGCGGCTTCCTGGCCCGCGCCGACTACCAGTGGCTGCTCGCCGATGGCCGCATCGACCCGGATGCGCTGGACACAGCGATCGACCGGGCGCTTGGTGGCTATCCAGCCCTGCAGGCCACCGGTGGCCACGCGCTGATCCATACCCTGCTCACGCGCTGTCGCGAACCGGCCCGTCGACCGTGCGTGCTGGCCGCGGCGGAGGACGTGGCGGCCATCCTCGCCGGCGGTGTTCCATCCGCGGGGGACGGCGTGGATGTGGAACGCATCGAGGACATCCTGCGCCGGGCGTTCCCGCCGGAGCGGCCGCTCTACGAGGCGCTGGACCACCTCTACGACACCCGCATCGCCGAGACCCTGGACGAGCTCCTGATCAAGACCTGCCTCGACTTCTTCGACGAGGGCCAGTCCGCCTGGCCCATGCCCGGGCGCGAACAGGGCCTGTTCGCCGCCTGGAGCCAGCTTGCACAGCGCAACCTGCGGCTGTTCCTGCGCGGCCTGCACATCAAGAAAATCCTGGATCAGAGCGACACCCCGGAGGGCATCATCGCCTTCGTCCTCGACGAACTCGGCATCCCCGAGCCGTCCTGGCCCGGGCTGATCGTGCGCGAACTCACCCATCTGCACGGCTGGGCCGGCTTTATCCGCTGGCGCGAACGGGCGCCTCGCTATCACTGGGCCCGCGAATATCCAGCGGACCTGGTCGACTTCCTGGCGATTCGCCTGGTGCTGGCACTGTCCCTGGTCCGCGAACACGCGCGGCGCCGTCGGATGCCACGCAACCGGTTCGAACTCGAGGCCCGGATTACCGAGCGCCCGGCGGAATCCTTCCTGCGCCACGAACTGTTCACCGGCGCCGTGCTGCCCACTCGGGCCGAGTCCGTCGAGGACGCAGTGGCGCGCGGTCGGCCGGCCGAAATCGCCCGGCTCATCGGGGCTTACATCCCCGAAAAGCGCCAGGCTGAAGCCGGGACCCAGTCACGTGCCCTCGAAGAACTGGCACAGCGCGCCGGCACACCGAATGCCTTCCGCGGGCTCTCGCCGGGATGCCTGGCCGAGGTGCTGACGGAACTGGAGGCATTCGAACGGCGCGAGGGCATGATCTGGCTGGAGGCCATGGAGACAACCTACCGCCGCGCGCTGCTGTCACGCCTTCACCCGACTCCCGCGCCACCCCGCGAAAAGCGCCCCTTTGCGCAGATGCTGTTTTGTATCGATGTACGCTCGGAGCGCATTCGCCGCCAGCTCGAGACGCTTGGCGACTACCAGACCTACGGGATCGCCGGATTCTTCGGTGTCCCGGTCAGCTTCATCGCGCTGGGCAAGGGCAGCGAGGATCACCTGTGTCCCGTGCTGCTGACCCCGAAGAACCTGGTCCTCGAGGTGACGACCGGCGCCGAGAAACTGGAGACGGATCTGTATTCCTCGGCGGAACACCTGCTGCACGACCTGAAGCATTCGGTCCTGTCGCCCTACTTCACGGTCGAGGCCATTGGCCTGCTCTTCGGTTTCGACATGGTCGGCAAGACCCTCGCGCCGCGGCTCTACAATCGTTGGCGCCACCGCATCGAATCGGACAAGCCGTCCACCCGTTTGCTGGTCGACAAGCTCACCCGCGAACAGGCGGACTCGGTCGTTCGCGCGCTGCAGCGGGTCATCATCGTGGAGGCGATTCACAAGGAGTTCGGCATCGAGCGCGAATCGATCACCGACGCGATCATCCGCGAACTGCGCGAGGCGGCCCTGGGGCGCCACACGGGGCAGACCCACTTCGCGCAGGCGTTCGCCCTTGGCAAACGCGCCGAGGCGGATTTTATCCAGACCCTGCAACAGCGCTACCGCATCAATCGCTCGTATGCGCAGATGCAACTCGAACGCCTCGGGCGCATCGGCTTCTCCCTCGACGAGCAGACCTACTTCGTCGCCCAGGCGCTGCGCTCCATCGGGCTCACGGAACAGTTCTCCCGCTTCGTCATCCTGACGGGGCACGGCAGCCAGTCGCACAACAATCCCTACGAGTCCGCCCTCGACTGCGGTGCCTGCGGCGGGAGTCACGGCCTCGTCAGTGCCCGCGTCCTGGCGCATATGGGCAACAAGCCGGAGGTTCGCCGGCGCCTGCGGCACGAGGGCATCCACATCCCGGACGATGCCTGGTTCCTGCCGGCATTCCACAACACGACCAGCGACGCGATCGAGTTGCACGACCTGGATCTGCTCCCGGCCAGTCATCTCGTCTACCTCGAGCGCCTGCGCAACGGGTTGCAGGCAGCGCGGCGCCGCACCGCCGCGGAGCGGCTGCAGACCCTGCCGCCGGAGGGCGGGCCGGAACTCGAGCCCATCCAGGCCGCGCGGATGGCCCAGCGCAACACGGTGGACTGGGCCCAGGTGCGGCCCGAATGGGGCCTGGCGCGCAACGCGGGCTTCATCATCGGGCGCCGCCACCTGACCGAGGGCAGCGACCTCGAGGGCCGTACCTTCCTGCACTCCTACGACTATCGCCTCGACCCGCGCGGGCGTCTGCTCGCGAATATCCTGACCGGCCCGCTGGTGGTCGCCCAGTGGATCAACATGGAGCACTACTTCTCCACGGTCGACAACGAACACTATGGCAGCGGCAGCAAGGTCTACCACAACGTGGCGTGCCGCCTCGGTGTCATCACCGGCAACCTCAGTGACCTGCGAACCGGCCTCCCCGCCCAGACCGTACTGCGCGACGGCCGGCCCTACCATGACCCGATCCGCCTGCTGGCCGTCATCGAGGCGCCCTTTGAACACGCCCGGGGGGCGATCGACGGCGTCGCCAAGGTCCGGAGCCTGGTCACCAACGGATGGATCCTGGTAGTGATCCTCGACCCCGAGACCCACCGGATCCATCGCTTCGCGGACGGCCAGTGGCTGGAAGAGCCGCTGCCCGGGGCCGCTCATGGGCAAACCGATCCAACGGCTGCGGAGGAGACCCGCGCATGAACGACGTGAACCTGAATCCCCTCAAGAAGCTGGAGATCATTCTCGAGGGCGAACACCAGGCCTTTGCCACCGATCTGCTCGACCGGGCCGGCGTCAAGGGCTACACCATCATGGGCAACCTCTCGGGAAAGGGCAGCCAGGGCTTCCACGAAGGCCATCTGATGTTCAACGAGGACGACGTGCTGATCATGATCATCGCCGCCGTACCCGAGGAACTGGTCGAGCCGATCCTCGAGGGCTTCACCCCCTTCTTCAACCAGCACAGTGGCGTGATCTTCATCTCCGACATCCAGGTCAGTCGTCTGGTGAAATTCAAGGGCTGAAATCCACCCCCGGGCGGCTGCGGCGCTCCCGGGAACACCTGTTATTCGACAGCCGGGCTTGGCCGGTTCACAGGCAACATGCCAATCCCTGGCGTGCATCCCGCCTCTTGCAATGCGCCACTCCCGAAGCCAGCCTGAGTCACTCCCCAGTCACGGTTCACCACCATGCGCCAGATGTCCCCCCGGGAATTGCACGACTATCTCTCGCAGGCAAAGAGCCCGCCGAAGCTGCTGGATGTGCGCGAGCCCTGGGAATTCCGGCACTGCCACATTGAGGGCTCGCAACTGCTCCCGATGGGCCAGATCCCGACGGCGTACCAGGACCTGAATCCGGAGGACGAGATCGTGGTGATCTGTCACCACGGCGTCCGCAGCCAGCAAGTCTGCGGCTTTCTGCAGCGGGTCGGGTTCAACAACGTGATCAACCTGTCCGGCGGCATTGATGCCTGGGCACGCGAGGTCGATCCCCACATGGCGACCTATTGATCAGAGCTCCCCTGGCCGCTGCGTGAGACGCGCACCCACCCTGTCGGTCATCATCCCGGCCTGGAACGAGGCCGAATGGCTGCCACGAACCCTGGCGGCCGTTCAGGACGCCCTCTCGGCCGTCGATCGCCCCAGCGAGATCATCGTGGTGGACAACGCCTCCACGGACGCGACCCCGCAGATCGCGCAGCGCGCCGGCTGTCGTGTCGTCTTCGAGCCGGAACGCAGGATCAGCCGCGCCCGCAATGCCGGCGCCGAGGCGGCCACCGGGGACGACCTGCTGTTCGTGGACGCCGACACCTGGCCGGATCGCGACCTGCTGCAGGCCACCCTGAAGGCACTGGATAGCGGCCGCGTCTGCGGCGGCGGTGCCCGAGTAGATTTCGACCACCTGAATCACCACATCTACCGCTGGGGTGCCGGCGCCTGGAACGCGCTGGCGGCGCGCCTGAAGCTGGCCGCCGGCTGTTACGTCTTCTGTACCCGCGAGGCCTTCACCGCCGTCGGCGGTTTCAGCGAAGCTGTGTATGCCGGGGAAGAGGTCTTCCTGTCGCGCGCCCTGCGCCGCTGGGGCCGGGCACACGGCCAGCGCGTGGAAATCCTGGACACCCCCGTGTTGACCTCCGGGCGCAAGGCGGACTGGTTTCACCCCGGCCGTCACATCCTGGTGGTGCTGCAGGTCCTGCTGCTCCCCTGGAGCCTGCGCTCCCGCCGCCTCAGCTGGTTCTGGTATACCCGTCCGGGCAGTCGCGACTGAACGATCGCGGTGCCGTCGCCCCGTCGGGTTCGGTATACTGCGCGGTCTTTCGGTTCGCGCCCTGCAGAGGAACCCCCGGACGCCATGAATCCCCGCCTCGACCGGCTCCAGCCTTACCCGTTCGAACGCCTGCGGGCCCTGTTCGCGGACCTGCGCCAGCCGGAAGGGCTGGAGCCCATCGCGCTGTCGATCGGCGAACCACGCCATGCGCTTCCGGGTTTCGTCGAACCCGCCCTGCGCGACGCCGTACAGGGTTACAACCACTACCCCACCACGCGCGGCGAACCGGCCCTGCGCGAGACGATCGCCGCCTGGCTGCAACGCCGGTTCGACTTGGATACCGTGAAGCCCGAGCGCCAGGTGCTGCCGGTCAGCGGTACCCGCGAGGCCCTGTTCGCGATCGCCCAGGCCGTCGTCGCGGAGAAGCCCGGGGCGCGCGTGTTGATGCCGAATCCCTTCTACCAGATCTACGAGGGTGCGGCCCTCCTGGCCGGGGCAGAACCGGCCTTCTACGACCTGGCGCCGGAGAACGGCTATCTACCCGACTTCTCCACGATCGACGTCGCCACCTGGGATGCGGTGCAGCTCGTCTACATCTGCAACCCGGGCAACCCGGCCGGCGCCTGCATGTCCGAGGCGGCGATGCAGGACCTGATCCGTCTGGCCGAACGCCATGACTTCGTGATCGCGGCCGACGAGTGCTACTCCGAGATCTATCACCCGGAGGCCACCCCACCGGCTGGCCTGCTGGGTGCCGCGGCGCGCATGGGCAATAGCGGGTTCGAACGCTGCATCGTGTTCCACAGCCTGTCCAAGCGCTCCAACCTCCCGGGGCTGCGCTCCGGATTCGTGGCGGGCGATGCCGAGCTGCTGGACCGCTTCGCGCTGTACCGTACCTACCATGGCTGCACCCTGCCGCCGCCCACCCAGGCCGTTAGTCGCGTGGCCTGGGCGGACGAGGCCCATGTCGCGCACAATCGGGCCCTGTACGCGGAGAAGTTCGCGGCGGTCGTCCCGCGGCTACAGGCCATACTCGACGTCACCACACCGGCCGCCGGCTTTTACCTCTGGCCACGGGTTCCCGAAGGCGACGACGAGGCCTTTGCCCGCCGCCTGTACGCCGAGGCCGGAGTGACGGTGCTGCCCGGGCGCTACCTCTCGCGCAGCGACCCGAACTCCGGGCACAACCCCGGTGCCGGGCATGTCCGCATGGCCCTGGTCGCCGAGCCGGCCGCCTGTGTCGAGGCCGCCGAGCGCATTGCCAGCCTGTATGAATCCATTACCTATTAATACGTTGCAAGGAAAACCTGATGTCCGATATCCAGAGCACCATCGAAACCGCCTTTGAACGCCGCGCCGAGATCAACCCGCGCAACGTGGAGACCAATGTCCGCGATGCGGTGAACGAGGCGCTGGAGATGCTGGACACCGGCCGTGCCCGAGTCGCCGAGAAGAAGGGCGGCGAATGGGTGGTGAACGAATGGCTGAAGAAGGCCGTACTGCTGTCGTTCCGCATCTCGGAGAACGAGTTCATCAAGGGCGGCTTCACCAACTATTACGACAAGGTCCCGTCCAAGTACGCCGACACCTCCAGCCGTGACTTCCGCGAGGCCGGCGTGCGCGTCGTGCCGCCGGCCACCGCGCGCCGCGGGAGCTTCATCGCCCCCAACACGGTGCTGATGCCGTCCTACGTGAACATCGGTGCCTATGTGGATGAAGGCACGATGGTCGATACCTGGGCCACGGTCGGCTCCTGCGCCCAGATCGGCAAGAATGTGCATCTCTCCGGCGGCGTCGGGATCGGCGGCGTGCTGGAGCCGCTGCAGGCGGCCCCGACCATCATCGAAGACAACTGCTTCATCGGTGCCCGATCCGAGGTGGTCGAGGGCGTGATCGTCGAGGAAGGCGCGGTCATCTCCATGGGCGTGTATCTCGGCCAGTCCACCCGGATCTACGATCGCGAGAACGACGAGATCCTCTATGGCCGCGTACCGGCCGGCTCCGTGGTGGTCTCCGGCACCCTGCCCTCCAAGGACGGCAAGTACTCGCTGTACTGCGCGGTGATCGTGAAGCGCGTGGACGAGAAGACCAAGGCCAAGGTGGGTCTGAACGCCCTGCTGCGCGATGTCTGAGATCGCGCTCTTCGGGATCGCCAACTGCGATACCGTCCGCAAGGCTCGCCGGGCGCTGGACGCGGCCGGCGTGGGCGTGCGTTTCGTGGACGTTCGCAAGGACGGACTGGAGGAAGCCCGGGTGCGCGCCTGGGTCGAGGCGCTTGGCTGGGAGGCCCTGGTCAACCGGCGCGGCACGACCTGGCGCCAGCTTCCCGCCGAACAGCGCGACGGGCTGGACCGCGAACGCGCGATCGCCCTGATGCTCGAACACTCAGCCCTGATCAAGCGGCCGGTGATCGAACAGGGGGACGCGATCACGGTCGGCTGGACCCCCGACATCGCGGCCCGCTGGGGGGCTGCCTGAGGCCCTCGGCGGCATGCTGAGGCGGGCCGGCATTCGCTGGCGGGCGTTGCGCTGGCGCGCCCACCACTGGCTGGCCCGTCATCCCCGCCTGCACACGGGCCTGCATGCCGCCGGGAGCATGAAGAGCGGCCCGGAGGCCATGGCCCGCGGGGTTGCCATCGGGCTGTTCATTGGCCTGACGCCCACGGTCGGCTTTCAGACCGTATTGATGATCATCCTCTGCATCGCGCTGGCCGGGAATTTCCCGACGGCCTTCGTGGCCTCGTTCGTCAGCAACCCCCTGACCACCTCTCCCCTGTACTGGGGCTACCACTCGCTGGGCGAGGCAGTCTTTCGCTACACGCCCCTGCTCACCCACGACCCGGACGCCTGGTACCTGCAGGGGATCGGCGACGAGATTACCTTCACGTTACTGGGCAGTCTGCTGATCGCCACGCCCACCGCTATGTCCGGCTACTGGATCTCCCATCAACTGTCCGCCGCCTGGCAGCGCCACCGGGACCGGCGGCGCGCCGAGCGGGCCCGGCGCCGCGGCCCCTAAGCCTCGTCACTCGGTCGCCTCCTCGGCGACCCCTTCCCCTGCCGGCGCGCCACTGGGTTTCGGCCATTCCAGCCGGACATCCAGCAACTCCACCGTGCCCCGGTCGCGCTCCAGGGGCGGTACTTCGGCGTAGGGGTCCGGATCCAGCCGGCCGTCGTGCCACACCCACACGAAGTACCCCAGGTTCAGCAGCGCGAGCGCCAGGATTAGCCAGCGCATCCGGCATCCTCCGCGAGCGACAGGGCCCATAGCCCGTCCAGAACCAGGTTGGGCACGATCCGAGATTCCTCGCGCAACAGCGGCGCCAGCCAGTAGGCATCCCCCCCGGTCAGCCAGCAGGGGGCCTCCTCGCCCAGCACGTCGCGGGAGCGCGCGATCAGCCCGTCCAGCGCCCCGGCCATCCCCAGGCCCCAGCCACGCTCCAGCGCATCCGCACTGTTCAGCCCGGGCGACGGGTCGAGGTCCTCGGGCCACTGCGTCGCCTCGCGCGGCGCGATACGATCGGCCAGACGGGGCTGTAGCGCCTCCCAGCCGAGCTGGCGCCCCGGCAGTATGTAGCCGCCTGCATGACACCCGTCCGCCTGCAACACGTCGACGGTGACCGCGGTTCCGGCATCCACCAGGATGACCGGCATATCACCAACGGCCCGCGCCGCGACCAGCGCGCAATACCGGTCCACCCCCAGCTGGCCGGCTGCGTAGTCGGTCCGCAGGCCGTTCGGCCCGGCAGCCGCGACCCGAACCGTGTGAACCACGGCCCCGATGCCCGCGTCCGCCAGTTCCCCGGAGAACGCGGCCCCGCGCTCACCCGCCACCCGCGACACCCATACGGCGCCGATGGGCGACTCCTGTGCCATGGACGCGAGGGCACGGGCACAGCCCGCGGGCTCCCGGGCCGCGCCGGAACCCAGTACGTCGCCATCCCGGCTGCGCACCTGCCATTTGACCCGGGTACTGCCGATATCCACCAGCGCGATGTCAGACATGTTCACGACTCCGTACCGAAACCTCGCCCGAGTGCAGATGACGCACCGATCCGTCCGCGAATGCCGCCACCAGACAGCCGCTGGCCGGGGCGATCCCCAGCGCCCGGGCCTGCGCTCCATCGTCCAGAAGCTCGATGGCCTGCCCGCGCAACAGATCGAGCCGCTCCAGCTCGGACTCCAGCGAGGCCACGCCCTCGCGCACCAGGACGGGATGCAGGCGGCAAAGCCGGTCGACCACCCGCGCGGCCAGTTCCAGGCCGTCCGGCGCCCCACCCGGACAATGACTGGCGAGATCGGTGACCGCGCGGTCCAGCTCCAGTGTATCCGCGGCCTCGCGATTCATCCCGATCCCGGCCACCAGCCGGCCCGGCCGCTCCCGACCGGGTGCCCGCTGCTCCATCAGGATTCCGCCGAGCTTGGCGCCCTGGATCATCAGGTCATTGGGCCACTTGAGCCGCACGGACTCCAGACCCAGCCCCTCCAGGGCCTGGATTACCCCGATCCCCACACCCACCGGATAGGCGGGCGGCACCGGGCCCCGCGCGATGGGCCACGCCAGCGACAGAGCGAGGCTCGCCCCGGGCCGCGACTGCCAGATCCGGCCCCGCCGGCCGCGGCCCGCGGTCTGGGTATGTGCCACGCAGACACGCGGTCGCTCATCGTCCGTGGCAGCCGCCTCCAGGAGATAGCGGTTGGTCGAATCGACCGATTCCAGGACCTCGACCCAAGGTGCGTCGACGTCGCTGCCCGCCAGCAGGCCGTCGACGCGCTCTTTCAGCCATGCACTTTCCGGCGCCATAATGCAGACTGTGAACGAAGTCTCGGTCATCGGGATCGGTACTCGGCCAGGGGGCACAGGGGTTGGATACCAGGGATACGCGGGGGAAAGCCAGGCACCATGGTAAGCATTCCGTCCGGACGGCGCTGGGGCTGCTGGTACTGGTGGCAGGGCTGGTCGCGGGCGGAACCAGCGCGGACGAGCTGTACAGCTACCGCGATGCCTCCGGTGCCCGCGTCCTGACCGACGAACGGCCCCAGGGTATCCCGTACGAAACTATCCGCTCGCCCGCGAGCACGGGCACGGGGACCCCGTCCACGGGCGGCGACTGGTCTCCCAGCCAGATCTTCGTGTTCGAGGGCCCGGGCGGTGAACGCCTGGTCACCAACCAGCATCGCCAGGACAGCGGCATGGAACTGGTCGCCACCTACGGCCGCCCCACCGCGCGCGCCCGCTGCGGCGAGCGCGCCCGCCAGGCGCTGGCCACCGGCGGTGGCGAGTTCGCGGACCTGATTCGTACGGCCGCCACCCGCAAGGGCCTCGACCCTGCGCTGGTCCAGTCGGTCATTCACGTGGAATCCTGCTTCGATCCGCAGGCGGTCTCGCGGGTGGGCGCCCACGGCCTGATGCAGCTGATGCCCGCGACCGCGGCCGATCTCGGGGTCACCGACCGTTTCGATCCGGCCCAGAACATCAACGGCGGCACACGCTATCTGGCCGCGATGCTCGAGCGCTTCGAGGGGAATCTGGATCTCGCCCTGGCCGCCTACAACGCCGGCCCCGGCGCGGTGGAGCGCCACGGCGGCGTCCCGCCATTCCGCGAGACACAGACCTACATCCAGCGCATCCGCTCGCAGTACACCGGCAACGGACGACCGAACTGAATCAGTCTTTGGGCTTGTCGCGCCCGCAGTTCCAGCACTGGGTGAACTGCGGCTCGATCACCTCGCCGCAGCGCGGGCACTTCCAGTCCCGGCCGTCGTGTTCCGGCTCGCCCTCCAGGTACTCCAGGATCAGGGCTCGCGCCTCCTCGGCCTGCTCCTCGTGCACCACCATGATGCGCGCCCAGGTCTCGGTTGGCGGGACCTCCCCCGCCGCGCCCATGAGCCCGGCCTGGTTCACGTACGCCGGGATGCCGGCCTCTTTCAGCAGGTCCTCGATGAACCCGGCCATCACGGGGTCGGCGGCGGAATAGACAGTCCTCATGGCCGCGACCGTAGCACGCGCGGCAAATCCGACGCAGCGGGCCTACCCCTACTGCACAGTGCCCTGATTGGCCGCCTGGAAGTATTCCATCGCCTTCTGGATTGCGAAGAACGGGGCTTCCTCGAGCGCGGTACGGGTGTGCGGCAGGTTGATGTCCGCGTGGTACTTGCGCATGGCCAGGACATGAATCGGCAGCTCGCGCGCGAACATCGGGTTTTCGAAGTTGAAGTACTGGCCCAGCCCCAGCACCAGATCCTGGCGCTCGTCGGCCGTCAGGCTCTCGGGGGACACCCGGACATCCGGGAGCTGCCCGGCCTGGCCGTCGACCGATACGACCACCTGGCGATCCCCGTCGGCCGCGGCCGGCACGGAATCTCCGTTCACCAGCTGCAGGTTCTCCGACAGGTCCAGGTACCCCTTGGACAGGATATGCCCATGCGGCTGGAACACCTTGCTGGACATGTTGACCGCCCAAAGTTCCATGGTCTCCTTGAGGTCCTGGGCCGCCTGCACCTCGCCCAGGGCGAACAACTGCTGGGCGTAAACGATATCCCACACCCAGACCTGGCCGTATTCGGGCAGCTCGCCCTCGACGGCCAGCGAGACCTTGCGCAGCTCGGGCTGCGATTCGTCGCGCGCATGCAGTGTCAGGGTAAATTCGGCCAAGGGAGTTCTCCTTACGGCAGCGCCACTCGCGCTGCATGATCAAGCCATGAATTATAGCCGTCCGTCGACCCGTACCGCAGTTCAGGCACGTCGCCCGGGGACTTCGGCCACGCCTGCCCCCCATTCACGGAACTGACATAATGTCGTCATAGACTCGCGAGTCCACTTCTGCCGCGAGTCGTGCATGCCGGATGCCGACGTGACCCAGACTGATCTGTTCCTCAATCGCGAGCTGTCCCTGCTGGAATTCAACCGTCGGGTCCTCGCGATCGCCCAGGACCCCGCCTTCCCGCTGCTCGAACGCCTGCGCTATCTGAGTATCTCCTCCACCAACCTGGACGAGTTCTTCGAGGTCCGCGTGGGCTCGCTGCGCCAGCAGGTCGAACTGAACGTGCAGGCCCCCGGCCCGGATGGCCTGTCCGCCGCCGAGCAGCTGCGCCAGATCGCCCCGCGTGCGCACGACCTGGTGGAGGAGCAGTACCGCACCCTGAACGATGAACTGATCCCGGCACTGGCGGCCGAGGGCATCCACTTCGTGCGCCGCACCCACTGGAGCTCCGCGCAGCAGGAATGGGTGCTGCAGTATTTCCGCGAACAGCTGCAACCGGTCCTGACCCCGATCGGCCTGGACCCGGCGCATCCCTTTCCGCGCATCCTGAACAAGAGCCTGAACTTCATCGTCACGCTGAAGGGCAAGGACGCCTTCGGACGCGAGTCCGGCCGCGCCGTGGTGCAGGCACCGCGTTCTCTCCCGCGTCTGGTGCGCCTCCCGCGGGAGGTCGCCAGCGGCGACAACGACTTCGTCCTGCTGTCGTCCATCCTGCACGCCCATGTTGACGAGCTGTTCCGCGGGATGAAGGTGACCGGCTGCTACCAGTTCCGGCTGACCCGCAACTCCGACCTGTTCGTGCAGGAAGAGGAGATCGACGACCTCCTGAACGCCCTGGAAGGCGAGCTGCCCCAGCGCAACTACGGCGCCGGCGTTCGCCTGGAGGTCGCGGACAACTGCCCGCAGGAGGTCGCCGATTTCCTCCTGCAGCAGTTCCATCTGGACCCCGACGACCTGTATCAGGTCACCGGCCTCGTGAACCTGAACCGGCTGATGGCGGTGCACGAACTGGTCGAGCGCCCGGACCTCAAGTTCCCGCCCCTGGTCCCGGCCCTGCCTCGCGTGGACGCCAGCGGTAGCGGCATCTTCGCCTGCATCCGCGAGCAGGAGCTATTGCTGCATCATCCGTACCAGTCGTTCATGCCGGTGGTGGATTTCCTGCGTCAGGCCGCGGCCGACCCGCGGGTACTGGCCATCAAGCAGACCCTGTACCGCACGGGCACCCGCTCGCCCCTGGTCGAGACCCTGATCGAGGCGGCGCAGGCCGGCAAGGAGGTCACCGTCGTGATCGAGCTGCGGGCGCGCTTCGACGAGGCCGACAACATCGAGCTGGCCAACCGCATGCAGGATGCCGGGGTGCATGTGACCTACGGCGTGGTCGGCTACAAGACCCACGCCAAGCTGGCCCTGGTGGTGCGCCGGGATGGCGACCAGATTACCCGCTACGCCCACCTCGGCACCGGCAACTATCACTCGGGCACTGCCAAGGCCTACACCGATTTCGGCCTGCTGACGGCCGACCCCGTGCTGACCGAGGACGTCCACCGCGTGTTTCTCCAGCTGACCGGGCTCGGCAAGGTGACCCGGCTGCGCCAGCTCATCCAGGCCCCCTTCCGCCTGCACGACGCGATGCAGGAGAAGATCGAGCGCGAGATCGAGAACCACCGGGCCGGCAAACCGGCGCGCATCGTCGCGCGCATGAACTCCCTGAACGAGGCCACCATCATCCAGGCCCTGTACCAGGCCTCGCAGGCCGGTGTGCCCATCCAGCTGATCGTGCGCGGCATCTGCAGCCTGCGCCCCGGGGTCCCCGGCATATCGGAAACCATCGAGGTGCGCTCGGTACTGGGCCGCTTCCTCGAACACTCGCGGGTGTTCTACTTCGAGAACGCCGGCAACCCCGAGGTGTTCCTTTCCAGCGCCGACTGGATGCCGCGCAACTTCTTCCGCCGCGTCGAGGTGGCTTTCCCGGTGCGCGACCCGGAGCTGCGCGACCGCGTGGCCGAGGAATCCCTGTTCAACTACCTGCGCGACACCGCCACCGCCTGGTCCCTGCAACCGGACGGCAGCTACACCCGCATTCGGCCCGCAGACGACCAGGCCCCCTACTCCGCACAGGAGGTCCTGGCGGCCCGGCTGGCGGGGTCTACCGCCGGCTGACGCGACATCCATGGCCGGCGCGGGGCACCCGGTCGTGGGACTTCGCCGGTCCCCGCTTGACCCCATCCTTCGGACAACCGAACCTGAAGGTCACAACCTCCCTGTGGGCGCGAGCATCCGGACCCCCTATGAAGATCCTGATACTGGAAGACGAAGATCTCATGGCGGATCTCCTGAAGACGCTCGTTCGCGGCCTTTATCCCAATTCCGACATCTTCCACGCGCGCTCCATTACCGAGGCCCTGCGACGTTGGCGCGAGAAACACCACGACCTCGTGCTGTCGGACCTGTCGCTGCCCGACGGGAACGGGCTGGACTTCCTGCGACGGGCGGCCATCGATGGCCGCGTCACGCCCATCGTCATCATCACCGCGAACCCGGACCGTAAGAGTGTCCAGCGCGCCGCTCGCTACGGCGTCCGGGGTTTTATCTCCAAGCCCTTCGAGGCGGAACTGGTGCATGACCGTCTGCAAGCGATACTGGCTACGGGAGCGACTACCGCCGAGTCCCGCGAAGAAGCCGAGGGCGAGCCGGAGGCGCCCGCCCTGGAAAACGCCCTGCAACAGGCCGAATCCGGTGAGCTGAGACTGCCTACACCGATCGATCTTGACGCACTGCGGGAATTGAGGGCGCGGGCCGACACACTCTCGCTGTCCGAACTGGAGAAGGCCTGGCAGGACATTCCATCCCTGGTCACGCGCCTGATCGATGCATCCAACGGCAGTGCTCTGAGGCGCACCGACACCCCCAATACCTCGCTACGCGACGCCCTGCAGGTTCTGGGCATCCCCACCGCCCTGAATCTGGCAATGGCCATGGCCCTCGATCTCACCACCACACTTCAGGACCCCAACCTCCAGACCCGCGCCCGGCATTACCAGGAACAGAGCGAGCGCATGGCCCACCAGGCCGCGGCCCTGGGTCGCAGCCTGCGGGCGGACGCCAGCCTTTGCTTTACCGCCGGACTGATGCATCGCCTGGGCGAGCTCGCGGTCATCGCCACGGCACAGCGCTGCGTCCTTCAGGGCTGCACCCTCGACCCAGCCGCCCTGGATACGGCGCTTGCGGGGGACTGGCCCGCTCGAATGGCCGTAGCGCTGAAGTCGCGTCTACGCCTCTCTCTCCCGTTAAAGCAGATGATTGGGGCCGCCCACGGCTTCGGTCTGGGCAGCGGCCACATTCATCTCCCCATCATGCGCACCGCCTTCTTGCTGACCAATGGGGCGGCGGACTCCGCCGAATGCCAGAAGCTACTGGGGCGCCTTGGTCTGTCGGACCAGGACACAACAGGCGGCATACCCGCTCAGCAGGTCTCGCTCCAGAGAAATGCTGATGGGTGAACACGCTCGCGTGGGCACCCCGAGCCCCCGAGGCAGGGGTCACACAGCCGTTAGCGCCTCCACCCCCGTTCTATAAACCCTCGGGGCGCAATGCAGGGTCGGGGAACCTGGAGTACAAGCCCCAAACGTGAGTGAATACAGGGGCACATGCGCCGCACACCATCGGGCCGCACACGCGTGCGGCACCCTCCCGGAACCGAGGCGCTCCTGTACCCAATCCTCTTGTTCCCGATGCAGAGGGTCGCTGGGTTCCCTACCCGTTCACAACACACCCGGTAAGCGCCTCAGCTCCCGCGGTTTTTTGTATCCGCTTCACTTTGACGCTCGGAGCGCGGCACATCATGCAGTCCGCCCAGCAGGGTGACCTCGGCGTCGCCATGACGCAGCAGGTCCTGCAACAGCACCACGATCCCGGCCACGCAGAGGAACAGCCCGAAGTTCAGTCCGATCGACTGCACATGGCGGAGCACAAAGAAGAACTCCGCCTCCTGCGCCGGAATCCACAGGATCGGCGCCATCACCCCCAGCAACGCCACGAATGCATACACCATGAAACGGATGAAGTGCACCGGTACCCGCCGTATGCTCAGGCCGTACACAATGGTGGCCACGATCAGCACACTCGCCGTCGCCTGAACCGCGATCATGGCCCGGTCGGTGATGAACACGTACCGACCCTCCTCGTAGGTGGCTTCGCTGAGCCCGCCGAACATGGCCACCAGCAGGGCGTTTCCGACCACATACACCAGACTGAGCAGGAAGGGCAGTGCCAGCAACCGGTTGTGCCGCATCAACCGGAACCCCGTAGCCGACCACCAGATGCCGATCCACAACGGCACCGACAGTACATAGATCCAGACCACCAGCGTCAGCATTGCATCCATCCTTTCCGAATCCGCCGTCAGGCGTACTCGAGTTGCAGTGCGTGGCGGGCCCATTCCTCGCGCTCGGCGTCGAGGTCGGCCCGTGTCAGGGGATGGGCATCCAGCCATCCCGTCGCAAAGCTCAGTGCGAGGCCGTCCGTCGTCGCCTCGATACGCTCCAGCGGCACCGGATCGGGTGCCCGCGAGCGATGCAGCAGCACGGCCAGGCGCAACAGCACCGCCATATACCGGAAGGCGCCCGCACGATCCTCACGCACACCGCCCAGCAGCTTGGGTTTCAGGGTCCGCCGGTGCAGCCGCACCAGCAGCGCAAGCTCCGCCTGCTCCGGCTGCGAGAACCCGGGCAGGTCGGCCCATGTGAGGATGTATTCACCGTGCTTGTGATACTTGCTGTGGGCCAGGGCTAGGCCGATCTCGTGCAGCTCGGCAGCCCAGTCCAGACGCTCGGCGTCGTCCCCGTCCAGCCCCCAGGCCGCGCGCACCGCGGTGACCAGGCGTGCCACCGTGGCCTGGACGCGCTCGGCCTGGGCCGGGTCCACCGCAAAGCGCCGGCGCAGATGATGAATGGTGCGCCCGCGCACGTCCTCGTGCCGGAAGCGACCCAGCAGGTCATGCACCACTCCCTCGCGCAGCGCCCCGTCGGAGGGATGCAGGCGTTCGATGCCCAGCGCCTCGAACGCGCCCAGCAGGACCGCCAGTCCGCCGGCGATGACCGGCGCCCGCTCTGCCGCCAGGCCGGGGAACTCCAGCCCGTCGATCGAGCCCTGCTCGATCAGTGCGTCCCGCAGACGCTCGAGGGCCTGCCGGTCCATGCCCGGCGCCGGGTCCAGGCCCGACTCCTGCACCATGCGATCCAGCGCGAGGATCGTGCCCGAGGCCCCGAGTGCCTGATCCCATCCCTCGGCCCGGTAGGCGCTGGCAATCGGCTGCAGTTCCTGCTCCGCTCGCAGTCGGGCGGCATCGAAGGCCTTGCGACTCAGCTTGCCGTCGGCGAAGAAGCGCCGGGTAAAGGTCACACACCCCATCTCGAGGCTCTCGGCCAGGACCGGCTCGAAGCGTTCCCCGATAATGAACTCGGTGCTGCCGCCGCCGATATCCATCACCAGGCGCCGGCCACTGTCATCCGCCAGCGTGTGGGCCACGCCGAGGTAGATCAGCCGTGCCTCCTCGCGCCCGGCGATGATCTCCACCGGATGTCCGAGGGCCTGCTCCGCCGACCGCAGAAAGGCCCGGCTGTCATGCATCTGGCGCAGCGTGTTGGTCCCAACGACCCGCACATGTCCGCGCGGCAGCTGACGCAGCCGCTGGCCGAAACGATCCAGGCAGTCCAAAGCCCGCTGGGCGACCTCCGGATCCAGCTGTCCCTGATCGTCGAGGCCGCTGGCAAGCCGCACCATCTCCTTGAGCCGGTCCACCTTCAGGACCTCGCCATCCTGGCGCCGAGCCACGATCATGTGAAAGCTGTTGGATCCCAGATCGACGGCCGCAACCGTCTCCGTATGGTGAGCCTCCTGCATGCCTAATGCGCCTCCCCATCGGCCAGCCGTTCGAGGACCCGCCGCGGGAGATGCCAGACAAGGCGCATCGGCCCCGGCAGCGAACCCGCCAGCCCGCAGGCATCGCCCTTGCCCATATGCACCAGACTCCGCCCCCCGGGCGCGCCCAGCAAGCAGCTGGCCAGGAGCGACAGGTCGGGTTCGTGGCCCACCAGCACCAACCCGCCGTTCGCCGGCAGGTTCCGGGCCAGGGCCTCGACCTCCAGCCCGGCGGGTTGTCCCGGAGCGAGCCATTTCTTCTGTCGCACCGGTACATCCAGCGCCTGGGAAAGGGGGATCGCCGTCTGTCGGGCGCGCAGATAGGGGCTGCACAGAAGCTCCACGGAAGCCGGCAGCAGATCGCCCAGCGCCTGGGCCATGCGCACCGCGCTGACCTGTCCCTTGTCGGTCAGCGGCCGGTCACGATCGGCCCCGTCCCAGTCGCCGGGATTACCGGCCTGGGCATGCCGCACCAGCACCAGCCGCGCTTCCCGCATGCCGATCAGGCCGCCCCGGGCCGCAGCAGGAACAGGGAATACCAGTCCTCGGGCGCCGACCACTCGGCCTCGTGTTCCAGCCCCGCCGCCGCCAGCAGACCATCAACCGCCTCGCGGCTGAACTTGCGCGAGATCTCGGTGCGGATGATCTCGCCTGCCGCGATCTCCAGGCGAGCCTCGGGCTCCGAGACCTGCACGACCTGGTCGCGACGCGCCACCAGGTGCATCTCGATCCGCGAATGCTCTTCCACGAAGGGCGCGCGGTGATCGAACCCCTCGGGGTCGAAATCCGCCCCCAGCTCGGTATTCAGCACCGACAGCAGATTCAGATTGAACGCCGCGGTGACCCCCGCCGCATCGTTGTAGGCCGCCTCCAGCACCGGACGCGGCTTGACCCGGTCCAGCCCCAGCAACAGGCGATCCTCCGCATTCATGGTCGCGCGGATCCGGGTCAGCAGGGCGGCGGCCTCTGGGTCCTCGAAATTCCCCAGACTGCTGCCGAGAAAGGCGAACAGTCGGGGACCGTCGCCACGCGCGCCGGCGACCTCGCCCAGGTGGCCCAGGGCCGCCGCGTAGTCGCCGCACAGGCTGTCCACCCGCAGTTGATCGAAGCGCTGCAAGAGCCGCTCGCCCGCCTCGTCCAGGATCTCGCTACACACGTCATTGGCGATGTAATGGGGCGCCGCCAGGCGCCGCTCCAGGGCGGCCAGCAGGTATTCGGTCTTGCGCGAGGTCCCGCTGCCCAGCTCGAACAGCGTCCGGGCGCCGGATGCGTCCACGATCGCATCGGCATGACGCTCCAGGAGCTCGGCCTCCAGGCGGGTCGGGTAGTATTCCGGCGTGTCGCAAATCGCATCGAACAGCTGCGAACCCCGTGCATCGTAGAAGTACTTCGGCGGCAGGGATCGCGGTGGCTCGAGCATCCCCGCGCGGAAATCGGCCAGTAACTCGGCGTGGGCATCGCGTTCTTCCACCACCCGGCGGCTGTAACGGGAGGAAACGGGTACAGCGCAGGCGTCGGCGGACATGCGGGCTTCCGTATCAAGAGGGTTTGCGGCACGCTAGCATGAAACCACCGACGTCCCAACTGCCCCCAGGGAAGCCCGGATCAATGTGCCGACACCTCGCTTATCTGGGTCCTCCGATCACGCTGCGCAGCCTGATCCTGGATCCCCCCCACAACCTGATCGAACAGGCCATGGCGCCCCAGGAACTGGTGTACGCGCGGGTCAATGCCGATGGCTTCGGCTTCGGCTGGTTCGGGGCCGGGGGCATGGCGCGCCATTACCGCCGAGCCGACCCGCTCTGGCAGGATCCCAATCTGGAAGATCTGGCCAGCGACATGACCCAGCCCCTCTGGATCGCGGCCATCCGCAGCGCAACCCCCGGCTTCGGGGGCGACTCGGTCAATGCCCAGCCGTTCGCCCGGGACGGCCTGCTGTACAGCCACAACGGCCTGATCAGCCGGTTCCGGCCGGATGTGCGGCGGCAGATCCAGAACATCCTCAGCCACGAGATCGAAGCCAGCATCGAGGGCACAACCGACTCGGAACACCTGTTCGCGCTGGTGCGGCAGTACCTGGCCGATGACGAGAACGCCACGCTGGAAGGCGCCCTCGGCGAGGCGTTCTCGACCATCGAGGCCTGGCTGGGCACGGATACCGCCCTGCTGAACGTGATCCTGTCCGACGGACGCCGCATCATCGCCAGCCGCCACGCGATCAACGCGCCCTGCCCCAGCCTCTACTACACCACCGATGACGAGACGTTCCCCGAAGACAGCGTGGTCGTGGCATCGGAACCGCTGACGGATCGCGAGCGCTGGCGCCCGGTGCCATCCGGCCACCTGCTGATCCTGGATCCCGACGAACCGCCGGAACTCCTGGCCTTGTAACGCGCTCCACCGGATATGAACGCCGTCCATCCGCTGTCGAACGCTTCCGAACCGGACCTCATAGAGTGCCTGTCCGTCCAGCACGACCGCCTGAACGCGGCGCTTCTCGCCACCCCGGAACACGAATGGCGCAATCAGTACCACCCGGACCTCAGCCCCATGGGGTGGCATTACGCCCATTGCCATTTCATCGAGGCGGTCTGGCTGCACGAACGGATTTTGGGTGAACCGCCGCCCGCACGGCGGGATTGGCACGACCTCTATTTCCCGGAGCAAAGCCCGAAATGGCGCCGCGGCGGGCGCCTCCCACCCCGCCACTCGCTGCTCGCGTGGGGCCGGGCATGTCAGCAGCACCACCTGGAGCTTTTGCGCGCCCACCCGGAGGTGCGCCGCCATCCCCTGCTTGAAAACGACTACCTGACCGGTTTCCTCGCGCAGCACCACGCGATGCATCTGGAGAGTCTCGAACAGGTGCGCTGGTTTGCCCGCCTGCAACACACCGAAGCCGGCCCTGTACAAACCTCCGAGACCGCGCACTGGCCTTGCAACGACTGGATCGAGTGCCCGGGGGGCGAACACATCGCCGGCAGCGATTCCATCACCGCCTTCGACAACGAGCGCGGCCGACACACCGTGCGGCTCGCGCCCCACGCCATCCGTGCACACCCCGTCACCAACGCCGAGGTCGCGGCCTTCATCGAGGCCGACGGATATCACCCCGGCCCTCACTGGGACGAATCCGGCCGGGCGTGGCTGGAACAGACGGGGGTCACCGCCCCGCTGGGCTGGGGGCGCCGGTCCGACGGCACACGAGTCCAGACCCTGCCGGGCGGCACCCAGCGGCTCGAGCCCCGGGCACCCGCCGTCGGCCTCTCCTGGTTCGAGGCCACGGCCTACGCGCGCTGGGTTGGCGCCCGCCTGCCCCACGAACACGAGTGGGAGCATGCCGCGCAGGCCGGTTGCCTAGCCGGTACAGCGCAGGTCTGGGAATGGTGTGCGAACCCCTTTCAACCCTACCCGGGTTTCCGGCCCTACCCCTATGATGAATACTCCCTGCCCTGGTTCGACGGGAAGCACTACGTCCTGCGCGGCGGCAGTGCCTGGAGCGACCCGCTGCTCACCCGGACGACCCTGCGCAATTTCTTCACTCCCGACAAACGCCACGTATTCGCCGGCATCCGCCTGGCCCGAGACCTCTAAGGAAACACCCATGCGACCGAACCACATCCCGCTTGCCCACCGGACATCCTCGCTCGTCGCCGGCCTCGCCGTACTTGCACTGGCGATCCCCGGGGCCGCTGTTGGCGGCGATGGCGCCACGACGCTTTCCCTGACCGGCAAGACCGAACGCCAGGTCGCGAACGATCACATGACCGTGCACATGCAGACCGAGGCGCGCGCCCCGGAGGCTGCCACAGCCGCGGCTACCGTCAACCGGAACATGGAGGCGGCCCTGGAACGCGCGGGCGAACACGATGCCGTCGAGGCCCGCACCATTGGCTATTCGACCCGCCCCATCTACGACGCCGACGACCGCAGCCGCATCAACGCCTGGCAGGTCCAGCAGAACCTGGAACTGACCAGCGGCGACTTCGACCGCCTGGGCGAACTGGTGGGAACCCTCCAGCGGCACGACCTCACGGTGAGTCAGATCCGTTTTTCCCTGAGCCCCGAGGCCCGCGAGGAACACCGCGAGGCCATGATCGAAGAGGCCATGGACGACCTGAAGGCTCAGGCGCGCGTCATCGCCCGCTCACTGGGCGCCACACACCTGCGTGTTCTGGAAGTGGAACTGCCGGATGATTCCCACGGCGGCCCACAGCCGATGATGGCCATGCGGGCAATGGACGAATCCGCCAGCCAGCCGGCGCTGGAGGCCGGGCACTCCACCCTGACCCTCAGCATACGCGGCCGCCTGCAGGCTCTGGGCGCCGAAACCCTGCGCGTCGGCCCCGCCCGGTAACCCACCGCATCAGGGAAGCCTCCTCCCCCCAGAACATCATCCCGGCCGAAGCGCAGCGCAGAGCCGGGATCTGCAACCGTGGCGGGGCGGTCTCGTGGCACAGGTGCCACAAGTGGCACCAAGCGCCCTGCCTCAGCGGGCGAGTTCCAGGGCCAGCTCGCCGTCGCGCACCTCGATGGACTCGATACCGGCGCGCAATTGCTGGAAGGGCTCCAGCCCCAGCAGATCCTCGTCCTTGAGCCCGCCAAGCCAAGCATCCGGCAGCGGGATCCCGGCAACGCTGACGCCCACCAGGCGCGCGTGCACCTGGCCCTCTTCCGTACCAAAGCGAACGCCCGAGCGCACATTCAGGACGCGTCCGCCCAGAAGGGGGATATCCGGCGGCACATCGATGCGCACCCGCGTGCTCACCTGTCCCGGCGTCAGGCGGATCGCCACCCGCCCGGCCAGGTCCGGGTCCTGCGCGATCAGCGCATTCAGCTCGCGTTCGCTGAATTGCACCACCCGGGCCTCGGCGCGTTCCTCGTAGAGTTCGGGGACCAGCGGCTCGGCTTCGGCGTCGAGATCGATGATCGGATCGCCTGGTGCGCTATCGGGGCGGGGCTCCGCATCGCGCGGACCCAACGCCCGCAGCTTGGCTTCCAGCTCCGCCTGCTCCTCGACATTCAGGGTCACCGGCTCGGGCTCGCCCGACTGCAGGTGGATGACACCCCAGAACCCCGCCCACAGCGCGGCCAGGATCAGCAGGACGATCAGATAGCGCGGGGGCCGCCCGGTGGAACGGTACTGGATGGGCGCGGAGGGTTCGTTGTTCTTGGCCATGCCGGAGTCTCGCAGATCACAATGGCGTCATGGTCGCACAAAGGCGCGCCCATGATCCGCACGGCCGGGGCATGGATCAGAGGAAGTCGAACAGCGACAGGCGGTTCACCTGGGTATAGGTCTGTTGCGCGGCCTGCAGGGCCACCTGCTGCTGGTTGAAGCGGCTGATCGCCTCGGCATAGTCCAGATCGCGGATCTCGGAGACCGCGCTGTTTAGGTCCACCAGGCGGTCCTCGTTCAGGTCCTTCTGCTGATCGAAGCTCTTCAGGCGCGAACCGACCTCGGCCCGGATGTCGCTGAAGTTGCCCAGCACCGCATCCAGGTCGGCCAGTGCGGTGTTGCTGGCCGTCGCCAGGTTGGCCCGGCTGGTACCACTGGCGCCGCCCTCTTCCAGCGCCGCGATGATCGCGTCCAGCGTCTCGAACACGCTCTTGTTATCGGCGGCGCGGGACAAGACCTGATCCCCAGCCTGGGGTGTGCCACTCAGGGTGATACTCCGCCCCTCAAAAAGGACCGCCTCACCGGCCACAAAAGGCCGATCTTCCATCGAATTCCCGGAATTGTCTTCGGCGAACTGGGTATCTCCATTCTCATCTACATAGGTGATGGAAAACTGGACGTTCCCGCCGGCGTCTTCAGAGAATTCAATCGTGTAGTCGCGCTCATCCAGTGCACCAACGTCGCTTACACCGGTTTGCTCCACAACAAGAGTACTGCCGGGTTCCCGATTGAGCACCTCGGCCCCGACCCGCCCGTCGTTCTCCGGAATATCCATGAACACCCGCGCACCGGTATCGCCCACCGGCACCTTGCGGTTGGCCGAGATTGCGACCTCGCGGACGCTGCCCGTACCCTCGGCCCCCTCATAGCGCACCGCGCCCGTGCCATCCTGCTGGAAGGGCTGCTGCAAGGACTTCGTCCCGGCGAAGAGGTATTCGCCGTTGGGATCCTTGGTGTTGGCGATGTCGAACAGGCCCTCTCGTAACTGACGCAGTTCGCCGGCCAGATAGCTGCGGGTCTCGTTGGTCTGGGAATCGTTGTTGCCGGCCACCACCAGTTCGCGCGCCCGCTGCAGCAGATCCGTCCCGCTTTGCAGGGCCGATTCCTCCTGCTGCAGGCGTGGTTGGGTGTTGTCGATATTGCGCTGGTACTGTTTGGTGGCCTGGATGATGCGTTCGAACTGGTTGACCTGGGTGGCCCCGCTCGGGTCATCGGAGGGGCTCAGGATGCGCTCGCCGCGACCCATCTGCAGCGAGGTCCGGTTCAGCTCCGTCTGGCCCCGCTGGATCTGGTCGATCCCGGTCTGGAAGATCTGGGTGGTCGAGATGCGCATGTCCGTATCTCCCGGTGGGCGCTAGCGGCGGAAGGCGCCGAGCAGTGAGTCGAACAGCGAGTTGCTGACCGAGATGACCTGGGCCGCCGCCTGATAGGCCTGCTGGTAGCGGATCAGATCCGCCGCCTCTTCGTCCAGATTGACGCCGGACACTGCCTCACGCTGCGCCCGCGCCTGTGCCAGCTGCGCATCGGCGGACTCCTGCGCGACCTGGGCCTGCCGGGTGCGCGTGCCGACATTGGCCAGCAGGCTGTTGTAGCCATCCCCGAAGGTCCGGTCACCGCCCACCAGGCGCTGATCCGACAGCTCGTTCATCGCCAGCATGTTGCGATTGTCGCCGGGATACCCCTCGTTGCTGCTGACCTTGAAGATATCCCCGTCCGCAGGCGCACCACGGACCTCCATTTCCCATCCATTGAACTCAATGGTTGTCACACCATCCTCACTGAGCTCAAATTCTTCTCCATCGATCACGAAAGCGCCCCGGTCCCCGATGTCAGCATCGAACACAACCTCATCGGGGTCGTCCGCGGGTAGAGCTTCCAAATCGATGGTCGGGTCTGCTGCTCGCACAGACGCGATCGCGGCATCCCCGGCGTTGTCATCGCCAAGGTCGGCCCGCACGGCGCTGGCTGCAGCGATCCGACTAGGGTCGGTCATCTCCACCGACAGGTCGCGCGACCCATTGCGGGTCGGCTGGATCAGCCAGCCATCCCCTTCCACCTGTCCGCCAATCGTAGCCGTATCCACAATGATCCCATCCGCCTCAAGGACTCCATTGCCACTCGCTACGACCTCACCATCCGACAGCTTCCGTAGTTCATAGTCCGTACCGTTATAACTCAGGCGGTAATCGGACGTGGTCAGGTCGCGCACGTCTCCGAATTCGACAGACGGAACATCATCAGACTCATTGCCGGGGAATCCACGTACCGCCGGATCACCAATCCCGAAGATATCCGCGCCCAGATTGCCCTCCAGGTCCAGCCCGAGGTTGTTCTGCTGGTTGTATTCCGCCCCGATGCTCACCGCGAGCCGGCCCAGGGTGTTCTGGGCCTCGTCGATGATCCCGGTTCGGGTCTCCAGCAATGCACCCAGCTCGCCGCCCTGGATGAAGCGGGAGATGTTGACCGGATCACCACTGGTCTTCAGCCCGATGTCCGGGGAGCGCGGGTCGCCCGTGAGCGACTCGGCGACCAGCTCGCGGTTGTTGCCGCCCAGCACCAGGGCCTGGCCGTTGCCGACGAAGACGTTGACCGCTCCGTCATCCTGTTCGGTGATGCGGACGTTCACCTTCTCCGCCAGCTGGTTGAGCACCCGGTCGCGCTGGTCCAACAGGTCGTTGGGCGTCCCCTGTGTCGACTTCGACACGATCTCGCGGTTGAGCCCGGCGATCGCTTCGGTCAGGGAGTTGATCTCCTCGACGTTGGTGCGGATCTGGCCATTAATGATGTCGCGCTGCTCCTCGATGCGCCGGTCGATGGAGGCAAAACGCTCGGCCAGGGATTCCGCCTCGGTCAGGAAGACCGTGCGCGCGGCACTGGACGTCGGGTCGTTGGCCAGATCCTGGCCGGCGTCGAAAAAGTCCTGCAGTACCGGCGTCAGACCGGAACTGGAGCTTCCCAGCAGGTCGTCGATGCGCCCGGCCAGCGAGGCCTTCAGCTCGGCATTCGACTGATCCGAGATGGAGTTGCGCAGCTGGGTGTTCACGAAGTCGTCAGAGATGCGCCGAACCGTGTCCACCTGCACGCCCTGGCCCTGGAAGCTGCCCCCCAGGAACTGCGGCGTCAGGTTGGACAGCTCGGTGCGCTGCCGACTGTAGCCCTCGGTCGCGGAGTTCGCGATGTTGTTGCTGGTGGTGCCAATCGCGCGCTGGAAGGCCAGCAGCGCCGAGGTGCCAATCCCGGACGCGCTCATACCCGCGCCTCCCGCGAAACCGCTCGTTCAACCACCGGATTGGGCCATTTCTGCTTCATGCTCTACCCCTCGGTACGGGTAACGGCCGCATCGGCCGCGACTTGAGTCGATCCACTGCCCTGGTGCGCGGCCAACTGATCGCGCAGGCGCAGGACCTTGTCCGCATAGGCCGGATCCGTCGCGTAACCGGCGTCCTGCAGCTCGCGAATGTACTGTGCGTCATCCCCGGCCTGCAGGGCCCGGTGGTAACGCGGATTGTTGCGAATGAACTCGACGTAATCGGAGAACGACTCTGACGGATCGGCATAGGCACGGAAACGCGCCTGCTCCCTTTGCGCAACCCCCTCACGGAACTCGAGGGTGCCCACGGAGACCTGATCCCCGTTCCAGCGGCTGTCCGCCTTGATCCCGAACAGGTTAAAGCTCGGCTGGCCGTCGGCGCGCGACGGCACGTGCTGTCCCCAGCCGGTCTCCAGGGCACTCTGCGCCAGCAGGATGCCGGGTTCGACCCCGAGCTCCGCGGCCGCATCCCGCGCCAGGGGCTCCAGGCTCTGCACAAACTCGGCGGCGTCCCGCGGGGGCCAGGCGATGGGTGATGGCGCCGCCGCCCCCGCGCTCGGTTGCGGGGCCACAGCATCGGGGCGCTGCGGCCCCACCGGCTGCAACTCGGGCTCCACATCGCCCTGCAGTACGCGCAGGGTATCCAGTCCCGACCGCCGCTGCGGCAGTTCGAGTGCCGCCTGGCGATCCGGGTCATTCAAGGCCTCGGGATCGGCGGGTTGCTGCGCGGAGAGCTGGCGCATCAGGGCATCCCGCAGGCCGATGCCATCGCCCTGGCTCATGGCCTTGGCGAATTCCTGGTCCTGCATCTCCAGGTACATCTTGCTCTGGTCGTTGTCGAACAGGCCATCGCCCAGCGACGCCTCGCGCATCTGCTTGAGCATCTGGCCGATCAGCATCGCCTCGAACTCGCGGGCGACGGCCTCCAGGCCCTGTTGATCGCCCGAACGCGCACCCCGGGCCAGGTCCTGCAGACCACTGGGGTCAGAGGCCAGGGCCGCGCGGGCCTGCATCTGGGTATCGACGCCCGGGGTAATCATCAGATCACCACCAACTCCGCGCGTAGCGCGCCGGCTTCGCGAAGGGCCTCCAGGATCGCGACCAGGTCGCCGGGGGCGGCCCCCACGTTATTCACCGCGCGCACGATCTCGTCCAGCGAGGTGCCCGGATCGAACAGGAACATGGTGTTGTCGCCCTCCTCGATCGCGATGTCGGTATCCGGCTGGATCGCCGTTTCGCCCGCGCCGAAGGGCGCCGGCTGGACGACCTGAGGGGCCTCACTGATCGTCACCGTCAGGCTGCCGTGCGAGACGGCGGCCGGGGTCACCTGCACGCTGGAGCCGATCACCACCGTCCCGGTGCGCGAGTTGACGATCACCCGCGCCGGTGGCGCACCACGTTCAATCGGCAGGCGCTCCAGCTCCGCGACAAAGCCGACCCGGTGATCCGGGTTGGACGGCGCGCGCACGCGCACCGACGATCCATCCAGGGCATGGGCGACCCCCTGGCCGAAGGTATCGTTCACCGTCTGTACCAGGCGGTTGGCCGTAGTGAAGTCCGGGCGGTGCAGATTCAGGGTGACATGATCCCCCTGGGCAAACGCGGTCGGGACCTCGCGTTCCACCGTGGCGCCGTTGGGGATCCGGCCGACACTAGGCACATTCACGGTGATGCGCGAACCATCGGTCCCCTCGGCCCCGAAGCCCCCGACCACCAGATTGCCCTGGGCGATGCTGTAGGTCTGCCCGTCCGCCCCCTTGAGCGGCGTCATCAGCAGCGTGCCACCGCGCAGGCTGGTCGCGTTGCCCATCGACGAGACGGTCACGTCGATGCGCTGGCCGGACTTGGCGAACGGCGGCAGTTCGGCCGTGACCATCACGGCGGCGACGTTGCGCAGCTGCGGGTTGCCGGCATCCGGCGTCAGCCCGAGCTGGCCGAGCATATTGTTCAGGCTCTGCACGGTGAACGGCGTTTGGGTGGTCTGGTCCCCCGTGCCGTCCAGGCCCACCACCAGGCCGTACCCGACCAGCTGGTTCTCGCGCACGCCGGAGACACTGGCCACGTCCTTGACTCGCTCCATGTAGCTGCGCTCCTGCATCGCCGCCTGCTGCTGGATGGCGGTCTGCGCCGCCACCGAAGCGCTCCCCGGACCGGCCACCAGCAGCGCTACCAGAACCAGCAGGGCCAAGCGCCGCCAGTCGCCGAGCGCCACGATCCGGCGGTCGTTCGCGGGTTGTTTGAGGGATATCGAGTCCATGTCGTACCTCGCCGCGCGCACGCTGCGTCAGAAGGGCCAGATCGGGCTGTTAAAGAAGCGCGTGATCCAGCCGGGGGTGTTGCTGTCCGCCAGCACGCCGGAACCGCCGTAATAGACACGAGCGTTGGCGACCTGCGTGGAGAGCACGGTGTTGTTGGTGGTCACGTCCACCGGGCGCACGATGCCGCGAAAGCGCACGTATTCTTCGCCCTGGTTGATCCCCAGCCACTTCTCGCCCTGCACGACCAGGTTGCCGTTGGGCAGGACCTCGGCCACGGTCACGGTAATCTCGCCGTCGAGCTGGTTGCTCTGCGAGGAATCCCCCGAGCCGTCGAAGTCACGCGAGCTCGAATTGCTCGCGCCAAAAAGGGGGCGCCCGTTGAAGGTGGCATCGCGGCCGAAGGCCGACAGGTTCCCCAGGTCGAGATTGGAATCCTTGCCCGTGGAGGTCGACGCCGACTTCTGCGCGTTGGTGCTCTCCGCCAGGATCACGGTGAGGATGTCGCCCACGTTGCGCGCCTTGTAGTCCTCGAAGAGGCCCTGGGAATGCGCCGCCTGGTAGATCCCGCCATTGTTCTGCGACTGCGGGACCGGCTGGGCAGGCATCACCGGGCGATATTCCGGGTTGTCGTCCGGCTTGGTTGTTTGCGTGGCGGCGCAGGCGGACAGCAGCAGTGCGGCGGTCACGGCCAGGGCCGGGCGGAGAACGGTTCCGAGGCGCGTCATCACATCACCCGATGGTCTGGTTGACGAACTGCAGCGATTGGTCAGCCGCGGAGATCGCCTTGGAGTTCACCTCGTAGGCGCGCTGGGTCTCGATCATGTTCACCAGCTCCTCGGCGATGTTCACGTTCGAGGTCTCCAGCGAGCCCTGCACCACGGTGCCGGTCCCGTTCAGGCCCGGCAGGGACTGCTGTGCCACGCCGGACGCGGCGGTCTCGCGGAACAGGTTCTCGCCCACCGCCTGCAGGCCCGCCGGGTTCACGAAGTCCGCCAGCTGGATGTTGCCCAGCTCCACCGGCGCCGCCTGACCCGGGATCTGCGCGGTCACCGTGCCATCCTTGCCGATGGCCAGGGACTGCGTGTCCTCCGGTACGAACAGACCCGGCTGCAGCGGGTAGCCGTTGGACATCACGACCTGGCCGTCCGAATTCAGCTGGAAGCTGCCGTCGCGGGTATAGCCGACGTTGCCGTCGGGCAGCAGGATCTGGAAGAACCCGCGCCCCTCGATGGCGATGTCCAGCGAGTTGTCCGTCTGCTGCAGATTTCCCTGCTCGAACATCTTCTCGGTGGAGACGGCGCGCACGCCGGTGCCGATCTGCAGGCCCGAAGGCAGCTGCTGATCCTGGGTGGCCTGGGCGCCCGGCTGGCGCACGGTCTGGTAGATCAGGTCCTCGAATACCGCCCGGTCCTTCTTGAAGCCCGTGGTATTCACGTTGGCCAGGTTGTTCGAGACCGTCGACATGCGCGTGTGCTGCGCGTCGAGGCCGGTCTTGGCGATCCACAGTGCCTGGTTCATGGTGTTCTCCTGTTTTCTCTCAAGTGCCGCGCGAGTCCCGGGAAATTACCCGAGGCCCAGCAAGCGGTTACTGCTCTGTTCCAGCGTGTTGGCGCTGTCCATCATCTTCACCTGCATCTCGAAGTGACGGGACAGCTCGATCATTCGGGTCAGGGCCTCCACCGTGTTCACGTTGCTGCCCTCCAGCATTCCGGAGACCACGCGAACCTCGGCATCCGCCGGGGCCTCGCCACCATCCGCCAGGCGGAACAGGCCGTCATCACCCCTTTGCAGGTCGTCCGTATCGGGGTTGACCAGGCGGATGCGTTCCACGGCTGCCAGGGCCTCCGGACCCACGCCCAGCGGGCGCACGCTGATCGTGCCGTCGGTGCCAATCTCGATCTGCTCCGCCGGCGGGATGGCAATCGGCCCGCCATCCCCCAGGACCTGGTGGCCCTGCGCGGTGCGCAGCAGGCCGAAGGCATCCACATGCAGCGAACCGGCCCGGGTATAGCCCTCCTCCCCTTCCGGTCCCTGCACCGCGATGAACCCCTCGCCCTCGATGGCGATGTCCAGATCACGGCCGGTGCTCTGCATCTTGCCCTTGCTGAAATCCACCGCCTCGTTACCCACCTGGGTGTAGTCCCGCGAGGCATAGCCCGGGCCGCGTACCGGCACCGTATCCGCGGTGGCCAGGGCCTGGCGGAAGCCGTCGGTGTTGGCGTTGGCGAGGTTGTGATTGTTGATGGCCTGTGCGTGCATCGTCTCCTTCGCACCGGACATCGCGATGTACAGAAATCGATCCATGCTCAAGCCCTCTTTACCTACTTATCCGTTACTTAGCGGATATTGATGATCGTCTGGGTGACCTGGTCGGCCGTGGAGATCGTCTGCGCATTCGCCTGGAAGTTGCGCTGCGCGGTGATCAGGTTCACCAGCTCCTGGGCGATATCCACGTTCGAGGCCTCCAGCGCCCCAGCCTGCACCGACCCCAAGTTGCTGGATCCGGGCCGATCCAGGCGCACATCACCTGCTGCAAAGGTTTCGGCCCAGTTGTTGTCACCCAGCTGTTCCAGGCCCTGCGGATTGGGGAAATTCGCCAGCGCAAGCTGACCCAGCTCCGTCGACTGCCCATTGGTGAAACGAGCGAACACCACGCCGGTTTGATCGATGTCGATACCGGTGAGCTGTCCAGAGGCAAAACCGTCCTGGTTCAGGTCATTGACGGAAAAATCTCCGCCGAACTGGGTCGTACCGTCGAAGCTGATATCGAATTCCAGATCATCTGCCCCGTCCAAGCTAGTGCCCGGGACGAATAATCCCTCTGCAGCGGGACTAACACCGTTCAACTGACCGCTTGGGCCAAAGTCCAGTGTTAGCGCAGATGCCGGTGTACCAGGAGTAGCCGGGTCATCTGGATACTGAACCTCTACCAGCTCACCATCGTCTTGACGCACCGCGACATGGGCGTTCCACTCGTTCTGCCCCGTCTTCACGAAGTAGAGGTTGGCGTCCCGCGCAATGCCCAGAGAGTCATACATCGTGAGCGAGGTCGAGAAGTTGTAGGTCTCCGGATCCTCGAGATCAAAATCGTCCGGATCGGCACTCAAAGCCGGCGCATCCGAACGCAAATTGATCAGTGCCTCGAGATTCTCGGTGGCCTGGGGCGCGGCCGTATCGGTTTGCAGACGCAAGTCCCCGAGATTCGTACCACCCGCCTCGTCATAGCCCTGCAGGCGCAGGCCCTGGTTGTTCACCAGGTACCCGTCGCGGTCGACCTGGAAGGCCCCCGCCCGGCTGTACACCGTGCTGCCCTGGTCGTTCAGGACGAAGAAGCCCTCGCCGTTGATCGCCAGGTCCAGGCCGTTCTCGGTGAACTCGGTCCGTCCCTGCGAGAACTGCTGGGTGACCGCCTGCAGTCGTGTGCCGGAGCCGATGGCTGTCTGGCTGATCCCGCCGAAGCTCTGGGCGAACACATCGCCGAACTCGGCACGGGAACGTTTAAACCCCGTGGTCCCCGAGTTGGACACATTGTTACCGGTGGTCTGCAGATCGGCCTGGGCCGCGTTGAGTCCGCTCAATCCGATATTGAAGGGCATGGGGTGTTTCCTCCGTCAGGGTTCTTGTTGCGGGGCGTCAGCCGCCAATCCGCCGTACATCCGAAAAGCTGATCTCGCCCAGGCCCTGCACGGTCAGTGCCAGCCCGGAGTCACTGCCCACCGCGACGCTTTCCACGCGGGCATCCAGAAAGGTATCCACGGCCTCCGACTGGGTCCCGGAGCGGGCCGTGGCCTTGAATTCGTAGACGCCCGGTGGCGCGAAGGTGCCGTCGTCGCGCATGCCGTCCCAGGTGAACTCCTGCAGGCCGCTGCCGGCAGCGCCCATATTCATGCGGCGAATGCGCTCGCCATTCGGGCTGTACACGTCGATCTGCAGCTCTTCGGTGGCGCGCTCCAGATCGACCGCGCCGTTCACCCGCCCGTCGGGCCCCAGTTCGCCAAACTCGACGGGCACCAGTACATCCTTGCCAACCAGCGAAGCCGCCTGCAGCGTCTGGTTCTGCCCCAGGGACTGCGCCAGCTTCTCGAAGGACTTGGACAGCTGCTCGATGCCGGTCACGGTGGAGAACTGCGCCATCTGGCCGAGGAAATCACCGTTATCCATCGGCTCCATCGGGTCCTGGTTCTCCAGCTGGGTGGTCATCAGCTTGAGGAAGTCGGACTGCCCGAGGCGGTCCATCTCGCCTTCCGGCTTCTTCTCCGGGCGCGACAGGCCGAGGCGATCCAGCAATTCGGGGGAAATCTGTGTCATGGCGGGCTCCTCTAGCCTTGGCCGATCTGCAATGTGCGCTGGAGCAGCTGACGCGAGGTCTCCATCACCTCGACGTTCGCTTCGTAGTTGCGCGAGGCGGACATCATGTTGGCCATCTCCTCGACCACGCTGATCGCCGGGCGGAAGATGTAGCCCTCCTCGTTCGCCTGCGGGTGGTGTGGCTCGTAGTGGGCCTGTGGCGGGGCCTGCGACTCGGTCACGCCGGCCACCCGCACGGACGTCGCCGCACCATTGGGGTTGGCCTGATCCATCACGCTCTGGAACAGCACCTGCTTGGCGCGATACGCCTCGTCCGGGTTGGTGGCGGCGGTGTTCGCGTTGGCCAGATTCGAGGCCACGGTATTCAGGCGCACCGACTGCGCCGACAGCGCCGAAGCCGAGGTATTGAACAGACTGAACATATTGCTCACGACATCGATCTCCCGATCAGGCCCGCGTTAACGGTCGCCCCTCAGGGCTTCGCGGATGCCGGAGACCCGGCGATTGAGGAATTCCAGACTGCTCTGGTACTGGATCGCGTTCTCGGCAAAGGCGGCACGTTCCATCTGCGGATCCACCGTGTTGCCATCCAGGGACGCCTGCGAAGGGACGCGATAAAGCGCCTCGGCCTGCCCGTTCATCGCCCCGGCATTGGGGTCGATATGCGCCGCCTGGCTACGCGCCATGGGCAAGTGATTGCCGCTCCCAGCCGCGGACTCGAGCACCGCGCGAAAGTCGATATCGCGCGCCTTGTAGTTCGGGGTGTCCGCATTGGCGATGTTGGAGGCCAGCAGCTCCATGCGCTGGGCGCGCACGTTGACCGCCTGCGGCAGGATGCCCATCGCCTTGTCGAGAGAGAGACTCATCGTTTCCGTCCTGTCCGCCCGTGGCGGACCCTCGCTACCAGAACCGGGACGCAGCCATTGCGGCCCTTTGCGAGGAGACCGATGCAATCGCTATGCCAGCGACGGGAATCCGTCTCGGCTGGGGACGCCCTTAGCGGGAAACGTGGGAAGGGGGCAATTCGAGTCGCGGCCGCATTGCGCGGGCGTTTCGGACCTGGCGGCCCTGCGACGGAGGGGCGTCAGGATTTGAGCCGGAGGACCGAGCCGTAGTCGGTGCGAACCGTCTCGAAGGCCTTGGTGTACGGGCCGGCCGTCTCCGAAGCGCCAAGAAACAGATAGCCGCCCGGATTCATCTGCCGGGCAATACCGTCAAGAACCTGTCGCTTGGTCTCGCCGGAGAAATAGATCAGCACGTTGCGGCAGAACACCAGGTCGAACTTGCCCAGTGCCGCGTAGCTGTCGATCAGGTTGAGCTTCTGAAAACGACAGCGCCGCTGGACCTCGGGAACGACCTTGTGGCCGTCCGTCACGGTCTCGAAGAAGCGCGCGCGGCGGCTCTCGCTCAACCCGCGCACAATACTCAGGCCGTCGTAGACCGCCCGCCGGGCGTCATCCAGGATCTTCTCCGACAGGTCCGTCCCCAGGATGGATACCGGCACCTTGCGCGGGGGGCGGGATTCCTCCCACTCGGAGACGACCATGGAGATGCTGTAGGCCTCCTGGCCACTGGAACAGCCGGAAGACCAGACCTTGATGCTGCTTCCCTTCGCAGCCAGCTCCGGCAACAACACATGCCGGAGGATCTCGAACGGAAAGCCATCGCGAAACCACGAGGTTTCGTTGGTCGTCATCGCGTCGATCACACGGGTGCGCAGCCGCGGATTCGGGGCTTGCCGCATCGCGTGCAGGAGCTCCGGCACGCTCTTGAAGTCGAACTCGTCGAGCAGCCGGGACAGTCGGCTCGACACCAGATACTGACGGCTGTCACCCAGCACCAGGCCGCAGCAGTCCTGCAGGAAGCGGGAAAACTCCTCGTAATCGCGGGAATCGATCACCGGTTCATCCCCGAGCACAGTCCATGGTGATTAGCATCCTGATGACGAGTCCTTGACAGCGGCGCCCGCGCCACGAAACGCAGGGGGAATCCCCGGTAGCGGGTTTCAGTATACGGTGTCGCAGGCGGGACACGACACTGGGCCCTTGTCGGCCATGTGACGCCGCCCCGGCCTTGCCGGGCGGCAACCCCGTTCCCCCCGGCGGTCATTCGACCTGTTGATCCTCGCGCCCGGTCTGGTCGAGCACCGCGTTGGCCAGTTCGTCGGGGTTGAATTTCGAGAGAAACGCATCGGCCCCGGCGCGCTTGACCATGTCGGTATTGAACTCGCCGCTCAACGAGGAATGCAGCAGCACCTTCAGATCTTTCAGGGCGGGATTGTCCCGGATCCGCGCCGTCAGCGTATAGCCGTCCATGCGTGGCATCTCGATGTCCGAGATCACCAGCTCGATCTGGTCGCGAACCGGGCCCTCCCCGGCCTTCTGCTCCAGGAAGTCGAGCGCCTCCTGACCATCCTTGAAAACCTCGTATTCGAACCCGAGACCGCGAATCGCCCCCTCGATCTGCTTGCGCGCCACGACCGAGTCGTCAACGATCACGACCTTGCGCCCCCCCGCTGGCGTGGCGTCCGCTCGGATGGACTCGGAGACCTCGGTCGGCAGAGGATTGACGATCGAAAGCACCCGTTCCACGTCGATGATCTCGACCAGCTTGTTGTCGATCTCGGTGACCGCGACCAGGAAGGACTCGCGCCCCGTACCACGCGGAGGGGACTTCACGTCCTGCCAGTTCACATTCACGATCCGGTCCACGGCCGACACCCAGAACCCCTGAACCGAACGGTTGAACTCGGTGACCACCACCTTCTGGTCGCCGCTGTCGCTGGCACCGGCCGCGCTGCGCAGGCCCATGGCGCGCGCCAGATCGATAATCGGCACCGTGCCGCCCCGCAGCGTAGCCACACCGCGCACCACACTCATCGACCCCGGGATCTGGCGCAGCGGCGGCGACGGGATCACCTCGCGCACCTTGAACACGTTGATTCCGAAGGTCTGTGATCCACCCAGGTGGAACAGCAGCAGTTCCATCCGGTTCTGACCCACCAGCTGCGTTCGCTGGTTCACATCGTCAATGAATTGACTCATGGTGCTGCTCTCCTTGTCCCGCGCCCATCTGCCGCGAGCCGCTCCCGGGAGCTCAGTGTGCACCGCGCACCCCCGGGCTGTCATTTGCAATCGCCTGTATGCGCCTTCTGGCGCCGCTTCCCAGGGATAACGGCATTGAACGCCGGGCCTTGAGTCGGGCACCGCCCGGACAACTGGCATCAAACCTGCATAGCTTCGGGTCCGCGAACGGACGCGGCAGACCCGGGGTATTCCCTCGGGCGGCGAGGACCGGCATATGCATCCACATACAACCTGTACATCACGCTGCATCCCCATGGGGCTCATGGCTCTCGTGGCGTGGTTCGCGCTCTCCGTGCCGGCCCACGCCGAGATCCACCCCGTTGCGGAGATCCGCGCGGCCGCGGAACAGTTTCTGTTGCAGGAGCTGGACGCCGAACATAGCGACGACATCAATATCGAGATCGGCCAGCTCGACAACCGGCTCCGGCTGGCCTACTGCCATGACGGACTCAACGCCCGTTTCCCGCCCGGCGGCCGCCGCGACGGCAATACCGCGATCCACCTTCAGTGTGCGGGCCCGGTCACCTGGCAGCTGTATGTCCCGGCCACGGTGGAACGTTACGCTCAGGTGCTGGTGGCCAGTCGCAACCTCCCTCGCCAGCACACGCTGACCAGCGGCGATCTGCGCTTCCAGCGCATCGAGACGTCACGCCACGCGGGCAGTTATCATGAAGACAAGTCGGCCCTCATCGGTCAGCAGACCCGGCGCAGCATTCGTCCGGGCCAGATCATCGGCACACAGCACGTCACCCAGCGCGAGATCGTCAGCCGCGGCCAGCGGGTCACGATCCTTGCCGAAAACGGCTCGATCGCCATCCGCATGCAGGGCGAGGCCCTGGAAAACGGCAGCCTCGGGGACCGCATCCGGGTCAAGAACACCTCGTCCGGGCGCGTGGTCGAGGGCGAAATCCAGCCCTCCGGGCACGTCCGGGTGACACTTTGATGCCGACTCTGTGATCGGTGTTACAAAAACCACCGCCACAGGGCTACAGTTTCAGCACACGCGGCCGTAAACACTTGCAGCACAGTTACAACGACAGGACGGCACAATGGATATCAAGGGCCTCAACACGAACAGTCTGCGCCCCGACGGCCAGAGCTCCACGGTCAAGGGCCGCGAGGACTCCAGCGGCGCGCCCAACCGGGCGCAAGAGTCGGATAGCGCCGCGACCACCGGTAACGATTCGCTTACCCTGACCGGCGCCGCCCAGGCGATGAGTTCGGCCGCCAGCGCCGGCGAGAACGCCCCGTTCGACGCGGCGCGTGTGGCCGAGCTGCGCGAGGCGATCGCCAGCGGCAACTACCCGGTGGACAACGAACAGCTGGCCGACCGCATGATCGACCTCGAGCGCCTGCTGCGCTAATCACGGACCTCACCGATGAACACCGACACGCGCCATCGCCTGCTGCGCTCCCTGGAAACCTCGATCCGGCTGGCCCACCAACTGGAAGAGGCCCTGATCCAGGAGACCCGCGCGGTCGAGGCGCGCACCCCGGAGACCCTGCAGGAGGTCGTGGCGACCAAGCAGGGGCTGCTGCAGGACCTCGAGACCGAGACCCGCCAGCAGCGCGCTATCGCCGAGGCCGCGAGCGAGTCATTCACACCCGAGGGCATGGCCCGCCTGCTCTCGCGCATGGACGACGGTGCCGTCCTCAACGATCACTGGCAGGCCCTGCGCCAGTCCATCGAGCGCTGCAACACCCTCAACCAGGGCAACGCACGCCTGATCGATCGCGATCGCCAGCGCGTGGAGCTCTCCATGCAGATCCTGCGCGGCGAAGAGGCCGGCCCGGCGGCGACCTACGACCCCTACGGGCGCACCCGCCCCAACACCCGTGGCGGACGCCGTATCACACAAGCCTGATGCAGCTTATTCGCACCGATGCTGGCATTTCGGATGCTCGACCAGTACCTTGCGTCCTCACACCCAGCTAACGTCACGGACGCATGGACGAAACCGACTACACGGTCGACAAGCCGGACCGGATCGCCGGCATTCTCAAGGACCTGGACCACAAGCTCACCCTGGTCAGCGTCCGGCTCGACGCCGACGGCCCGCTGTACACTTCGGCCCTGGTCCGGCTGGACCCCGCCGCGAAGGAACTCTTTCTCGACGAACTGAATCCGCCGCGCGCGCACCAGCATGTCACCTCCGGTATGCCCCTGCGGGTATTCGCCGCGCTGCGCGGCGTGGCCGTACGCTTCTCCACCACCGTGGCCCGGATCGAACATGAAGAAGGCGGCGCCCTGTACGCCTGCCCCTACCCCGAAACACTGGAGCATCTCCAGCGCCGCGAAACCTTCCGCGTTCACATCCCCATGGCCCAGCGCCCGCAGATCGAACTGCGCGCGCCCGGCTGGAAGGACCCGGTCATCGGCGAGCTCGTCGATCTCTCGGGCCAGGGCATGTGCATCGAGCTGGCCACGGCCACGCTCGACACGCTGGAGACCGGCACCACCCTCGCGTTCACCAATCTGCTGCTCCCCGACGTCAGTGAGCGGCTCTCGGGCGACCTGCGCCTGGCCAACCGGCGGCGCAGTACGCGGGAGGGCTACGAATACGCCGGCTTCGAGATTGTCGGGATGACACAGTGGCTGGAGCGCCAGACCAACCTCGCCTTGCTGCATTACCAGCGCGAGGCGCGTCGCCGCTCGATGGAATAGACCCGCCCGGACAAACTCGGACGTCAGACACAAAAAAGGCCGCTACAAGCGGCCTTTTTCATGCTTCCTGTTTGGTCGGGACGGCAGGATTTGAACCTGCGACCCTCTGCACCCCATGCAGATGCGCTACCAGACTGCGCCACGCCCCGAAGCCGCGAACTATATCCGATTCCCCGCCGTCACGAAAGCACCCAACACCGCCAAAGCGAACCGAGCGCCCATCACGGCACACGAGTGTTTAGTTCACCACAGAGTGCACGGAGGACACAGAGAAACGCGTGAAAACGGAAGGCATCGATGGCTCGCGGATTCGGAGACGGGATGCGCCGCAATGGATGCGGCCCTTTAACCCGCGACCAGACCCGAAAGACCTTCTTCGTGAACTTCGTGCCCTCTGTGGTTCAAAAAGACTTTCTTAACGCGGGCACAAGGAAGGTCAGGCGCGGAGCGTGCGCAGTACGGACTCGAGCTCGGAGATGGTGTCCTGGATGATCTGCTGGGCCTGCTGGCGATCGCCCTTCGCTTCGTCACCGGAGAGCTTCTGGCGGGCCCCGTTGATCGTGTAGCCCTCCTCGTACAGCAGAGCCCGGATCTGGCGGATCAGGATCACGTCCTGGCGCTGATAGTAGCGGCGGTTCCCGCGGCGCTTCACCGGCGCCAGCATCGGGAATTCCTGCTCCCAGTAGCGCAGCACGTGCGGCTTGACCTGGCACAGCTCCGCCACCTCGCCGATCGTGAAGTAGCGCTTGCCCGGGATCGCGGGCAGTTCCTGGTGGTTACTCGCCTCCAGCATAGCTCTCTACCCGCTCGCGCAGTTTTTGCCCCGGGCGGAAGGTAACCACGCGTCGCGCGGATACCGGGATCTCCTCGCCCGTCTTCGGATTGCGTCCCGGACGCTGGTTCTTGTCGCGCAGGATGAAGTTGCCGAAGCCCGAGAGTTTTACACCTTCGCCTGCTTCCAGCGACTGGCGCATCTCCTCAAAGAACATCTCGACGAATTCCTTGGCCTCGCGCTTGTTGAGACCCAGTTCCTCGTTTAGCACGGCGGCAAGATCCGCCTTGGTAACAGCTGCCATCGCCTTATTGTCTCAGGGTTGCGTTGAACCGGGCCTGGAGATGCTGCATCACCGCGTCGGTGACGCCAGCCACATCCTGTTCGCCTAGGGTGCGATCAAAAGCCCGTAAAATCAAGCCCAAAGCAAGGCTCTTCTCGTCCGGATTCAAGCCCTTGCCCTGGTACAGATCAAACAGGCGGACATCCTGCACCAGCTCCAGGTCCAGCTCCCGGATGGCCGCCAGCACGTCGCCGGCGGCGACCGATTCGCCGACCACCACCGCCAGATCGCGCCGGATCGACGGATAGGGCGACAGCGGGCTGAACTGGGCCACCGGCGCGCGGGCCACGGCGACCGCATCCAGGTCGAACAGGTAGACGGGCTCCACATCGAACCGCTCGCACAGGGAGGGGTGCAACCGCCCGACCCAGCCAATCGGCTGGCCATCCACCCGAACGCGCGCCGACTGACCATCATGCAGCGCCGGATGGTACTCCATACGGAAGCCCAGCTCTCCGGAGACCCGCTCGCAGAGGGTCTCCACCACCCCCTTGGCGTCAAAGAAATCGATCTTCCTCGGGGCCCCTTCCCAGTGCTCCGGCGCCACCCGGCCCCCGAGCAGACCGGCCAGGCGTGCCTCCTGGCGCAAACCCGAGGCACCCGGAACAAACCGCAGACCGTGCTCGAACAGCCGCAGATCCGGTTGCTGGCGCGCCTGGTTATACGCCGCGGTGGTCACCAGACCCGGCCACAGCCCGGGACGCATCACCGCCAGGTCGGACGAGATGGGATTGGCCAGGGCCAGGGGTTCGACGTCCGGATAGAACGCCCGGGCCGTGTCCGCCGCAACAAAGCTGAAGCTGATGATCTCGTGAAACCCGCGGCGCGCGAGCCCGTCGCGCAGTGACCGCAGGGCATTGTCCGGGGTCACCGGCGCCACGGGCGTCGGCAGGGTCTGCGGCAGGGCATCGTAGCCGTGCACCCGCGCCAGCTCCTCGATCAGGTCCTCTTCGCGTTCCAGATCGAACCGCGCGCGCGGCGCCCGCACCGACCAGCCATTACCGACCGTCTCGACCTCGCAGTCCAGCGCCCGCAGGATGCGTTCGATCTCGGCGCCATCGAGTGTGATCCCCAGCAGCCGCTGGACCCGCTCCGGGCGCAGGGTGATCGCGCTCTCCCGGTGCGGAGCCGGCGTCTCGCCGGTCTGCTCGATCGGGCCGCACTGCCCTCCGCAGATCGCAAGAAGAAGCTCTGTGGCGCGCTCCATGGCCCGGGGGACCAGGGTGGGATCGACCCCGCGCTCGAAGCGGTGCGAGGCATCGGTGTGCAACCCGTGGGCCCGGGCGCGGCCGGCCAGGGCACGCGGGGTAAAATGAGCGCACTCGAGGATTACCCGCGTGGTGGCGTCGTCGACCGCACTGGTGGCCCCGCCCATCACGCCGGCGAGCGCCAGCGGCCCATCCTCTCCAGCAATCACCACGTCCCTGGGCGACAGCTTCACCGTCTGCTCCCCACCCAGCAGGGCCAGGGATTCACCCCCTTCCCCGCGGCGCACGATGATCCGTTCACCGGCGCGCCCGGCATCAAAGGCATGCAGGGGCTGGCCCAGCTCCAGCATGACGTAGTTGGTCACATCCACGATGGCGCTTAGCGGACGCACCCCGGCACGCCGCAGGCGTTCCGTCATCCAGACCGGTGTGGCAGCCTTCGCGTCCAGCCCCTCCAGCACCCGCGCCGCATACAGCGGGCAGGCCTCCGCATCGCGGACCTCAATGGTCACACGGGCTTCGCTGGCCACCTGCACGCCCGGCATGTCCGGGGCGTGCAGCGGGCGATCGAGCAAGGCCGAACATTCGCGGGCAATACCCCGCATCCCCAGGCAATCCGCCCGATTCGGGGTCAGGTCCACCTCGAGGATGGTGTCGTCCAGCCCGAGGGCCTCGCGCAGGTCCAGGCCGGCCTCCAGGTCCGATGGCAGCGCCATCAGTCCCGCCGCATCCTCGGACAGGCCCAGCTCGCGGGCCGAGCAGAGCATTCCCTCGGAGGCCACCCCGCGCAGCTTCGAGCGCTTGATCCGGAAATCGCCGGGCAAAACCGCCCCCACCACGGCCACAGGCGCACGCATGCCCTCGTGCACATTGGGCGCCCCGCACACGATGGTCAGCGGCTCCGCCGCGCCAGCCGCGACGCGGCACACGCGCAGGCGATCGGCATCCGGATGCGGCTCCACCGAAAGGACATGACCCACCCGCACGCCGCTGAAATCCGGGGCCGCGGGTTCCAGGGCGTCCAGCTCCAGCCCTGCCATGGTCAGGCGATGCCCCAGCGCCTCCGGGGTTTCGTCGATCTGCAGCCATTCCTGCAGCCACTGCACACTGATACGCATTAGCCTGTCTGCCCGAATTGCCCGATAAAGCGGATATCGTTGTCGAAGAACAGCCGGAGGTCATTCACGCCGTGGCGCAACATCGCCATGCGCTCCACCCCCAGCCCGAAGGCAAAGCCCGTGTACTGCTCGGCGTCGATCCCGACGTGCGCCAGCACGTTCGGATGCACCATCCCGCAGCCCATCACCTCCAGCCAGCCGGTATGGCTGCACACCCGACAGCCCTCCCCGCCGCAGTGCACGCACTGGATGTCGACCTCCGCCGAGGGTTCGGTGAACGGGAAGTAGGAGGGCCGAAACCGGGTGGCCAGATCATCACGGTCGAAAAAGGCCTGCAGGAACGCGCTCAGCACACCGCGCAGATCCGCGAAGGTGATATCCGTATCCACGCACAGTCCTTCCACCTGATGGAACATCGGGCTGTGGGTTAGGTCGGAGTCACAGCGATACACCCTACCCGGCGCGATGACCCGCAGCGGCGGCTTCTGCTGCTCCATGGTCCGGATCTGCACCGGCGAGGTATGCGTACGCAGCACCCGGTGGGCGTCGAAGTAGAACGTGTCGTGCATCGCCCGCGCGGGGTGATGCTCGGGGATATTCAGGGCCTCGAAGTTGTGGAAGTCGTCCTCCACCTCCGGTCCCTCGGCCACGCGGAACCCGAGACCGGCAAAGAAGGTCTCGATTCGCTCAAGCGTCTGCGTGATCGGGTGCAGGGCACCCGGCCCCGGCCGGCGCCCCGGCAGCGTCACGTCCACCCGCTCGCTGGCCAGCTGATCCGCCAGGGCCGCCTGCGCCAGCGCTTCCTTGCGCGCATCGATCAGACCGGCGACCTCGGCCTTGGCTTCGTTCACCTTCTGGCCCGCGGCGGGGCGTTCCTCCGCCGTCAGCTTGCCGAGTTCCTTCAACTGGGCGGTAATCGACCCCTTCTTGCCCAGGTACTGCACCCGGACCTCATCCAGCGCCTTCAGGTCGGTGGCCGCCTCGATGCGGTCGCGGGCCTCGGCGACGAGCTGTTGCAGTTGCTCCACGTGCGTTCCCCGAAAATGATGGGCGACGGCTTACCCGCCGTCCCGGTGTTCCCTGTTCCCGAAACAAAAAAGGGAGGGCGTCGACCCTCCCCTTTCCGGGACCCGCCAGGCAATGCCCGGCGGGTAATCCTGCAGGATCCTGCTCAGGCCGGCAGTGCGGCCTTGGCCTTTTCGGCGATCTTGCCGAAGGCGGTCAGGTCGTGCACGGCCAGATCGGCCAGGCTCTTGCGGTCGATCTCGATCTCGGCCTTCTTCAGACCCGCCATCAGGCGGCTGTAGGAGAGATCGAACTGACGGGCCGCCGCATTGATGCGGACGATCCACAGCGACCGGAACTGGCGCTTCTTCTGGCGACGGTCACGGTAGGCGTACTGGCCGGCCTTGATGACGGCCTGGTTGGCAACGCGGAAGACGTTCTTCCGGGCGCCGTAGTAGCCCTTGGCCTGCTTCAGGACCTTCTTGTGACGGGCGTGAGCGGTTACACCGCGCTTGACTCGTGGCATGTCTCGATTCCTCGGTCAGTTCAACGGTACGGCAGCAGCTTGCGCACGGCCGGGGCATCCGACTCGTGCACCATCGCCGGACTGCGCAGGTGACGCTTACGCTTGGTAGGCTTCTTGGTCAGGATGTGGCTGCGGTGCGACTGGAACCGCTTGAACTTCCCCGACCCGGTACGGGTGAAGCGCTTGGCCGCACCCCGATTGGTCTTGATCTTCGGCATTACTCTCTCCGGCATTTGGGGCCGTACCCGATTCGGGCCGGCCGTTTGTGAAAAGGCGATACGGGTATGCGGAGACCCGACCGCCCTTGTTGTCTGACCGGCCTACTTCTTCTTGCCGGTCAGCACCATGATCATCTGGCGCCCTTCCATCTTCGGGCGCTGTTCCACGACCGCAATATCGGCCATGTCCTGCTCGATCTTGTCGAGCAGCTCGCCACCGAGTTCCTGGTGGCGCATCTCGCGCCCGCGAAAGCGGATGGTGACCTTACCCTTGTCGCCGGCCTCGATGAAGCGGCGCAGGTTGCGAAGCTTGACGTTGTAGTCGCCCTCGTCCGTACCCGGACGAAACTTCACTTCCTTGATCTGGATCTGCTTCTGCTTCTTCTTGGCTTCCTGCGCCTTCTTCGCCTGCTCGAACTTGTACTTGCCGTAGTCCATGATCCGGGCCACGGGCGGCTCGGCATTCGGCGAGATTTCGACCAGGTCCAGACCGCTTTCCGCGGCCATTTCCAGGGCCTCTGCAGTACTGCAGACGCCGCGATTCTCGCCCTCGGCGTCGATCAGTCGGATTTGCGGGCTGGTGATCTGATCGTTCAGGCGGACCGTTTTCGCTGCGCTAATAGCCTTCTCTCCAGTTCAAGGTTCAGTGTTGGCGACTCGCGACCTCCTCCCGGAGGCGCTCGCCGAAGGCCTCGAGACTCATCACGCCGAGGTCTTCTCCGCTTCGCGTGCGTACCGCGACCTGCCCGTTTTCCATTTCCTTGTCTCCAAGGACCAGCAGATACGGCACGCGCTTGAGCGTGTGCTCGCGAATCTTAAAGCCGATCTTCTCGTTTCTCAAGTCGGACTCGACCCGGAAACCCTTGTCCCGCAGCGTCTTGGTGACCTCGCGGGCGTAGTCGTCCTGGCGCTCGGTAATGGTCAGCACCTCGGCCTGCACCGGCGCCAGCCAGGTCGGGAAGTGCCCGGCGTAGTGCTCGATCAGCACGCCGAAGAAGCGCTCCACCGACCCCAGCAGCGCGCGGTGGATCATGATCGGGCGACGGCGCTCGTTGTCCTCGGCCACGTACTCCATGTCGAAGCGCTCGGGCAGGTTGAAGTCCAGCTGTACCGTGGAGCACTGCCATTCGCGGCCGATCGCGTCGTGGATCTTGATATCGATCTTCGGTCCGTAGAACGCACCACCGCCCTCGTCCACCGAATACTTCAGCCCCTTCTTCTCGATCGCCGAGCGCAGCGAAGCGGTCGCGTGCTCCCAGATCGCGTCGGAGCCGACCGCGTCCTCGGGCTTGGTCGAGAGGTTCACGTCGAACTTCTCGAAGCCGAAGGTCTGCAGGACCTCCAGCGTCAGGTCGATCACCGCCATCACCTCGGCCTCGATCTGGTCCTCGCGGCAGAAGATATGGGCGTCGTCCTGGGTGAAACCGCGCACACGCATCAGCCCGTGCAGCGCACCGGACATCTCGCGGCGGTACACCGTGCCCATCTCCGCCCAGCGCAGCGGCAGGTCGCGGTAGGAGTGCAACCGGTCCTTGTACATCAGCACATGGAACGGGCAGTTCATCGGCTTGAGCTGGAAAGCCTGATGCTCATCCTCCATCGGCTCGTACATGGACTCGGCGTAGAAGTCCGCGTGGCCGGAGGTCTTCCACAGCTCGAGGTTCGCGATGTGCGGCGACACGACGAAGTCGTAACCCGCCTTCTCGTGCATGTCGTACCAGTACTTCTCGATCTCGCGGCGAATGCGCGCGCCCTTCGGGTGCCAGAACACCAGGCCGCCACCGGCCTCGTCCTGGATCGAGAAGAGATCCAGCTCCTGGCCGATCTTGCGGTGATCGCGGCGCTCGGCCTCTTTCAGGCGTTCCAGGTATTCCTTCAGCTGGTCCTTGTTCGGCCAGGCGGTGCCGTAGATGCGCTGCAGCATCTCGTTGTCGGAGTCGCCGCGCCAGTAGGCGCCGGCCACCTTGGTCAGCTTGAAGGCCTTCAGCTTGCCGGTGGACGGGATATGCGGGCCGCGGCAGAGATCGACAAAGTCGCCCTGCTTGTACAGCGAGATGTTTTCGCCCTGCGGGATGCTGGCAATGATCTCGGCCTTGTACTCCTCGCCCATGTCGCGGAAGTACTTCACCGCCTCGTCGCGATCCATCAGCGAGCGCTCCACCGGCAGGTCCTGCTTGGCCAGCTCCTTCATCCGCTTCTCGATCTTCTCCAGATCCTCCGGCGTGAAGCCGCGGTCATAGGCAAAGTCGTAGTAGAAGCCGTTCTCGATGGTCGGGCCGATGGTGACCTGGGCCTCGGGAAAGAGCTGCTTGACCGCCTGCGCCATCAGGTGCGCGGTCGAATGCCGGATGATCTCCACCCCCTCGGGGTCGCGGTCGGTCACGATCGCGAGTTCGGCGTCATCGTCGATCTCGTGGCGGGCATCGACCAGCTGGCCATTCACCTTGCCGGCCAGGGTCGCCTTGGCGAGGCCCCGACCGATGTCCTTGGCCACATCCAGCACGGTGACCGGATGATCGAACTCGCGGCGGCTGCCGTCGGGGAGGGTTACTGCGGGCATTGCGAGGCTCCTTCGCCGACCCATACGCGGGGTCGAACGTCGCGTGTAAAAGATTGGAATTGCCGGAAACGACAACGGCGCGAAGCGTATCACACGCCCCGCGCCGTCGGCAGGTTTCCCGGACAGCTGCCGGGATTCCCGAAGGCCGACTTACATGTTGCCTTCGATAAACAGGTAGGTCCGGTTCACGTTCGGGCGGTGCCAGTCATCGTAATGACGCAGATGCTTGAACTCTTCCAGATCCGCGAGTCGGTCCACCACCTCGCTCAGGGATTCCCAGTCTTCGATCCCCGCGCGCACTTCGCGCACCAGCAACTCAAGGTAATCACCGGTATCCTGGCGCGCCTCGGCCATATCCGTCGCGCGGCCATGACCCGGCACCACAATCTCCGGGTCAATGGACTCCAGGTGCCGGAAGGCCTCCAGCTTTTCCACCGGGTTGCTGAACGGATGAATCCCCAGCATGCGCTCGGTATAGACGATATCGCCGGTAAAGACGACGTCCTCGCCCGGCAGATGGACCATGATGTCACCCGGGAAATGGGCATCCCCGGCATAGATCAGCTCGAAGTCCACACCGCCCACGCTCAGGGTGTACTCATCGGCATCCACGGGGTTCGGTGCCGGAACCGGCTCGGTGCCCTCCATCGCCTCCTCACCCACGGAGTTGGCCAGCGAGGCGATTTGCCCCTCGCCCCGTTCGGCCTGGGTACTCGCGGTCCGCTGGAGTGCCACCAGTTCCGCGCCCTGCTCGTGGAAGTACCCGTTCCCCAGCCAGCGATGGTCCTGCGAGCCTACGGAGATCACGTGCGTGATTGGCTTGTCGGTCACGCCGGCAATCGCCTTTTCCATGCGCTGGGCTACCTCGTAGCTCGGGCCCGAATCGATCAGCACCACGCCCTCGTCCGTGACCACAAAACCGGTGTTGTTGGTGAACCCCAGATTGACTGGCGTGCGGTTCTCGAGCGAGCCATAGAAGTAGTAGACCCGGTCGGTCAGCTGGATCGGCTCCAGCACCTTTTCGATCGGTCGATCCAGCGGCTCGTCCTCCGCCTGCACCGCCATGCCGAGCCCCAGCAGACCCAGCGCGAGAAGTGCCGCCTGACCCTGGCGCAGAAGAACATTCAATGTCATGTAATTAACTCTCCTCGGGCCTGGCAGCGCACTCGGCGGACAGGCAAATCGATCCCGAAAGCCTTGAGACTGCAATCCCGCGCCTCTCGTTCCAAAGTCACAGTTTACCGTGCACCGCATTACATGCGCGCATGCAGATACGGCACCCGAATCAGCCCCTGCCGGCATGCCGGCGCCGCGAGCGAACCGCGGTCACGCCCCAGCGCGCCAGGAGCGGAAACACACCCGTCGCGGCCAGGGACAACAGCAGCACCGGCGACAGCAGCCCGTCCAGCCCCTGCAACTGCCCCAACTGCGTACCGGCATTGGCGAAAACGACCGTGGCCGGCAGCATGCCCACCAGCGACACCCAGAAATAGGTCCACGTCCGGATCGGCAGGAGTCCCATCCCGGCATTCACCAGCAGAAACGGGAACACCGGAATCATCCGCAACGCGAAAAGATAGAACGCACCCTCGCGGACGAAGCCTTCATTGATCCGCCCCAGCTGCCGCCCGTAACGCCGCTGCACCGCATCGCGCGCCAGCGCGCGTGCCGCCAGGAAGGTCAGCGTTGCGCCCAGCGTGGAGGCCAGTGACGACAGCAACGTCCCCCAGACCACCCCGAACAGGGCACCACCCGCCAGGGTCATTACCAAGATGCCCGGCACGGAAAACGCGGCGACCACCGCATACGCGACAAAGAACAACACGGCCGTGGACAGGGGCCGTGCATCCCGCCACGCCTCCATCTCCCCGCGTGCGGCCCTCAGGCTCTCGACGTCCAGCCCCGTCCCTACTCCAGCCAGCAGCCAGACGCCGACCAGAGCCATCAGTGCGGCCAGCAGCCCCCAGTAGTAACGGTTCAAGCGCGGTTCCTCGCGTGCATCTCGGCGAAACCATGCGCGGCAAACCCGTACACTGCAAGGATGAGCACATCGCAACCGCATCCGTACGACGCACTGAAGCCCGGGGTCATCCTCGACGCGGTCGAGACCACCGGTCTGCGCTGCGACGGGCGCCTGCTGGCGCTGAACAGCTACGAGAACCGGGTCTATCAGGTCGGCATCGAGGACGCCACGCCGGTAATCGCCAAGTTCTACCGGCCCGGGCGCTGGTCGCCGGATGCCATCCGCGAGGAACATGCCTTCAGCCAGGAACTCGCCGCGCGCGAGGTCCCGGTGGTTGCCCCGCTGGCGGACGACCGGGGCGAAACGCTGCAGGAACACGCGGGCTTCCTGTTCGCCGTCTACCCGCGCTGCGGGGGCCGCGCGCCGGATCTGGAGCAGCGCGACACGCTGGTCCGCATTGGCCGCTTCATCGCGCGTATCCACGAGGTCGGGCGTGCCGCCCGCTTTCGCGAGCGCCCGGTACTGGATCCCGTGCCGCGTGGCGAGGAAGCGCGCCAGGACGTGCTTGCCTCCGGCTATCTGCCACTGGAACTGGAATCGGTCTACCGCGACCTCAGCGCCGACCTGCTCGAACGCATCCAGCGCAGCCTGGACGCGGTGGGAGCGGTGCCGCAGCTGCGCCTGCACGGCGACACCCATCCCGGCAACATCCTGTGGACCGACGACGGGCCGCACTTCGTGGATCTGGACGATGCCTGCACCGGTCCGGCGATGCAGGATCTGTGGATGTTCCTGTCCGGCGACCCCCCGGAGATGGCGTGGCAGATGCAGGCCCTGCTGGAGGGCTACGAGACCTTCGTGCCGCTGGATCGGCGCGAACTTGGGCTGATCGCCCCGCTGCGCACGCTGCGCATCCTGCGGCATGCCGCCTGGCTGGCCCGCCGCGCCGACGACCCGGCCTTCATCGATGGCTTCCCGGTCTTCTACACCCCGCGCTACTGGGAAGACCACATCCTCACCCTGCGCGAGCAGGCCGCCGCCCTCGACGAGCCCGCCCTGGATCTCGGCTACTGACCCCTTGGCTCCGAGTCTCGCGCGGCAATTCAGACCGAATCGGCCTCGGGACGGCTGCCCGGGATAGCGCCCAGCCCACGGTAGTGCTCGAGGAGCTCACGGCCACTGGCGACCAGGTCATCGGTGACCTCCAGTCCGAAGTCGCCAGCCACCCGCCGGATCTGTTCGGCGCCCGTCGCCGGTGCCTCGAGCACGCGCCACAGCAGCCGCGCCCCCAGTGGATTCAACTCGGCGAAGCGCACCCGCTCCTCGCCCGAGCGATAGGCCAGCAGATAGGTCGGGACGTCGCCCGGCTGTTCCGGCTGAAATGCCGCCCCGATGCGATGCACTGGGTACTCGTAGGCGAGCAGACGCGCGGTGGCGGAGAACACCGGGACCCCGGTCATCAGGTCGCCGGTGCGGTCGAGGTCCGCGGGGCAGACGTCTTCGGCGTAGACCAGCTCGGTCTCCACCCGCTCGTAATGGGCCAGTTCCGCCAGAAACGGCGGATCGCCGGGCTGCGCCGAACGCTCGTCCGCCAGGTAGCGCACGAACTCCGCCGCCAGTTGCGGGAAGTACGGCGTCTCGCTGCCATGATCGCGGTAGAAGTCGCGCACCAGCTGTTCCCAGGCGGCGGCTTCCAGCAACCCCCGCAGGACCGGGAACCCCTTGCCCAGCAGGTTCGCCACGTTGTTGAAGAACAGCCGCCGGTAGATCGCCAGGCGCCGGCTTTCGATCCCCTCCGGCGCCGGGTGGCGCTCGGGGTCGCGCAGATGCCGCGCGAATGCCGCCTGGATCTGCTGGAAATCGGTCTCAGGCATGCAGGATGCTATCCTCCTCGCCGGCCCGCGCCTGGAGCTGCATATCCCGGATGCGGTCGGTCTCCGCCAGGAGCTCCTCCAGCGGCGGGAAATTGAAATCACGCTCGAGCAGCGTCGGCACCGGGCCGATGCGCGCGTAGGTCTCGCCCAGCAGATCCCAGACATCGCTGCAGATCGGCTGGCCATGGGTATCGACGCGCAGATCCGGCGCCTCGGCCTCGTGCCCCGCGATATGCAGATAGCGCACCCGCTCCAGGGGCATCGCGTCGAGAAACTCGGTCGGCGCGTAGCCGTGGTTGATGCTGTTGACGACCACGTTGTTCACGTCCAGCAGCAGGTCGCAGTCGGCCTCCTCCAGCACCGCGCGAACAAACGTGATCTCGTCGAGTTCGGCCCCCACCGGGGTGTAATACGAGACGTTCTCCAGGGCCATCCGGCGCCCGAGGATGTCCTGTACCTGACGTACGCGGTCGGCCACGTAGTGCACCGCCGCCTCGGTAAACGGGATCGGCATCAGGTCATACAGATGCCCCTGGCCATCGCCACAGGCCGAGAGATGCTCGCTGTAATCCTCGATCCCGTGAGTATCCAGGAAGGTCCGCAGGTCCTGCAGGAAGGTTCGGTCCAGCGGGCGCGGCCCGCCGATGTCGAGGGACAGCCCGTGGCAGACAAAGGGCTGGGCCTCGGTATATTCGCGAAAGATGCGCCCCAGGCGTCCGCCCAGGTGCATCCAGTTCTCCGGCGCCGCCTCGAAGAAGCCCAGGCGTTCCGTCGCCTCCGGGGCCTCGGCCAGCGGGCCCAGAAGGGCCCGCCGCAAACCGAGCCCGGCACCGCTGACGCGGGCCGGGTTGACGGGCCTGACGCTCCTAGCCGCCACAGGTCCCCTCGCCACAGGCCCCTTCGGAATCCTTGTCGTCGCCGGATCCGCCGCAGGTGCCTTCGCCACAGCTACCTTCGCTGTCCTTGGGTTCTCCGGCACCGCCGCAGGTACCTTCTCCGCAGGCCCCTTCGGCCAGCATCAGCGGCGACTGGCCACCCTGCTGATAGCCGTGGTTCAGGTCGGCCGATGCGAACACCGGGCTGGTGGCCATGGCCATACCGATCGCCGCGCTGCCGACGGCCCCGGCGAGGGTCTTGGTGGAAAACAGATCGTTCTTCATGATTTCACTCCTCGTCTTGCGATTATGGGCCCTTGGCTTATAGATCCTTGGGTTATAGACCCTTGAGCTATAGAACCCGGCCCCGTTCAGTAATGGCTGCTCGCACAGCTCTTGGTGTTATCCCCTGCTCATCATCCTCCGACGGATGTAGTAGTCGATGCTGACATAGCGCCCCGCCCCCCAGAAGAACAGGACCAGCAGCATCACGAAAAAGGTCGCGGCCATCTCGATCCCGTTGTTGACGATGGCAAAGTTCCCGGTCTCGGTCAGCCAGTTATAGTTGCCGTGTTCCTGCAGGATGGACTTGGCCCGGTCCAGGCGCATCTGCGCCTGCTCGATCCCGGAACAGTTGAACAGACACATCATCGGGTCGGAGATGCGCTGCCAGCCGTGTTCGAGATGCACGGTGACCGCCGCCACGACCATCGTGATCATCAGCGGGATGGAGAACCAGCGCGTGGCCAGCCCAAGCAGCAGCGCGATCGCGCCCAGCACCTCGGCATAGGCCGACAACAACACCATCAGATACGGGAACGGCATGCCCAGGCCCCAGTCCGCGTTGCCGAACCACATCACCACGCTTTCCTTCGGCAGCAGCCCGTCCAGCTTGTTGGTCCCCGCCATCCAGAAGATGGGGGCGAGGTAAAGCCGCAACAGCAAGGGCGCCAGGAAATCCGCGCCGCGCGTCCAGTCAAGCCAGCCCTGTATCCGTACCATCAAGTTTCCCGTCGCGCCCATGATGCCGTTCTCCATTTGCTCTGCTACTGGATGAAAGCCTAGACCGACCGCGCCGCCAGTACGCGAGGTCAGGCGCCAGCGTTTATGTTCGAGCGTCCAGACTCCTCCTCTCGACCACAAAACCGCGGAAACCGGGGGCGTAAGGGTCTAAGGTGAATCCCAACCACAAGGGAAAAGGACGTTCGATGGATATCAGCCCCCACGAAGACGTGCTGTCGACGGTACTCGCGGCTTACAACCTGCGGGCTCGCATCGACACCAACCCGCGGCTGTGCGGGGAGTGGCAGCTCAGCACTGCGGGTTCGGGGAATGCCAGCTTTCACCTGGTCGGCGAAGGCGGCTGCTATCTGCACATGGAGGATATGGCCCCGGTCTGGATGGAGGCCGGCGATCTGCTGTTGCTGCCCCACGACGACTGGCACCTGATGGCCAGCCGCGACACCGTGCCCGATCGGGACAACCACCTGACGCTGGTCGAGGGTGCGGATCCGCCGGACACCCCGGTCACGCAGCTCCTGTGCGGGCACTTCGAGTTCGATTCCGGCCGGCGCAACCCGATCCTGGCCGCTCTCCCCGACCACATCATCATCCGCCGTCGCGAATCGGGCGAACGCCTGGCGCATCTGGCGGATCTCATGAACATCGAACTCGCGGAGCGTTCCTCGGGCTACCGGCCGGTGCTGGATCGTCTGGCGGATACGCTGTTCGTGATGGCCGTGCGCCATCACATCTGCACCCAGCGCGAGCACTCGGAGGGATCCCTGATCGCGGCCCTGGCGGATGACCGCATCCGTCGCGCGCTGGATGCCCTGCACGCCCGGCCCGAGGCGAGCTGGACCCTGGAAGGCCTCGCCAGCGAGGCGGCCATGTCGCGCAGCAGCTTCGCCGAGCGCTTCCACACCCTGGTCGGGCAGACCCCCATCGACTACCTGACGCAGTGGCGCATGGTCCTGGCCGAGCGGCTGCTGCGCGATGGCCGCGAGTCGGTCGCCAGCGTGATGGACGCGGTGGGCTATACCTCGGAGGCGGCCTTTCGCAAGGCCTTCAAGCGGGTACACGGGTTCGGGCCGGGACGCCTCCGGCAACTGCTGCGCCGTCTGGGCTCCGGCCCGGCCTGAAGTCAGCCGTCAGAAGGTATTCGCGACGCTGGCCACGCCCGGTGCCCGCGAGCGGACCAGGCGTTCGACGACATTCTTGAGATCCAGCGTGGAACGCGGGCAGCCGACACAGGCTCCCTTCAACCGAACCCGCACGGTGCGCCCATCGAGTTCGACGAACTCGATATCGCCCCCGTCCTGCATCAGGATTCGCCGCGCCTCCTCGATCGCGGCGCGCACGGCGTCCTCGTCGATCGGACCGTCGGCGGGCACGTCCGCCGCCTCGCGCTGCGCATGGGTCTGGGCACGGTCCAGACGCAGCGCGAGTTCCGGGTCCAGCTCCTCGATCGCGTCGAGTTCTTCTTCACTGTAGACGTGATCGGGCTCGTCGCTCAGCAGATGCGAGACGTCCACCATCACCTGCGCATTGTCGGGTCCAGCCATGCTCGGGCCTCCGGGTACTCGGCTTTTGGCCAGTATAGCAACGCCCCGCTCCAGCCCAGCGCGAAGCCGCACCCGCCAGCCGGGATCCGCTTCCTCGCGCCCCGGAGGCCAGCGCAGGCGCATGCGCAAGCGGCGCAGGTCCTCCGGGTGCAACCGGCCCGCGTGCAGCCAGAGACGCCGGACCCGACCGGTCTCCGGGAGCCGGACCACCAGGATCACCATCCCGCGCAGCACCCGGGTATCGGGCAGGATCCCCACCCAGTCCACCCGCTCCTGGCGCAGTCCTTCGGCCGTGGCCAGCCACGTCGCGCCATCGGGCGTCTGGCCCAGCCAGTCCCAGGCCGGTGGCCGTGACCGCGCCTGCCATACCCACCCGGCCACCGCCAGTCCAAACACTGGCATGAGCGTCCACAACGGGCTGTACGTCAGCACGTACCCCACGACCGCCAGCAGCAGGAGGATCTGGCCCGCGAGCGCGAGCCGAGGAACAAGCGGATCAGGCCGGAGACGCAGCCTGAGCGGCGGCGCGGATCGCCGGGACAAGACGGGCTATCCCGTCGTCCACCGTGGTCTGGCGACCCATGACCACGTCCAGCAACACATTGTCGGGGTAGTCGAGCAGGCGCTCGAAGGCATCGCGACCCTCCTGGTCCAGTTGCGCATATCCCTGCGCGAGAAACTGCCCGAGCAGCCAGTCGTTCTCCAGCATGCCACGGCGGCAGCGCCAGCGGGTGCGGCTGTCGGGTTCCATCACCAAAACGCCCGTCCAGGCCCCTGGTAGGAGCCTGCTTGCAGGCGAAGCCCCTGCCCGCGTCTGGCTTTGGCGGGGGCATTCGCCTGCAAGCAGGCTCCCACGGGGGCCCGCTTGAGACGGTGCATGGCGCCGGTCACAGCGACTTCTTCAGCATGGTGCGGCGAATGTCGCTGATCGCCCGGCTCGGGTTCAGGCCCTTCGGGCAGACCTGGGTGCAGTTCATGATGGTGTGGCAGCGGTAGAGCTTCCAGGCATCGTCCAGCTGGGCCAGGCGGTGATCGGTGGCCTCGTCGCGGCTGTCCTGGATGAAGCGCGCGGCCTGCAGCAGTGCGGCCGGGCCGAGGAATTTGTCCGGATTCCACCAGTACGACGGGCAGGCGGCAGAACAGCAGCCGCACAGGATGCACTCGTACAGCCCGTCCAGTTCTTCACGATCCTCGGGGCTCTGCTTGCGCTCGACCTCGGGCTCCGGGCTGTCGTTGACCAGCCAGGGCTCGGCCTTGCGGTACTGGTCCCAGAAGTTGCCCATGTCCACGATCAGGTCGCGGATCACCGGCATCCCCGGGAACGGGCGCAGCGTGACCGGCGCTTCCAGATCCGCCAGCGGCGTGATGCAGGCTAGACCGTTCGTGCCGTTGATGTTCATGCCGTCCGAGCCGCAGACCCCGTGCTGACAGGAGCGGCGAAAGCCCAGGGAATCGTCCTGCTCCTTCAGCAACAGCAGCGCATCCAGCAGCATCATCCCCGGCTCGACCTGGTCGTCGGGCAGGGTGAAGCGCTGCATCTTCGGCAGCGTATCCGTCTCCGGGTTGAAGCGGTAGATCGAGAATTCCATCCGTACCTTCCTTCAGCGCCTGCTGATGCGGTTCGCGGCGCGAACCGCATCCCGCAGAGCGTTGCATTCCCGACAGGCCATCAGTACACGCGCTCCTTCGGCGGGAACGAGGCCACGGTGTTCGGCTGGGTGCGCACCGGCTTGTAGTCGAGGCTGTCGTCCGCCAGCGAGTACAGGCTGTGCTTGAGCCAGTGCTGGTCGTCGCGCTCGGGGAAGTCGATGCGCGAATGTGCCCCGCGGCTCTCCTCGCGCCCCAGCGCGGAGCGGATGGTCGCGATCGCGCAGTCCATCAGGTTCTCCAGCTCCATCGCCTCCACCCGTGCGGTGTTGAAGGTGGCCGAGTGGTCCGCGATCACTGCATGGTTCAGGCGCTCGCGCAGCGCGCGGACCTTCTCCACCCCCTCGCGCATCACCTCGTCGCTGCGGAATACCGAGCAGTGGTCCTCCATCACCTTGCGCAGTTCGCGCTTGAGCGGTTCGACCTGCTCGGCGGAGCCGTCGCCCGGGTCCTTGCGATCCCAGCGCGTCAGTCGCGCCATCGCCTGCTCCACGGCCGTCTCGTCCAGCGGCCGGTGGTAGCGGTTCTCGGCCAGGTACTCGAGGATGTGGTTCGCCGCTGCGCGGCCGAACACCAGGATGTCCAGCAGCGAGTTACCGCCCAGACGGTTGGCCCCGTGCACCGAGACACAGGCGGCCTCCCCGGCCGCGTACAGCCCCGGCACCGGGTCCTCCGGGGTGTCCTTGACCGGCGCCACCACCTGGCCAAAGCGGTTGGTCGGGATCCCGCCCATGCTGTAGTGACAGGTCGGAAAGATCGGGATGGGCGCCTCGATCGGATCCACCCCGAGGAAGGTGATGCTCGTCTCGCGGATGCCCGGCAGACGCTGCATGATCGTGTCCGCGCCCAGATGGCGCAGATCCAGCAGCACATGGTCCGCGTCGCGCCCGCAGCCGCGGCCCTCGCGCACCTCGGTGGCGATGGAGCGGCTGACCACGTCGCGCGAGGCCAGGTCCTTCGCCCGCGGGGCGTAGCGCTCCATGAAGCGCTCGCCCTCGGAGTTGATCAGGAACCCGCCCTCGCCGCGCGCACCCTCGGTAATCAGCATGCCGCGCCCGGCGATCCCGGTCGGGTGGAACTGCACGAACTCCATGTCCTCCAGCGGCACCCCGGCGCGCAGCGCCATCGCCATGCCGTCGCCGGTGTTGATCAGGGCGTTGGTGGTGGTGCGGAACAGCTGCCCCGCCCCGCCGGTGGCGATCAGCGTGGTCTTCGCCTCGATCACGATCGGCTCGCCGGTCAGGATCTCGAAGGCCAGCACCCCGAGCACGAAGCCCTGCTCGTCGCGCAGCAGGTCCACCGCGAAGTACTCGTCGAAAAAGTGCGTACGCGCGCGCAGGTTCTGCTGGTACAGCGAGTGCAGAATGGCGTGCCCGGTGCGGTCAGCTGCCGCACAGGTGCGCGCCGCCTGGTCCTGGCCGAAGTTCTGGCTCTGCCCGCCGAATGCGCGCTGGTAGATATTGCCGTTGTCCAGGCGCGAGAACGGCACGCCGAAGTGGTCCAGCTCGTAGACCACCTTGGGCGCGGCGCGGCACATGTATTCGATTGCGTCCTGATCGCCCAGGTAGTCCGACCCCTTCACGGTGTCGAACATGTGCCAGTGCCAGGAGTCCGGCAGCACGTTGGCCAGCGCGGCGTTCACCCCGCCCTGCGCGGCCACCGTGTGCGAGCGTGTGGGAAACACCTTGGAGACCACCGCGACCTGGGCATCGCCGTTGGACAGCTGCAGCGCGGCGCGCAGGCCCGCGCCGCCGGCGCCGATGATCAGGGCGTCGAATTTGCGCCGTGCCACGTTCATGCCAGTCCCTTCATGCAAGCCCCGCTCGAATCAGAATGAATAACGCCCACAGGCCCGTCAGGAGCAACCCGCCGCCACCGAGCACGAACACCACAAGCCGTGCACCGGGGGCGTGCACGTAGTCCATCGCCACGTCGCGCAGGCCGATCCACGCATGCAGCCAGAGCAGCAACACGAACACGGCTGTCAGCAGCCCCACCACCGGGTGTCCCATCACCGCCAGCCAGGCCGCATGGTCCGCCGGCGCGGCCAGCACGAAGAATCCCAGGGCGAGAATTACGTACACGCCCACATAGACCGCCGTGATGCGCTGCAGCAGCCAGGCGCGCTGTCCGCTCAACAACTTCACAGCACCAGCCCCAGCCAAACCAGCGCGGTGGCCAGAAGGCCGGCGTACAGCGCATCACGCGCCGTGCGCAGCGAGCTCTCGCGATCCTCCCCGATACCGAATTCCATCAGCAGGTAGCGAATGCCGGCGAACAGGTGATGCAGCAGCCACCACAGCCCGAGCGCCAGCGCCGCCAGGCCGAGCGGATGGTGGATGATCGCGATCACCTGTGCGAAGCCCGCGGGGCTGGCCAGGGAGCGATCCAGCAGCCAAAGCACCACGGGAATCGACAGAATCAGGAAGACACCGGTAATCCGGTGCAGAATGGAGACCACGGCATTCAGCGGCAGTCGGATCTTGCGCAAATCCAGAAAGACGGGACGTCCCTGCCGAGTCATGCCACCCCCTTGAACAAAGATAAAGAATCCAGGGCTGACACCCTGTGAAAGGTTCGTCTACTATCGAGCCGCTTGGTTCAGCTTACCACCTCAATCCAGTGCAGCGCTGCCTTTCCGGGCGTCCCGGCCACCGATGGCGAATCGGTCCGGCGGCGCGCGGCGACGAGCACTGCCACAGGAGAATCCCGATGCGCGAAGACTGGAAACACCACTTGATCGACGCCGGCGCCGAGTTCGAGGAGGACGACCTCCTGCACTACGGCAACCCGGAGCGCGAGCGCCGTATGGCCGTCAACGGCGAGGTGATCTGCGACCTCTCCCACCGCGGTCTGCTGGAGGTGCGCGGCGATGACGCCACCGACTTCCTGCAGGGGCAGTTCGGCAATGACATCCATGCGGTGGACGCCCAGCACAGCCAGCTCTCCAGCTACTCCAGCCCCAAGGGGCGGGCCTATGCCGTGTTCCGCGTGCTGCGCACGACGGACGGCTACCTGCTCGAGATGCCGGCGGACCGGATCGAGCCCGTCGCCAAGCGCCTGCAGATGTTCGTGCTGCGCGCGAACGTGATCATCGAGCACGCCGGGGACTCCCGCATCCACTTCGGCTTTTCCGGACCGGATGCCGAGAAGGAGCTGACCAACGCTCTGGGCGTGTGTCCCGGCGCGCCGGAAGAGGTGGTCGAGAAGAATGGCGTTACCGTCGTCCGGGTACCCGGACTGCACCCGCGCTTCGAACTGTTCGGCGAGATTGACGCCATGCGCCGCGCCTGGGACAGCCTGAACGTCCACGCGGCCCCGGTGGGCCCGCGTGACTGGGCGCTGCTGGACATCCTTGCCGGCGTCCCGACGGTGGTGGAGGAAACCACCGAGATGTTCGTCCCGCAGATGCTGAATCTGCACGCCCTCGGCGCGATCAGTTTCGAGAAGGGCTGCTACCCGGGGCAGGAGGTGGTGGCGCGCATGCACTACCTGGGTAAGCTCAAGCGGCGTATGTTCCGCCTGGCCATCCATACCCAGACCCCGCCGCAACCCGGCTCGCCCGTCTTTCGCGCGGACGGCCAGCCGGAGCAGTCGGATGGCGAGATCGTCGCGGCCGAACTCCACCCGGACGGGCTCTATTCCGCCCTTGCGGTCGTGCAGGTGGCCGCCGCGGAAGGCGAGCTGCGCTGGGGTGCACCGGATGGTGCAACGGCCGAGGTGGTCGATCTCCCCTACGCCGTCCCGGAAGGAGCCTGACGCATGCGCTTCCTGTTCTTCTTTTTCGTCCTCATCCTGCTGGCGCTGTGGGCGGCCTTCTTCAGCCGCCCCAACAACCCCACGCTGTCCAACTGGCTCTACGTGCTGGCCGGTGTACTGGCCGTGCTGTTCCTGATCGGCTACCTGCGGCTCGACGGGGTCATATGAGTCCGCTCCGGGCCGGCCACGCCGGCCCGGTAGCGCATCACGACGCCAGGCGCGCCCGGGGATCCGCCACTGGTTTGCCCAGGCAGGTCTCCAGTTCGCGCGCCCGCCGCGCGTGCCGCCCCGACAGGGCGAAGCCGGCGAGCCGTCCGTCGGCGTGATATTCCAGGTGGCGCCCGGCCCCATCGGCGCTGATCTCCACCCATTCCCCGGTATCCACCGGCGGCGGGCAGACATTCAACGGCAGGCTCCCCGTCTTGACCTGTACGACACCGGCATCCGGTCGGTAGACCGTCGCCTCGCCCGACAGGGTCCGCGCCAGCGCCGCCGCCTGGCCACGCAGGGACTCCACGTACGGGCGCAGCCGCCCCTCGAACTCGCAGCCATCGCCCAGGGCGAAGATCGCCGGATCGGTCGTGCGCAACAGCGCATCCACCTCGATCCCGCGGTCGCAGGACAGGCCCACGCGCTCCGCCAGGTCGCGCTGGGGCTCCAGGCCCAGCGCGGTGATCACCACCTCGGCCTCCAGTGTCGCTCCGTCATCCAGCACGAGGCGCCGTGTTGCATCCGTTACCGGTTCGATGCGCTCGACGGTGGCCTCGGTGTGCCACTGCACGCCATGATTCGCGAGTGCCTGCTGCAGGTCATCGCCCAGCGACCGGGGCAACAGCCCGGCAAGCGGCTGCGACGCACATTCGACGAGGTGCACGGGGTGGCCACCGGCCGCCAGGTCGTCCGCCAGTTCGCAGCCCACCAGACCTGCCCCGATGATGGCCACCCGGGTATGAGCAGGCGCGCCGCCACCGGCCTCCAGCGCCCCGCGCAGGGCCCGATAGTCCTCCAGCGTGTTCACGGCCAGGGGGGGCGCGGCGCCGCCCGGGAACGCCATCCTGCGCGGCCGGGCGCCAGTGGCCAGCACCAGCTGGCCGTACGGCACACCCCCGCGCGCTGTGATAAGGCGCTGCTGCGCACGGTGAATATCCAGCACCCGCACGAAGGGCATCAGGTCGATCCCGAGCCGCGCCGCCCGCGCCGATCCGGTCTCTTCGACCAGGTCCTCGATCGCGGTGCCACGAGCGAAGGCGTTGGAGATCCGCGGCTTGGTGTAGTAATCGCCCGAATCGGCCGTCAGCAGGCGGATGGTCCGCCGCGGATCCCGCTCGCGCAGGGCCTCGGCCAGGGCCCAGCCGGCCATACCGCCACCGACGATCACCACCGCATCCGGGTCGGCCATACCGCTCCCGGCACTCCAGGCCATCGCGGCGGCGCCCGCGTCCGCCGTTTCGGCGCGCGGTTCCAGCGCGGTGAAGTCGGCCTTGGTCACGTTGCAGTCGGGGCAGTACCAGTCGTCGGGGATATCCTCGAAGCGGGTCCCCGGCGCCAGGCCGGAATCCGGATCGCCCTTGGCCTCGTCGTAGATATAGCCGCAGACCTTGCAGATATAGCGCTTGAATGCGTCGGTTTCGGTACTCATCACGCGGCCTCCACGGCGTCGAGAATGGCCTGCAGTTTCGGGTCCAGTTCGGATCCGATGGCCTCCAGGTCGGGGTTGGCCCACGGCGCGAACACCTCCCGCGCGGAACGCGTGCTGATACGCAGGATGTCGCCATCACCGGACACATGGATACGCAACGGGATGTCGATGCCCGCAGGCTTGCAGGCCTCCCAGACACGCACCGCGTAGCTCGGGTGAAAGACCTCGAGGATCTGATCCGTCGGCACCTCGACCCCGATCTTCGCGGCATTGGCCTGACCATTGATATGCGAGACCAGCTTCAGGCCCTGGGCATCGATCGCCGCCTTCAGGGTGTCGACGGCCGCCTCGGGATCCATTCGGGTAGTGATTTCCAGCATGGCGATTCCTTGATTCGGCCCGGGGCCCGGGGGCCCCGACCGTGGGTGGTGGTTTCAGTGCGCGTGGATGCGCGCAAGCTCCTTGCGCAGGTGCTTGATGGCCGGTGTCACGATGGCCACAAAGTACGACTCGCGCAGCTTGCGCTGGGCCGCCGCATCCGCCTTGTATCCGCGCGCCCCGCAGTGCAGCAGGGCCGACTGCGACGCGCGCAGGGACAGCTCGGACCCGGTCAGGCGCATCTGCAGCACGTCCGCGAAGAACCGCTCGGATTCGTCGAACGGCGTCTCGGCCAGCGCATAACAGGCCGCGCGCCCGTCCTCCAGGGCCTCTTCCAGTTCGCCGACCTGGTCGTCGAGATAGCCGTTTACGTGCCCCAGGGTCTCGTTGGCCTCGCGCATCGTGCGCAGGCAGCCGTCGATGAGCCCCAGCCCCATGCCCATCTGCAGCAGCACGAAGCCCGGACGGATCCGGCGGATGTACTCGGGGAGCGAGTCGGCCAGCACGTGGGCATCGGGCACGAATACGCGGTCGAAGTGGCAACCGAAGGTGCGCGACCCCTCCAGGGCCGTGAACTCGGGGCAGGCCGTCAGGCTGAAGCCGGGGTCGGCGCAGTTGATCAGCGCCATCACCGGGCGCGGGTTCGCGTCGGTGGTCCGGAAGATCGCGCCGAAGTAGTGATCCTCGCCCAGGTTGGACACCCAGGGCAGCGACCCGGAGACCACATAGCCCCCGTCCACGCGTTCGGCGGAGAGTTTCAGGTCCTCGATGTTGGCGAACCATTTCATCGGGTTGGACAGCGCGGTGGCGCCCAGCGCCTCGGCATTGGCCAGCTTCGGCAGCGCCTCGCGCTTGAGTGTGTCCGAGCTGCTGTTCTCCACGTACCAGGCGCAGGCGTTCTGGCACCAGGCCACGAACCCGGTGGTCATGCATTCGGCCGAGATCACCTCGGTGGCGCGGATCGCGCTGGCAATGTCGGTGGTGCCACTGGCGTTCTGGCTGGCAAGATGGCGGTTGAAGGCGCCGAGGCGGCCAGCCTCGCGCAGAAAATCCTCGGGGTACAGGCCTTCGCGGTCGATACGGGCGGTCAGTGGCGCGAGGTCGCGTTCCACCAGCGCCTGCAGCGCGGCGTCGGCATCCGCCGGCCCTGCGGCCGGCGACACCCCCGTCACGTCTTGAGTGCGGGTTTCGAGCATTGGGTTTTACTCCCGTAAAGATCCAGTAACCGGTTCAGGCCAGCTCGACGCTGACGTTGACCGGGTTGCGCATGGTGTTGGCGACCGGCGACCAGAAGTCGGCATGCGCCACCAGGTCCTTGAGCTGCTCCTCGCTGGCATCGCCTTCCAGGTGCGCCTTCACGCGGATGTCGGAGAAACCGAGGTGCTTGTTGACGTCGGTGTCGCCCACGCCCCATACGGCGGTCACGTTGATATCCCCTTCCAGAGTGAGTTCGAGCTTGGTCAGCGTGATGCCGCGGTCGATCGCGTTGGCGTGCATGCCCACCGACAGGCAGGCGCCCAGGCTGGCGAGAACGGCCTCGGAGGGATTCGGCGCGGTGTCGTCACCGAGCAGGTGCGGCGGCTCGTCGATTACGTGGGCATCCAGATCGCGCACGTAGGTCAGGTTGCGGAACTTGCCCTCGCAGACCGTGGTGGCCTTCAGGGTCACGATGCTTTCGGGGTTGGCCTTGCCCTTGGCGGCCAGGCCGTTCAGGCCGTCCTGGTCGATCGGCTCCAGGCCGTTGACGGTCAGGGAGGTGGTGGCTTCGGCTACGGACATGGTGATACTCCTCGCAGTTGGGATTCGTGGTTCCCCGGCGTTCGACCGGGTCGCCCATCCCGGTGCAGAAGCCGTGCCAACATCGCGCACACCGCACCACAAGGCCGTTTTCGGGACGTCGCTCCGGAATCGCCCCGTCACCCGACGACCATTTCGTCCACTTTGTCCACCCGTAATCGGCCGCTTTGTCCGGATTGTCCATTGCGCATGCCCCGCGCCGGATCGCCCCGGCTTGCCGGCGCACCCACCCTGCCTCCCGGTATTTCGCGTCAGCACGCCGTTTCGAACCCGCCAACGATGAAAATCCCGGGGATCAGGACGGGTTTGGCACGTCCCTTGTAAGGAACCTTCTGAACGCGCCGCCGAAGCGATCCGCCCGGCGGCTCATGAACGAAGGATCAAGAGGGACACGCCATGGGCGCCGCCATCTCCATCGACTACATCACCCATCACTATCCCGGGCAGGAAGCCCCCACGCTGAAGGACATCCAGGTCAACATCGCGCCGGGCGAGACCGTGGCCCTGATCGGCCAGAGTGGCTGCGGCAAGTCCACCCTGCTGCACATGCTCGCGGGGTTGCTGATGCCCAGCGATGGCTGCGTGCGCATCAACGGCCACCAGGTGATCAAGCCGAGTCCGCGCTGGAACATGATGTTTCAGAAGCCCTCGCTCTACCCCTGGATGACCGTGCGCAAGAACGCCTCGCTGGGCCTGATCTTCCAGGGCCGCAAGCGCGACATGCGCGAGCGCATCGACCAACTGCTGGAGACCGTCGGCCTGACCGACAAGGCCGAGGTCAACGTGCAGTCGCTCTCCGGCGGCCAGCAACAGCGTGTCGCCCTGGCGCGCAGCCTGGCCACCGACCCCGAGTTGCTGCTGCTCGATGAACCGTTCTCGGCTCTGGATGCCTTCACCCGGGTCGCCCTGCAGGACGAGGTCACCCGCCTGGCCCGCGAACGCGGCATCTCCGTGGTGTTCGTCACCCACGACATCGAGGAGGCCGTGGCCATGGCCGACCGCGTGCTGGTCATGGGCTCCAACCCCGGCACGATCACCGCCGAGCTGAGCATCGAAATCGACCACCCCCGCGACCGCAACAGCCAGGCCTTCGTCGACCGCAAGGCCGAACTGATGGGCTACTTCGGAGCCACTCGAAGCCCCAGCACCGCTCCGGAAGCCGCCGAGTCCGAGACCGCTTCGCCTGACACGGAAGACGAAAGCCAGGCGACCGAACCGACCACATCCGAATCCCGGGCACGCGTACGCGCTGCCTGATCCACCGCCGCCACTGCCCGACCCTGACCGAGGAACCACCACCATGTGCAACTGCGACAATCACCATGACATCGACCGCGAGCTGGACAGCCTGCTGGACCGCAGCTTTTCCCGTCGCAACTTCCTGCGCACCGCCGCCGTCGGCGGCCTGGCCGGCACCGGGCTGGCCCTGCCCGGCTCGCTGTTCGGCGCCGAGCCCGGGAGCCTCGGCGAACCCGAGGCTGCCGCCCGCGACTTCGACGGGGTCGTACGTATCGGCTACATCCCGATCACCGACGCCGCCGCACTGCTGGTCGCCCACTCCGAGGGCTATTTCGAGGACGAAGGCCTGGAGGTCGCCGACCCGACCCTGATCCGCGGCTGGTCGCCGCTGATCGAGTCCTTCGCCGCCAACCGTTTCAACCTGGTGCATCTGCTCAAGCCGATCCCGCTGTGGATGCGCTACCAGAACGACTTTCCGGTCAAGATCATGTCCTGGGCCCACACCAACGGCTCTGCCGTGGTCACCGGGCGCCACGTCGACGTGCAGTCGTTCTCCGACCTGGGCGGCAAGAGCGTGGCCGTCCCCTACTGGTATTCGATGCACAACGTGGTCATGCAGATGGCCTTGCGCGACGCCGGCCTGACGCCGGTGATCCGCGACCAGGGCTCGGCGCTGGAGGCGCACGAGGTCAATCTGATGATCATGCCGCCGCCGGACATGCCGCCGGCCCTCGCCGCGCGCTCCATCGATGCCTACATCGTCGCCGAGCCGTTCAACGCGGCCGGCGAGCTGCTGGCCCGCGGCAACGTGCTGCGCTTTACCGGCGATATCTGGAAGAACCATCCCTGCTGCGTGGTCTGCATGAACGAGCGCCTGACCGACCGCGAGCCGGAGTGGACGCAGAAGGTGATGAACGCCGTGGTCCGCGCCCAGGGCACCATCCAGGAGGACAAGAAGAGCATCGCCACAATGCTCTCGCGTGACGGCAAGGGCTACCTGCCAATGCCTGCCAACGTGGTGGAACGCGCGATGACGAACTACCACGACGACAGCACCTACGCCGACAGCGGCGCGATCCGTCACCCCGAATGGGAGAACGGCCGCATCGACTTCTCGCCCTGGCCGTATCCGTCCGCGACGAAAATGCTGGTGGGCGCGATGAACGAGACCCTGGTCGGTGGCGACACCACCTTCCTTGAAGGCCTGGACCCGGACTTCGTGAAGGATGACCTGGTGAACTACGACTTCGTGCGCAAGGCGATGGAGACCCACACCGCGTGGCAGGGTGCCCCGGGTGTGGACATGGATTCGCCGTTCGCCCGCGAGGAGGTGGTGGTCCTATGAACCGCGAAGCCACGCTCTCCGTCGACCCCACAACCGTGGAGCGGCTGATGCCGCTTCTGCGGTTCGCCGACCGCGCCCGCCGGGCACTGCAATACCCGGCACTGGGGATCGCCGGCCTGTTCGCCCTGTGGTACTGGGGCGGCTGGGCCATCGCCAACAACGAGGACACGATGGCCTTTGCCAGCTTCGCCCCCGGGCCGACGCTGGCGGCGTTCTGGGACCTTGTCGTCTCCGGCAACGTCTGGAAGCCGATCGAGTCCAGCCTGTACCGCGTGGGCTGGGGTCTGGCCTATGCGATCGCCATCGGCGTCCCGCTGGGGGTAATGATCGGCTACTTCCTGACCCTGAAGCAGATCACCCATGTGCCGTTCCAGTTCCTGCGCATGATCTCGCCGCTGGCCTGGATGCCGATCGCGGTGCTGGCCTTCGCCACCTGGGACGCGGCCATCATCTTCCTGATCGCCATTGCCGCCGTCTGGCCCATCACCTATGCCACCGCGCACGGGGTACAGCGCATCGACCCGATGTGGCTGAAGGTGGGCAACAACCTGGGGGCCAACCCGTACCACACCCTGCGCTACATCGTGATGCCCGCGATCGCGCAGGATGTGTTTGCCGGGATCCGCCTGGCCGTGGGGGTCGCCTGGATCGTGCTGGTCCCGGCGGAATACCTCGGCGTCACCTCGGGGCTGGGCTACGCGATCAACGATGCCCGCGATACCCTGGAGTACGACAAACTGGCCGCCTTCGTGCTGGTGATCGGCATCATCGGCTACATGCTGGACGCCATCTGCGTGCGCCTGATCAAGCGCAGCAGCTACCACGCCGAGGGATAATCCCCACAAGCGGGACCCCATGGGCCCGGCCACCCCGGCCGGGCCTCTTTCCCTCACCCGGCAAGGCGCGTGCAAGCCAACGGTGCGCCGCCCCGCCCCATCACGAGGCACCAGCACCAAAACGGACCGCGCCGCTGCTGCGCCAGACCTGTACAAACCGCCTTGGGCGCACTGGCAGGGTTTCTGCATATCCCCACCCATGGCCTCGCAACACGCATCCGATTCGACCCCGCCCGACCTCGCCACGCGGGAGCAGGAGATCACCCTGCTGCTGGAGGTCGCCAAGCTCATGGGCCGCTCCGGCGACCCGGACGCCGCGATCTACCGCATCCTCGGGATGATGTCGCAGCTGCTGGGCCTCAACCGCGGCCGCGTCCTGCTGCCGGACCCGAACAGCGGACAGCTACGCATCCGCCACGCCTACGGCCTGACCGACGCCGAGCGCGACCGCGGCAGCTACAGCCTGGGCGAAGGCGTCACCGGGCGCGTGATGAAGACCGGCCAGATCGCCCTGATCCAGGACATCGACAACGAGCCCGAATATCTCGCGCGCGCCATCGACCGCTCCACCCTGCCGCAGGAGACCGTCGCCTATATCGCCGTCCCCATCGTGCAGGACGAACACGCCATCGGCGTCCTCGGAGTGCATCGCCTGCGCCGCCGCTCGCGCCAGTTCCAGGACGACCTGAACCTGTTGCGGGTGGTCGCCAGCATGATCGGCCAGGTCTTGCGCATTCACCAGCTGATCGCCGAACGCACCGCCGAACTGGTCTCGGAGAATCGCTATCTGAAGAGCGCCCTGGACACCCAGGGCGGGCAATACGGCATCCTCGGCGAGAGCCCGGCCCTGCGCCATGTCCTGAAGCAGGTCCACCGCATCGCGGACACCCAGGCCACCGTCCTCGTCACCGGGGCCTCCGGCACCGGGAAGGAAAAGATCGCGCGCATGATCCACCGGATCAGTCAGCGCAGCGCCAAGCCGTTCATCTCCATCAACTGCGCCGCGATCCCGGCCGACCTGCTGGAGTCCGAACTGTTCGGCCACGAAAAGGGCGCCTTCACCGGTGCCTCCAGCGCCAAGACCGGCAAGATCGCCCTGGCCGACGGCGGCACGCTGTTCCTGGACGAGATCGGCGACATGCCGGAGGCATTGCAATCGAAGATCCTGCGCGTGCTGCAGGAGCGCGTGGTCCAGCCGATCGGCGGTTCGCGCGATATCCCGGTGGACGTGCGCATCATCGCCGCGACCCACCAGAACCTGCAGGCCGCGGTGAATGCCGGGGAGTTCCGGCTCGACCTGTTCTACCGCCTGAACGTCATCCCGCTGCACATGCCGGCGTTGCGCGACCGCGCCAGCGACATCCGCCTGCTCACACGTCATTTCCTCGACCGCTACACCCACCTGCACGGCTGGAACGTGGTCGTGGATGACGGCGTCCTGGAGCGCCTGGAGGCCTTCGACTGGCCGGGCAATATCCGGCAACTGGAGAACGTACTCGAGCGGGCCGTGCTGCTGTCCACCGACGGCCGCATCGGCACACCGCTGATTGACGAGATCCTACACGAGGAGTCCCGCATCAGTCCGTTCGAGCGTGAACCCCTGGGCTCACACGCCGAGCCCTCGTCGGCAGCGCCCCGCGAAGCCGCGCCGGCGCCCCCTTACGGCGCAGACTGCACCAGCGCGGTGCGCCCCTACCAGCGTGTGCATGCCTCCGAGGCAGAGCGCCTGGCGCGGGCGATCGAGCGGGCGCGCGGGAACAAGACCCGCGCCGCCCTGGAACTCGGGCTGACCCCGCGCCAGCTGCGCTACCGCCTGAAAAAGCTCGGCATCGAAACGACTTAGCGCCGCCCCCGGCGCCAATGGACGATTCGTCGGCATTGTCCGAAATGACGTCCAATTGTCGGCCCGCCCCGTGCCTGCAGGCGTACTGGGGCTCCCATTTCCACCCGTTGGCATGGCACCTGCAAAGACCCTCGACATGCGGGCAAAGATGCCCGCATCGATTCGAGCCACGAGGAGAGCCGACCATGCCGACCAAGAGTCTTCACGATCCCTTTGACGCCAATGCCGACCTGCGCCATGGCTCCAGCTGCCGCCACGGCCATACCGGCCCCGGGAGCTGCAGTTGCTTCGACACCGCGTCCCCGGACCTGGAAGAAAAACTGGAGCAGCGCGCCACCCATGACCCCGTGCAGGCCGACGCCCACCAGACCGGCGAGGACCTGAGCGACGAGGGCATGATCGACCGCGCCGTGGAAAGCGCCATCGTCCGCGGCATGTTCGGCCACAACGAGATCAACCGTCGCCGCTTCCTGCAGATGCTGGGCGGCGGCACCGTGGCCGCGGCCCTGGGTTCCATCCTGCCGCTGGAGAAGGTGAAGGCCGCGATCAAGGACGGCGGGCCGCTGGAGAAGACCAAGCTGCGCGTCGGCTTCGTGCCGATCACCTGCGCCACCCCGATCATCATGGCCCACCCGATGGGCTTCTACGAGCGCCACGGCCTCGACGTGGACGTGATCAAGACCGCCGGCTGGGCCGTCGCCCGCGACATGTCGCTGTCGGGTGAATACGACGCCTCGCACATGCTCTCGCCGATGCCGCTGTCCATGACCCTGGGCTCGGGCTCCTCGCGCGAGCACTACATCATGCCGGCGGTCGAGAACATCAACGGCCAGGCCATCACCCTGCACAACAAGCACAAGGACAAGCGTGACCCGAAGGACTGGAAGGGCTTCACCTTCGCCGTGCCCTTCGAGTACTCCATGCACAACTTCCTGCTGCGCTACCTGGTCGCCGAGCACGGGCTGGACCCCGATCGCGATATCAGCATCCGCGTCGTCCCGCCGCCGGAGATGGTGGCCAACCTGCGCGCCGAGAACGTCGACGGCTACCTGGCCCCCGACCCGTTCAACCAGCGCGCGGTCTGGGACGGCATCGGCTTCATTCACATGCTGACCAAGGATATCTGGGACGGACACCCGTGCTGCGCCTTCGCCTGCTCCGCGGCCTGGGCCGACGAGCATCCCAACACCTTCGGGGCCCTGTTCCGCTCGCTGATCGAGGCCACGCAGTACAGCTCGGACATCAACAACCGGGCCGAGATTGCCGAGGCCATCTCCCCGCGCGCTTACCTCAATCAGCCGCAGTCCGTGGTGGAGCAGGTGCTCACCGGTCGCTACGCCGACGGCCTGGGCAACGTGCAGAACGACCCGCACCGGATCGACTTCGACCCCTTCCCCTGGCACTCGATGGCGACCTGGATCCTCACGCAGATGAAGCGCTGGGGCTACGTGGATCGCGACTTCGACTACAACCGCCTGGCCGAAGACGTCTTCCTGGCCAGCGAATGTGCCGAGGTGATGACCGAGCTGGGCTACGAGGCCCCCAGCGACACGTACAAGAACTTCGAGATCATGGGCAAGGTGTTCGACTACACCGACCCGGAAGGCTATCTCGACAGCTTCGAAATCCGCAGGAGCTAAGCCATGTTGAGCAATCTCAACTTCCGGGCGACCGTCCTCTCGCTGGTGATGCTCGTGGCCTTCCTGGGTGTGTGGCAGCTCGCCACCGCCCCGGAGGCGCTCGTCCCGCAACAGGGCGAACTGAGCGAATACGAACAGCTGATGGGAGCTGGCACCGACCGCAGTTCCAGCAGCGGCATCCCCGCCCCGACACAGGTGTTCAGCCATGCATTCAGCGAGCTGAGCAACCCGTTCTACGACGCGGGTCCGAACGACAAGGGCATCGGGATCCAGCTGGCCTACTCGATCTACCGGGTGCTGCTGGGCTTTGCCCTGGCCGCGCTGATCGCCATCCCGCTCGGTTTCGTGATCGGCATGTCGCCGCTGCTGAACAAGGCGTTCGATCCCTACATCCAGATCCTCAAGCCGATCTCGCCGCTCGCCTGGATGCCGCTCGCCCTGTTCGTGATCCGCGATTCGAACATCTCGGCGATCTTCGTGATCTTCATCTGTTCGATCTGGCCGATGCTGGTGAACACGGCCTACGGCGTCGCCTCGGTGCGCAATGACTGGCTGAACGTGGCCAAGACCCATGAGCTGTCCAAGGTGCGCACGGCATTCACCGTGATCCTGCCCGCCGCGGCCCCGACCATCCTGACCGGCATGCGCATCTCCATCGGCATTGCCTGGCTGGTCATCGTCGCCGCCGAGATGCTCGTGGGCGGTACCGGCATCGGCTACTACATCTGGAACGAGTGGAACAACCTCGATCTCGCCAGCGTGATCTTCGCGATCATCATGATCGGCATTGTCGGCTTCCTGCTGGATGCCTCCCTCGCCCAGGCCACCAAACTCGTGCGCTACGCCGACTGAGTCGGCGCAGCCCAACCAGGAGTACAACCATGAGCAAGGGATTCCTCGAAATCGAGAACCTGAGCCAGCGTTTCCCGCAACCCGATTCGAACGACCTCATGACGGTGTTCGAGGGGGTCGACCTGAACATCGAAAAGGGCGAATTCGTCTGCCTGATCGGTCACTCCGGCTGCGGCAAGTCCACCATCCTCAACGTGCTCGCCGGCCTGGCCACCCCCACCGACGGCAACGTGATCATGGACAACAAGGAGATCAAGGGCCCGAGCCTCGACCAGGGCGTGATCTTCCAGAACCACAGCCTGCTGCCCTGGCTGTCAGCCCGCGACAACGTGATGTTCGCGGTGCGCGCCCGCTGGCCGCACTGGAGCAAGGCCAAGCGCCGCGAACACGCGGAGAAGTATCTGCACATGGTCGGGCTGGATCATGCGATGGACCGCAAGCCCTCGCAGCTCTCCGGGGGCATGCGCCAGCGCGTGGGGATTGCCCGCGCCTTTGCCATCGAACCCAAACTGCTGCTGATGGACGAGCCGTTCGGCGCCCTGGACGCCCTGACCCGCGGCGTCATCCAGGAAGAACTCCTGAAGATCTGGTCGGAGACCCACCAGACCGTGTTCATGATCACCCACGACGTGGACGAGGCGATCCTGCTGGCCGACCGCGTGCTGCTGATGACCAACGGTCCGCATGCCCAGGTCGCCGAGTCGGTCAAGATCGACATCCCGCGCCCGCGGAAACGGGCCACCCTGCATCAGGAGGAGGCCTACTACCCGATCCGCAACCACCTGGTGGACTTCCTGGTTGACGGCGCCAAGGCGATGTCCGCGAAGGCGCAGGAGGCGGCCGCCCGCGGCGAAAATCCGCGCCACCGTCCGCGCATCGTCAACCCGGCCCGGCCCGAGGCCGATCCCGAACCCGGCCCGCGCATGGTCCGCGCGGTCTGAACCCTTCCCTCTACCCCTTTCAAGGAGCACACGATGAGTCTCAGCAAGAGCGCCATGACCACCACTATCCTCGAGGCGAAAGAGAACCGCGGCACCACCTGGGCCGCGATCGCCGAGGCCACCGGGTTGCACGAGGTCTATGTGACCTCCGCCTGCTACGGCATGAATCACCTGGAGAGCGACCAGGCCGACAAGCTGGCGACCTTCCTGGGCCTTGGCCCGGAGGTCGCCCAGGCCCTGCAGGTCTTCCCGCACAAGGACTGGGACAAGACCATCCCGACCGACCCGGTGCTCTACCGCTTCTACGAGGCCATCAACGTCTACGGCGACACCATGAAGGCCCTGATCCACGAGAAGTTCGGCGACGGCATCATGAGCGCGATCGACTTCACCATGGACATCGACAAGGTCGAGGACCCCAAGGGCGACCGCGTCAAAATCACCTGGAACGGCAAGTTCCTGCCCTACAAGAGCTGGTAGTCGACCCCTCCGGTCACGCGGCGGCGACCTTGCTTGCCGCGTGATCGCCCCTCATCCACAGGCCGGTCAAAGACGGCCCTCCAGCCGGGAGCGTGTACGGCAAGTCCCTTCTCATAGTAGGCTCTTGTCGATGCGCCTCCGGTCCCCACTCGTCCGTCTGCTGATCCTGCTGTCCGCGCTGTCCTGCGCCGCGCCCGCGATGGCCGGAGAACATGACGGTGCCGAGGTGTACACCATTGGTGTTCTGGCCTTCCGCGATGCCGGCCAGACCGCCGCCCAGTGGCAGCCCACCGCCGACTACCTGAGCGCGCAGATCGACGCGGCCACGTTCCGCGTCCAGGCCCTGAACTACCCGGAGCTGAATCGGGCCGTCGCCGCGCGCGACATCGATTTCGTCCTGACCAACACCGGACATTACGTACGCCTGGAGGCCGAACAGGGCATTACCCGCCTGGCCACCCTGATCGCCGAGGAACAGGGCCAGCCTATCCGCCAGTTCGGCGGGACCATCCTGGTGCGTGACGACCGCGCGGATCTTCAGTCCCTGGACGACCTGAGAGGCCAGCGACTGCTGGCCGTGGACGCGGACTCGCTGGGCGGCTGGCTGGCGGGCCACGAGGCGCTGCGTAACGCGGGCGTGGAGCCACAGGACGATCTCGCCGCCCTTGAATTCACCGGCATGCCACACCACCGCGTGATCGAGGGGCTGCTCGCCGGAGACGCCGATGCCGGCATCGTGCGCACCGGCGTACTGGAGGGCCAGCTCCGGGCCGGCACCCTCGCCCCGGGGGCACTGCGCGTGCTGGGGCCCCGGGAGACCGCGGAGTTCCCGTTCGCCCACTCCACCCGCCTGTATCCGGAATGGCCCTTCTCGCGCCTGGAACACACGCCGGATCCGCTAGCGGAGGCGGTGAGCATCGCCCTGCTGAGCCTGCCGTCCGACCATCCCGCGGTGCGCGCCGGCGGCTACCACGGCTGGTCGGCGCCGTTGTCCTATGCGTCGGTTCACACCCTGCTGGAAGAACTCGGCCGTCCGCCCTACGACCGTCCGGTGGTGGTCGACCTGCGCGCCTACTGGGAGGCCCGACCCGAGGTCCTGCTGGGGTTCCTGGCGGGCCTGTTGCTGCTGAGCGGCCTCGCCGCGCTTTATTACCGGCGTCTCACCACCCGGCTGTCGCTGGAGGTCGAGCAGCGCCGGGCGGCCGAAGCGCGCCTGCGCACGCACGAGGCGGAACTGGCCTACCAGGCCGGACACGATCCGCTCACCGGCCTGCCCAACCGCACGCTGCTGCAGGAGTGCCTGCACGATGCCATGCAGCAGGCCCGTGAGGCGAACGGATGCCTGGCCATCCTGTTCGTCGATCTCGACCGCTTCAAGACCGTCAACGACAGCCTGGGTCACCGGGTCGGCGATGACCTGCTGCAAATCCTCGGCGAGCGCCTGAAGACGCGTTTCGAGGCGCGCACCATCGCGCGCATCGGCGGCGACGAGTTCGTTGTGATCATCGAAGACGCGGCCGATCACCGGGAACTCGAGGCGCGCGCCCGCCAGTTGCTGGCGCTGATCGCGGAACCCTTCGCCGTCGGGGGCTGGAGCGACCTCCAGGTGGGCGCAAGCATTGGCATCGCCCTGTATCCCGACGACGCCACCGAGGCCGGCGAACTGATCACCCAGGCCGACGCCGCGATGTACGAGGCCAAGGACGCGGGACGCAATACCTTCCGCTTCTACCGCACCGCCCTAACCGATGCGGCCAGCCAGCGCCTGGAGATCGAGAACCGCCTGCGCCGCGCGCTGGCACAGGGCGAACTGGAGGTGTACTACCAGCCCCAGATCCAGATGACATCCGGCGTGATCACCGGCATCGAGGCCCTGGTTCGCTGGCGCGACCCGGAACACGGCCTGGTCACGCCGGACGTGTTCATCCCACTGGCCGAGGAGACCGGGCTCATTGTGGATGTCGGCGCGTTCGTCCTGCGCGAGGCCTGCCGTCAGGTCGTTGACTGGGACCGGGCCGGACTGCCGCCGCTGGAGATCTCGGTCAACCTGTCGGCCCGCCAGGTCGCCGCACCGGGCCTGCTTCACCAGGTCCGACAGGTCCTGCAGGAAACCGGTCTCCCGGCCCGACGCCTGACCCTCGAGCTGACCGAAAGCACGCTGATGGAACAGGCCGAGACGACCCGCGGCACCCTGCAACAGCTCAAGCAACTGGGCGTGGCACTGGCCATCGACGATTTCGGCACGGGCTATTCGTCGCTGGCCTACCTGAAGGAATTCGCCATCGACATCCTGAAGATCGACCAGACCTTCGTGCGCGACCTGCCCGAGGATCGCAGCGACGCCGAACTGGCCGTGACCATCATCGGCATGGCGCACAACCTCGGGCTGGACGTTCTCGCGGAGGGGGTGGAAAACGCCGCGCAACTCGGCTTTCTCGCCACCCAGGGCTGCGATGCCTGGCAGGGCTACCTGTGCAGCCGCCCCCTGCCGGCCGATGCCCTCGCCGCACTCGTGCGCCAGCACGAGCCCGAGCCCTTCGCCCGCCGGACCGCACCGCGCAGACGAACATTGCCCCGGCGCCACGCGGGCCCATAACCCGCCCAAAAAGAAAAAGGCCTGCACGAGGCAGGCCTTTTTCAGGTGTTTGGTGGAGCGGAGGAGGATCGAACTCCCGACCTTCGCATTGCGAACGCGACGCTCTCCCAGCTGAGCTACCGCCCCAAACAGGACGCGCATTCTAGCAACTCCACCGGGTGGCGGGAAGACCCGTCGGTGCAACTTTCGTCTGCGCATATCGCCCGCGAAATCGCCTTTTCGAGCGACACGTCACGGAAGCCGGGGCTGGACTGGGTCTAGCATTGAGGCATGTCCGTCAGCCACATCCAGCACCCAGGGAAACACGGATCCATGTACACGCTCGCGTTGGCACCCCAGGTTTTCCGAGACAAGGCGCGGTGCGCAGCCGGTAGAGGTTCTACCGGCCCGTTTTTGATGGATGCGGGCCGCAACGCAGGATTGGGGAACCTGGGGTGCCAACCCCGAAGGGGCTCGGCCGCCCGTTGTGATCAAAAACGGGCGCGCGCACGGCGTTGCGGCTCCCTTGTGCAGAATGACTGCACCGCAGTCACCGCGCCTTGTTCGCACGCAAAAGCGACTCGAGCGCGAGCGTGTACATGGATCCGTGTTTCCCTAGGGGTGTCCGGCGTCGGCTCGCACTCCCCCAATCCAGCCGCGGGACGGCCCGCCGCCGGCTGGATATACTACCCCGCATGAGCTTGACCGTTCGCATCCTGGGCGCCAGTGGCGGGATCGGCCCGGGCCGGCGCACCACGTCGATCCTTATCGATGACGATGTCCTGATCGATGCCGGCAGCGGCGTCGGGGACCTGAGCCTGGACGAACTCCGCCGCATTCGCCACGTGTTCCTGACCCACTCGCATCTGGACCACATCGCCTTCCTCCCGATGCTGGCCGACATGGTCTACGGCCCGGATGCCGCACCCATTCATGTGCATGGACTGCCCGCCACGCTGAAGGCCCTGTGCGACCACGTGTTCAACTGGGTGATCTGGCCGGACTTCACCCGACTGCCCCGGCCCGACCAGCCCCTGATCCGGCTGGAGACCGTGCAGCCGGGGCAGACCATCGCGGTGGACCAGCGCGAGATTTGCGTGCTGCCGGCGCGTCACACCGTTCCCGCGGTTGGCTACAGCGTCACCAATCACGACGGCGCGGCCTTCGCCTTCAGCGGCGACACCACCTCCTCGCACCAGCTCTGGCCGGCGCTCAACGCCCTGCCCAACCTCGACCTGCTGATGATCGAGACCGGTCTCCCGGACGAGATGGAGGGCATGGCCGACCTGGCCAAGCACTACACCCCGCAGCATCTGGGCGAGGATCTGGCCATGCTGGAACACCGCCCGCGTATCGCCATCACCCACCTCAAGCCCGGCCATGAGCAGGCGATCCGCAAGCAACTGGCCCGCTCCCCTCACCACGACGGCATGATCTTCCTGCACGGCGACGAGCGCTTCGTACTCGGCACCTGAAGGCGTGGCCACCAGTGCGCAGGCCAACGGGCCTCCAAACCCGCACCTTCGGGACCATCCACTATCCGCAGGTTCACATGTCTGTAACATCGCTGTTATCTAATGCCGACCAGGCAATCACGAGACGGGGCCATGGCCACTCGAATTCTGCTGGTGGAGGATGACACCGCCATTCGCGAAATGCTGCAGCTGCCGTTCCAGAAGGCGGGCTACGAGGTGCGCGAGGCCGGCGACGTGCGCAGCGCCAAGTCCCTGCTGCTGGAGGACCCGCCGGACCTGATCCTGCTGGACTGGATGCTGCCCGACATCAGCGGCATCGACTGGGCGCGCACCCTGAAGGCCAGCCCGGTCACCAAGGACATCCCGCTGATCATGCTGACCGCGCGCGGCGAAGAGGAAGACCGCGTGCGCGGCCTGGACGTCGGCGCCGACGACTACGTGACCAAGCCGTTCTCGCCGCGCGAGCTGGTCGCGCGCATGAAGGCGGTGCTGCGACGCACCTCGCCCACTACCAGCGAGGAACCGGTCGAGATCGAGGGCCTGCGCCTGGATCCGGTCTCGCACCGCATCACCGGCAATGGCGAACCCATCAGCATGGGCCCCACGGAATACAACCTTCTGCACTTCTTCATGACCCACCAGGACCGCGTGTTCAGCCGCGAACAGCTTCTGGACAAGGTCTGGGGCACCAACGTGTACGTCGAGGAACGCACGGTAGACGTACACATCCGCCGCCTGCGCAAGGCGCTGGCCGACACCGGCCATGATCACCTGGTGCAGACCGTGCGCGGTTCGGGGTACCGTTTCTCGCAACACCCCTGACCTTCGGCGGTCCCCGTGCAGCCCCGCAAGACCTGGCCCGACATCCTCATTACCAGCCTGCTGATCGCGCTGCCGATCCTGGCGCTTGGCTGGGCAACCGGCCAGTTCTGGCCCACGGTGGCCTTCCTGCTGGGCGCGGCCCTGGCCTGGAATATCGCCAACCTGCTGTGGCTGGAGACCTGGCTGCGCCGTGGCGGGCGCGCCGAGCCCCCCGATGTGCGTGGGCTCTGGGGCGTGATCTTCGATCAGCTCTACCGCCGCCGCAAACGCCACGAGAATCGGGTGCATCGGCTGCGCCAGCTCCTGGAACGCTACCGCGACTCGGCCCGCGCGATGCCCGACGCGGTCGTGGTCCTCAACGACGACCTGCGCATCGAGTGGATCAACGATATGGCTTGCCAGCTGCTCGGGCTCGAGTGGCCGCGTGACGAGGGCCAGCGCATCACCCACCTGCTGCGCCACCCGGAATTCCTCACCTTCATGGAACGCGCCCGCGAGTCGCTGGCGCGGGTCACCGTGCCGTCGCCGCTGGATGACGAGCGCCAGCTGGAGATGCGCATGCTCCCCTACGGCGATGCGCAGTACCTCCTCCTGGCGCGCGACACCACTCACCTGCACCGGCTGGAGGTGATGCGCCGCGACTTCATCGCGAATGTCTCGCACGAGCTGCGCACGCCGCTGACCGTGCTCTACGGCGTTACCGAGACACTGGAAGACGCACTGGAGGACCAGCCGGAACTGACCCGCTCGGTGCAGATGCTGCGCGAACAGTCGGAACGCATGAAGCTGCTGGTGGACGACCTGCTACTGCTCTCGCGCCTGGAAACCGGCGAAACCACCGGCCCGCAGGACTGGTTCAACCCGCTACCGATGCTGCAGAAACTGACCGAGGAGGCACGGCTGCTGTCGGGCACGGAGGCCCATCGGATCGTCCTTGACGCCGACCCCACGCTGGAATTCCGGGGGAATTCGGACGAGCTGCGTTCCGCCTGCGCGAACCTGATGTTCAATGCGGTCAAGTACACCCCCGGCGGGACCACAATCACCCTGAAATGGCGAGCCGATCCTGACGGTGCGCGCCTGATCGTCGACGACACCGGCCCCGGCATTGCCAGCCATCACCTCGGTCGGCTGACCGAACGCTTCTACCGGGTCGACGCCGGACGCACTCAGTCCCGCGGCGGCACCGGACTGGGGCTTGCCATCGTCAAGCACGTCCTTGCCCGCCACGACGGCCACCTCGCGATCGAGAGCCAGGTCGGCCAGGGCAGCCGCTTCACCTGCCTGTTCCCCCTGAGCCGCATTCGCCACGCCGAAGCCGCCGACCGATCCAGCCAGGAAGACCCGGCGGGGGCCTGACGAGCATCCACAAGGTTCCCGGTCCCGGGCCATCCGGACCGATTGCCGCGTCGCTGCGCTCCTCGCAATGACTGCTACAGCAACCCGTCATTGCGAGCGCAGCGAAGCAATCTACCGGGCATAGCCCGGGTCTGGCCGGACCCACATCCCCGATCGCCGCGCTGCCGCAGTGGCCCGCCACATGTCACACCGCTGTCATGTTGCCGTCACGCAACTGCAAGCAAGCCTCCCGATAATCCCGCATCAAGGACCGACCGATCGGCTCCGAACAAACCTCAAAGCAAGCACCAGGGAGTACACCCATGCTGTTCAAGCGCACGATTCTCGCCGCCGCCGCGGCTGCCGCCCTCGCCATTACCCCGGCGATGGCCGATGTCGACCCCAACCTGCCGGCCTATCAGGCAGTCAGCGGGATCTCCGGTAACCTGTCCAGCGAAGGCTCGGACACCCTGAACAACCTGATGGCGCTGTGGGCCGAGGAGTTCCAGGACTTCTACCCGAACGTCAACATCCAGATCCAGGGCGCCGGCACCTCCACTGCCCCGCCCGCCCTGACCGAAGGCACCGCCGACTTCGGCCCGATGTCCCGCCAGCCGCGCGACAGCGAGCAGGCCGCGTTCGAAGAGCGTCACGGCTACGAGATGACCCTGGTGCCGGTCGCCATCGACTCCATCGCGGTCTACGTCAACCGTGACAACCCGATCGAGGGCATGTCCATCGCCGACGTGGATGCGGTGTTCTCCTCGACTCGCCGCTGCGGCGGTGCCGAGGACATCACCCGCTGGGGCCAGCTGGGTCTGGAAGGCTCCTGGGCCAACCGCGACATCACCATCTACGGTCGTAACGCGGTCTCCGGTACCTACGGCTACTTCCGTCAGCACGCCCTGTGTGACGGCGACTTCAAGAACGCCGTGAACGAGCAGCCCGGTTCCGCCTCCGTGGTCCAGGGTGTCGCCGAGTCGCTGAACGGCATCGGCTACTCCGGCATTGGCTACCTGACCTCCGGCGTGCGCACCGTTGCCCTGGGCGAGAACGAAGGCGAATACTTCGAGCCGACCGCCGAGAACGCCGCCTCCGGTGACTACCCGCTGTCCCGCTTCCTGTACGTCGCGGTCAACAAGCACCCGGAAGACGGCCTCGCCCCGCGCCAGGCCGAGTTCCTGAAGATGGTGCTGTCCAAGGAGGGCCAGGAAGTGGTCGTGCGTGACGGCTTCGTGCCGCTGCCCGAGACCGTCGCCCAGCGCCAGCGCGAAGCCCTCGGCCTCGAGTAAACACCACCACAGGAGCCTGCCGGCGGGGCTTCACCCCCATGGCCGCTCCAACGCGATCATCGGCCGCGGCCGAGACCGCACAAGGCCCGGACACCGTCCGGGCCTTTTTTTTGTGCCGCCAACCCTTCCCATTGGCGTTCAAGCGGCTGTCACGTCGCTGTCACCTTTCTGTCACGAAGCGCCCGTAGCATGCACGCCAACTCAAGCCTTCCGCCTGCCGACCCTCAGGGGAATCCCGAATGTCCGGACCTCATGCGATCTCCACCCTTGGCCGCTTCCAGCGCTGGCGCCGCGCCAAGGACACCTCGGCGCGCTACCTGATCGGCTTTTTCGGCGTCGCGGTGGTCGGCGCGCTGACCCTGATGTTCGTCTACCTGCTGAGCGAAACGCTGCCCATGTTCCTGGGCGCCGAGCTCGAGGAACAGACCCAGTACAGCGCCCCCGGCGGCGCCGACACCGGGACCGTCCACCTGGCGGTGAACCGCCACCGGGAGATGGCCGTGCGCCTGACCGAGGACCGGCGTGCGATTTTCTTCCGTCCGGAAAGCGGCGAGATCATCCAGGAACAGTCGCTGCCAATCCCCGACGATGCCCGGGTCACCAGCTTCACCGCCGCCGAACCGCGCACCCGACTGGTCGCCATCGGACTGGACAATGGTCAGGTCCTCGCCATCGAGTACGAGTACAACGAAAGCTTCACCCCCGAAGGCCGCACCTACGAGCCCGGCCTGGTCTACCCACTGGGGGACGAGAGTTCCTCGCTGCTGGACGTCGATGGCGAAGGCCAGGCCATCGAGGTCGTCGGCATTCAGCGCGGCTCCAGCGGCGTCCGCGTCGCCGCGGCCACAGCCGATGGCCGCCTGCGCCTGGTGAATTTCGAGGAACGCACCTCGATGATGACCGGCGAGGTCGAAGTGCGCCGCTCCGCCCACGACATGCCGTCCCTGCCGGAAGGCGCCACTCCGTCGCGCATCCTGCTGGACATCACCGGGCGCAACATGCTGGTGGGCGACGACCAGGGGCGCCTCCACTTTTACGACATCTCCAACCCCCGCAATGCCCAGCGTATCGATACCCGTCGCGTGGTCGAGGGCGAGGACGCCGAGGTCACCTCGCTGGAGTATCTGCTGGGTACGGTCTCGGTGATGGTTGGCGGGTCGGACGGCTCCGTGACGCAGTACATGCTGGTGCGTGACGACGATAACGTGAACCGGATTACCCGGGTACGCGAGTTTCCCCGTCACGCGGCTGCCGTGACCAACACCCAGCCGGAATATATCCGCAAAGGCTTCGCCACCGCGGACGCCAGTGGCGCCCTGGCCATCCACTACCCCACCTCGCAGCGCACGCTGGTCCAGTATCAGGTCGGCACCAAGCCCCTGCATCGGGTCTACATGGACCCGCGCAACCGGCTCCTGATCGCGATCGACACCGACGAGACCTGGACCCTGCACCGCCTGTCGAACCCGCACCCGGAGGTCTCGCTCCACGTGCTGTGGCAGAAGGTCTGGTACGAGGGCCGCTCCAGTGGTGACTACGTCTGGCAGTCGTCCTCCGCGACCGACGAGTTCGAACCCAAGTTCTCGCTGGTGCCGCTGACCCTGGGCACGGTCAAGGCCGCGTTCTACGCCATGCTGTTCGCCACCCCGCTGGCGATCATGGGGGCGATCTACAGCGCCTACTTCATGTCCAGCCGCATGCGCAGCCTGACCAAGCCCAGCATCGAGCTGATGGAGGCCCTGCCGACCGTCATCCTCGGCTTCCTCGCCGGGCTCTGGCTGGCCCCGTACATCGAATCCAACCTGCCGGCGGTCGCCAGTATCCTGATCCTGATGCCCCTGATGATGCTGGTGGTCGCCTTCGTCTGGACGCGGCTGCTGCCGGAGGGCGTGCGCCGCGTGATCCCAGCCGGCTGGGAGGCCGCCGTGCTGATCCCGGTGGTGATCCTGGTGGGCTGGTTCTCCGCGTCGATGAGCCCCCTGATCGAGGTCTGGCTGTTCAACGGCGACGCCCGCCAGTGGCTGACCGACGCCGGCTACACCTACGACCAGCGCAACGCCCTGGTCATCGGCATCGCCATGGGCTTCGCGGTGATCCCGACCATCTACTCGATCTCCGAGGACGCGGTCTTCAACGTGCCCAAGCACCTGACCCAGGGCTCGCTGGCGCTGGGCGCTACCCCATGGCAGACCGTGGTACGCGTGGTGCTGCTGACCGCCAGCCCGGGGATCTTCTCCGCGGTGATGATCGGCTTCGGCCGCGCCGTGGGCGAGACCATGATCGTGCTGATGGCCACCGGCAACTCTCCGGTCGTGAACTTCAACATCTTCGAGGGCATGCGCACGCTCTCCGCCAACATCGCGGTGGAGATGCCCGAAACTGCGGTGGGTGGCACGCACTACCGCATCCTGTTCCTCGCCGCACTGGTGCTGTTCGCGCTGACCTTCTTCGTGAACACGGTCGCCGAGATCGTGCGCCAGCGCCTGCGCAACAAGTACAGCTCCCTCTAAACCGCATCGACGACAGGCTCCGATCCGATGAATAAATGGTTCAAAACGGGCACCCCCTGGATCTGGCTCAACGCGGGCGCCGTGGCGGTGTCGCTGACGATGGTCTTCGGGCTGATCATGATGATCGCGGTCAACGGCCTGTCGTTCTTCTGGCCCTCGGACATCATCGAGTTCGAGTACCAGACCACCGAGCAGAGCGAGCCCGTCCGGGTGATGGGCGAGCTGTCGCGCTCCGAGACCATGACCGCCCAGGCCATGCGCGAGACCGGCTTCGATGTCCCGGAAGGCCAGGAGATCGTGGTCCGCCACCTGATCAAGCGCGGCAACCGCGACCTCGATTCGCGCGACTTCCGCTGGTACGTAGAGGACTTCATGTCCGAGTGGGAACGCCCGCGGGACGCCGTGGCCCTGGAACGCCTGCAATGGGGCAACTTCTACGGCTACATCCGCGAGTTCCGGGTGGATGACGAGGTGGTGGCCGAGGGCAGCGCGGCCCGCGAGGCCTTCGAGGCGCGCATCCCGGAAACCCGCTCCCTGGTGCAGAAGATCGAGCGCATCGAGCGCATCGAGATCGGCCGTATCAACCACGCGCTGGAACAGGTCCGCCTGGCCGAACGCGGCCTGGAGCGCGACACCGCGCTTTCCGACGCGGAACGTTCCGAACGCCATGAGGCCCTGCAGGCCGAGCGCGAGGCACTGGATGCGGAGTACAGCGAACTTGAGGCCGAGCGCAACCGCCTGCGCCAGGAGGTCGCCCGCTACGCGCTCACCCTGCAGACCGCCGATGGCCAGCGTTCCAGCATCAGCCTGTCCCAGATCGTGAACGCCTGGTGGCCGAACGACATGGGCACCGTGCAGAAGCTCGGCCACTACGTGGTCAACTTCTGGGACTTCATGACCGGCTTCCCGCGCGAGGCCAACACCGAGGGCGGCATCCTGCCGGCGATCTTCGGCACCGTGCTGATGGTGCTGCTGATGTCCATCGTGGTGACCCCGTTCGGCGTGCTGGCCGCCATCTACCTGCGCGAATACGCCAAGCAGGGGCCGCTGGTGCGCACCATCCGCATCTCGGTGAACAACCTCGCCGGGGTCCCCTCCATCGTGTTCGGCGTGTTTGGCCTGGGCTTCTTCGTCTACCTGATCGGCGGCAACATCGACCAGGTCTTCTTCCAGGATGCCCTGCCCTCACCGACCTTCGGCTCGCCGGCGATCATCTGGGCCTCGCTGACCCTCGCCCTGCTGACCTTGCCCGTGGTGATCGTGTCCACCGAGGAAGGCCTGACCCGCATCGGCAGCAGCATCCGCCATGGCTCGCTGGCCCTCGGGGCCACCAAGGCCGAGACGCTATGGCGGCTGATCGTGCCGCTGTCCGCCCCCGCCATGATGACCGGCCTGATCCTGGCGGTGGCGCGTGCCGCCGGCGAGGTGGCCCCCCTGATGCTGGTTGGCGTGGTCAAGCTGGCGCCCAACCTCCCGGTGGACGGCAACTTCCCGTATCTCCACCTGGACCGCGCCTTCATGCACCTCGGCTACCACATCTACGACGTCGGCTTCAAAAGTCCGAATGTCGAGGCCGGCCGGCCACTGGTCTACGCGACCGCGCTGGTCCTGGTGCTGCTGATCATCGTGCTCAACCTCACGGCGATCTCCATCCGCAACCACCTGCGCGAAAAGTACCGCGCCGACAGCGACTGAGACGCGCCATGCACAACGTCTCTCTCAGGCACGGTCATTGCGAGGCCCCGCAGGGGCCGCGGCAACCTCGCGACGCAACCCCGACGTTCGCTCCAGTCGCCTGCGGCGTCCGTCACAGAGATCGCCACGGCCCTGCGCGCCTCCCCATGACGCCTGGCTTCTCCCGTCATTGCGAGGGTCCGCAGGACCCGTGGCAACCTCCGGACGCAACCCCGGACGTCCGTCGGGCCCAGCGCCCGGGCCACCCACGGAGATCGCCACGGCGCTGCGCGCCTCGCGATGACGGTGCTTTTCCGTACCGTCGCGATAACGGGCTGCGTCGAACCCTATTCCCCATGGAGTACCCGAAATGAGTGACACCCAGACCCACGCCGTCAACGTGGCCCAGAACAACCAGGCCCCGCGCGGCCTGAACCTCGACCGCGAGGACATCTGCCTGACCGCGGAGGACCTCAAGCTCTATTACGGCGAGGACCAGGCACTCAAGGGGATCGACATCCGCATCCCGAAAAACCGCATCACCGCGTTCATCGGACCGTCCGGCTGCGGCAAGTCCACGTTCCTGCGCTGCTTCAACCGCATGAACGACCTGATCGACGCAGCCCGCATCGAGGGCACCATCCGGCTCGACGGCGCGGACATCTACGACAAGACCGTGGACATCCCCGAGCTGCGCCGACGCGTCGGCATGGTGTTCCAGAAGCCGAACCCGTTCCCCAAGTCGATCTACGAGAACGTGGCCTACGGCCTGCGCCTGCAGGGGGTCAAGAACCGGCGCCGGCTGGACGAGGTAGTCGAGAAATCGCTCAAGCGCGCGGCGCTGTGGGACGAGGTCAAGGATCGCCTGCACGAGAACGCCTTCGGCCTGTCCGGCGGCCAGCAGCAGCGCCTGGTGATCGCCCGCGCGATCGCGATCGACCCCGAGGTCCTGCTGCTGGACGAGCCCTGCTCCGCGCTGGACCCACTGGCCACGCTGAAGATCGAAGAACTGATGATCGAGCTGAAGAAGGACTACACGCTGGTCATCGTCACCCACAACATGCAGCAGGCCGCGCGCGTATCCGACTACACCGCCTTCATGTACATGGGCGAACTGATCGAATACGCCGACACCGACACCCTGTTCACCTCGCCCGCGAAAAAGCAGACCGAGGACTACATCACCGGCCGCTTCGGCTGACGTCGCGACCGCAAGGGGATACCACAATGGACAAGAGCTTCTTCAAACAGCACATCTCGCAGCAGTTCAACGCCGAGCTGGAGGACATCATCAAGCAGGTGATGGCCATGGGCGGCCTGGTCGAACAGCAGCTCGCCGATGCTGTCCACGCGATGGTCGAGGGGGATGTCGAACTCGCCGAAAAAGTGATGACCTCGGACTACCAGATCAACGCCAAGGAGGTCGAGATCGACGAGGAATGCACCCACATCCTCGCGCGGCGCCAGCCGACCGCCTCGGACCTGCGCCTGGTGATCGCGGTGATCAAGACCATCACCGACCTGGAACGCATGGGCGACGAGGCCGAGCGCGTCGGCCGCATGGGCCTGCACCTGCTGGACGCGGACCGCAACAGCGCCCCGATGGCGGACATCGCCAGCATGGGCGAGCACGCCCGCGAGATGACGCGCGGCGCTCTCGATGCCTTCGCCCGTATGGATGTTGAACAGGCCGTGCGTGTGGCGCAGCAGGACATCCAGATCGACAGCCTGTACGAGATCATCACCCAGAAGCTGATGAAACAGATGACCGCCTCGCCGGATTCGGTCCCGCGCCTGATGGACATCATCTGGGCTACCCGTTCGCTGGAACGCATCGGCGACCGCGCCCGCAACATCTGCGAATACGTCGTCTACTTCGTCAAGGGCAAGGACGTGCGCCACACCAGCTACGACCAGATGGCCGAAGAGGCCACCGGCGACCGCCACTGAGGCAGGTCCCGTCGCACCCGGGACACGGTCGTTTGCGTCCCGGTCCGGTGCCCGCTTCAATGGGGGCATGCGCAGCTACAGCCTCCTCAAGTCGTTCGCGTCCCGCTCCGGGGGGCTCGTCGCCATGTGCCTGTGCATCCTGAGCGCGATGCCGGCGCTGGCCGCGAACCCGCTCGGCGCACCCGAAGAGGCGCCCGCGGGAGAACCCTCGGCCGCCGTACTCGAGATGCTGGAGCGCGACGAACGCCCCGCCGGCGTGGTCTTCGAGATCATCGAGAATGACCGCGCGGCACTCGCCGCGCTGCTTCCCGAGATCCGCGCGAACATCGCCCGGCTGCGCGAAGACGACCCGGATTTCCCGGTGGCCATCGTCGCCCACGGCGCGGAGCAGTTCACCCTCACCCGCGGCGAGGCCGGCCAGCACCCCGGCCTGCACGCCGAGGTCGAGGCACTGGTGCGCGACGAAGACGTAAGCGTCGCCGTCTGTGGCACCTTCGCAGACTGGCGCGGCATCGAGGCCGACGCCTTCGCCGACTTCGTGGAGGTCGCCGATCTGGCCCCGGATCGCCTCGACGACTACCGCGCGCTCGGCTTCGAGATCATCCGCCTGCGCCCCTCCCTGCTCGACGCCCCCGAACAGGACCCCTGGCAGTTCGACTTCGGCAATCCCTGACCTACTGATTGAAAGACCTTTTTCACCACGAAGGGCACGAAGGCACGAAGAAGGGCCAGGTCAAAGTCAAAGGCAGTTCACAGGAAGGCTGGAAGATGCGAAGGATGGATCGGCCAGAACCGGCCGGAACCCGGCAAACGCACCGGGCAACCCCCTGTGGGAGCGGGCTTGCCCGCGAAGCCCCCGCCCGCGCCCACTCAGCCACCGGCCTTCAAAACACCCCTCCCCGCCGGGCCCTGCCAGACCCATTACCCGATCCATATCTCTTCCAATCTTCCCCTCTTCCTGTAAATCGATTCTCCGCCCTTGACCCGCCCCTTCTTCGTGCCTTCGTGCGCTTCGTGGTGAATCCGCCCTTAAACCGCCCTTGCAGCAGCATGACTAACACTCCGGCCTTCGGGATGCTGTAACGCCGTCGGTCTCCTGTGGCATGCTTTCCGCATGCGATTCCTGATCCGAACCTTCTTCCGTGGCGTGCGCCTGATCCTGACCCCGTTCATGCTGATCGGGGAGCGCGTCTCGCGCCCGCGCGGCATCGAGCGCGACCCGGCCGAACAGGCCCGGGTCGACGAGCAAACCCGCCATCTGGCCCTCTATCACTTCCCGGCCTGTCCGTTCTGCATCAAGGCCCGACGCGCCATGCAGCGGCTTTCGCTGGACATCGAACTGCGCAACGCCCAGGCCGCCGGGCCCTGGCGCGAGGAGCTGCAGAACGAGGGCGGGCGCCTTCAGGTACCCTGCCTGCGCATCGAGGAAGACGACCACTCGGTGCGCTGGCTGTACGAATCCGACGCGATCATCCGTTACCTGCGCGAGCGCTTCGATCCGCAACAGGCCGCGCCGGCCGCCGCCACCGACGCCCCGCCGCGTTCCTGACCCGGAGCGACAGCCGAAGACCATGTATCACTCCATCCGTCGTTCCCTGCTCGCGCTCCTGCTGACCCTGCCATTCGCGGCGGCCAGCGCCGCTTCGCCGATCTTTGACGCCCACCTGCACTACCGGCCGGCCGAGGCCGCACACTTCGGCATTAGCGACGTCGCGCGCACCCTGGCCGCCAACGAGGTGCGCAGCGCCATCGTCATGGCCCCCGAAGACGATCTGATCCGCCGCCTCAAGGCCGGGTCCGATACGCGCATCGTGCCGTTCCTGGAGGTTTCGCAGCGGCTGGGCAAGAAGATGGACTGGATGCATGTCGAGGATCTCGGCGACCGCGTCGCCCGCATGCTCGATGAATCCGACGTGAAATGGCGCGGCCTGGGCGAGTTCCATATCCTGGCGGATGACCGCTTCGCCCCCGGTTTCGAGCAGCTGCTGGACCTGGCCGTGGCGCGCGACCTCACCATCATGATCCACGGCGACCCCGCCGTAATCGACCACGCCTACGCGACCCATCCCGAGGTCCGCATCCTCTGGGCCCATGCCGGCAGCTACGCGTACCCGCCGCTGGTGCAGGACTACCTCGAACGCCACCCGCGCATGAACATGGACCTGTCCATGCGCAACCCGCGCATCAATCCCGGCGGCCAGATCGACGACGCCTGGTTCGAGCTCTTCCTGGCCCACCCCGACCGCTTCATGATCGGCGTGGACACCTTCACGCGCACCCGCTGGGAACAGTACACGCGCCTAAAGGACGAGACCCGCGCCTGGCTGGAACAACTCCCCGAGGACGTCGCCCGCGCGATCGCATGGGAGAACGGCGAAAGGCTCTTTCCCGCCCAGTAAGGGCCTGGATTCACCACGAAGCGCACGAAGGCACGAAGAAGGGCCAGGTCAAGGGCGATTCACAGGAAGGCCGAAAGATTCGAAGGATGAATCGGCTAAAACCGCCCGGGGCCTGGCCGACGCCGTGACCCGTCCAGCCCGCCGGCCGAGCCCCCTGTGGGAGCGGGCTCGCCCGCGAAGCCCCCGCCCGCGTCCGCTCGAGCACCAGCCCTCCAACCAACCCTCCCCGTCAGACCGTGCCCGATCCACTACCCCATCAATCTCGCTTCCAATCTTCTCCTCTTCCTGTAGACCGGTTTTCGCCCTCGACCCAGCCCTTCTTCGTGCCTTCGTGCACTTCGTGGTGAACCAAGCCGTTCAACCACACACGCATGAAAAAGCCCGCCACCCCAAAAGGATGGCGGGCTCGGCTCCCGGCACCTGATCGTGATCAGACCTTGAACTGACCCACGCGCTGCTGCTGCTCGGAGGCCAGCTTGGACAGCTCCTCGGACGCATTGCGGATCTGCTCCGAACCCGACGCGGTCTGATCCAGCACCTCGGTGATGTTGGCCACGTTGCGGTTGATCTCCTCGGCCACCGTGGACTGTTCCTCGGCGGCGCTGGCGATCTGCGTGTTCATGTCGCTGATGCGGGTGACGGATTGCGTAATCGCGACCAGCGACTCGCCGGCCAGGTTCACCTGCTCCACGCTCTCGTGGGCCTTGGCACGGCCGTCTTCCATCGCCTGCACCGCCTCGCGCGTACCGGTCTGGACCCGCTCGATCATCTGCTGGATCTCGTGGGTCGAGTCCTGAGTGCGGCTGGCCAGCGTGCGCACCTCGTCCGCGACCACCGCGAAGCCGCGGCCCTGCTCGCCGGCGCGGGCGGCCTCGATCGCCGCGTTCAGCGCCAGCAGGTTGGTCTGATCGGCTATGTCGCCGATCACCTCGAGGACCTTGTTGATCTCCTCGGCGTCCTGCGACAGACGACTGACCACCTCGGCGGCGCTGTCCACCTGAGTGGACAGGCCATTGATCGCGGTGACCGTCTTCTGCACCACCTGCTGGCCGGCGTTCGCATCCTGATCGGTGGTCTGCGCGGCGGCGGCGGCGTCCGCCGCATTCCGGGCCACTTCCTGCACGGTGGCCGTCATCTCGTTCATCGCGGTGGCGACCTGGTCGGTCTCCGCCTTCTGGCGGCGGACCTGCTCGTTGGTCTCCTCGCTGGTCGCGGACAGCTCGTTGGCCGCGGCCGCTACCTGGTCGGAACCGGCCGCCACCTGCTGGATCAGCACCCGGATCTTCTCCACGAAGTTATTGAAAGCGATGGAGAGATCCCCCAGCTCGTTCTTGCCGGATACCTTCAGCTGACGCGTCAGGTCCCCTTCGCCACTAGCGATGTCGTTCAGACGGTCCACGGTCTGGCACAACGGCCGCACGATGCTGCGCGTCAGGAACCAGGCCAGCAGCGCGCCCAGGACCACAGCAATCACGCCGACCATCACCACGGTACCTGTGGCATTGCGCGCCATGTCGACATAGGCACTGCGATCGACCATCAGCTCGAGGACGCCCACCGCGTCCCCGGAGAAGTCCATCACCGGCCGCGCGATCACCGCCATCGGCTTGCCCTGGTAGGTCACGTTGCGCACGTGTCGCTCGCCACCGAGCACCTCGCGCATCTCGGCGGCGCTGAAGGTGGCCTCGCCATCGATGGTGCCGCCAAAGCGGCTGAAACGTCCGTCGTCCCGCAGGTACAGCGCGACCGGCGCCCCCAGCTCCTCGGTAAACTGCTCGAAGAAGGGATCACCGAAGGACAGGCCAAACTCCACCGAGCCCACGTGCTCACCGTTATGGGCGATCGGCACGACACCTCGAATCCCGAGGCCCGCCACACCCTCTTCCAGACCGGAGATCGGCGCCTGGTTATTGTTGGTATCGACCACGGTCTGGCGGAAGCCGGACAGGTCGTCATCGAAGCGGTCCGGACGATGCACGCGCAGGAAGGACGTCGCCGGCGGCGTATGGAACTGGTACTGGCGCACCCCGTAGTCCGTGCTCAGCGACTCGAAGGTCGGCACCGTCATCGCGGCCAGCCGCTCGCGATCGCCCGTGGCCATTGCCTCCTGGATATCCGGGATGCGGGCGACCGTCTCGGCCATCGCCGTGGCTCGCGCCGCCTCCTGGTCGAGCCGATCCAGCAACTGTCCGGCCAGGTCATTCAGCTCGCGCTGTTCGGCGCGATCCGCCATCGTGCCCAGGGCGTTCATCACCACCACCAGCGTCAGCACCACGGCGAGTACGACCACGCCGATGATGCCCACCATGAGCCGTACACCAATCCGGATATTGTCAAACATGTCTGCGCGTCCTTTCCTGCACCGGTCACGGCCGGCTTCAGAATCAAGATTCAGGTCAGTCGTCCTTCCTAGCGGCGGCGAATCCTAAAACTTGAATACGAAGGTACTTTCTTCCCCACAGGTTCTCAGGGGACAAGATTGCTTCGGTGGGCCGCTTCCGAGCTCCGCGCTCAGACGGGCTACAACAACAGAATCTCGGCAAACGCGTAGACCACCAGGCTGATCAGCACCAGCGCCAGCACCGAGAGCAATGCCCCGCCACGCACCATGTCCAGCACCCGCAGCCGGTTGCTGGCGAACACGATGGCGTTGGGTGGCGTCGCCACCGGCAGCATGAAGGCCACCGACGCGGCAAACGCCACCGGCAGGGCCAGCAACAGCACGGGCACGTCCATGCTCAGCGCGAACGCGGTCACCAGCGGCAACAGCGTAGCCGCTGTCGCGGTATTGCTCGTCACATGACTCAGGGTCATGGTCAGGAGCGCCACCCCGGCCATGATCAGGATCAGCGGCCAGGCCTGGGCGATCACCAGGGCATCCGCCGCCAGCTCCGCCAGCCCGCTGGACTCGATCGCCGCACCCAGGCTCAAACCCCCGCCTACCAGCAACAGCACGCCCCAGGGGAGCTCGCGCGTGTTGTCCCAGCTCAGCAGCCGGCGCTGTTCGCGCGACCCCGACGGGACCAGGAACAGCAACCCGGCCCCGAGGATCGCGATGCCGGCATCGGTCAGCGAGATCGGCAGCCAGCCCTCGAGCAGCGGCCGTGTCAGCCAGGCCAGCGCAACCAGCAGAAACACCCCGGCCACCCGCTTTTCCGCGACCGACCAGGGGCCCACGGTCGCGCGCTGTTCGTCCAGCAGCGCGCGCAGACCGTTCAGCTCCACCCGGTGCACCGGAAACACCCAGCGAGTCAGCGACCACCACGCAAGGGCCAGCAGCACCGCCGCCAGCGGCAGCCCCAGGGTCATCCATTCCAGGAACCCGATCTCCATCCCGTGGCGATCCCCGAGGTACGCGGCCGTCAGGGCATTCGGCGGCGAACCGATGATGGTCGCCATGCCCCCGATGTTCGCGGCGAACGCGATGCCCAGCAGGAGCGCCAGGGCCGGGCGTCGCGATTCCATGTCCGGCCCCTGTGGAGACGCGCCGCGCTCGATCAGTCCAAGCACCGAGAGCGCGATCGGCAGCATCAGGGCCGCCGTCGCGGTATTGCTGACCCACATGGACAACCCCGCCGTGGCCAGCATGAAGGCCCCCACCAGCACATGCAGGCGATTGCCGGCGCGCGCCACGATCGCCAGCGCCATGCGCCGGTGGAGATCCCAGCGCTGCACGGCCAGGGCAATGGCGAAGCCGCCCATGAACAGGAAAATGATCGGATTCGCGTACGGCGCGGTGGCCTCGTCCATGGGCACGATGTCGAGCACCGGCAGGACCGCGATCGGCAGCAGCGCCGTCACCGGCAGCGGCAGGGCCTCGCTGATCCACCAGGTCGCCATGAACAGCGTCAGACCCAGCACCCGCCAGGCCGCCGGATCGAACCCCGCCGGGGCCGGTACCAGCAGGAAGATGGCGAAGATCGCCGGCCCCAGCAACAGACCGATGCGCCCGCGCCAGTTCACCGGAGGGGTCTTTTCCGGTTGGGTGTCGCGTTGCCCTGCCGTGTCCTCGGTCGCTGCCATGGGCCTCTTTCGTCGGTCAAGCATCAGGGTATACGGCCCGGGCCAAAACCAACCCGTACCATCGGAAATTGCATCGTCCGGGCAACGTGACTATCGTTGTCCCGTTATGCGGCGTGCCCGTTTCGGGACGCTGCCACAGCAGTTTCTCACGACACTGTCCAAGGAGTCTTTCATGGCCTACGAACTGCCCGATCTGCCCTACGCCAAGAACGCGCTGGAGCCGCACATCTCCGCCGAGACGCTGGAATACCATCACGACAAGCACCACGCGACCTACGTGACCAAGCTGAACGGCCTGCTGCCGGGCTCCGAGTTCGAAAACGCCACGCTGGAAGACATCATCAAGAAGGCCCCGGCCGGCGGCATCTTCAACAACGGCGCCCAGGTCTGGAACCACACCTTCTACTTCAACTGCATGGCCCCGAACGCCGGCGGCGAGCCCTCCGGCAAGCTGGCCGATGCCATCAACAGCGCCTTCGGCTCCTTCGACGCCTTCAAGGAGAAGTTCAACGAGTCCGCCGTTGGCAACTTCGGCTCCGGCTGGACCTGGCTGGTGCAGAACAGTGATGGCTCGGTGGAGATCGTCAACACCTCCAACGCCGCGAACCCGCTGCGCGACGGCAAGACCCCGCTGCTGACCTGCGACGTCTGGGAACACGCCTACTACATCGACTACCGCAACGCCCGCCCGAAGTACCTCGAGAACTTCTGGGCCGTGGTGAACTGGGACTTTGTGGCCCAGCAGATGAACTAAAGTCCCAAGCGGACTAAACTAGGCGCCTTTGGCCGCATGACGCGGCCGCGCCTTTCATCGAGCCGGCGGCCCTCCGCCGGCTCTTTGGTTTCGGAGAACCCCATGAGCGACGCCCTGCAGAACACCTACAAGCGCCTGCCCGTTGCCTTCGAGCGCGGCGAAGGCGCCTGGCTGTGGGATACCGACGGCAAGCGCTATCTCGACGCCCTGTCGGGGATCGCGGTGTGTGGCCTTGGCCACGCCCATCCCAAGGTCGCCCAGGCCGTCTGCGACCAGGCCAGCACCCTGGTGCACACCTCCAACCTCTACCGCATCCCGCTGCAGGAACAGCTGGCGCGGCGCCTGTGCGCGCTGTCCGGCATGGATCGCGCCTTCTTCTGCAACTCGGGGGCCGAGGCCAACGAGGCGGCGATCAAGCTCGCCCGCCTGCATGGCCGTGCCCGCGGGATCGCCGAGCCGAAGATCGTGGTGATGGAGGGCAGCTTCCATGGCCGCACCATGGCCACCCTGTCCGCCACCGGCAACGCGAAGGTCCGGGCCGGATTCGAGCCGCTGGTATCGGGCTTTGTGCATGTGCCCCACGGCGACGCCGAGGCCGTCGAAGCCCTGGCGGCCGACCCGGACGTCGTCGCGATCCTGGTGGAGCCGGTCACCGGCGAGGGCGGCATACATGTCCCGCCGCCCGGCTACCTGCGCCGCCTGCGCGAACTGGCCGACCAGCACGGCTGGCTGCTGATGCTGGACGAGATCCAGGCCGGCATCGGCCGTACCGGGCACTGGTTCGCCTTCCAGCACGAGGGCATCACCCCGGATGTGGTCAGCCTGGCCAAGGGTCTCGGCAACGGCATCCCCATTGGCGCCAATCTGGTGGCCGGTGCCGCCCGCGAGCTCTTCAGCCCGGGCACGCACGGCACCACGTTTGGCGGCAACCCGCTGGTGTGCCGGGCGGCGCTGGCCGTACTCGATGTGATGCAGGACGAGGCCCTGTGCGAACAGGCGTCCCGTCAGGGCGAGCTCCTGCTGAACCGACTGCGCGACCGCCTCGCGGACCATGCGGGCGTCGTCGCCGTGCGTGGCCGCGGTCTGATGATCGGGGTCGAACTGGACCGCCCGGCCGGCGAGCTGGTCATGGCGGCGCTGGAGCGGGGGCTGATCCTGAACGTGACCGCGGATCGGGTCATTCGCCTATTGCCACCGCTGATCATCGACGACGACCAGGTGGAACAGATCGCCGTAACCGTAGCCGACCTGGTGGACGCGTTCCTGGCGTCGCCCCAAGCCAACGAGGTCTCCGCATGAACCCACGCCACTACCTCTCGTTCCTGGATCTCTCCGGCGACGAAACCCGGGCCCTGCTGCAGCGCGCCATCGAGCTCAAGCAGCAACTGAAGGCCGGCGAGCACCACGATGACCTGCTGCGCGGCAAGACGCTCGGCATGATCTTCGAGAAGTCCTCCACCCGCACCCGCGTGTCGTTCGAAGTGGGCATGCAGCAGCTGGGCGGCAACGCCCTGTTCCTGTCCCCGCGCGACACCCAGCTGGGGCGCGGCGAGCCGATCGAGGACACCGCCCGCGTGCTCTCGCGCATGGTCGACTGCGTGATGATCCGCACCTACGAACACGAAAAGATCGAGCTGTTCGCCAAGCACGCCACGGTGCCGGTGATCAACGGCCTGACCGATCTCGAGCATCCGGCCCAGCTGCTGGCCGACCTGCAGACCTACTTCGAGCATCGCGGCGACATCCGCGGCAAGCGCGTCGCCTGGATCGGCGACGGCAACAACATGTGCCACAGCTACATGTACGCCGCGCGCCTGCTGGGCTTCCAGCTGGTGGCCGCCTGCCCCGAGGGCTACGACCCGGAGCCCAGTGTGGTCGATACCACGCGCGAACACTTCGAGCTGACCCGCGATGCCCGCGCCGCCGCCGAGGGTGCGGATCTGGTCGTCACCGACGTCTGGGCCAGCATGGGGCAGGAACAGGAAAAGAGCGCCCGGCGCCGGGCCTTCTCCGGCTTTTTCGTCGATGCCGACCTGATGCAGCTCGCCAACGACGACGCCCTGTTCATGCACTGCCTGCCGGCGCACCGCGAGGAAGAGGTCTCCACCGACGTCCTGGAAGGCCCACAAAGCGTCGTCTGGGACGAGGCCGAAAACCGCCTCCACGCCCAGAAGGCCCTGCTCGAATTCCTCATCACCCTTAACGCCGACCAGCGCACGTCGTAAGGGCGAAAAGCGTTAACAGGAAGATGGGAAGTTAGGAAGGGTTATTGGTGAGGTGGCATCCCCGGCGCGGCGGCTAGCATCGCGCGGTGGGCGAAATCTCGGCCCCCACAATCAAAACCTCCCTGTCTTCCCATCTTCCTGTGAAACGCCCTTGACCTGAACCTTCAGGCGGGCGCGCGGCGGCGGGCATGGAGGCGCCGGCGGGTCTGCCAGCGGTAGACGACGCGCCAGCCGAGCAGGAAGGCCAGGATGGCCGCGTACAGCGCGACCTCGGCATAGTCGGCCCGCGCGAGCCACAGGAAATGCAGGATAGCCAGTACGCCGGCCACGTACACACCGCGGTGCAGCCAGACCCACCCCTTCTTCAGCCAGCGCTGGGCACCATCGGTGGAGGTGACCGCCAGCGCCAGCAGGATCACCCAGGCGGCGAAACCGACCATCACGAACGGGCGCTCGGTCAGGTCGTAGAGCACCAGTTCCCAGTCGAAGAACAGGTCCACCCCCAGCCAGATCAGGGCGTGCGCGGTCACGTAACCGAACGCGACCAGCCCCAGCATCCGCCGCAACCGGGTGAGCCACGCCAGCCCGGTCATCTGCCGCAACGGGGTCACCGCCAACGCCACCAGCAGCGCGATCATCGCGTGCGTGCCGGATAGCTCCAGCAGCTTCTCGATCGGGTTCACACCCAACCCGCCGAACCAGCCAAGCGTACGCAAGCCGATCCACATGGCCGGCAGAAGCGCCACCAACAGGACGGCCCACCACACACCGGTGGGCGGACGGGACCGGGCTCGACGGGTTGTGGCGGTCATGCCCCCATCCCGTCAGAAGTGCTCGCGCAGGTCCATGCCCTCGTACAGCGACGCCACCTCGTCCCCGTAACCGTTGAACATCTCCGTGCGCCGGCGCCGGAACTCGCCGATGCGGCGCTCGGTGCGCTGCGACCAGCGCGGATGATCCACGTCCGGATTCACGTTGCTGTAAAAGCCGTACTCGTCAGGCTGCGCCTGGTTCCACAGGGTCGGTGGCTGGTCCTCGACGAAGCGGATGTGCTGAATGGACTTGATGCTCTTGAAGCCGTACTTCCACGGTACCACCAGCCGGATCGGCGCCCCGTTCTGGTTGGGCAGCACCTCGTCGTACAGACCCACAGCGAGGATGGTCAGCGGGTGCATCGCCTCGTCCAGGCGCAGGCCCTCGGTATAGGGCCACTGCAGCCCACCGGAACTGGCCCGGCGCCGGGGCCGCTGCCCCCGCAGGTTTTCGGGGTCGTGAATACTCTCGAACGCCACGTAGCGCGCACCCCCGCGCGGCTGCGCCTGCTCGATGATGCGGTTCAACTCGAAGCCGATCCAGGGGATCACCATCGACCAGCCTTCCACACAGCGCATGCGATAGATGCGCTCCTCCAGCGACCAGGGGCTGATGAAGTCCTCCACCGCGTACTCACCCGGGTTGTCGCACAGCCCGTCCACGGTGATCGTCCAGGGATCGGTCTTCAGCTGATCGGCGTAGGTCTTCGGATCCCCCTTCCCCGGGCCCATCTCGAAGAAGTTGTTGTAACTGGTGATCTCGTCGTACGAGGTCTTCGACTCGTCGGTCGAGAAATCGCTGGGTTCGAATTCCAGCGGATACCCCCGCAGGGCGGCGGAGGCCGGCAGCGCCGCGCCCAGCCCACCGAGCGCCAGACCAGCGCCCAGCCCGATCCCCGTTCGCAGGAAATCGCGCCGCCGCGCGTAGATCTCCGGCGGCGTAATCTCGCTACGGGAACACTCGGAACGACGTCGGGTGCGGATCAGCATGGCCTGCCCTCGCAACTGTTCGGCGGCGACGGGAAACGCCGCCACTCGTGCACCATGGACCAGCAGCGCCCGCTCGAGTTCGGATCGCGTACTCCATAAGGGAAAACGAGGAACAATAAGAATTTTCTGCTTGCGGGCCGGCCTAAACGATATATAAGGCTTTTCTGATACCGCAGTCCGGGGTGGCCCGGCCGGCTTGTCAGGAGACCCGACAATGGACCCGACGATCGATGATGCGGCCGATGGCGCCGACGAGATCGCCAGCCTGTTCGACACTCAGCTCGTGAACGACCGCGGCCCGGCGCGTCACGCCGCCCGCCGCACCCTGGAACGCCTGATGGAAGAACGCGCCCTGCGCGCCCATCTTCAGGACGACTTCGACCTCGACATCCCGCACGAGGCGATGGACTGGTGACCCCCGGGGTGGCCTCGCGCCACCCCTCTCCTGCAGGCAGCCCTGTTGCACCACAGAGGGCACAGAGAACACGGAGAACAGCCAGATCAAAAGCGAAAAGCATTCACAGGAAGATTGGAAGACCGGAAGGTTTTTTGGGTGCCGGTAGCGCTGTATCCAGGTCACGATCAGCCCCGGCGCGCAGGGTTAACCCGGGGACCCCACAGCAACCCTTCCTACCTTCAAATCTTCCTGTTAATCGCTTTTGACCTGCCTTTTTCCCTGTGTCCTCTGTGCCCTCTGTGGTGAAAACGCCCTAATCGTCCTCGTACCCCGTCAGCTCCACAAAGCCTCGCCCGATCGCCTCTCCGTCCGGATCGAGGATATCCACGGCGCCCTCCCAGTAGCGGATCACGGTATCCATCTCCTGTTCGTCGCGGATGGCGCGCACGGTGAATTCGCGTGACGCCGAGCCGTCCGGCGGCGCGATGCGCATGGCCCACTCCACCGGATAGCGATTGCCGGAGGGCTGTGTGGCCCAGCGCCGGGGCTCCAGTTCGACCTGATCGGGCTCCAGAAGCCGATCTTCGGCGTCCGCCGGCATCCAGCGGCCCTTGGACAGCGGATGCGGCTCGCCTCCCTCCTTGCGCAGCTGGTAGTACATGACGTCCAGCCCGTCGTCGAACTGCAACGCGAACCAGTCCCAGCCCACCTGATCCTCGGACAGCGCACTGGTGCTCCACTCGCGGTCCATCCAGGCCTGACCGGTCACCGCCAGGCGCCCGAGCTCCGCGCGCTCGACCTCCCCGCGCACCGCGATACGGGGCATGGAGTAGTAGTAGGAGGCATTGCCCGGCTCCGGGCCCTTCTGGCTGAGCCCCGCCTCGCCCTGGAGCACCGGGCCACGCAGGGGCTCCAGTTCCAGCGCCAGCCGGTAGTCATCCACGCTGAAGTCGAGCGTCCAGCGGTCCTGGTCCATATCCGCGAGCTGCCAGTCCTCGGCCCACACGCGGCCGACCGGCTCCGTGGCCCCCGCCAGCCCCGCCCCGTCGCGCACGAAGCGCTCCTCGGAGGCATGGTGCCCGGCCTCGCGGTCGATCACCGCCGTATGCGCCATCCAGATATCCGGGCTGGCCCAGGCCGAGTCGTGCCAGCGCGCATCCCCCGCCAGCTCCGGCGCCAGCCCGACGCGGAAGAAGGTGATGTGAAAGCCCAGCCGCTCGCCCTCCGGCCCGTCGAGATTGCCGGTCACATACCACCACTCGTTGCGAAACCCCGGGTGCGGCCCGTGATCACGCGGAAACTCGAACACCCGCGGCGCATCCGCACGCCGGAACCCGTCCGTCTCCTCCCCGCCCAGGGCCTCGCCCACCCGCAATCCGGTCACCCCCGGATCATCGGTCTCGGGCGGATCCACACCCCCGCAGGCGCCCAACACCCCCACCATCATCAGCACCATAACCACCCGCAGGCGCAGGCGCAGCCCCAGTGGGAGCCTGCTTGCAGGCGAAGCCCCTGCCCGCGCTGGACCCTGCCAAACCCCATTCGCGGGCAAGCCCGCTCCCACATGTCCCAACCAACGCCTCATCCAGTCCATCACGGCACCTCTCTAAGGGCCGGCACCAGCCGCATGCGCGCCATTCGCCACGCCGGGATGGCCGAGGCCAGCAATGCCGCTCCGATGCCCAGCAGCACGGTCTCGACCACCTCGTCCCAGGGCAGACGCAGGTCCATCCCCCAGCCGAAGGCCTCGCGGTTGATCACCTCGATCAGCAGCCAGCCCATGCCCAGCCCCAGCGGGATCGCCGCCAGCGCGGCAAACGTGCCGAGTACCCCGCCCTGCAGCACGACCAGACTACGCACGCCCCCGGGCAACAGCCCGAGGCTGCGCAGCGTGGCGAACTCGCGCGCCCGCTCCATCTGCAATGCCATGAGCGCGCCCAGGATCGCGATGAAGGCCACCACCAGCGTGATCACCCGCAGCAAATGGGTAATGGCAAACGTCCGGTCGAAGATCGCCATCGACTCCTGCTCGATATCGCCCGGGCGCGTCACCAGCGCCGCGCGGTCCTGCTCTGCCAGCCAGTCCTCCAGCCGTTCCACGACCGCTTCCACATCCACTCCCGCCGGCAGCCGCAGCCCGAACGACCCCACTCCGTCGGGTGGCATGCCCGCCCGGACAAAGGCCGCCTGGGTCATCAGCACAGTACCGCTCGGATTGCCGTAATCACGGTAGATCCCGAGGACTTCGAAGGGGCGCTGGCCGCCGGGCACCGCCAGCGACAGCCGATCCCCCGGCCGAACGTCGTGGTGCGCCGCAAACGGCTCGGTCACCAGCACCGCATCCTCCGTCGCGAGCCGCTCACCCAGCGCTTCACGCGCCACCGTGCTCTCCAAAAGCGGCAGATAATCCAGCCAGTTGGCATGCGGTCGCACCACATAGAGATTGACCAGGCCGCGCTCGCTGACGACCTCCTGACTGGACCCGGTACTGACCGACACGGCCCCCGAGCGCGCCACCAGGTCGGCCATCCAGTCCTCGGGCAGACGCGCACCACCGCGCGCCGAAGCCGGCGCCGCGGGCACCACGTAAAGATCCGACGTCAGCGCCTGGCCCAGCCACTGCTCCACGCTGCCGCGAAAGCTGCCGACCATCACCGCCACGCCGATCGCTGCCGCCAGCGCCAGGGTCAGCGCCGACGTAGCAGGCGCGCTGCGCGACAGGCTGCGCTCCAGGCTGCGCACCGCAATGCGCGGCAGGGTCACCCCGCGAACCAGCGCCGCCAGCCCGCGCAGCGTCCACACCAGTACCCAGGGCAGCAGCAACACCAATCCGGCAATCAACAGGAACAACGCCACGAAGCCGCCCACCAGCGCCCCCGCGCCGGTGACGATCAAGCCACCCCCCGCGAGCAACAGCGCCACGGACAGCACAGCCAGCCATGCCGCCCAGCGACGGGCACGGCGCTCCAGCCCCCCGCGCCCCGTGGTGCCCGCACCGGCCGCGCGCGCTGCCTCCCAGGCAGGCGCCAGCGCCGCCAACAGCGAGAGCCCCACTCCCAGCAGGAATACCGCCCCCAGGGCCAGCGGGCGCGGCGTGACCCCGGTAACCGCCACCGCGAAGAAGTGATCCGTGACGGTCTGCGCCACCTGCGCCACCAGCACCTGCGCCAGCGCAATGCCCAGTACCGCGCCCAGCAGCGTCCCGATCACGCCGACCAGCAACGCCTCCAGCAACACCACCCCAAAGATCGCCCGCCGGCCCACACCGACCAGGCGCAGACTCGCGATCACCTCGCGGCGCCGGAGCACGGCAAAGGTCTGCGTGTTGTAGATCAAGAACGCCGCGATCAGCAGCGCCAGCAGGCTCATCGCCGTCAGGTTGGTGCGAAATGCCTGCGCCAGCTCGCGCGCGGCCTGCCCCCGGCTCTCCACCGGCACCAGCTCCAGTTCGGCGGGCAGAGCCTTGGCCAGCACATCGACCTCGGCATCCGTCAGCCGTACATCGATCCGATCCAGCCGCCCCAGCCGGTCGAGCAGACCCTGCGCCGTGGCGATATCCGTCACCCATAGCGAGCCACCACCCTCATCGGTCGCGGTGTCCGCCTGGTCACGCTCGGCCGCGCGATCAATGACCGTCACCTCGCGCGCACCCCCCGCCACCTCCAGCGTCACACGCGACTCGTGAGCCCGGCCCGAATCGCGGAACCACCCCGCCGGCGGCAGAATCGTCCCCGGCTCGGTCACCAGGCGCTGCACCGGGGCATCGCCGATATCGGAAGCCGCGCCGCGAAACGGCCCCTCGGCCAGCGGATCGACACCCAGCACATAGATCGTGCTGCCGTCCGGCAGACGGGCCGGCCCCTCCACGATCGGAGCGGTATCACGCCATCCGGCCATACGCAGCTCGCGGTACAAGGCCTCGTCGAACCCGCTGGCCGGCCCCAGGACCTGGTGCGTCGCAGCGCCTGCGACCTCATCCATGGAGCGGTCAAACGCCCGCTGGGCCGACTGGTTCGCCAGGTCCACCGCGAGCACCACGGCCACGCCAATGATCACCCCCACCAGCGTCAGCAACCGCTGCAACGGCCGCCGGCGCCAGTCGCGCAGCCAGGCTCGCAAGACCAGAAGGCTCATGCGGGAGCGGCTTCCGTGGAACCGGCCGACTGCAGAAGCCCGTCGCGCATGGTCAGGACCCGGTCCAGCCGACCCGCCAGTTCATGACTGTGGGTCACCAGCAGCAACGAACAACCAGTGGCCCGAGCCTGCTCCAGCAACAGGGCAAACACCGTCTCGCCGGTCCGCGAGTCGAGGTTGCCGGTGGGCTCGTCCGCCAGGATCAGCGCGGGTTCGTGCACCAGCGCCCGCGCGATCGCGACGCGTTGCTGCTCGCCCCCGGACAGGGCCTCCGGATACCGCGCGCCCTTGTCGCCCAGCCCCACCGCCTCCAGCTGCGCCGCGGCGCGCTCGCGGCGTTCGCCGGCAGGCAAGTCTGTCGCCAGCTCCAGTGGCAGCATCACATTCTCCAGCACGGTCAGCGTCGGAATCAGGTGAAACGACTGGAACACGATCCCCACGCGGCCCCGCCGCAGGCGCGTGCGCGCCGCCTCGTCCAGCCCCGCCAGCGCCTGCCCCGTAAGGTGCACCTGGCCGCGCGCCGCAGCCTCCAGCCCGGCCGCGAGATGCAGCAGGGTGGACTTGCCGCTGCCGCTTTCGCCGACGATCGCCACCCGCTCCCCGGTGCGAAGCGCGAAATCCACCCCGTGCAGTACCTCCCCCTCGCCGGGGTAGGCAAACGCCACATTGATCAGCGACAGCACCGCGCCTTCTACCGAGCCTTGTTGCTCCATCGCACACCTTCTCAATCACACGAATCTTCGCCTGCGAGCAGGCTCCTACCCGGCAGGGGAAGCCCCCCGTAGGAGCCTGCTCGCAGGCGAACAATCCTCATTGAACACCCCGCACCCTCTGCCCCCCTGCAGACCATGAAGAGTAGATGAATGTTTCAAAACCCCGCACAAGCGGTTGATTGAGGCCCGTCATCCGTTAGAATAAGCAGCATCTCCACACGCGGGAACACGCCTTGAAACGTCGATCACGAAGTCGATCTATCCGCGCCTAGCGGCAAGCGCCCGTTCCCCGACCGGTCGCTTCCGTCAGGCCTCTTTGATCAAAGAGCCGGGAGCGGCCGGGCCCAGCCCGACCCGAACCTGGACCATCCACCGCATCCGTGCGGCGCCTCGCCGGTCTGTGCCCGAGCACAGTCCAGTCCGAGCGCCCCGATGCCGCCGGGAGAAGGGCATGGAGCTTCACCTCGAACAGTCCATCATCGAGCTGAAGGAGTTGTTGCGTCTGGACGACCGCGACGGGCTCCACGAACTGCTCGACTACATGCGCGTGCAGGATATCGCCCACGCGCTGATGGAGCTGGGCGATGACGACCTCTGCGCCGTGTTCAACCTGCTCCCGCCCGGGCGCAAGGCGGATGTCTTCGCCTACCTCGACACCGCGCACCAGATCCGCCTGCTGGAGGCCTCCCCGCGCGAGGATGCCCGCTTCATCCTCTCCGAGATGGAGGCGGACGACCTCACCGCCCTGCTGCAGACCCTGGACCCGGACACCCTGCGCGGCTACCTGCGCCTGCTGCCGTTCCGCGCCATCCGCCGGGCGCTCAAGCAGCTCAACTACCCGGAAGACTCGGTCGGCCGCGTGATGTCGCCGGACGTGGTCGCGGTGGACCCCGACTGGACCCTCAAGCGCGCCCTGGCCTTCATCCGCCGCAACGCCGACGAGCACTCCAACAACGTGATCTTCGTGGTCGACCAGGACCGCGTCCTCCTGGCCGCCGTGCCCATCCGCCACTTCCTGCGCGCCGGTGCCGACAGCCCGGTGCGCGACCTGCTGGGCGAGGGCGAGCCGATCACCATCGCCGTGTCCGAGGACGCGGTGGAGGCCGCCCGCCGCATCCAGCACTACGACCTGGAGACCCTCCCGGTAGTGGGCGAGACCGGCGAGCTGCTGGGCGTGGTCACGGTGGACGACGTGATGGACCTGATCGAGGCCGAATCCACCGAGGACTTCCACAAGCTGGGTTCGGTGGGCACCCTGCCCCTGTCGCCGCAGGAGGCCAGCCCGTTCCTGCTCTATCGCAAGCGGATCGGCTGGCTGCTGGGCCTGGTGGCCTTCAATACCATCGGCGCCATGATGATCTCCCAGTACGAAGAGATCATCGAAGCGGTGGTGGTACTCGTGTTCTTCCTCCCGCTGCTGATCGCCTCCGGTGGTAACGCCGGCGCGCAAAGCTCCACGCTGATGGTGCGTGCCATGGCCACCGGCGAGGTCACCGCCCGCGACTGGCTCAAGCTGTGGGCCAAGGAGATGGGCGTCTCCGTGACCCTGGGCGTCAGCATGGGCGTGGCGGTCTCGCTGGTCGGCCTGTGGCGCGGCGGTCCGGAGATCGCACTGCTGGTCGCCCTGGCCATGACCGTCATCGTCACCGTGGCCAGCATCCTCGGCATGCTCCTGCCGGTGGTCCTGAACAAGCTCCGCCTCGATCCGGCCACGGCCAGCGTCCCGCTGGTCACCTCGCTCGCCGACATCGGCGGTATCCTGATCTACTTCTCGCTGGCCGTAGCCCTGCTCGGCCTGGCGACTCCGTAAGAGACCTCGCGCATGAGCGCCACCGAACCCGATCTCGAGACCCTGCCGCAGGTGATCGCCGACGCCCTGGACGAACCGGAGGCGGACGTCCTGCAGGCGATCTGCGGCTCCTACGCCGCGCCGGACCTCTCCGACGCGCTGGAGGCCCTGCCGGCCGAGCAGATGGAGACCTTCTTCCAGCGCCTCGACATCGAGTGCACGGCGGATATCTACGCCCACCTGGAACCGGACCACCAGTCCCGGGTGTTCCAGGCACTGGACGACGAGCACGCCAGCCGCCTGGTCGCCGCGCTGTCCTACGACGACGCGGTCTCCGTCATCGACGGCCTGGAGGACGACCAGGCCGAATCCCTCCTGGAGACCCTGCCAGACGACGACCAGGAGGCCCTGGAGACCCTGCTCGGCTACCCGGAGGAGAGCGCCGGGCGTCTGATGACGCCCGAATTCGCCACCGTCCAGCCGGACTGGTCCGTGGCCGAGGCCATGGATCACCTGCGGGAACACAGCGATCTGGCCGAGACCGTCAACACCATCTTCGTGATCACACCCAACGGCGAACTGCTCGGCTGGGTGCGCCTGAAAGAACTGCTGCTGTCGCGTCCCTCCACCAGCGTGCGCGAACGCATGCACACGGACGTCGTCAGCATCGCGGCCGAGGAAGACCGCGAAGAGGCCGCCCACCGCATCTCGCACTACGACCTGGACGTGCTCCCGGTCGTGGACGACGACGGCCACCTGCTCGGCATCATCACCGTCGACGACGTAATGGACGTGCTGCGCGCGGAAACCACCGAGGACTTCCACCGCATGGCCGCGGTCGGCGACGTCGTGCTCTCCCTGCGCGACGCCAGCATGCAGCTCCTCTACCGCAAGCGCATCGGCTGGCTGGTGATCCTCGTTGCCGTGAACATCCTCTCCGGCATGGCCATCGCCCACTTCGAGGCCGCCATCGAAACCGTCGTCGCGCTGATCTTCTTCCTGCCCATGGTAATCGCCACCGGGGGCAACGCCGGCGCCCAGGCCTCCACGCTCGTGGTGCGCTCACTCGCCACCAACGACATCAAGCTCCAGGACTGGTGGCGCCTGGGCGGCAAGGAAATCCTCGTCTCCTCCGCCCTGGGTGCCACCCTCGCCGGCGCCATCTGGCTCTCCGGCAACTGGCTCGGCAGCCTCGAGGTCGCCAACGCCATCGCGCTGGGCATGTTCCTGGTCGTCCTGTTCGGCTCCATGTTCGGCCTGCTACTTCCCTTCACCCTCACCCGCTTCGGCGTCGACCCGGCCGTCGCCAGCGCCCCGCTGATCACCTCCGTCGTCGACGTCGTCGGCATCACCATCTACTTCGCCACCGCCGTCGCCATCCTCGGCCTCTGATTCGCATTCTCCGTAGGAGCCTGCTTGCAGGCGAAGCCCCTGCCAACGCCTGGCCGGCACCGAAACACCACCCTCCCCGCGGGCGCCCCCTTCTGGCAACGCCCTTCGTGGGAGCGGGCTTGCCCGCGAAACCCCTGCCAAAAGAAACCCGTCATTGCGAGGAGCAGAGCGACGAAGCAATCGGCCTGAGATCCCGGAGCGCTTCTCGTAGACCCGCGCCCAGTAACCCGAAGAGCCGGGATCTCCACCGATGAGCGAAACCCACCGCATCCCGCACCACCACCGAGGACCACCCAGAACAACGACGAAATCGGCAACAGCCCAGTAGTGTGCTGAGTTGTGTGCAGAAGCTGGCAGGAGGTGAGCGGCCATGGTATTCGGGTTGGTTAGCGACCACCTGAACCCCTCAAGGAGGGCGAGACCATGACCACTCACAAGAGCCAGGCTACTGCGGATCGCACGTCACTGCGAGCGCTTTTGGGGACAGACGAGGAACTGATGCGCACGCTGGTGCGCGAGGCGGTCCAGCAGGTCCTGGAGGCCGAGATGAGCGACCAGCTCCAGGCGGCGCCGGGCGAGCGCACCGAGGGCCGCCTGGGTTACCGGGCCGGGTACTACCCGCGCACCCTGATCACGCGCGTGGGCAAGCTGGAGTTG
>NZ_KB905910.1:0-177979 GCF_000381105.1 Thioalkalivibrio sp. ALE12 | reverse complement strand
GATCCTGCGTTGCGCCGCTTGCGGGTAGAACCACTACCCGCTGCACGACACGCCTTGTCTCGGGAAACAGGGGGCACCAACGCGGACGTGCGATTCAATCAGCGTCTCCCTTGGACATGGGATCGGCCGCCGTGCTGCTGGGCTTTGCCAACGCCACCCTGATCTGGCTGCTGGTCCTCTGGCCCTAGGCTAACACCCGCGGATCACGCAATCGTCACTGCAGCGCCATGGCGACGTCATCCGGATGCGCGATGCTCGGCAAAACCCCGAGCGGGAGCCCGCGATGGCCACCCTGGATTGCCGCAGCCTGTTCCTGTCCGACCTGCACCTGGGCACCCGGGAGTGCCGCGCGGACTACCTGCTGGACCTGCTGCGCCAAGTCAATTGCGATCGCCTGGTACTGGTCGGCGATGTATTCGACATCTGGGCCATGCGCCGGCGCATCTTCTGGGACGCGACCCAGGCGGCGGTGGTCGAGCAGGTCCTGTCGCTCGCCCTGCACGGAGTCGAGGTCATCTACATCCCCGGCAACCACGACGAACTGGTGCGCGGCTTTGTCGGTTCGGAGATCCGCGGCGTGCGCATCGAACGCGAACTGGTGCACTGGACCGCCGATGGCCGGCGCTTCCGCGTAACGCATGGCGACGAGTTCGACGGGCTCGTACGCCACAGCCGCCTGGTGCACGCCCTGGGCGATCTTGGCTACAACCTGCTGCTGCGCGGCAGCCGCTACCTGAACACCATCCGACGCCGCCTCGGGCATCCGTACTGGTCCCTGTCGGCCTGGCTCAAGACCCGCGTGAGCGGGGCGGCGCGGGAATACATCCAGCGTTTCGAGCATGCCGCCGTCACCGCCGCGCGCAAGGGCGGCTTCGATGGCTGCATCTGCGGCCATATCCACAAGCCGAACGTCCAGGCGTTCGGCGACATCCTCTACTGCAACGACGGTGACTGGGTCGAGCACTGCACGGCCCTGGTGGAAGATCGCTCGGGCCACCTCAGCCTGCTGCACTGGTCGGACCATGGCTCGGTGCAACAGGCCGAGTCCGGGGCAACCGCGACCGAGGCCTTCGATCTCGAGTCCATACTGACCCGGCGATAACCGCGCGCCAATCCTGTCACCCGGGCGTCATGGCGCTGTAGTACCGTGGTCACATGAACGAATCGCGATCGCGCCACTGGGCCGGGGCCGGCGCCGACCTGCTCCTGCTGCTGCAATCCATCCATGACACCGAGCAGGCCCGCCGCCTGGCGCGGGTGGCCGGCTGGGTCCTGGTCTTCGCCGGGGTCATCGTGGTGATGCTGGGCGTGCTGGTGCAGCACATGCCCACGATGCTCGAAGGCACACTCGTGGCATTGCTGGCGCTGGTCGGCGGCTGGCTGCGCAGCCGCCTCGCCGCCACCCTGCTGATGCTGCTGATGGCCCTGGGGCTGGCCACCGGCCTCGCACTGGGCGCCGCCACCGGCGGGCTCCTGCTGCAGGTCGCGCTGTTCGGCGTGGCCCTGCGCATGGTCGAGGGCTGCTTCCGCTTTCGCCACGCCGACGCTGGCAGCCCGGGCGACAACGCCCAGTAGGTTCCAAAGCGGGCCGGCGCTCACGGTGGAGACTTGAACCCGCCCGAGCGGGCGAACAGGATAAGCCCTTCTGTTCATCAAGGAAGTGCTCACGCGATGTCCATCGTCGCCCGCCTGCAAACCCGCCTGCGGCGCTTCATCTGGCCCGGCTGGGCCACCCGTATCCTCGGGACCCTGTCGATTCCGGGGCTGATCCTGGCCACGCTGTTCTTTGCCGCGTCGCTGACCCCCAGCCTGATCCCGCGTACCGACGACGTACAGGGCATCCTGTCCGGACTGTCACTGGCGGCCGGCTACGGGCTGGGCGTGTTCTTCCACTGGCTTTGGTCCTATCTGGAGCTGCCGGAATTCGGCGAGCGCACGCACAACACCCTGGTGGTCATCGCCGGGGGCGGCGCCGTGCTGATCGTGCTGATCTTCCTGTGGCAGGCCACCGAGTGGCAGAACAGCATCCGCGCCCTGATGGAGCAGGAGCCGGTAGACGGCGGCTTCCCGATCCGACTCGGGCTGATCGCGGCGGCGGTGTTTGCCGCCACCCTGGCGGTCGGACGGCTGTTTCAGCTGCTGGTGCGCTTTCTCGCCCGCCATCTGCGCCGTTTCATCCCGCGCCGGCTGTCGAACGTGATCGGTGTGCTGGTCGCCGCCGGGGTGTTCTGGGCGGTCATTGACGGGGTGATTCTGGAATACGGCCTGCGCACCGCGGACCGCAGCTTCCAGCAGTTCGACGTGCGCGAATACCCGGGGGTCGAACAACCGACGGCGACGTTCCGTACGGGCAGCCCGGCCTCGCTGGTCAGCTGGGAGCAAGGGCTCGGGCGCCAGGGACAGCGCTTCGTCGGACAGGCACCGGATGCCGGCACGATCCGCGATTTCGCCGCGGGCGAGGCCCTGGACCCGATTCGCGTCTACGTAGGCCTGAATGCCGCCGAGACCATCGAGGAACGCGCGCGGCTGGCCCTGCAGGAGATGCTGCGGGTCAATGCCTTCGACCGTTCGGTGCTGGTGCTGGCCACCCCCACCGGGCGCGGCTGGGTGGACAACCGCGCGATCCAGCCGGTCGAGTATTTGCACGGCGGCGATGTCGCAACCGTGGCCGTGCAGTACTCCTACCTGCCCAGCTGGCTGTCGCTGATGGCCGAGTCGCAGTACGGCCACGAGACGGCCCAGGCGGTGTTCGCGGAGATCTACGGCTACTGGAAGCAGCTGCCGGCGGACGCCCGCCCGGAGCTGTACCTCTACGGCCTGAGTCTGGGCGCGCTGAACTCCGAGCGCGCCGCGGATCTGTACGACGTGATCGGCGATCCGTTCTCCGGCGCGCTGTGGGCCGGCCCGCCGTTTCGTAGCGAGACCTGGCGCGACATCACGCGCCAGCGCCAGCCGGACTCCCCGGCCTGGCTGCCGCGCTTTCGCGACAGCTCGGTGGTGCGCTTCACCAACCAGGAGAACCACCTGGATATCCCCGGCGCCGAATGGGGCCCGATGCGCATCGTCTACCTGCAGTACGCCAGTGACCCGGTCACCTTCTTCGAGCCCCAGGCGCTGTACCGCAAGCCCGAGTGGATGCAGCACCCGCGCGGCCCGGACGTGTCAGCAGACCTGACGTGGTACCCGGTGGTCACCATGCTGCAACTGGCGGTGGACGTTACCATCGGCGATGCTGCCCCGCGCGGCTACGGCCATGTCTACGCCACCGAGCACTACATCGACGCCTGGCATGCGGTCACGGCCGCGGACTGGCCAGAGGAGCGCCTCGAGTGGCTCAAGCGCCACCTGTGCGACTGACCGGCCGTAGGGCTATCCCGCGGTTTCTCCCCCGACCAAACCGCGCTTGCGCAGTTGGCGTCCGGTGAGATTGACCATCGCCACCACAAAGCCGGCATATAACAACGCGACAACGCCCAGGACCGCGAGCATGAAACTGTCCAGTACTGTGCCGTCGGCCCACAGCACCAGGAAGGCCAGGGAAAGCTGCGTACCGAGGAGCACAGCGACCATGACGGCAATCACCCGCCACTTCTCGGCGCGCGACAGATAGCGGCCGTTCCTGCGTCCGAAGGCCTCGCAGGGCCACGCCACCGCCAGGCCCAGAATCCCCATTCCGATCGTTGTACCGAACTGCTCGAGATGGAAATGGGCGATTGCGAACATCGCGACGATCGTCAGCGAGAAATAGAGCAGTACGAAACGTAACAGCAGGTTCTTGATGGACATCGCCCCCCTCCATGGGACGTCTGAAAGCCGCACTCCCTTGTGCGGCCAGGGTGCATGTCGGAGTCCTCCAACATGCACCGTCACGGCATGCGGCTATTCCTCGGAAAACGAGGCGCCTTCGATGATCACGGGATAGGTGTAGCCGGCCCCGAAGTCACGATCCAGGATCAGCGTTCCGGTGACCGAAACGCGGTCGCCCACCTCGGGCAGCTCGGTGGAGGTGATGGTGATGTAATCACCCTCGCTTCCCGTGCCGTCCACGAAGTGGATGAAGTTGCGGCCCATGATGTCCTCGTTCACCCGCCCGACGATGCCCTCCAGGCGCACTTCTTCGCCCTCGAGCTCCGCCGGCGCCTGACTCAGCTGCTCGACCGTATGCAGTTCGTCGGCCTGCGCGGGTACCCCTCCCGCCAGCATCGCCAACAGCACTGCGCCACTTCCGATTACGCGTCTCATCCCGTTCTCCTCGTCGTTCGTGATGTTCCGGATGCCGGGCATCCTAACTGATCGCCCCCATATCCGAGGGCTCACGTGACCGGGTTGTCAGCGTTCCCTTTACGCGCTCCGCGGCGCGGTTCACCACAAGGTACAGGCAGGGCACCACCAGCAGCGTCAGGATCATCCCGGCGATCAGGCCGCCGACCACGGTCAGCGCCAGCGGGCGCATGATCTCCGCACCCTCACCGAGGCCGATGGCCAGCGGCGACATGCCGAGCACTGTGGTCAGGGTGGTCATCAGGATCGGACGCAGGCGCAGTGCACCCGCCTCCACCACCGCGCGCGCCGGGCTCAGGCCGCGTCGTCGACGGCCCTGTTCGATGTACTCGACGAGCAGGATCGCGTTGTTCACCACCACCCCGATCAGCAGGATCGCGCCGATCATCACCGGCGCGGAGACCGGCGTGTTCGTGGCCCACAGGATCGCGACCACTCCAATCAGCGACAGCGGGGCCGCCGCCACGATCACCAGCGGATTGGCCAGGCGCTCGTATTGAACCGCCAGCACCACCAGGACCAGGAAGATCGCCAGCGCCACGACGGTGGCCATCTCGCGCTGCGTCTCCTGGATGGTCTCCCACTCGCCCCCGATCAGCAGGCTGTAGTGCTCGGGTACCTCCACCTCGGCCAGACGCTGTTCGACCTCGGCCATCACCGAACCGACGTCGCTGACCTCGGTATTGATATCGCCGTTCACCCGCACCACCCGGCTCTGGTTCTCGCGCTCGATATGAGCGGGCCCCTCGCCGATCCCGAACTCGGCCACGTCGGCGAGCCGTACGGGATCGCCGTTATCACGGAACAGGATCATCCGTCCCAGTGTGGCCGTGTCCTGTACATCCTCGCGCGGCAGGCGGACGCGCAAGTCGTATTCGCGGTCATCGCGTACATACTGGGTCGGTACCGCACCCTCCACCGCATCGCGGATCGCCTGACCGACCGTTCCCACCTGCAGGCCCAGCGCGGCCGCGCGCTCGCGATCCACGTGTACGCGCAGAATCGGGCTCTGGTCCTCGCGCCCGACTTCGACGCCCTCAAGGCCCCGGATGCCCTCCAGGCGCCCCGCGATCTCGCGGGCGATGGTGCGCATCTCGGTCAGATCCGCCCCCACCACGCCGATCGACAGGTCGTCGCCAGTCACGCTGAACTGCAACCCGTCGATACGCGGCGGGCGCACGGTAATCCGCGCCCCGGGCAGGTCCAGTTCGTCCATCGCCGCCTGTGCCTCGGCCACCCATTGCCCGGCGGTCATTTCACGCTGTCCGGCCGGGGTGAGCTGCACCGTGAGATTGGACGTCCCCGGGCGCTCGTTGACCACGCCACCCCCCAGATGCCCGCCGACCATGGCGAACACGCTCTCGACATGCGGCAGCTCCTCGAGTGCGGCCTCGATGTCGCGGGCGGCGGCATCGGTCTCGTGCGGCGGTGTACCCGGCGGCAGGACCATGCGCACGCTGACCTGACCATCGTCCACCTGCGGCAGAAACTCGGTGCCCAGCTCCCCGCCGACCTGGATGGCGCCGACCAACAGGACCCCGGCGGCGCCCAGCACCACCCAGCGCGCGCGCAGCACCTTCGGCAGCAGACGCCGATAGCGTCGGCGCAGGCCCTGCACCCCGCGGTCGAAGCCGCGCAGCAGCCAGGTCCGGTCCAGCCCGCTCTCCCAGCGGATGCGCGCGAGCAGGGCCGCCAGCATCGGCACCAGCGTGATCGCTGCGGCCAGTGTGGCGATGATCGCGAACGACAGCGTCAGGATCAGCTCGCGGAAGATCAGCGCGCCGATACCCGTAATCAGCAGGAACGGGAGCACCGCGGCCAGGTTGGTCAGCGTGCCGGCGGTGACCGCCGACACGACCTCGCCCGCCCCGTCATGGGCGGCCTGCTCCGGCGATTTCCCGAGCTTGTCACGATGGCGGTAGATGTTCTCCAGCATCACGATCGCGTTGTCGAGCAGCAGCCCCACGCCCAGCGCGAGCCCGCCCAGGCTGATGATGTTCAGGGTCAATCCGCCCAGCCCCATCATCGCGAAGGTCGCCATCAGCGCGATCGGGATCGACAGCCCGATGATGAAGCTTTTGCGCAGACTGCCGAGGAACAGGAACACCGCCAGCATCGCCAGCACGCCACCGAGGACTGCAGCGGTGCCCACGGAGGACACCGCGCCACGGATAAACGGGGCCGAGTCGCTGACCACCTCCCACTGGATGTCCTCGGGGATAAACCCGGAACGCTCCAGCCGCTGGAGCGTCCCGCGCACGGCATCCACCGACTCGACGGTATTGGCCTCCGGCAGCTTGAATACCGATACGCGCGCGGCCGGGGTGCCATCCAGGCGGATGAACAGGCGCTGCTCGCGGTGGCCGTCGCGCACCTCGGCCAGCTCGCCCAGGCGCACATGCGCCGACTGCGGCCCCGGCAGCGGGATCAGCACGTTGCGCACATCGTCCTCGGAGGTGAACAGGCCCTCGGTCTTGGCCATCACATCAAAGGTGTCGGAGGTCACCCAGCCACCGGCCACCTCGCGGTTCTCGTCCGCCAGCGTCTCGCTGATCGCGGCCAGCGACAGGCCGTAGCCGCGCACCCGTTCCTGGTCGAGGATCACCTCCAGCTCGCGCTGCTGGCCGCCGGAGGCCTCCACCGAGGAGATCCCGTGGATGGCGATCAACTGCGGGGCCAGCTCGTGCTCCACCCAGTCACGCACCGCGGTCTCGGAACGCACGGTGGAGGAGAAGCCGGCCTCCCAGATCGGGTCCTGCGACGGGTCGAACTTGTACAGGCGCAGGGATTCGAAATCGTCCGGCAACTGGGTGCGCGCCAGCTCGAGGTGACGCGCCGCATCCTGCAACGCCAGATCCAGGTTGGTCCCGTACTCGAACAGCAGGTTGACGTTGGTGCGCCCCTCGGAGGCGCGGCTGTAGATCCGGGTCAGGTTCTCGGTCGCCGCAAGATTGCGTTCCAGCACCCGTGTGACCTGCTCCTCCATGACCTCCGGGGCGGTGCCTGGGTGGTTCACCGTGACCCGGATGTGCGGGTACTCGACATGCGGCAGCAGGTCCACCGGCAGGCGGTCGACAAAGAACATGCCCAGCACGATCACCACCGAGGCCAGCGCCATGATCGCGACCGGCCGGCGGATGGAGAAGCTGGTCACCCGCCCGTGTGGGCGCTGGGAGTCCCCCGCATCGGCCATGCCCTAGCCCCGCCAGCCGACAATGCGCACCCGCTGACCCTCGCGCATGTCGATCGGATTGGTCGCCAGCACGATCTCGCCTTCTTCCAGACCCTCGGTAATCTCGGTCCAGGGGCCCCGGGTCACACCGGTCTCGACCGTGCGCCGTTCCAGCTGTTCATCCACCACCACGTACACATAGCGCGCGTCATCGTCCTCGCCGATCGCCGCGGCCGGCACCGCCAGGGCGTTCGGGCGCTCATCAACGGTCATGCGGATGCGTGCGAGGTTACCCGGACGCACGCCGTTGTCGGCGGCCTCGGCCGGCAGCGCGATCTCCACCGTCACCTGCTGGGAATCCGGCGAGGCCGCCGGGAAGATGCGACGAATCTCGGCGACGTAGTCAGTATCAGGAAAGGCATCCAGCCGAATGGGCACGTCCTGGCCCACGACCAGGTCGCGCACGTCCAGCTCGGACACCCCGGGTCGCAGCACCAGCGTAGTAATATCGACCAGCTCCAGCAGCGCATCGCGCGCCGCGACGGCCTCTCCAGGCTCCACCATCCGCTCGGTAATCACGCCGTCGCGGCCGGCAGCAAGCGCCCCGTAGTCGACCCGCGCCTGCCACAGGGCCTGCTCGCTCTCGGCCGAACGCAGCGCGGCGCGGGCCCGTTCGTAGCTGGCGCGGCTGGCAATCCCCTCGTCCCGCAACTCGGCGCTGCGGGCGTACTCCAGCCGCGCCTCCTCGGCGTGCGCCACGGCACGCGCCAGCTCCGCGCGCTCCTCGGCCACGTCCAGCTCGACCAGGATATCGCCCTGCCCGACGCGGTCGCCTTCCTCGACATGGACCGCCTTGACCACGCCATCCGTACGAGCCGCCAGGCGCACCCGCGCCCGCGGCTCGACCCGCGCGGAAAGTCGCAGTTCGCGCGAGAGGTCCCGCGGCTGCATCTCCACCGCCGCGATCGGGGTCGCCGCCTCGCCAGCGGGCTCGTCAGCCGCTTCGGAAGACTCGCCCCCACAGCCGGCCAGTCCCACGGCCAGGATCATGAGCAGGGACAGGCGGCCGCCCCCCCGCGACATGCAGGTGGCGGGCAGCGGGCGCTTCAGGGGCGGTCGGTCCGACCGCCGCCAACACAAGAGGGTCTCGAATCGCATGCGCCGGGTCGCTCGCGGGGAGTGGACGAAAGCACAGAGTAGCCGTTATACAACCCTCGACGCAGGAACGAGCCTCCGCGTTCCGTCAGGCCGTCAGATCGATCTGCTGCACGCTGCCGCTGCGGCCATCCTCGGCCACCCAGACGCCGGTCGACTGCACCTGGCCCAGCAGGCTGTTGTCACCGCCATGGCGCAGGTCAAAGGGGGTACTGACATGTCCGAGGTAGATCGCCCCCACCCCCACCTCGCCCAGGGCCAGCAACTGATCGCGGCCCTGGGCGTCGCGGGTCCAGACGCGCAGGCGGTCATAGACCGGGTCCGCCGCATCGATCCAGCCATTGCCGTCGTGATCGAAGCGGCGCAGTTCGGCGAAGCCGTCCCCGGTCAGCGGCCCGAACAGCTCGGAGCCATCATCGACCTGCCCGCTGCCCGATCGGTCGAGGGCCAGAAAACCGCTTCCGGGCTGCAGGAAGGCCACCTGCTGCGGTGAGCCATCGGCGTCCAGGTCGAATTCGAAACGGGTCTCGGTCAATGCCGCCGCCGGGGCATCGAAATTGATCACCAGCGGGTCATGCAGTTCGCCATCGACACCGCCCTGAATACGGGTGTGCTCGACGAACTCGCGACTCATGGTCAGGGCAATGTCGATCTCGATGGTCTTGCCGTCGGCCGTCTGCACCCGCCCCTGGGCCTGGAAGGCCGTGCGCTCGATCTCCACCCGGGTCTGCTCCACCGACCAGGCCACGGCAAGGCCGCCCGGCGCACGCGGGGCGCCCGGGGGCCGGGCTGCGGGCGGTTCGAGGAATGCCGGCGGGTTCGCATCCGCGTTCGCGTCGGGCCGGAGGTCCGCCGGGTCCACGACGCGGATCTCGCGCCCGGTAAAACGTTCCAGGATCAGCCGGAGCAGTTCGGTGCGCAGCTGGTCCACAGACGTCAGCTCACTGTCCGCCGGGGCCACGCCCACGAAGGGCGCGCGCAGGGCCGCAACGGAGGCCGGGGCCGGCCGTTCGCCCCGGTCCGGGCTCACAAGTCCAGGCAGCCCGGCGCCCTGGCGGGGCTCCGCCGGGGGCGCGGCCCCGCCCCCTTCGCGCACCGTCAGGCGCACCTCGCGCCGGGTAGCCTCCAGCGCCAGGCGCTGGCTCGAGAACTGCATGGAATAATCGGCAATATGCATGGATGTTCCTCAACGGGACGGATTCCCGAGAGGGTTAACGGCCGCACAGCGGCAATCCTTAACCGCCACCGGCAAGCCTTTGCCGCAGGCGGACGCGACACGGCCAAACATGCGACGATCGGGCGATGAACTCGACACCGCAATTCCCGCTGCGAGGCCTGTTCCGCCGCCTGCTGGGACCGTTCGCCGGACTGGAACCAGAGGCGGTCCCCCTCGACAACGACGAGTGGGAGGCCATGCGCCAGCGGGTGCCGTTCATCGCCCGCCTCACACCGGAGGAACGCGCCCGGCTGCGCGAACTGATCGGGCAGATCCTCGCGCAGAAGGAGTTCATCGGGATCGCCGCGGAACCCGAGCCGTGGCAGTGCCAGGTGATCGCGGCCTACGCGGCACTCCCGATCCTGGAGCTGGGCCTGGCGCCGTACCGGGACTGGCGCACGCTGATCCTCTATCCGGATACCTTCGTGCCGGAACACGAGTGGGTAGACGAGGCGGGCATCGTGCATCAGGGCGCGATGCCCCAGTCCGGCGAGGCCTGGGAGCGCGGGCCGGTGATCCTGTCGTGGAATGACGTCGAACGCGACGGCGCCGTGGTCGTCCACGAGATGACCCATGTGCTGGACGCCGGCAACGGCGAGGTCAACGGCTTCCCCCCGCTCCCCCGCGGACAGTCCACACGCGCCTGGACCGAGGATTTCTCCCGCGCCTTCGACCGCTTCGTGGAGACTGTCGAGGCGGTGGAGGCCGGCACGGTCGACGAGTCGGCTCTGCCGCTGGACCCGTACGCGGCCACAGCCCCGGAGGAGTTCCTGGCGGTCGCGGTGGAGTCCTTCTTCTTCGAGCCCGCGCGGCTGCGCGAGCGGCTGCCCGCCATCTATGATCACCTGGTGGCATACTTCGGTCAGGAGCCGCATCGACGCGGCGACTGGATCGCCTCCAGCACGCAAACCGCCCCGGAGCACGCACCATGACCTCGAGCCCCCTTCGTTTCCTGCCCCCGACCCTGTCGGGGCTTCTCCTGCTGTTGCTTGCCCCCCTGGCTCTTGCCGTGGACGATCTGGACAGCCACTACGTGACCCTGGAACCCGTGGTCGTGAACATGGAGGCCGCCGATCGCGGACGCTACCTGCAGGCCTCCATCCAGCTGGAGGGCCACAATCTGGAAGATGCCCGGGCCATCCGCGAACACATCCCCGCCGTACGCGACCGCCTGATCCACATCCTCGGCGGCCGCAGCCCCGACAGCCTGACCGGCAGCGGCGCCCGGGAGGATCTGCGCAACCAGGCCACGGACGAGCTGAACGAATTGCTCGAAGAGATCACCGGCTCCCCGCGGATCGCCGCACTGTATTTCTCGGATTTCATCCGCCAGTAGTAGCCCCGGAAGGTCCGGACGGATACCCCGAACGAAAAGACCCCGGCAGTCGGGACCACCGGGGTCGGCAAGCGGGACGCCGCATCCGGAGTCCCGGGCCCCGTTGGGGGCCCAAGCCATTCAGAAAACGCTGATCAGTGGGGCCGGTGCAGCAGCGGCATCTCGCCGCGCTCCATCATGTGACGGATCAGCGTGGCCCGGCCCGGCTCCTCCTGCTCCAGTTCCTCGGCGCACTGCGAGGGCTCGTGCGCGGCCTCGGCCAGCATCACCTCCAGTTCGCGCAGATCCACCTTCGGCTCCTGCAGGTCTTCCGGCTTCGGGTTCTCCAGCATGTGGGTCTCCCAGAACATGCGCGGGTGCCAGCAATGCAGCTTTGCATCCGGGTGGTGAAAGAGCTCGACACAGCGACGATTCAGTTCCTGTGCATTCATGGGGTCACTCCTCGTTCCGGTGCATTCCCCTCCTATATAGACCTCGCAATACCCGATCTCAAGGGTTGGTCTTTGAATCGCTTCTCACTCCGTCGGCTCGGCCTGTGCCGCCTCCAGGGCCTCCAGCGCCTCCATCCACTCGCCCTCCAGCGACTCCAGCCGGGCGCGCAGCTCCCCCTGCTCGCGGGTCAGCTGCGCCAGGCGATCCGCCGCCTCTCCCTCGTAAAGGGCAGGATCGGCCATCTCCGCCTCCAGGGCCTCCAGGCGCTCCTGCACCCGGGTGCATTCCTGCTCGGCGCGGTCCGCGCGCTGCTTCAGCGGCTTGAGCGCCGCCCGTGCCTGTGCGGCCTGCTGGCGCCGCTCCTTCTGCGACGGGGCCGGGGCGCTGCGGGCTGCCGATTCACCGGTGCCGGGTTCGCTCGCGGCAAAGGCCTCGCGCTCGCGCGCCTGCAGTTCCCGGGCGTAGTCATCCAGGTCCCCGTCGAAATCTCTCAGATGGCCGTCCTCGACGCGCCAGAAACGGTCGCACACCCGCGCCAGCAATTCGCGATCATGCGCCACGACCACCAGCCCGCCGGCATAGTTCTCCAGCGCCTCGGCCAGTGCCTCGCGCATATCCAGATCCAGGTGGTTGGTGGGCTCGTCCAGCAACAGCAGGGAAGGTGCCTGCCAGATCAGCAGCGCCAGCACCAGGCGTACGCGCTCCCCGCCCGAGCACTGGCCAACCGGGGCATCCGCCTTCTCCCCGGGAAAGCCCATGCCACCGAGAAAGTTGCGCAGCCGCTGTTCCTCGGCGCGCGGATCCTGGCGTTGCAGATGCACGAGGGGCGAGGCGCCCAGATCCAGCTGCTCGCTCTGGTGCTGGGCGAAATAGCCCACCTTCAGGCTCGGCTCGACCCGGCGCTCGCCGGCGGTGGGCGCCAGCTCGCCGGCCAGCAGGGTCAGAAGCGTCGATTTCCCGGCACCATTGGGCCCCAGAACACCGATCCGGTCCTCCGGCCGCAGACGTAAACTCGTCGCATGCAGGCGGGTGCGGTCTCCGGAGCGCACCTCGGCATGGTCCAGCGCCAGGAGCGGGTCCGGCAGACGCTCGGGGGTCGGGATCTCCAGGTGGATCGGCCGTGCGGCCCGAATCACGGCGACCTCGTCGAGCTGCTCCAGGCGTTTCAGGCGGCTCTGGGCCTGGCGCGCCTTGCTCGCCTTGGCCCGGAAGCGGCGCACGAAATCCTCCAGATGTGCGCGCTCGGCCGCGACCTTCGCGGCCGCCGCCTCGCTCTGGGCGATCGCCTCCGCGCGCTTGGCCTCGGCATGGGTATAGCTGCCCGCATAGAGCGCGATGCCCCCGCGCTCGATGTGCGCGATATGGGTACAGACGGAATCCAGAAACCGCCGGTCATGCGCGATCACGATGACCGTTCCCGGGTAGCGCGCCAGCCAGTCCTCCAGCCACAGGATGGTCTCGACATCGAGGTGGTTGGTGGGCTCGTCCAGCAACAACAGATCGGAGCGCGTCATCAGCGTGCGCGCCAGCCCCAGGCGCATGCGCCAGCCGCCGGAGAAGTCGCTCATCGGCCGGTCGGCATCGGCCGGCGCAAAGCCCAGCCCCGCGAGCAGCCGCCGCGCCCGGGCGTCCGCCGTCCAGCCGTCGATCGCATCCAGGGCCGCATACAGGCGCGCCTGTTCGGCGCCGTCGGCGACCTGCTCCAGGCGCGCCTGCAGGTCGCGCAACTCGGCGTCGCCATCCAGCACGTAGTCCGCGGCTGAACGCGCGCTCCCCGGGACCTCCTGCGGCAGGTGCGCCACTACCCAGTCGGCGGGCCGGTCGATCTCGCCGGCATCCAGGCTCAGCTCACCCTGCAGCGCAGCCAGCAGACTGGATTTGCCAGAGCCGTTGGCACCGGTCAGGCCCACCCGCCAGCCGGCGTGTACGGTCAGACTGGCATGCTGCAGGAGGACCTGTCGGCCACGGCGCAGCTCGATATCTTGAAGTCGAATCATGTCGCGCAGTGTAGGGCAAGCGAAGGGCGCGCTCATGTAGTCCGGTCATGGCCCGGGACTCGGCGGCCGACACTAGAGAAGCCTGTCGGATTTGGGACTGATCTCCCACAACGCTCGCGACGATCGCCCAAATCCGAGAGGCGCCTAGCGTCAGGATATTGCCGCCCCTTGCCGGTCCGGGCGGCCATCACCTGCCGGAAGCGGCAAAAATCCGACGGAATTCCGTCTTTCGCACACCAGAAGGATAAACAAGTCACTGTTTCCCAGGTTATTTTCATCGATGGCACGGATCTCGCATTACCTTCGACCCCAGGATCTTTGCGAGCGAGACAGCCATGAACCGCGACGGGAACGCCCACAACCTGCGACTGGTATCCGCCAAGGGCAAGACCACCGGCGATGCCGGCACCCCCTTTGACGCCCTGGCGTTTGTCCAGTCGCTGTCATCCAGCCTGGAGCTGGGCACGGTCCTCGCCCGTCTGCAGGAACACCTGCATGCCCAGGTTCACCACAGCGGCTGGTTCTTCATCCTGCAGGAGAGCGACGAGACCTGGTCCGGCGGCGACGAGGATCGCCATCGCATCGAATACGGGATGAGCGCGAACGGCGAAACCATGGGCTCGCTGATCCTGATGCGCGGGCGCCGCTTCAGCGACGACGAACAACAACTGATCGAGGCCCTGCTGGGCCTGGCCGCTCCGGCGCTTGCCAATGCCCTGCGCTTCAAGCGCCTGAACGAGAACCTGGAGACCGACGAGCTGACCGGCCTGGGCAACCGCCGCGCATTCGAGAAACAGGGCGCCCGCTGGCTGGCCGACTGCCGCCGCCAGGGGCGGCCCATGTCGGTGCTGGCCATTGATCTCGATCACTTCAAGCAGATCAACGACGAATACGGCCACAGCGTGGGGGACGACATCCTGCGTCTGGTCGCGCAGACCCTGCGCAGCACCACCCGGGAATCCGACCTGTGCGTGCGCATGGGCGGCGAGGAGTTCCTGGCGGTCCTGCCCGGTGCCGACCTGAGCCGTGCGATGGAATGCGCCGAGCGCATCCGCCTGGCCATTGGCGCGCTGCGAACCGCCGCCACGGCAGGCGACCAGTCCACGCTCGAGAGCGATGGCGCGGTCAAGGTGACCGCCAGCATCGGCGTGGCCGGCATCGGGCCCAATACCACTCTGCAGTCGGCCTACCAAGCCGCCGACGAGGCCCTGTACGCCGCCAAGCAGGCCGGCCGCAACCGCGTACTGGCCGGCAACTGACATCCGCCCGCCGCGGGCGGGTCAATCCGGGTGGCCCTGACCCGAGCCGGGCTGGATGAAATCGACGCAGGTCAGGGGGGTCGACAACACCGCCCGGCGCAGGGCCTCGATGGCCTCCGGGCGCGGAAAACTGGCGCGCCAGGCCAGGGCCACCCGGCGGCTGGGGGCCGGATCCTCGAAACGCCGCACGGCCAGCAGGCGCTGGGCATAGCGATCCGCCCCCACCGCCGTACACGGCAGAATGGTGACCCCCATCCCCGAGGCCACCATGTGGCGGATCGTTTCCAGCGAGGAGCCCTCGAGGTTGCGTGGCGTACTGCCGTCCGCGGTTACGGTCCGCTGGCAGTCCGGGCAGCGCTCCAGCACCTGGTCACGGAAGCAATGGCCCGCGCCCAGCATCAGCAGCGTGGCATCGGCCATATCCTCCAGACGCAGCGGATCCTTGTCCTTCAGCGGGTGCGCCGCCGGCAGCACGGCCATGAATGGCTCGTCGTACAGGGGCAGGGTCACCACCCCGGGCTCCTCGAACGGCAGCGAGATGATGATCGCGTCCAGCTCGCCCTGCTTGAGCCGTTCACGCAGCCGGCCGGTGTAGTTCTCCTCGATCACCAGGGGCATGTTCGGGGCACGTTCGCGCAGCGCCGGGATCAGCTCCGGCAGCAGGTAAGGCCCGATGGTGTAGATCGCCCCCAGCCGCAGGGGGCCGGACAGCTGGTCCTGGCTCTGCACCGCAACCGAACGCAACTGCTCCACCTCTGCCAGCACGCGCCGCGCCTGCGCGAGGACCTGTTCGCCCGCCGGCGTCACGGTGACCTCGCCCCGGCCGCGCTCGAACAGCGTGACCCCCAGCTCCTCCTCGAACTTGCGCACCGCGACCGACAGCGACGGCTGGCTGACATGACAGGCCTCGGCCGCATGCCCGAAGTGACGGGCATCGGCGACGGCCACCACATAACGCAGTTCGTTGAGCGTCACCCTGCGCCACCCGCGCTCGGGTCGTCGCGCTCCGGCCCCTGGAACTCCCGCCCGCCATCCGGCCAGTCGAGGGTCACACGCTTCAGTTGCCGGCCTTCCAGCGAGATCTCGCCGGGGTGGCGACCCGCCCCGTCGGCGGAGAATTCGAAGCGATAGCGCCGCTCCAGGGCCAGGCCGCGGTCGCCCCATGTGAGGCGCTGACCGATGCGCACGACGGTCGCATCCAGCAGCTGAACCCCCGCCCGCTCGCATGCCTGGCGCCCCACCCGACGGGCCCGTTCGTTGGCCCGCCAGGTGTCATTCACGTAGAACGCGACCAGTGCCAGGGCGAGGATTATGATCAAGCCGGTCATGGACCGGTATGATAAGCACATTCGTAGCCGAGTTCGCCCGGGCCGACCGGGCCGCATCCGGCTCACTCACTCCGCAATCGGCGTTGCCAGGGCTGCATGACTGCCACCTCCATCCCCTTTTCCGATCTCGCCCGGGGTCTGCGCGTGATCGGACAGCAAGAACTCCTGCCGCGCTTCGAAGCCGGCATCGACGTGGACTACAAGTCCGACGGCAGCGTGATTACCGAGGCCGACCACGCGGTGGACGCCCGGGTGCGCGAGCTGCTGCGCCAGCACGGGCAGCGCGAACCGGTGTTGAGCGAGGAGCAGGCGCGCGCGGAACAGGCACAGGTCCTGGAGACCGCCCCGGCCTTCTGGCTGGTGGACCCGCTCGACGGCACCTCCAATTTCGCCGGCGGCATGCCCTTCTTCGCCATCTCCATCGCCCGCATTGCAGGCGACCGGGTCACCCACGGGGCGACCTACGACCCGGTTCGCGACGAACTGTTCACCGCGACCGAGGACACCGCGCTGGAGCTCAACGCCGCCACCCCGCCGGCGGCCCGGCGACCACCGGTCCCGGAGCTGAAACGCGCCATCGCCCTGGTCGACTACAAGCGGCTGGACGCCCCACTGGCGCGCGAACTGGCCAGCCATGCCCCGTTCCGGTCGCAACGCAACCTCGGGGCCTGCGCCCTGGAGTGGGCCTGGCTGGCGGCCGGGCGCGCCGATCTGTACCTGCATGGCGGACAGGCCCCCTGGGACAGCGCGGCCGGCGGACTGATGCTCGCCCGCGCGGGCGGGGCCATGTGCGACCTCGGGGGCCGCCCGGTGTTCGGTCGCTCCCTGGCCAAGCGTTCCGCGGTAGCGGCCCGCTCCTCCGCCCTGCTCGCCGACTGGCGGGCCTGGCTGGCCCCCTGGCTCGCACCACGCGAGGACGCCTCGTGATCGGGCGGCGCAAGCGCGGTGTCAGCGCCCGCCTGAATGTCGGCGGGGCCGACTTCACGCCCCGCTATCTGCCGATCGCATGGAAGATCGTGGCGGCCATCGCCGGGCTTACGCTGGCCGGGATCGTGACCCTGTCGGCCGTGGTGCTGAACCAGGTCAGCAATGTGCTGGACAACCAGATTCGCGCCCAGGCCGAGATCACGGTGGCGCCGGTCGCGCGCACTTCGGCCGAGTTGATGCTGGCGGAGGACTACCTGACCCTGGAGACCCTGCTGAACTCGCTGGTGGAGGAGGGGCGGGTCGAATCCATCGCCGCCTACGCGATCGATCGCGGCCAGGTCGCGCGTGCCGGAACCCCGCCGGAGCAGTCTCTCACCGACGGCGTGTGGCCCCTGGCGCCCACGGTGGAACCGTACCGCCGCGAAGTCCTCTTCCAGGATGTGCAGGTGGGCTACATCGAGGCCTATATCGACACCTCGCCCATGCAGGAACTCATCCGCAACACCCTGAATGCCGGGATTGCCACGGCCATCGGGGTCTTCCTGCTGAGCCTGCTGCTGGCGATCGACATCAGCAAGCGCCTGGTGCGGCCGCTGGAACGCCTGGCCGAGAGCATGCGCTCGCGCTTCCGGCCGATGGACGCCGAGGGCAACCCCCTGCCCATGGTGCGCCAGGACGAGATCGCCCAGCTGACCGATGCCTTCAACGACATGGCGCGCGACCTGCTGCGCAAGGACCAGGTCGAGGCCGCCCTGCGCCGCTACGTATCGGACGCCATCGCCCAGGACATCCTGGAGAACCTGGACCGGGTCGAGCTGGGCGGGCGCGCGGTGGAGGGCTCGGTCCTGTTTGCCGACATCCAGGGCTATACGGCGCTGTCAGAGCGCTGCAGCCCGGAGGCCCTGGGCCGGATGCTCAACGAATTCTTCGGCCCGATGTCGGAATGCATTGCCCGTCACGGAGGCACGGTGGACAAGTACATGGGCGACTGTACCATGGCGGTCTTCGGCCTCGGGACGGACGCCGGCAACCACCGTCTGACCGCTGTGCAAACCGGCCTGGCCCTGCTGGAAACCGTCGCCTCGATCAATGCCGAACGCGAACGCCGGGGCGAGACCCGGGTGGAATTCCGTATCGGCCTGAACGCCGGCGAGATGCTGGCCGGCAACATGGGGGCCGAGGACCGCATGCAGTTCACCGTAGTCGGCGACACCGTCAACCTGGCCGCCCGCCTGGTCACGGTCGCGCCCCCCGGCGGGCTGGTCACGACCGCCGCATTCATGGAGCACGAGCAGGTGAAGGGACACTTCCGCACCGAAGACTGGGGCACCCACGAGCTGCACGGCGTCAGCGAGGCCGTTCCGGTCACCCGGGTCCTGGACCGCGCATGACCACACGCGGCGGCCTCCTCCCGCTCGCGGGCATCCTGCTGGCGGTCCTGCTGGTCCAGGGCTGCGCGGCCCTGGACCCCTTCGCCCCGCCGGAGCAGCGCATCGAGCGCGCGCTGGAGGCCGGCGACTACCAGCGCGCCCTGGAGCTGATCGAGCAGCACGAGCCGGAACCGCAAGCGGAATGGACCGAGCGCCGTGAGGAAATCGAGCGCGCGGCCGAGACCGCCGCGGCCGCGGCCATGGATGAGGCGCGCGCCGCCTCGGCCGAGGGCGCCGTGGCCCGCGCCCTGGAGATCCTCGAGGACGCCGAGCAGAAGCTGCCGCCCGCCAGCGAACGGCGCCAGTACATCGAGCAACTCGAGCGCCAGCGGCAAGTCGGCCTGCAGACCCTGGAACAACGCCACGACATCCTCGAGGCCCGCGCCCTGGTCCAGCAGCTGCGCCTGCTGGAGGTGATGCGTCCGCTGGTGCGGCGCAGCGAACAGCTGCCGGACGATCCCGACCGCCTGGCCCAGCGCCGCGACCCCCTGGCCCGGTCGCTGGACGGCTACGCCGCGGATACCGAGGGCGAGGAACGCCTGGAGCTGCTGCGCCTGGCCCAGAACCTGGCACCCGCCTCGGAACGCGCGCGGCGCATCGCGGAACTGGAGCAGGAACTGCGCGAGGCCGAGGCCCCCGCGGTCGAGGACGAGGTCCCGCGCTCCACCATCAACGCACGCCTGCGCCAGGCCCTGGAGGCCGACGACCTGGCCACGGCCGCGCGCTGGTGCCGCAGCGAGATCACCCCCGATGCCGACGCCTCCGGCCCGGACCAGGCCGCGCAGCGGGCGCACCGCGTGCTGTGCGAGGAATGGCGCGAACGCCGCGACGCACGCGCCGAGGAACTGCTGGAAGCGGGGCGCGGGCACTACTCCGCCGGGCGCATCGAAGAGGCCCTGGAGCACTGGCAGGAAGGGCTCGACCTGGCCCCCGACCACGCCGGACTGATCACCGCCCACGAGCGCGCCCTGCGGGTAATCGAGCGCCTGGAGAGCCTGCGCGTGCCGGAACCCCTGCCCGCGACCGACGAGGCGACCCCGCCCGCCGACGTGCCGCAAGCCGAACCCGAGACCCCCTGACCGCCTCCCCGCAACGCCCCCTTCCGGCGCTGCGGGCCGCACGCATTCGCCGTAGAATACGCCCGCCCACCGGAGCAAGAGCCCGCCACGCATGAATCCCGCCGTCCAGGAACTGATCGCCGACGAACCCCACCGCGTCCTGCAGCTGGGCGACACCGAGGTCGTGGTGCTGGGGACCGCGCACGTCTCGCGCGCCAGCGCCGACAAGGTGCGCGCGCTGGTGGACACCGGCGCCTTCGACAGCGTCGCCATCGAGCTGTGCGAGAGCCGCCAGCGCGCCATGCTGGATCCCGATGCCATCGGCCGCATGGACCTGTTCAGCGTGATGCGCAAGGGCCAGGCCCCGATGATCGCCGCCAGCCTGGCGCTGGGCGCCTATCAACAACGCCTGGCCGACCAGTACGGCATCGAGCCGGGGGCCGAGATGCGCGCGGCGATGGACGGCGCCCTGGACCGCGGCCTGCCGCTGGCCCTGATCGACCGCGACATCGGCCTGACCCTGCGCCGCACCTACCGCGCCGTACGCTGGTGGGAGCGCATGGGGCTGATCGGCGGCCTGTTCGGCTCGGTGCTGTCGCGCGAGAAGATCGACGAATCGGAGATCGAGCGGCTCAAGGAAGGCGACATGCTGGAGTCCACCTTCAGCGAGTTTGCCGAGCAGTCCGAGGATCTCTACCGCACGCTGATCGAGGAGCGCGACCACTACATGGCCGCCCACCTGCGCCGGCTCGCGGCCAACCCGGACACCCGCCGCATCCTCGCCGTGGTCGGGGCCGGGCACCTGCCCGGGATTGCCGAACAGGCCGAGGATCACCTGACCCCGCCAGACGCGATCCTCGAGGCGCTCGACCAGGCCCCGCCCAAGGCGCGCTGGCCGAAGGTCATCCCGTGGGTGGTGATCGGGGTCATCCTGGCCGGCTTCGCCATCGGCTTCTCGCGCAACCCGGACATCGGGGTGCAGATGGTCACCGACTGGGTCCTGATCAATGGCGGCCTGGCGGCGATCGGCGCGATCGTAGCGCTGGCCCACCCACTGACCGTGCTCACCGCCGCCCTGGCCGCCCCGCTGACCTCGCTGAACCCCACCATCGGGGTGGGCTTTGTCGCGGCGGCGGCCGAGCTGTTCCTGCGCAAGCCCCGGGTCTCCGACTTCGCCAGCCTGCGCCAGGACACCACCACCCCGCGCGGCTGGTGGCGCAACCGCGTCTCGCGCGTGCTGCTGGTCTTCCTGCTGACCACCCTGGGCTCCGCCGCCGGCACCTACATCGGCGGCGCCCGCGTCTTCAGCCACCTCTTCGGCAGCTAACCCCCGGCCCCATGCGCTTCAGGAGTCCGCTACGAAGACACGAAGCAGGGCAAGGGCAAGAGCGATTTACAGGAAGAAGGGAAGACGGGAAGGGTTTTTGGGGTAGGGGATTGGCTGGAGACCGCGATTCCCAAACCGCCCGCCATGCTTCCTGCGTTTCAACCCAATCCCTCTTCCAATCTTCGCGTCTTCCTGTAGACCGCCCTTGCCCTTCTTGATGGTTGCAAGACCCGCTTATTCGGGGATGCGCAGGACGAGTTTGCCGCGGCGGCCGCCGGCCTCGATGCGGCGGTGGGCCTCGGCCGCCTCGGCCAGGGGCAGGGTGTCCTCGACATTGACCTGCAACCGCCCGCTGGCCAGCCGGGCCAGGCCCTCGGCCACGAGGGTCCCCTGGTGCTTCAGGCGCCGGCGATCGTTCTCCAGCATCGGGGTCAGCATCAGTTCCAGGCTGATACTCGGGTTGCGCAACCGCGCGGGGTTCCAGTCGACATCCGCCGGGGGTGCCAGCAGGGTCACCAGGTCGCCGCCATAGGCCACCTGGGCCAGGCCCTCGCGGAAGGTCTCGCCCCCCACGGTATCCAGCACGACATCGAAGCCCCGACCATCGGTGTACTGGCGAATCGTCTCCTCGGCGTCGGGCTTGCGGAGATCGACGACATCCACGCCCAGAGCCGTAACGATGGCGGCGGCCTCGTCGCGCCGCACCAGCCCCAGCACCCGGGCGCCAGCCGCGCGCGCGATCTGCACCGCCATCTGGCCCACGCCACCGGCCGCCGCATGCACCAGCACACTCTGTCCGCGCTGCAGATCGGCCCGCTCGAACAGGGCCTCCCACGCGGTCAGCCAGGTCAGTGGCAAGGCCGCGGCCTGGATATCGGACACCGCCGAGGGTACCGGGACCACCGCGGCCTCCGGCACCACCACCTGCTCGGCGTAGGTACCCGGATCGGCGCCGACCCCGCCAAAACAGAAGGCCACACGTTGCCCCGGCCGCGCGTGGTGTACCGCGCTGCCGCATTCCTCGACGATGCCGACGCCATCGCAACCGGGGGTGTTGCGGGGGGCGCCGGGGACGATCATGCCGCCGCCGCGCACCTTGGTATCCACCGGGTTGACGCCGGCAGCCAGCATCCGGACACGGACCTGGTCGGGGGCCGTCAACGCCGGTTCCGCCACCTCGTCCAGGCGCAGGACCTCGGCGGTGCCGGGTTCGTCAAACACCACTGCTCGCATGGGACCTCCCAGAGAAACTCGAATGGTTGTGCCCGCGCGGCGGGATGACCGACTGCCGCGTTACAGGCCGATGCCGATCCCGATTCCGAAGCGCACACCGCCGGATGAACGCGGCGGGTCGGGCTCCGGCCACAGATGCACCGAGTGGGCATCCAGCACCGGGAAGACGTAGTCCAGTTCACCGATCCGCCCTTCCTCGACGCCGGTAACCGTGCCTACGCCCGTGATGCGGCGACCGGCGCGATAGTCCACCGGGTCGGCGAAACCGTCCACCCGCAGGCGGAAGCGCCCGGTGGTGGACTGCCGGGTCTGCGGCTCCTGGCGAGTCAGTGGGTAGCCAACCACCTCGACGAAGGTGGCCTCGGCGCGATTGTCCACCCGAGCGATCACGCCGCCCCAGACCTGCTCGTCGGCGGGCAGGCTGTCCGCCGTGACGGCCCGCGGTTCGACCTGCACGGACGGGTCGTCAGGCGCCTCCAGCGGGCCGGAGGCACAGGCGATCAGGAACAGGGGCAGCAGCAGGGCTGCCAGGGGAAACCGGAATCGGGACATACTCACCAGTACCACGGATGCGGGTGATAACGCCCGTAGACCCCGTAGCGCGGGCCCCAGGGGCTGTAGAACGGATCGTAGAAGGGGTCGTAGAACGGGTCGCGATAATACCGCTCGGACGGCGGCGGCCGGCGTGGCCACAGGTACACCGCATCCGCCTGCAGGGTCACGAAGGTATAGGCGTAGTCACCGACACTGCCTTCCTCGGTGCCCTGGATTACGCCGCGTACGGTGACCTCGCGGCCCTCGGCATAGACTTGAGGGTCCAGGAACCCGCCGCTGACCGCGCGAAAGCGCCCCGGGGAGCGGTCAGCCTCCCGCGGGCGGCCCTGGCGATCCAGCTCGCGGGCGACCACCTCCAGCCGGGTGCCGCCGTCGGTGTTCTCGATGGCCGCGATCACTCCGCCCCAGACCGCGACCTCGCCCTTCACCGCCTCGGGGTCGGCGAGCACCTGCTCGCGATCCGGTGCCGCGGCCGGCAACGGGGCCAGCGACGCCGGCACCCCGGCGCAGCCCGCCAGCAGGAACAGCAGGCCGGCCGCGAACCACACGCGCAGCCCCGGGTTGATACAGGCGGACATCGGCATAATGCTTCCGACCCCGGAGGCCGGCGCGGGTTCACGCCACGCTCTCATACGCGTGGCTCCGCGTCGTGCGCCGGATCGCAGAGGTCCTGCACCGCCAGCACCTCGTGCTGGGCCTCCTCCACGGCGGAGAGCAGGACCTCGGGGGCCAGGTGCAGGGCCTCCCAGACCGCCGGGTCCACCGGTGGGGCGTCGGCCCAGTCGCGCGAGTCGATCTCGGCCAGATGAGCGCCGGTATTGGCCAGGTGCACCAGCATCACGGCGGTGCGGTGGCGCTCCGGCGCCTGCATGGGCTGATGATGACCGGCCAGGCAATCGACCAGCAGCTCCGGCAGTCCCCAGTGCTCGGCCAGGGCCCCGCCCAGCTCCGCGTGATCAAACCCCAGCTGGGCGCGTTCCGCGCCCTGCGGGCTGAGCCCATCGCCGACATCCAGGCTGGAGAGGAAGGCCCGATGGGCCGATTCCGGCGACTGCGAGAACAGCAGCAGCTTGCCCAGGTCATGCAGCAGACCGGCCAGGAAGATCCCGCTGGCCTGGCGTGGCAGCACCCGCATCGCCAGCTGCCGTGCGATCACCGCGCAGTAAGCGGAATGCCGCCAGAAGACTTCCAGCGGCAGGCGTTCCTGATCGGGGATGCTGGCCGTCGCGCGGGTGATCGCACTGGCCACCACCAGGCGCTGCAGGGCATCGCGCCCCAGCATCGCGATCGCGCGGTCCACCGAGTCGATGGTCCGCGCGGGGGCGTAGGCGGGGCTATTGGCGATACGCAGGACCAGGGCCACCAGGCCGGGGTCGCGGCTCAGGCTGTTCGCGATCTGGACCGCGGTCGCGTTGTCGTCCTCCAGAAGACGCGCGACCTCGAATACCACCTGCGGCATCGCCAGCAGCTTGTCGGCCGACTGGACCCGGGCCTCCAGGGAATCGTTGGCGGAACGCTCGGACATGGATGGATCCTCTTGCCGGAGCGAAGCGCCGATCGCTTCGCCCCACTCGTCCTGTTCCCGGGCCGGCGCGCTGCCACGGCCCGGACGTCTCTACTGTAGCCGCTGTCCCGATCGTTGTAACCCGGCGGGGCAACGAACCATACTCGAGGGTCCGGGTCTATCGAGAGTCGATTCGACGATCAAGGAGGTGTTCGATGTTCGCCAAACCCGCTTTCGCGCCGCTCGCCGTCCTGCTGGCCGGACTCCTGCCCGGCCTGGCCTTCGCCGGCATCCAGACCGAAGAGGTCGCTTACGACCACGACGGTGACGAGATGACCGGCTACCTCGCCTACCCCGAAGGCGACGGCCCGCATCCGGCGGTCCTGGTCATCCACGAGTGGTGGGGCCACAACGACTACGCCCGCGACCGCGCCGAGCAACTCGCCCGCGAGGGCTACACGGCCTTCGCCTTGGACATGTACGGCAGCGGCAAGCTGGCCGACCACCCCTCCACCGCCGGTGAATTCGCCGGCGAGATCCGCGAGAACCGCGATCTGATGCTGGGCCGTTTCCAGGCCGCCTACGACTGGCTGCGCGCGCATGATGCGGCGGCCGATGCCGCACCCTCCGCGGTCGGCTACTGCTTCGGTGGCACTGTGGCCCTGGAGGCCGCACGCGCAGGGATGGACCTGAACATTGCGGCCAGCTTCCACGGCGGCCTGGGGACCGAGCACCCGGCCGAGGCCGGCAAGGTCACGGCGGAACTGCTCAGCTTCACCGGCACCGCGGATCCGATGATCCCGCCAGAACAGATCGCCGGCTTCCAGGACGAGATGCAGAATGCCGAGGCGCGCTACACCGTGGTGGAATTCTCCGGGGTGAAGCACAGCTTCACCAACCCCGGGGCCGACGCCATTGCCGAGGAATTCGGCATGCCGGTGGGCTATGACGCCCGCGCGGACCACGACTCCTGGAACCATCTGCTGGGCGTACTGCGCGACCGCCACCAGTAGGAAATGCCCCCGGCGGGCCCCGGGTCACCCGGGCCCGCCACCTCCTAACCACTCATCGAATCGCCGGGCCCTCCGGCGACGTCAGTATCCACGCAGGTAGATCGCCACACCCAGGGCGACCACAACCGCCAGCACACCCACGAAGGCCACCCGGAACCAGCGCCGGCGCCCCAGGCGCTCGGAACGCCTGTGCGGCGTGTCCGACGCTGGCGCGCGCAGGCGGTCCTCCGGCTCCGCCTTGACCGACCCCTCGGGATCGGCCGGGCGCTCGGGCTCTGCGGCCGCCGTGGTGCTGTGTCCGGTCAGGGCGTGTTCCAGATCGCGGATGCGGCCACGCAGCTCCTGATTGCGCTGCTGAGACTCGGCCAGTTCCTGTTCGCGCGCTACCAGGCGCTCGCCCAGATCCGCCGCCGAGTCCCCGGTGTCCGCGCAGCGCTGCTCCGCCTCCGCCTGGGCCTTCTCCGCGGCGGCCGCCCGCTCGCACTGCTGATTGCGCTCGCGGCGCAGGCGATCGGCCTCGGCTCGCGCGTCCTGCAGCTCTTTCTGCACCGCGTCGCGCTGGCGCTCCAGCTCGACCAGGTCATGATCCAGGCGAACGTTCTCGCCCTCCAGTTCGCGCACCCGGCTGCGCAGTTGCTCGGTCGCCTCGCTGGCCGCCGCGGGTGCCCCGGACTCCTCGGCCTCCAGCTCCTCGACCCGCGCGCGCAGCGTGGCCAGTTCGGCCTCGCGGGCCTCGGCCTGCTCGCCGGCGGCCGCGGCCTCCTCGTCGCGCGCCCGAGCCTCGGCCAGCGCCGTCTCGGTCTCCTCCAGCCGGGCCTGCAGGGTCTCGATCTCGCGCTCGCGTTCCTCGGCGCGCTGGAAGGCCGCCGTGGATTCATCGCGAGCCTCGCCCAGGGCATTGCGCAGGCGCTCCAGTTCCTTCTGCGCCTCGCGCTCGTTGGCGGACTGCTGGCGCAGCATCAGCTCGCGACGCAGGCGCTCGACCTCTTCGCGCAGCGCCGCGGCCTCGGCGGTATCGACTTCCGCGCCGGCGCTCGCGGGCTCCGGCTCCGGGGGCGGCGGCAGCAGTTCGGCCACCACCTCGCGCACACGGGTCGGCACGAACGGCTTCATCAGGACGGCGCTGGCGCCCAGCGAACGCCATTCGTCGCTGGCGGCCTCGTCACTCTCCTGGCCGGTCACTATCGCCACCGGGAGATCGGCGGGGACATTCTCGATGCCATCGCGCACACGGAGCAGCAAATCCTGGCCGTCGATCCCCGGCATCGAGAGATCGGTCAGGACCAGGCCGATATCCGGATACTGCTGCAGCAGCTCCAGGGCCTGCTCGCCATCGGCGGCCTCGTAGACCGTGTGCTGGCCCTGCAGGATGCGCTGCAACGCGACCCGGATGACCTTGGAGTCATCCACCACGAGAATCGCGGCGCGTTTCGGATCCGGCGTCTGCTCGTTCATTCCTTCCCCCTGACTGACATCCGCCCGTCCAGTGACGGCGCGGCCTCGATCATGGCCGACGGACCGCGACCGATGCTCCCTGTACCAGCAAGACTAAGGGGCGCGGCCTCCGGATGCCAGTGGCAGCCAACGGGCAACCGGAACGCGTTCACGTTTTGTCCGCGCGGGCTACACTGGCTTGGACTTCCACTTGACCGAGTAGAGATCCCGGCGGCGGTCGCGCAGGTTGCGCACCGAGCCGTGGTTGCGCAGCTCCTTCAGGTTATCGAGGTCGAGGTCCACGATCAGCGTCATCTCGGTATTCGGAGTCGCCTCCGCCGCCACCGCGTCATGCGGGAAGGCGAAGTCGGACGGGGTGAAGACCGCGGCCTGGGAATACTGCATGTCCATGTTCTCGACCTTGGGCAGGTTGCCCACCGAGCCGGACATCACCACGTAGCACTCGTTCTCGATGGCGCGTGCCTGGGCACAGCGCCGCACCCGAAGGTAGGCGTTCTTGGTGTCGGTCCAGTAGGGGACGAACAGGATCTGCAGGCCATGATCGGCCATCACCCGGGGCAGTTCGGGGAATTCCACGTCGTAGCAGATCAGGATGCCGATCTTGCCGAAGTCGGTATCGAAGACGTGTACCTCGTCGCCCCCCTGCAGCCCCCAGTAGGAGACCTCGTCGGGGGTCACGTGGACCTTGTACTGACGATCCCAGGTGCCGTCGCGGCGGCACAGGTAGGAAACGTTGCGGAGCACGTCCTCGGTGTATTCGGGCATCGACCCGGCCACGATGTTGATGTTGTAGGCCAGCGCCAGGCGCACCATCTCCTCGCGCACCGCCTCGGTGTATTCGGCCAGGCGGCGCACGGCCTCGGCCGGGTAGTCCTGGTTGAACGCCCCCATCAGCGGGCCGTTGAAGAATTCCGGGAACAGCACGCAATCCGCGCGGTAGCCGGAGACCGCATCCACGAAGTACTCCACCTGCTGGAACAGGGCGTCGAGATCCACTGTCGGGCGCATCTGCCACTGGACCACGCCGATGCGCACGTCCGAGCGGCTGCCGCCGATCAGCTTCTCCTTCTCCTCGTAGTAGATGTTAAGCCACTCGATCAGGGTGGCGTAGGCCCCGGACTTCTCGTCGTCCGGCAGGTAGTTGGTGATGATCTTGCGGACGTGGAAGTCGTTCGCCAGCTGGAAGGTCAGGATCGGATCGGTGATCTCGTGGTTCTTCACCCGACGCACGTACTGCTGCGGGGTCAGCTCGTCGCGATACTGCTCGTAGCCGGGGATGCGCCCGCCGGCGACGATCGCCCGCAGGTTCAGCTTCTCGCACAGCTCCTTGCGCGCGTCGTACAGCCGCCGTCCCAGACGCAGCCCGCGATAGTCCGGATGCACGAAGATGTCCACGCCGTAGAGGGTGTCGCCGTCCGGGTCATGGGTGGTCAGGAAGCCGTTGCCGGTGATCTGCCAGTAGTTGTGGTGATCGCCGAAGCGCTTGTATTCGACGATCAGGCTGATCGCCGCGGCCACCACCTTGCCGTTGTCCTCGATGCAGATCTGGCCCTCGGGAAAACGCTTCACCTGGGAGCGGAACTGCGCCTCGCTCCAGGCGCCGTCCAGGTCGTGATAGACCCGCTCCATGATCTCGCGGATGTCCTCGTAGTCCTCGATCCGGGTCGGCCGCAGGGTGAGGTGGTGCTGGGGATTGGATTCGTTGTCCGCGTCGGTCGTCACGCTCGGGGCTCCGGGGATTGAGAAGGAAACGCAGGATGCACGGTGCACCGGCCGGGATCAAAAGATCCAGGCCAGCATCAGCCAGAAGAAGACGAAGAACAGGAAAAAGCCGGGGATCATGAACTGCAGTTCCCCGATCAGGCCCTCGCCGGCGGCCAGGGCAAACACGATCGAGATCAGGACCGACACGATGGCCGCGACCAGCGCGGCGTTCTTCAGGCCCATGCCGTCGTCGAAGGTCAGCGCCACCCAGTCCGACAGCCCCGGCAGGGAGACCGCCGCCGCCAGCACCAGCAGGGCCACCAGCAACGCCACCAGCGCCGAGGTGCCCAGCAGGATGCGCAGCGCCAGGCGGCTGTCGGAGCGATCACTCCGGCTCATGCCAGGGCCTCGCGGCGACCGCGCACGTACTCGCGCACGCGATTGGGGTCGGGGATGCCGGTGACCCGGAACTCCGGGTTGTCGCCAGTGGTGTACACCGCGATGCGGCCCACCCGGAAGATGCGGTCGAAAAAGCTCTGGTCCACCTTCACCGTGCGGATCTGGCCGATATCCAGATCCACATGCGACTTCGACAACAGACCGCGCTCGAGATGGACCTGGTCGGCATCGATGCGCAGCCGTACCGAGCGGGTCTGCAGATACCACCAAAGCAGGATCAGCAGGCCGAGCCCGAAGGCCGGGATCAGTACCAGGCTGAGGATGAAACCGAACGGGTGGTTGCGGAACATCGCCGGTCGGGCGTCGATCGCGGGTTCACGGGCGGACATGCACGAACTCCGGTTGCGGGCGGACCCGAACAGTTTGGCGCGGCCACCCAGACAAAGCGAGCCCCGCACCGGGGATTCCCTGATGCGGGGCTCGCAGTTTGCCGGACCCGCCCGCTCGCACGGGTCGGCCCGGAGACGGGACCGGGGTGTTAAGCGGTCCGGGCTTCGCGCTCGGCCTTGGCTTCCGCCTTGGCCTCGTCGCTGTCGTCGTAGCCGATGTTCGGCGCGAGCCAGCGCTCGGCCTCCTCGAACGACATACCCTTGCGCTTGGCGTAGTCCTCGACCTGGTCGCGGTTGACCTTGCCGAGACCGAAGTAGCGCGACTCCGGATGCGCGAAGTACCAGCCGGACACGGCCGAGACCGGCAGCATGGCGTAGCTCTCGGTGAGCGTCATGCCAGCGTTCTCTTCCGGCTGCAGGAGCTCCCACAGGGTGGACTTCTCGGTGTGCTCCGGGCACGCCGGGTAGCCCGGGGCCGGGCGAATGCCCTGGTACTTCTCCTCGATCAGGTCCTCGTTTTCGAGCGACTCGTCCGGGACATAGCCCCAGAATTCGCGGCGCACATGCTGATGCATGCACTCGGCGAAGGCCTCGGCCAGGCGGTCCGCCAGGCTCTTCACGAGGATCGAGTGGTAGTCGTCGTTGGCCTTCTCGAATTCCGCAGCCTTGGCATCGACATCGCCACCGGCACTGACCGCGAAGGCCCCGATGTAGTCGGGACCGCCGGCCTCCTTCGGCATCACGAAATCGGCCAGCGAGTGGCTCGGCTGACCCCGGCGCTTCTCGGTCTGCTGACGCAGGTGATGCAGCTTCTTCAGCACCTTGGAGCGATTCTCGTCGGTGTACACCTCGATATCGTCATTATTGACGGTGTTCGCCGGGAAGAAGCCCACCACGCCCCGCAGGGTGACCCACTTCTCGTCGATCATGCGCTGCAGCATCTCCTGGGCGTCCTTGAACAGCTTGCGCGCCTCTTCACCCACCTTCTCGTCATCCAGGATGCGCGGGTAGGCGGCGTGCAGCTGCCAGGAGTGGAAGAACGGCGTCCAGTCGATGTACTCGGCGACCTCGTTCAGATCGTAGTCGTCGAAGCGCAGCAGCACGGAGCCGTCGCCATGCGGGTGCAGCACGGTCGGCTCGCCCGGCAGCTTGTCGGTCTCCAGCGCCTTCGGCTTGGTTGGGGTATAGCTTGACCAGTCGATCTGCGGCTTGTTGGCGCGCGCCTTCTCCAGCGTGACCCACTGGGTCTTTTTCTTGCGCCCGGCGTTCTGCACGCGCAGCTTTTCGTACTCCTCGCGGATCTCGGCGGCGTACTTCTCGCGCAGTTCGGGGCTGATCAGGCTCTGGGCCACACCCACCGCACGCGAGGCGTCCTTCACCCAGACCACGGGACCGGAGTAGTTCGGCTCGATCTTGACCGCGGTGTGGGCGCGCGAGGTGGTCGCGCCCCCGATCATCAGCGGGGTCTTCATGCCTTCGCGCTCGAGATCGGCGGCGAAGTTGGCCATCTCCTCCAGCGAGGGGGTTATCAGGCCGGACAGGCCGATGACGTCCACATCGTGTTCCTTGGCGGCCTTCAGGATCTCGGCGCCCGGCTGCATCACGCCGATGTCGATGACCTCGAAGTTGTTGCACTGCAGCACGACGCCGACGATGTTCTTGCCGATGTCGTGGACGTCGCCCTTCACCGTGGCCATCAGGATCTTGCCGTTGTTCTCGGTGCCGGTCTTCTCGGCCTCGATGTACGGGATCAGATGGGCCACGGCCTTCTTCATCACGCGGGCGGACTTGACCACCTGCGGCAGGAACATCTTGCCCTCGCCGAACAGGTCGCCGACCACGTTCATGCCGTCCATCAGCGGACCCTCGATCACCTGGATCGGGCGGTCATAGGCCTGGCGCGCCTCTTCGGTGTCCTCGACCACGTAGGTGTCGATGCCCTTGACCAGGGAGTGCTCGAGGCGCTTGGTGACTTCCCATTCACGCCACTCGAGGTTCTCCTCCTTCTTGCCGCCGCCCTGGCCCTTGTACTCCTCGGACAGGTCAAGCAGTCGCTCGGTCGCGTCATCGCGACGGTTCAGGACCACATCCTCGACCGCTTCCTTCAGCTTCTCGTCGATGTCGTCGTAGACCGCGAGCTGGCCGGCGTTGACGATGCCCATGTCCATGCCCGCCTTGATGGCGTGGTACAGGAACACCGCGTGGATCGCCTCGCGCACCGGTTCGTTGCCGCGGAAGGAGAACGACACGTTGGACACGCCGCCGGAGACCAGCGCGTGCGGCAGGTCGTTCTTGATGCGGCGGGTGGCCTCGATGAAGTCCACGCCGTAGTTGTTGTGCTCTTCGATACCGGTCGCGACCGCGAAGATGTTCGGGTCGAAGATGATGTCTTCGGCCGGAAAACCGACCTTCTCGGTCAGCAGCTTGTAGGCGCGGGTGCAGATCTCGACACGGCGGTCCTCGTTGTCGGCCTGGCCGTCCTCGTCGAAGGCCATGACCACGATCGCGGCGCCGTAGCGGCGGCACAGCTGGGCCTGCTTGATGAAATTCTCCTCGCCCTCCTTCATGGAGATCGAGTTGACCACCGGCTTGCCCTGCACGCACTTCAGGCCGGCCTCGATGATCTCGAACTTGGAGGAGTCGATCATCACCGGCACGCGGGCGATATCCGGCTCGCCGGCGAGCAGATTCAGGAATCGGACCATCGCGTCCTGCGACTCCAGCATCCCCTCGTCCATGTTGATATCGATGATCTGGGCGCCGCCCTCGACCTGGTTCAGCGCGACTTCCAGCGCGACGTCGTATTCCTCGTTCTGGATCAGGCGCAGGAACTTGCGCGAGCCGGTCACGTTGGTGCGCTCGCCGACGTTCACGAACAGCGAGTCGTCAGTAATGTTGCACGGCTCGAGGCCCGACAGGCGACAGGCCGCGGCAACCTCCGGGACCTTGCGCGGCGGATGCTTCTCCACCGCCTCGCGCATCGCGCGGATGTGCTCCGGCAACGTGCCGCAGCAGCCGCCGATGATGTTCAGCATGCCCTGCTCGGCCCACGGACCGACGTCCTCGGCCATCTGCTCCGGGGACTCGTCGTAGTCGCCGAACTCGTTCGGCAGGCCGGCGTTGGGGTGCGCGGAGACGTGGGTATCGGCGATGCGCGACAGCTCTTCCACGTACTGGCGCATTTCCTTCGCGCCCAGCGCGCAGTTCAGGCCGATGGAGACCGGGTTCGCGTGACGCACCGAGTTCCAGAAGGCCTCGGTGGTCTGGCCGGACAGGGTGCGGCCGGAGGCATCGGTGATCGTCCCGGAAATCATGATCGGGAGGTCCTTGCCGAGCTCGTCTTCCAGCGTCTTCACCGCGAAGATCGCGGCCTTGGCGTTCAGGGTGTCGAACACCGTCTCGATCAGCAGCAGGTCCACGCCGCCCTCGACCAGGGCCTCGGCGGCCTCCTTGTAGGCCTCGACCAGGGTGTCGAAATCGACGTTGCGCGCGCCCGGGTCGTTCACGTCCGGCGAGATCGACGCGGTGCGGTTGGTCGGGCCGAGGATACCGGCGACAAAGCGCGGCTTGTCCGGGGTCTTCTCGGTCCAGGCATCGGCGGCCTTGCGCGCGAGCTTCGCGGATTCGCGGTTCAGCTCGGGGACCAGGTCCTCCATGTGGTAGTCCGCCATCGCGATGCGGGTACCGTTGAAGGTGTTGGCCTCGATGATGTCGGCACCGGCCTCGAGATAGTCGTTGTGGATCTGCTCGATGATGTCCGGACGGGTCAGCGACAGCAGGTCGTTGTTGCCCTTCAGGTCGGACTCCCAGTCCTTGAAGCGCTCGCCGCGGTAGTCGGCCTCGTCCAGCTTGTACAGCTGGATGGTGGTTCCCATACCGCCGTCCAGGATCAGGATGCGCTCTTTCAGCGCCTTCTCGATATCTTTACGTGTTGCCGTCATGTGCCGTACACCATTGGTTTCGAATGGGATAAGTGTACACGCCGGGGTTCCATCCCGGTCGTGGAGCCCACCCTTCCGGCAGGCTCTTTGGTATCTCGTGGCGGTCTGGGATGCCCCTGTTTGCGCCCGTGCACGGAGATGTCACGATAGCGCCATGCAGGAACATCCGATCCGCTGGTTCATCACTGCCCCGCAGGCCTGCCCCTATCTGGACGACCGCGAGATGCAGAGCCTCCTGGTCGACCCCGCGGTCAGCCTGGGCGGTGCCCGCTTCGGCCAGCTACTGGCCGAGGGCTTTCGCCGCAGCGGTCAGTTTGTCTACCGGCATCACTGTCCCGAATGCGCGGCCTGCGTGCCGGTACGCATTCCGGTCGCGCGCTTTCGCCCGAATCGCAGCCAGCGCCGTTGCCTGGACCGCAATCAGGATCTCGCGGTGGCGATCCGGCGCCCGCCGGAGCAGCCGGGCACCGGGCCCGCCGCCGATCTCGACGAGCACATGCCGTTGTTCTCGCGCTACCAGACCGCCCGCCACGCGGGCGGGGGCATGGAGCAGATGGGGCGCGAGGAATACACGGGGATGCTGGCCCACCATAACGGCCCGGTGGATCTGATCGAATTCCGCCAGGCCGGCACGCTGGTCGCGGTGGCCGTCACCGACCGCACCCCGCAGGGGCTGTCGGCGATGTACAGCTTCTTCGATCCGGATCAGCCGCGCCGCGGCCTGGGCACCCTCGCGATCCTGACCCAGGTGGCGCATGCGCACCGCCTCGGTCTACCCCATGTCTACCTCGGCTACTGGATCGACCAGGCGCCGAAGATGGAATACAAGACCCGCTTCCAGCCGCTCGAAGGCCGCATGGACGGGGTCTGGAGGCGACTGCCCGCCTGACGGCGGCCAGCCCCCCGGTCCCTGCTTCGCAAGCGCGACCTAGCGGGCCGGCTTGCGGAAGCGGAAGATGCCCCAGGTCAGGTAGCCCGAGTTGCCGCCATCGACCCAGTGCTGCAGGCCCTGCTTCATGCGGTCGATGTAGTCCTGCGAGATGTAGTGCTTCAGCTCGTCCTCGCGGGACTCGAGCTCCTGCTTCACGCGGCCGTAGTGGGTCGCGATCTGGCTGGAATGCTCCTCGAAACCGACCTCTTCCAGACCCGCTGCCTTGGCCGCCTCACGGTAAAACTCGGGGCTAGCCAGCGAATCCAGATGGATGCGGGCGAGGATCGGGTCCAGCACGCCGTCCGGGCAGTCGTCGGTCTGCATCGGATCGGTGAAGATCAGCCAGCCACCCGGCTTCAGTACTCGAGCGGCCTCCTGAATCACCTTCTTCTTGTTTTCGTTCTCGCTATGCAGGAACGAGTCTTCGGACCAAACCACGTCATAGGACGCGTCCGGCTCGTCGACCTTCTCGAAGCTGCCGTCGACCACGGTGATCTTGTGGTCCAGGTGGCGCGCCTTGTTGATCTCGCGGTCGCGCTCGTTTTCCTTCTCGGACAGGTTCAGCGCGGTGACTTCGCAGCCGTAGTTCTCGACCAGGTAGCGCGCGACACCGCCGTAACCGGCGCCCATGTCGAGCACGCGCCATTCCGGCTGCGGCTCGCCGAGCAGGTCGGACATATGGGCGACCGTGCGCCGGCTGGCGTCGCCGATCGGCTCGTCCTTGTACTCGTACAGCCCGATATGGAGGTCTTCACCGCCCCACACCATCTTGTAGAAGGTGTCGGCGTCCTCGCTGTTGTAATAGTCGCGAGCCGTCTCGACGACGTCGGAGTAGTTCTCGCTCATCGTTCCTCGCCCTCGATATAACGCTTGTCGGCAACGTGGATGAAGAAGTCGGGATCGGTCTCGCGGTAGGTCTCCTGGAAGTCCCCGTAGGTCTCGATCTTCTGGAAACCGACCTCGCGCATCAGGCGGCGCACATAGGCCTTGCGCAGCGGGAACATGTTCAGGAAGTACTCGGAGCCATCCGGGAAGCGATACTGGAAGCGGGCCAGGCCTTCGTCGACATGGGCCGGCTGCACCTGCACGTCGTCGCCGCAGTAGTAGTAGGTGTGCTTGGACGAGTAGCCGTGGTCCATGATGGTGTCGTAGTTGCGCTGGTCGAGGATCAGCACGCCATCGTGGTTCAGGGCGGAGTAGAACTCGGCCAGGGCCTTGCGGCGGTCATGTTCGTTGAACAGGTGGGTAAACGAGTTGCCCAGACAGACCACGGCGTCGTAACGGCCGTAGATATCGCGGTTCAGCATGCGCCAGTCGGCCTGCACGGTGCGCAGGATGTGCCCGCGCTTGCGGCCGTTCTCGAAGGCCTTGACGAGCATCTCCGGGGCGCCGTCGGCGGTCACCACGTCAAAGCCCGCTTCGCGCAGCTGTACGGAGTGAAAACCGGTACCGGCGGCCACGTCCAGCACGCGCTTGGCGCCACGCTTCTTCAGTTCCTCGATAAAGAAGGTGCCTTCGCTCTTGGCGCGGTTGTCCCAGTCGATCAGGTCGTCCCACTTGTCGACGAAACCGGTGGTGTACTCGTTGAGGTAGTTCTCGGTATCGCGACGTTCGGTCGGCTTGTCACCGAAATCCTGATCATTCTTGATGTTCGCTGCCATGCTGGTTCCTCTTGGCTTTTGCTGCTGTCGTAAGCGTGAACGGACGGCCCGCGGCCGATCCGTCGGCACAACACCCCGCAAACGCAGAGAACCGCGACCCCCGCATGTCCCGGCGGTCTCGCCATTCGCCCGATCCGCCCAGGCCAGGCCTGGTGTTCGGGTAGCAATGCAACGGGCGCGTTGTTCGCAGCGCCCGCTACCGGCCTGGCCGGTTCATCCTGCACATCCGGAGGGCTCTTCATTACCCGGATGCCGAGCCGTGGTCTGGCGGGCCCATCCCGCCTGGCTCGGGGATCGTTTACGGCGCCTCGCGCTGCGTCTGAACGCGGGCGTTGTGTCCGAAATCGTTTTTATACCCTGAAGGTTTTGCGCAAAAATTACAAGTTGAGCCCCAGCCCTCCCGCTGTGCCGCGGCCGGGTCGAAGCCGCCTCCACGGGCGTCACGCGTTCGATATAATGGCGGTTTTTGCAGCGATCCCGAGGCCCCGCATGACCCCCAGCCGCCCCATCCAGCGCGCCCTTTTGTCGGTCTCCGAGAAGACCGGCGTCGTGGAGCTTGCCCGCGCCCTGCACGAGCGCGGCGTGGAGCTTCTGTCCACCGGCGGCACGGCCCGCCTGCTGGCCGAAAACAACCTTCCGGTGACCGAGGTTTCCGCGCACACGGGCTTCCCCGAGATCATGGATGGCCGGGTCAAGACCCTGCACCCGCGCATCCACGGGGGCCTGCTGGGGCGGCGCGACATCGACTCCGCGGTGATGGCCGAGCAGGACATCCCCCCGATCGACCTGCTGGTGGTGAACCTCTATCCCTTCGAGGCGACCGTGGCCCGACCCGGGTGCAGCCTGGAGGATGCCATCGAGAACATCGACATCGGCGGGCCCGCGATGCTGCGTGCGGCGGCCAAGAACTACCGTGACGTGGCGGTGGCCACCAGCCCCGACCAGTACGGCGAGATCGTTGCGGCCATCGGCGACCACGGGGAGGTCCCGCAGTCCCTGCGCTTCCGCCTGGCGGTCGCGGCCTTCGATCACGTCGCGCGCTACGACGCTGCGATCAGCAATTACCTGTCGGCCCTGGACGAGGACGGCGAGGCCGCGCCCTTCCCCGGGCAGCTGAACGCCACCTTCGAGCGCGTCGAGACCCTGCGCTACGGCGAGAATCCGCACCAGCGCGCCGCGTTCTACCGCGATCCGCAGCCCACACCCGGCACCCTGGCCAGTTACCGCCAGCACCAGGGCAAGTCGCTGTCCTACAACAACCTGGCGGACGCCGATGCCGCCTGGGAATGTGTGCGCCAGTTCGAGGCCGGGGCCTGCGTGATCGTCAAGCACGCCAACCCCTGCGGCGTGGCGGTCGCGCCGAGTCAGCTGATGGCCTACGAGCGCGCCTTCCAGACCGACCCGACCTCGGCCTTCGGCGGCATCATCGCCTTCAACCGCCCGCTGGACGGCGACACAGCGCATGCGATTGTCAGCCGCCAGTTCGTCGAGGTCGTGATCGCCCCCGAGATCACGCCGGGCGCGCTGCGCGCGCTGGCCACCAAGAAGAACGTCCGGGTACTGGAGATCCCGCCGGCGGGCGTTGGCCCGGGCCTGGACTACAAGCGCATCGGCGGCGGGCTGCTGGTCCAGGATGCGGACCGCGGCAGCCTGGCCGATGTGGAACTGAAGACCGTGACCGCGCGCGCGCCGTCGGAGCAGGAGATGAAGGACCTGTGCTTCGCCTGGCAGGTCGCCAAGTACGTCAAGTCCAACGCCATCGTCTATACCCGCGACCAGCAGACCATCGGGGTCGGGGCGGGCCAGATGAGCCGCGTGTACTCCGCGCGCATCGCCGGCATCAAGGCCGCGGACGAAGGCCTGCAGGTCGCCGGCTCGGTGATGGCCTCGGATGCCTTCTTCCCGTTCCGCGACGGCATCGACGCCGCAGCCGAGGCCGGTATCACCGCGGTGATCCAGCCGGGCGGCTCGATGCGCGATCAGGAGGTGATCGACGCCGCCAACGAGCACGACATCGCCATGCTGTTCACCGGCATGCGCCACTTCCGCCACTGAGGTCCCGATGAACGTACTGGTAATCGGCAACGGCGGGCGCGAGCATGCGCTGGCCTGGAAGCTGGCACAGTCGCCGCGCGTCGAGCGCGTCCTGGTGGCCCCCGGCAACGCGGGCACCGCGCGCGAGGCCAAGTGCGAGAACATCGACGTCGGCGTCACCGACATCGACGCGCTGCTGGCCCTGGCCGAACGCGAGGCCATCGCGTTTACCGTGGTCGGCCCCGAGGCACCCCTGGTCGCCGGCGTGGTGGATGCCTTCCGCACCGCCGGCCGGCGCTGCTTCGGCCCCACGGCAAAGGCCGCGCAGCTCGAGGGCTCCAAGAGCTTCGCCAAGGACTTCATGCACCGCCACCACATCCCGACAGCCGCCTACGGCAGCTTCGAGGACGAACAGGCCGCGCTGGAGTTCATCGCCACCCACGGCGCGCCCATTGTGGTCAAGGCCGACGGCCTGGCCGCCGGCAAGGGCGTGATCCTCGCGCAGACCGAGGACGAGGCCCGCGCGGCGGTGCACGACATGCTGGCCGACAACGCCTTCGGGGAGGCCGGCAACCGCGTGGTCATCGAGGAATTCCTGACCGGTGAGGAGGCCAGCTTCATCTGCATGGTGGACGGCGAACACGTGCTGCCGCTGGCCTCCTCGCAGGACCACAAGGCGCGCGACAACGGCGACCAGGGCCCGAACACGGGCGGCATGGGGGCCTATTCACCCGCCCCGGTGGTGACCGATGCGCTGCATGCGCGCATCCTGCACGACGTCATCGAACCGACCGTGCAGGGCATGGCCGCCGACGGCGAACATTACACCGGCTTTCTGTATGCCGGCGTGATGATCGACGCTGCGGGCAACCCGAAGGTCTTGGAGTTCAACTGCCGCTTCGGCGACCCCGAGACCCAGCCGATCCTCAGCCGCCTGGAATCGGACCTCAGCGAACTGGTCGAGGCGGCGCTGGACGGGCGTCTGGACGCGGTCGAGGCCCGCTGGGATGCGCGCGTAGCGCTGGGCGTGGTCCTGGCCGCCGGGGGCTATCCGGGGGACTACCGCAAGGGCGACGTCATCAGCGGCCTGGAGGCCGTGGAGGCCGATCCCGACGCCCACGTGTTTCATGCCGGTACCGCCCGCGATGCCGAGGGTCGCATCGTGACCGCCGGCGGTCGCGTACTCTGCGTGGTCGGCCTCGGAGCCGACGTGAAGAGCGCGCAGAAAAAGGCCTACGCGGCCGTACACCAGATTCATTTCGACGATATATACTGCCGAACAGATATCGGCTATCGCGCCGTCGCCCGGGAAGGATAATTCCAGGCAGCGGCGCTTCTACCCCCTTTCTGGAGATCCGCCCGATGGCCGCCCCCGAAGTGACCCACCTGCCCAACCTTCCCAACGATGTGGAGGGTCTGCGGCAGTCGATCCGCGATGCCGTGGTCCGCGTGGTCGGCGAGGACCCGCGCCAGGCCACCGAACGCGACTGGATGGAGGCCCTGGCCTTCGCCATCCGCGAACGCATGGTGGAGCGCCGCCTGCTGACCCGCCGGCAGTTCGCCGACGAGGACGTCAAGCGCGTCTACTACCTGTCGCTGGAATACCTGATCGGGCGCATGCTCGAGGCCAACCTGCGCAACATGGGCATCCTCGAGCCGGCCCGCCAGGCCATGGCCGATCTCGGCGTCGACCTCGACACCATTCTGGACCTCGAAGACGACGCGGCCCTGGGCAATGGCGGGCTGGGGCGCCTGGCCGCCTGCATCCTGGAATCCCTGGCGACCCAGGGCTACCCCGGCTACGGCTACGGCATCCGCTACGAGTTCGGCATGTTCCGCCAGCAGTTCGAGCCCTACCATCAGGTGGAACACCCGGACAACTGGCTGCGCTACGGCAACCCCTGGGAGTTCCCGCGCTCGGACCGCAAGTATCCGATCCACTTCTACGGCTACGTGGTCGAGCACCATCACCCCGATGGCTCCACCCGCTACACTTGGGAGGACGGCGAGGAAGTCCTGGCCATGGCCTACGACTACCCCACCGCGGGCTATGGCCGGCGCAACGTGAACAACCTGCGCCTTTGGGCGGCCAAGGCCACCCGCGACTTCGACCTGCGCTATTTCAATGAAGGCGACTACATCCGCGCGGTCGCGGACAAGGCGGAGTCGGAGACCATCTCGATGGTCCTGTACCCCAACGACGCCACCGCGATCGGCAAGGAACTGCGCCTGAAACAGGAGTACTTCTTCGTCTCGGCCTCGCTGCAGGACATCATGGAGCGCCATCTGGCTCTGGACTACAGCCTCGACGCCCTGCCCGACAAGGTCGCGATCCAGCTGAACGATACCCACCCGGCGATCGCCGTCGCGGAGCTGATGCGCCTGCTGATGGACGAGCACGAGCTGCCCTGGGAACGCGCCTGGGAACTGACCCGGCGCACCTTCGCCTACACCAATCACACCCTGATGCCCGAGGCCCTGGAGACCTGGCCGGTGGAGCTGATGGAACGCGTACTGCCACGCCACATGGGGATCATCTACCAGATCAACCATGGCTTCCTGGAGGAGGTACGCCACCGCTATCCGGGCGACAACGACCGCCTGGCGCGGCTGTCCATCATCGACGAGGAACACGGCCGCCGGGTCCGCATGGCCCACCTCGCGGTGGTGGGTTCGCACCGCGTCAACGGCGTGGCGGCGCTGCACACCCAGTTGCTGCAGGAGACCCTGTTCGAGGACTTCTACAACCTGTGGCCGGAGCGCTTCGTGAATGTCACCAACGGGGTGACCCCGCGCCTGTGGATGATCCAGTCCAACCCCGCGCTCACCGAACTGCTGGGCCAGCGCATCGGCGACGACTGGCAGTACGACCTGGATCGCCTGCGCGCGCTGGAACCCTACGCCCACGACGCCGACCTGCAGAAGGCCTTCATGGACGTGAAGCGCGCGAACAAGCAGCGCCTGGCGGACCTGGTGCGCGAGCGCACCGGCGTGGAGCTGAACCCGGACGTCATGTTCGACGTGCAGATCAAGCGCATCCACGAGTACAAGCGCCAGCTGCTGAAACTCCTGCACGTGGTGGACCTGTACCGCCGCATCCGCGCCGGCGAGGACATCCCGCCGCGCGTGGTGCTGTTCGGCGGCAAGGCCGCGCCGGGTTATGCCCGGGCCAAGGGCATCATCCAGGTGATCAACGAGGTCGCCGACATCGTCAACCATGACCCGGCCATCGGCGACCGCCTGAAGTGCGTGTTCTTCCCCAACTACGAGGTCAGTTCGGCGAGCATCATCATCCCGGCGGCGGATGTCTCCGAGCAGATCTCCACCGCCGGCTTCGAGGCCTCCGGGACCGGCAACATGAAGCTGGCGCTCAACGGCGCCCTGACCATCGGCACCCTGGACGGTGCCAACATCGAGATCCGGGACGCGGTGGGCGAGGACTCCATCTTCATCTTCGGCATGACCGCCGACGAGGTCGTCGAGCACCGCCGCCACGGCCCGCCCCCGGAGGCCATACTGGCCGGCCAGCCGGGCCTCGCCGCCGCAGTCGAGATGATCGAGTCCGGGTTCTTCACCTGCAACGACCCGGGCACCCACGCCGACCTCGGTCGCTACCTGCGCCAGGAAGATCCCTTCTTCGTGATCGCCGACTATGCGGCCTACGCCGAGGCCTGCGCGCGGGCGGACACCCTGTACGCCGACCGCGCCGCCTGGGCCGAGGCCGCCATCCTGAATGTCGCACGCATGGGGTATTTCTCGATCGACCGCACGGTGCGCGACTACGCCCGCGAGATCTGGGACATCACGCCGGAGCCGGTCGCCCCGTCGCGCACCAACGGCGCCGCCTGACGCGGCGGCGCGCGCTTAGAGTTTCCCTCAGGCCTCCGGCAATCCCAGGCGGCGCAGCCAGCCGTCGGGGTTGCCGGCGCACACCAGAAACTCGGGGTTCAACAGGCTCTCGCGCGTGTTGTAGCGAAGCTCCTGGCCCTGGAGGTCGGTCACCCGGCCGCCGGCCGCCCGCACCACCGCATGGGCCGCCGCGGTATCCCATTCGCTGGTGGGCCCCAGGCGCGGATAGATATCGGCGGCGCCCTCGGCCACCAGGCACAGCTTCATCGAGCTGCCCATGCTGACCAGCTCGTGCGGGCCCAGCCGGTCCAGCGCGAGCTTCAGGCGTTCCGCCCCGTGTGAACGGCTGCCCGCCACCACGGGATGATCCGTGCCGATGCGCTCGCTGGCGACCGCAATCGTGCGCGGGGCCTGGTCTTCGTCCCGCCGGATCGCCACCCCGTCGCGGTGCCCGGCATACAGCCGCTTGAGCACCGGACACCAGACCACGCCCAGGACCGGCTCGTGGTTGTGAATCAGCGCCACGTTCACGGTGAACTCGCCATTGCGCTTCACGAACTCGCGGGTCCCGTCGAGGGGATCGATCAACCAGTAGGTCGGCCACTGCCGACGCCGCGCGAAGGGCACGTCCTGCCCCTCCTCGGACAACACCGGCCAGTCCGGGTCGATATCCGACAGCCCGCCGACCAGGATACGGTGGGCGGCCAGATCCGCCTCGGTCAGCGGCGAGTGGTCGGCCTTCTCGGTGACCGCGAAACGGGTCTCGTAGAGCTCGAGAATGGCGTGGCCGGCCGCGTCGGCCAGGCTCGAGACCTCGTGCATCAGGGCAGTCAGGGCCGCATCCTTCGGCGGAGCATGCATGGGGAACTCCCGTTTTCCCGGAACATTCCCCCTAGCTTGGCAGGGTTGCGGCCCCGGGGGAACACCGGCGCGCGCCAGGAGGCCTCTATCCGTCGAGGTAGTCGCGCACCATGTACAGGGCGGCAATGGAACGCGCCTCGGTCAGGTCCTCGCGTGCAACCAGCTCCGTCAGGCGGTCCAGCGACCAGGGCACCACCTCGATCGCCTCCGGCTCGTCGCCCTCCGCGGTCTCGGGGTAGAGATCCTCGGCCAGCACCAGATGCGTCTGGTGGGCCATGTAGCCGGGCGCCACGGTCAGCGCGCCCAGGTGGGTCAGGCGGTGTCCGGCATGCCCCACCTCCTCCATGATCTCCCGGTTGGCGGCGGCCAGGATGTCCTCGCCCGCCTCCATCCGTCCCTTGGGCAGACCCAGCTCGTAGCGGTGGGTGCCCGCGGCGTATTCGCGGATCAGGAGGATTGTCCGGTCGGCCTGCACCGGGGCGATGATCACCGCACCATGGCCGCGGCTGACCAGGCGCTCAAAGCAGGTGCGCGCGCCATTGCTGAACTCGAGGTCCAGCTCTTCCACCTCGAACAGGCGACTGCTGGCGACCGTGCGTCGCCCCTGGACATCCGGCTTGTCTCGGCTCATGCGCCCTCCCGGGCGGTCAGTGGCTGTTGCGCAGACGCACCAGGGTCCGCAGTTCGCCCTCGAACAGGGTGTCGAACATGAACCCGTGATCGGAGGTCACCACCTCGAACCCGTCCTGCTCGGCCGGCTCGGTCTCCGCCAGGCGTAGATCCAGATCACCCCAGCTCACGGCCATGGTGACGCGCATCGGGAAATAGCCGTCGAGGAAGCGGCGAACGAACGGGCCGTTCTCCAGGCGATAGACGCCGTCCCCCTCGTGCTCGACGATCTTCATGCGCGCGGTCACACAGACCTCGGCGTCCTTCTCCACCCCGCGCAGATCCACACGATCGCCCTCGGCGCGCGCGGATTCGATGTTGCGGGTGGACTCGACCTGGAGTTCGTCGATGGTCGCCTCATTGTACACAATGACCATGCGCCGAATGGCCGCCACATCGTTGTGGCACTGGCGCAGATCGGCCCATCCGTCCTCCAGGGAGGAGGCCGTGATGCGGATCTGATTCTGGTGGTGATGCGGCGTCCGGTCCGGCTCCTCCAGCAGGAACGTCAGCTCCGGACTGGTCGTCTGGGTCTGGTCCGGGGAGACCGTCTCGCCCCACAGGGCATCATCCTCAAGCGGATCGTAGTCCGGATCATCCGGGTCCATCGCCAGGGTGGGGCCCGGCAGGGCCAGAAGCGCGGCAAGAAGGGGCGCGGGCAGAAACCGCACCTGGGGTACCATGAGAGCCATAACCAATCCCCTCGATCATGTGGCCGTCTGCTGTGGACCCGAAAAACCCCGAAAAAAATCCGCACGCCCCCGCGCTCGCCGTGGACTGGAGTCGCATCGACACCGTGCTGTTCGACATGGACGGCACGCTGCTCGACCTGCACTTCGACAACCGCTTCTGGCGCGAGCTGATCCCGCGGGAGTACACCCGCTGCCAGCCGGACGACCCGGAATGCGCACGCCGCCGCCTGGAGGACGAGATGCAGCGGGTGCGCGGCAAGCTGGAATGGTACTGCGTGGATCACTGGACGCGCTTCACCGGGCTGGACATCCTGGGCCTGAAACGCGAACTGGCCCATCATATCGCCCTGAAACCGCATGCCAATGCGTTGCTGGCCGCCCTTGAACGTGCCGGCCGGCGGCGGGTGCTGGTGACCAATGCCCATCCGCAGGTCTACGCCTTCAAGCACCAGCTCACCCGCATCGGCGACCATCTGGACACCATCGTCTCCGCCCACGATCTGGATTGCGCGAAGGAAGAGGCCGCGTTCTGGGAGCGCCTGCAGCGGGTCGCCCCCCATGACCCGGAGCGCACCCTGCTGGTGGACGACAACCTGCTGGCGCTGGCGAGCGCCGCCGGGGCGGGTATCGCAGAGCTGCGCGGCATGCGATACCCGGACGAGCGCGGCGAGCCCATGCACTCGGAGGACTTCGTGCTGCTGGAGTCGCTCGCGGACCTGATGTCCGGCCTGCCCGCCACGAGAGACAGGGCCGGCGATTCGGCGGCTACTTGACCGGGGTCGGCAGGTTGCGGATCAGGTCCAGGCGGATCTGCACCGGCCGGCCTTCGCACTCACCATCCAGCCAGTGATAACCATCCGCCTCGCGCACTTCGCGGGGCGTTACCTTGCCCCACCAGGCTTGACTGGAACCGGGCTCGGCCCAGTTCAGTTGCAGGGTTTCGCCGGTGAGGATGGCGATCTCCAGACGCTCGGAGACATGGCGGGGAATGGCGGCATCGGTCATCGGGGTGCTTCGCGGTAGTCGGTCGGGTCGGGGATGCCGGCCGCGGCGAACGCGGCGCGCCGGGCCTGGCACTGCGGGCAGCGCCCGCAGTGGCGCGATTGTGCCAGAAGGCAGCTCCAGGTGCGGCGCCAGTCGATCCCCAGCGGATCCGTCGTGGCGATGATTTCCGCCTTCGACTGCTCGATCAGCGGCGCCTCGACCTGCAGATGCGGGACCAGGGTCCCGGCCAGCGCCGAGACCTGCTGCACGAACCCGGGCTGCGAACCCGGCCCATGCCCCTGATCCTCGCGGTTCAGGGCCAAAAGGATACGCCCGGCACCGTGGTGTTCGGCCAGGTTGACCGCCAGCGCCAGCACCAGCAGATTGCGCTGGGGCAACGGCACATGCCCGACCCAGTCGTTGCGCCGGGTGAAGGCCGCGCGCAGGGACTGCAGGTCCAGCGCGACGGGCGTCGCGCCGTAGACCCCGGCCAGATGCTCCACCGCCGCCCATTCGCGGGCCGCATTGCGCTGGCCATAGTCGACCCAGACGGCGCGCAGCACCTGGCCGGCTGCATGGCACTGCGCCAGCAGGGCGCTGCTCTCGATGCCGCCGGAGAGCAGGAGGAGATCGGGGGATTCGGGCCGAACGGATTCCATTCGGGCACCATACCGCACAGCGCGAGTAGACGGAGACCACGCGGTGATTGAACAACTACGCAGCCACTGGCAGCGCCTGCTGGGCGCCGAACGCAGCGATCGCGCCGAGGGCGATCCCGAACAGCGCCTGCAGCGCGCCGCCGCGGCCCTGATCATGGAAGTCTGCCGCGCCGACTTCGAACTGCGCGCGGAGGAGCTCGAATCGGTACGTGGCAGCCTGATCGAGTTGTTCCGCCTGGACAACGATACCGCCGATGCGCTGCTGGAGATCGCGCAGGAGGAGAGCGACGCGCTGATCTCCATCCACCCGATGGTGCGCGAGGTCAATGCGGCCTTCGATGCCGAGCAGAAGGCCGACATACTGCGCGCCCTGTGGCGCGCCGCCTGGGCCAACCGCGACCTGCACAAACGTCAGGAGGCGGTCATCCGGCACCTCGCGGACCTGCTCTACGTGCCGCACGCCACCTTCATCCGGACCAAGCACGAGGTCCTAGGGAAACACTGATTCATGTACACGCTCGCGTTGGCACCCCAGGTTCTTCGAGACAAGGCGCGTCGTGCAGCGGGTAGTGGTTCTACCCGCAAGCGGCGCAACGCCGTATCGGGGAACCTGGGGTGCCAACCCCACAAACCATTCAATGCAGGGGCTCGGCCGCTTTTGCGCGCGCACAGCGTTGCGGTTCCCTTGTGCAGAATGACTGCACGGCAGTCACCGCGCCTTGTTCGCACGCAAAAGCGACTCGAGCGCGAGCGTATACATCAAGCAGTGTTTCCCTGGGCGATGCGGCCGATCCGGACTGATCGGGGAGTTCGCTGATGGGTGACCCGGGCACCCTGCTGGCCGCGCTGGCGGTGGGCATCCTCGGCGGCGTGCACTGCCTGGGGATGTGCGGCGGCATCGTCGGCGCGATCTCCATGGGCCACGGTCGCCGCGGGCCGGGGCTGGACCTGCTGCTGGCCTACAACCTCGGGCGCATGGCGAGCTATGTCGTTGCCGGGGCCCTGGCCGGGTGGCTGGGAGCCAGTCTGCTGGGCGGCCTGCCGGCCGGTCAGGCGATCCTGCAGAGCTTCGCCGCGGTCTTCCTGATCCTGCTCGGGTTCTATCTCGCCGGCTGGTGGCCGATCCTCGCGCGCCTGGAACAGGCCGGCGGGGTGCTGTGGCGGCGCATCGAACCGCTGGGGCGGCGCTTCCTGCCAGTGCGCCACGCCGGGCAGGCCCTGGTGGTCGGCGGGCTGTGGGGCTGGCTGCCCTGCGGGCTGGTGTACAGCGTGCTGGCCTGGTCACTGGGCGCCGGCGGGGCCCTGGAGGGCGCCGCGCTGATGGGTGCCTTTGCCCTGGGCACGCTGCCCAATCTGCTGCTGATGGGGGTGTTCGCCGCACGCCTGGCGGCCTTCGTGCGCCGCCCCTGGGTCCGCCGGATCGCCGGCGGCGGGGTCGCGCTGTACGGGGTCTGGATGCTGCTGAGTGTGGCGATGTGATCCCCCGCCCGGGCGGGGGATCATTCTGAAGGCCCCGGGCGGGGCTCAGTCCACGAAAAAGTCGCGCGAGAAGCGCACCGGCAGCACGCGTTCGCTGCCCGCCGGGGCGACATCGATCGCGAAGTCGAGGGTCTCGCCGCTGCGAACCGTCACCTCCGACAGGAAGTAGATGGCATCACCATCCTGGATCTCGCGGAAACGCAGGTTGCGCATCTGGTCGTTCATGTTGGTGGCCGACCCGGTGACCTCGGCGGAGACCGCCTGCAGACCGTTATCGCCCCGCTCCATCACGCTGACGTTGACCATCGCCCGGTTGGAACTGCGCCGCACGTCATAGGCCCGCGCGACCTCCGGCGACAGGAAGGTGGTGTTGATCACGTTGTAGTGGACGACGTAATTGTCGAACTCCGCCTCGTTGGCGGATGCGATCGAGCTGCCGAGAGCGACCGCCGCCAAAGCGACGAGAAAGCCGGTAAAGACCCGATGCACTCTTGCCATGGCTGACTCCTTTGCCTGATGGGGAAAGCGGGGCCCTGCGGAGACAGGCTCTCAGGTACCCCTGTCTTCGAGTCTAGCCGCTTTTGCTGCGATTGAAACCGGGGGTGGCGGCGCGCGTGCCGACCCCCGCTCGGCGGATTCAGAAAGAGCGGACGATAATCAGCAGGATATAGAGCCCGACCAGGGCAATCATCGGCGAAAAATCGATCGCACCGGTGTTCGGCAGGGCCCGGCGCAGCGGGCCGAGGATGGGACGGTTCACCGCGCCGGCCAGGCGCATGATGGGGTTGTTGGCGGCGCCGCCGCCCCCGGCCTGGATCCAGCTCATCACCACCTCGACGATCAGCGCGATGATGAAGACCCAGATCACGGTGGTCAGCAGCTCGCGGATCGCCACGGCCAGGATGAGCCCGAGCCCCACGTCCACGCCAACGATGAGCACGCGCAACCAGATCTCGATGAACTTGAGCACGATCATCAGCACGATCGCGGCGAGATCGACCCGCCCCACGGACGGAATCACCGGCCGCAGCACCCGCAGCGGCGGATCGGTCAGCATCACGATGGTCTGCGAGATCGGGTTGTAGTAGTCGGCCCGCACCAGGCCGAAGATCGTCCGCAGGATCAGCAGGATGATGTAGATCCCGAAGACAACGCTGACGAGGAAGATGGCGATCTCTTGTCCGGTTCCGGCGGCGGGCATGCGGGCTCCTTGCGGTGCAGCGAGTTAACCGCGCCCATTCTCCGGCAAGCCCGACGGGATGCCAAGCTGTGACGCGTCCGCTGCGGCTTGCCGGCGCGGCTCAGCCGCCGCGGCGGGCATCCATGCAGTCGCGCACCCGGGTGGCGATCTCCTCGATCGACAGCTCGGTCACGTCCAGGTGCGGGATCCGCCAGGTATCGAAGAACTCCTGGATCGCCACGCATTCCGCCCGGCACTGCGCCAGACTCGCGTAGCGGCTGTCGGGGCGGCGCCCCTCGCGAATCTGCGCCAGGCGCTGTGGCGTGATGGTCAGGCCAACCAGTCGACCGCCGAGCCCCCGCAGACCTTCGGGCATGTGCGGGATATCGCCCTGGTGCAGGTCCTCCGGGACCAGCGGGTAGTTGGCGGCAAAAAGGGCGTAGTTCATCGCCAGATAGAGACTGGTGGGTGTCTTGCCGGAACGCGAGGCCCCCAGCAGCACGACGTCGGCGACCGACAGATCCTGAGTGGCCAGGCCATCATCATGGGCCAGGGTGTAGTTCAGCGCCTCGATGCGGCGGTCGTAGCGGCTGACGTCGCCCATGCCATGGGCCCGTCCGGACACAGACTGCGACGCGACCCCCAGCAGGCCCTCCAGTCGCTCCACCTGCTCGCCGAAGACATCGATCACCGGCACCGGGCAATGGCGCAGGTCGGCCCGCAGGTCGGCATTCGCCAGGGTAGCGACCACCAGGGCCGGCTGCGGACCGGCCTCGGCCCGGGCGAACACGCCGGCCAGGCGGCCGGGGGTCTGCACGAATGGCAGTCGGTGCCAGGCCGGGTCGACATCCGGAAACTGGGTGAACAGCGAGCGCGCCAGCGTCTCCGCGGTGATCCCGGTCCCGTCCGAAACCAGGTAGACCTGCGGGCACTGGGCGGCGGCATCAGCCATTACCGGGCTCCCGCCCCTGTGCGAGCTGTTCCCAGGTGGACAACAGCGAATCGGGGTTCAGCGACAGCGACTCGATGCCCTCGTTCATCAGCCAGGCCGCCAGCTCCGGATAGTCGGACGGGGCCTGGCCGCAGATACCGACGTACTTGTCGGCGCGACGGGCGGCCCGGATGGCCATACTCAGAAGCGCCTTCACCGCATCGTCGCGCTCGTCGAACGACTCCGCCACCAGTCCGGAGTCGCGGTCCACTCCCAGGGTCAGCTGGGTCAGATCGTTGGAGCCGATGGAGAAGCCGTCGAAATGCTCGAGAAAACGCGCCGCCAGCAGCGCGTTGGAGGGGATCTCGCACATCATCACGACCTTCAGGCCGTTCTCGCCGCGGCGCAGCCCCTCCTCGTCCAGCACCCGGATCACGTCCTCGGCCTCGGTCAGGGTGCGCACGAACGGGACCATGATCTGCACGTTGTCCAGGCCCATGTCGTCGCGCACCCGCCGCAGGGCCTCGCACTCCATCGCGAAGGCCGGACGGAAGGTCTCCGAGCGGTAGCGCGAAGCCCCGCGAAAGCCGAGCATGGGGTTTTCTTCCTGCGGCTCGTAGCCGCGCCCCCCGATCAGGTGGGCGTACTCGTTGGACTTGAAGTCGGACAACCGCACGATCACCGGCTCCGGCGCGAAGGCCGCCGCCAGCGTCGCGATGCCCTCGGACAGCTTGCGCACAAAGAACTCGCGCGGGCCGTCGTCGAACCCGCGCAGACGCTCGGCAATGCGCTCCTGGACCTCGGGGTCCAGGCGGCCCGGGTCCTCGGCGTAGTCCAGAAGCGCCAGCGGGTGCACCCCGATGGTGCCGTTGATGATGAACTCCAGCCGCGCCAGGCCGATCCCGGCATGCGGAAGCTGCGAGAAGGCATAGGCACGACCCGGGTTGGCCACGTTCAGCATCAGTTTGACCGGCAGCTTCGGCAGTTCGCCGATGTCGGTCTTCTTCACCGTGTACTCGAGTGTGCCCGGATACACGTGACCATCATCCCCCTCGGCGCAGGAGACGGTCGCCTGCATCCCGTCGGAGAGCACCTCGGTCGCATTGCCGCAGCCCACTACCGCCGGGATGCCCATCTCGCGGGCGATGATCGCCGCGTGGCAGGTACGCCCGCCGCGGTTGGTGACGATCGCGGCGGAGCGCTTCATGATCGGTTCCCAGTCGGGATCGGTCATGTCCGCGACCAGGATGTCGCCCTCCTCCATGGTGTGCATGGCATCCGGGGAATCCAGCACGCGCACCACGCCGGCCCCGATCTTCGCGCCGATCGCCCGGCCCGTAACCAGCGGCTCCGCCTCGTGCGGCGCCAGTTCGTAGCGCTCGCCCGCGCCCAACTCGACGCGACTCTCCACGGTCTCCGGGCGCGCCTGCACGATAAACAGCTCGCCGGTCTCTCCGTCCTGCGCCCACTCGATGTCCATCGGCCGGCCGTAGTGCTGCTCGATCGCCACCGCAAAGCGCCCGAGCTGCTCGGCGTCGGCATCCGACAGGCAGAAGCGCTGGCGCAGGTCCTCCGGGGTGTCCTCGGTGCGCGTGCCATCCCCGGTCAGCACCATGCGCACCGCCTTGGTGCCGAGGGTGCGGCCGATGATGGCGCGCTTGCCGGCCGCCAGCGCCGGCTTGTAGACCTGATACTCGTCGGGATTCACCGCGCCCTGCACCACCGTCTCGCCGAGGCCCCAGGCCCCGGTAATGAACACCGCATCACGAAAGCCGCTCTCGGTATCCAGCGTGAAGATCACGCCGCTGGCGCCGACGTCGGAGCGCACCATGCGCTGGATACCGGCCGACAGCGCGACTTCGTCATGAGCGAAACCGTTGTGCACGCGATAGGCAATGGCGCGGTCGTTGTACAGGCTGGCGAAACACTCGCGCAGCCGCTGCAGCAGGGCGTCGATGCCGCGCACATTGAGAAAGGTCTCCTGCTGTCCGGCGAACGAGGCCTCGGGCAGGTCCTCGGCGGTCGCCGAGGAGCGCACCGCTACCGGGACCTCGTCCCCCAGTTGCGCGTAGTGTTCGCGCACCGCCTGTTCCAGCTCGGCCGGCAGTTCGGCCTGCTCGATCCAGCCGCGCACCTCGCGCCCGGCGGCGCGCAGCGCCTCGATGTCGTCGATATCCAGATCCGCCAGGCGCGCCTTGATCCGTTCATCCAGACTATCCTTCGCCAGCAGGGCGCGATAGGCATCCGCGGTGGTGGCAAACCCGCCCGGCACGCGCACCCCGGCCGCGCCCAGCTGTCCGAGCAGCTCCCCCAGAGACGCATTCTTGCCGCCCACCTTCGCGACATCGTTCATGGTCAGGTCGGCGAGATCGACTACCCAGTGCATGGCGACTCCTGGACTGCGGTGACCGGCCGGCACGAAGACGGCCGCGGGTTTGTGAACCCCTTAACAGGGGTGAACCACTATGATCAGCTAGAATTCGATGTTTTGTAACCTTCAGGAGACTGCGTGACTGCCCCAGCCGCCCGTCGTTCCAGCTTAACCCACTCCATCCTGCCGACCATGCTGCTCGGCTTGGCGTTCCTCGCGCAATCCGCCGCGGCCCACGAATCGGGCCCGTCCATGGCCATCCTGGGCACGGTGGAGGACATACAGATCGTCGAGGAAGACGTCGTACTGGAGGCACGCATGGACACGGGTGCGACCTCCTCCTCCCTGAACGCGCTGAACAAGGAACGCTTCGAAAAGGACGGCGAGGACTGGATCCGCTTCGAGATCATCGATCCGGAAGACGAGGACGCCCGCATCACCCTCGAGCGCCCGATCGAACGGATCGTCCGTATCCGGCGCCACAGCGGCGAGTCGCAGGAGCGCCCGGTCGTGCGCATGGAGTTCTGCATTGGCAACCAGCTCCTGACCGCCGACACCAGCCTGATCGACCGCACGGCACTGACCTATCAGGCCCTGATCGGTCGCAGCCACATGGCCGGCCATATCCTGGTCGATTCCGGCGAGAAACACCTGCGCGCGCCCGACTGCGCGGCGGATGACCAGTGAAGCGCTTTCACCTGCCGATCCTGATCGTGCTGCTGAGCGCGGTCGGGCTCGGGGTCTTCGCCTACAAGGTCAGCGCACTGGGCATGCCCCTGCAGCCGGATGCCACCGCCGAGACCTGGCAGGTGGAGGCGCGGGTGCGCTATCAGCCCACCGGCGGCGCAGCCACGGTGGAACTGCGCATCCCGCATCGCCTGCCCAATTTCTCGATCCTGGACGAAGGCTTCGTCTCGCGCGGCTACGGCCTGAACTCCATTACCCAGGCCGAGGATCGCCTGGCCCAGTGGACCACCCGCCAGCCACGCGGTGAACAGGTTCTCTACTACCGCGCCACGCTCTATCGCGACGGCAACGACCGCTCCGAGTCGGAGTACCCCGGGCCGGTGGCCGTGCCCGACTGGACCGAGCCCTTCCGTTCCGCCGCCGAAGCCCTGATCGACGACGTGCGCGGCCGTTCCTCGGATATCCAGAGCTTTGCCTCGGTGCTGGTCAATGACCTCGCCAACGCCGCCCCCGCATCCAACGCGGCGGTGTTCATCGAGAGCGACGACAACCGCACGCGCCGCACCGAGACCCTGATCGAACTGCTGGCCACCGCGCGGATCCCCGCGCGCCAGGTGACGGCCCTCCGGCTGGTCGATGGCCGCCGCGACATCGAGCCGCAGACCTGGCTGGAGGTCCACAACACCCGGCGCTGGGTCCCCATCGACCCGGAGACCGGCGAGATCGAGTATCCCGCGGACGTAGTCGTCTGGTCGCACGGCAGCGCCCCGCTGCTCGAGGTATCCAATGGCGAGGCCGCCGAGGTCCGGTTCGCGGTGTCGCGCGGGGTCCAGGATGCCCTGGCGACCATCCAGCGCTTCGGCGACACCCTGGACACCCGCATCCTCGACTTCTCCACCCTGAACCTGCCGCTGGGCACGCAGAACACCTACCGCGTGCTGCTGATGGTGCCCCTGGGTGCGATGATCATCGTGTTCCTGCGCAACGTGATCGGCATCCAGACCTTCGGCACCTTCATGCCGGTGCTGATCGCGCTGTCCTTCCGCGAAACCCAGCTGCTGGCCGGGATCATCCTGTTCACCCTGATCGTCGCACTGGGCCTGGCCGTGCGCTTCTACCTGGAGCACCTGCGGCTGCTCCTGGTGCCCCGTCTGGCGGCGGTCGTCAGCGTGGTCATCATGCTGATGCTCGGGATCAGCGTGCTGTCGCATCAGCTGGGCTTCGAACGGGCCCTGGCGCTGTCGCTGTTCCCCATGGTCATCCTCGCCATGACCATCGAGCGCATGTCGGTCGTATGGGAGGAGCACGGGCCGGCCGACGCCATTACCCAGGGCATCGGCAGCCTGGTCGTGGCGGCCGCCGCCTACGGCCTGATGGCCAACCGGCAGCTGGAGCACCTGCTGTTCGTGTTCCCGGAACTGCTGCTGGTGCTGCTGGCCGTGACCCTGCTGCTCGGGCGTTACACCGGCTACCGCCTGACGGAACTGTTCCGCTTCGGCCGTATCCAGGACGCGATGCGGAGGCCCGACTGATGCCGGCCTGGTTCCCGCGCTTCGTGCGCCCGAAGCTGCTGAAGGAACAGGGCATCGTGGGCATGAACGCCCGCAATGCCCGCTACATCGCGGCCTGGAACTCCCGGCGCTTCTACCCGCGGGTGGACGACAAGCTGCAGACCAAAAAACTGGCGCTGGATGCCGGCTTGTCAGTGCCCGATCTCTACGGGGTCGTGCGCACCCACCGCCAGATCCGCGACGTACGCCGCCAGCTGCGGGACTACGAAGACGGCTTTGTGATCAAGCCAGCGCATGGCGCCGCGGGCGACGGCATCCTGGTGATCGAGGGCTGGCGCGGCGACCGGCCGCGGCGGGCGGGCGGCCGCGCCATGGAGCTGAGCGAGCTGGACGACCACATCTCCAACATCCTGTCAGGGATGTACAGCCTGGGCGGGCGCCCGGACGTCGCCATGATCGAACAGCGGGTGCGTTTTTCCTCGGTGTTCGACGCGGTCTCGCACCGGGGCGTGCCGGACATCCGCACGGTCGTCTATCGCGGCTACCCGGTCATGGCGATGATGCGCCTGCCGACCCAGGACTCCGACGGCAAGGCCAACCTGCACCAGGGCGCGGTCGGCACGGGCATCGACCTGGGCTCCGGCCGGACCATCGGCGGGGTGCGCTACAACAAGCCCTGCCGCGAACACCCTGACAGCGAGCAGAGCATCGTCGGTCTGCAGATTCCTGACTGGGGCCAGCTGATGGAGCTCGCCGCGGGCTGCTTCGAGCTGAGCCAGCTCGGCTACCTGGGAGTGGACGTGGTCATCGACGCCGACCGCGGACCGCTGATCCTGGAGCTCAATGCTCGCCCGGGGCTCGCCATCCAGATCGCCAATGGCGAGGGCCTGGACCACCGGATCACCGCCGTGGACGCGCACATGGTGGCGCGCGAGACCGAACCGGCGGCCGACCGCGCCCGCTGGTCCGCCGAGATCTTCGCCCGTCCCAACGCCACGCGCCCCGAACAGCCCGACCCGGAGCCCGCGGCCGATGCCGAACCCGCCTGATGCCCGGGGCGGTTACGGACGCGATGAGTGTTTGGGCTATGCTAGGCGCATGACTGCCGCCGCCGAGACCCAGACGCCGGACATCGAACAGGCCCTTGCCGACGCCGAACGCGTCTGTGCCCGCCAGGGTGCGCGCCTGACCGAGCAGCGCCGGCGCATCCTCGAACAGATCCTGCGCACCGAGGGCGTGATCAAGGCCTACGACCTGATCCACGCCCTGTCCTCCGACGATCACAGCATCAAGCCGCCGACGGTCTACCGCACCCTGGCCTTCCTGCTGGAGCAGGGGCTGATCCACCGCATCGAGAGCCTCAATGGATTCGTCGCCTGCTCGCATCCCGGGGAGCGCCACGAATCCGCGCTGATGATCTGCGACGGCTGCGGCCAGATCACCGAGTTCCACACCCCGGAACCGGCCAGCCGCGCACTGGAAGAGGAGGCCGAGGTACAGGACTTCGCTATCGAGTCGCGCATGGTGGAACTGCACGGCCAGTGCGGCGACTGCCGTCGGAGTCAGCAGGACCGCGCCTGACACCGCCCCACCCTCTCAGCCCGCTTGCTCCACCTTCCTGTGACCGCTGGCTCAGCCACCCTTGAAGCGTTCCCACCGATCCTGCGAGCGGATACCCGACTGGTCGTGCTGGGTAGCTTTCCCGGCGTGGCGTCGCTGGAGGCCCGGGCCTACTACGCCCACCCGCGCAACCAGTTCTGGCCCATTGCCGGGCAGATCCTCGGCGAACCCTTCCCGGAGTTGGACTACCCGGAGCGCATCCAGCGCCTGCTCGACCACGGCGTGGGCCTCTGGGACGTCTACGGGGCCTGCTCGCGCGAGGGGAGCCTGGACAGCGCCATCCGCGAACCGGTCCCCAACGATCTGGCCCGCCTGACCCGCGAGGCCCCGGGCCTGCGCGTGATCATCCACAACGGCGCCGAGAGCGCGCGGCGCATCCGCGAGACCCGCGCCCTGGGCGTCGAGGCCCTGCGGCTGCCCTCCACCAGCCCCGCCAATGCCCGCCTGAGCCTGACCGAAAAGCTGGAGCCCTGGCGCGCGGCGTTCGCCCGCGCGGGCCTCCCCCGAGACCGATCCGCCACAAACTGACTGGCTGGAACGGGGTTGAATCCAGGGGTGTTATTGTATAACGTTCATGTCTTGACGTTACGCTATAACAACTCACCTCCATCGGCGGACCCACTGATCCTGGCTGCAGTCTGCCGTGCAACAAGGAGATCGACATGTCCCGCGCCCCATACGCCCGCCCCGTCCTTGCCGGACTCACCGCCCTGACCCTCGCCGCCCCCGGGGCCGCTGCCGCGCAATGGAGCGCCCAGTCCGAAGACCGTTCCTGGGGTCTGGACGTTTCGCTGATCCTGGAAGGCGTCTACTACAACGAACTCTCGCACGGGATCGACGAACCCGCCGGCTTCGACGATGGCCACGACCACGGCCATGGTCACGACCACGGACACGATCATGGCTTCGACGACGGATTCAACCTGGGCCACAGCGAGCTGGTCTTCCAGGCCAACCTGGGCGACCTGTTCGACGGCGTGCTGATGCTCGGCTTCGACGACAGCGACATCGAAGTCGAAGAGGCCTACCTGACTACCCGCGCCCTGCCCGGCGGCTTCCAGATCAAGGCCGGTAAGTTCCTGTCCGATATCGGGTACATCAACAGCCGCCACGGCCACGACTGGGACTTCGTCGACCGTCCGCTGGTAAACGAGTACATCTTCGGCGACCACGGCCTCCAGGAAACCGGCGTCCAGGCCACCTGGGTCGCACCGACCGAGGCCTACACCCAACTCGGGGTGGAACTGCTGCAGGGCGAAACCAGCGGGATCGCCAACTACGAGGGTAGTCAGTCGGCGCTCAACGGTCAGGAACGCATTCTTCGGGACCGCTCCGGCCCGCGCCTGGTCACCGCCTTCGCCAAGTTCGGCCCGGATCTTGGCCCTGACCACGCCGCGCAGTTCGGCGTCTCCGGTGGCTACGCCCGCAGCTATCAGGTGACGGACGAGCACTCCACCCGCTTCGAGGACTGGGACGGCAGCGCCTGGTTCGCCGGCCTGGATGCCGTCTACAAGTACAGCGCCGGGCGCGCCTACGGCCATGGCGACTGGCGGCTGCAGGGCGAGTACTTCTACCGCGAAATCGACGTCGACCGCCGTGACGTGAACTTCGAGGCAGACGGCAATGGCCCCGTGGGTTTCGTGCGCAACGAGCAAAGCTTCAAGAACAAGCAGGACGGTATCTACGTCCAGGGCGTCTACGGCTTTGCCCCGCGCTGGGAGGCCGGTCTTCGCGCCGAGGCCCTTGGCCTGACCAACGACGTCGGCCGCGGCGACGGCGACTCCTTCGGTACCTCCTATCGCCACTCCGCCCAGGTCACTTTCCGCCCGGTGGAGCCGGTGTTCCTGCGCGCCCAGCTGTCGCAGAATGACTTCATCGATGACGACGGCCACCGCGACCGCGGGCTGGAGTTCATGCTGCAGCTGAACGTGGCCCTCGGCGCCCACGGCGCCCATCGCTTCTGATGCCCACTCGCGCGGGCCCGCCCGGGCCCGCTCGCTTCCGCCCGTGTCGGCCAATCCGGCCGGCATCGGTACCGTGCTAGCACACCATATCCCCCAAGGAGTCCCGCATGTTCTTTCGCAAGACTCGCACCCGCAGCACCCGGTGGCTGATTTCCATCGCCGCCCTTACCCTGACCGCGCTGGTCCTGGCGCCCGCCCAGGCCGCGGCCGGTCTTAACGTCGTCGCCACCACCTCCAGCCTCGGCGCCCTGGCCCGCGAAATTGGCGGCGACCAGGCCGAAGTCCGCGTACTCGCGCCACCGGACCGTGATGCACACTATCTCGATGCCCGCCCCAGCTTCATGGCGGCCCTGCGCCGAGCCGACATGCTGCTGGAACTCGGCGCCGGCCTGGAAGAGGGCTGGCTGCCGGCCGCGCAGCGGGGTGCCAGCAACCGTGCCATCAATTCCGGGCAGCCGGGGCACTTCCGAGCTGCGGACATGATCGAGCTGCGCCGCTCCATCACCATGGATGGCCCGAACATGGGGCACGTGCATGAAGAGGGGAACCCGCACTTCAACGCCGACCCGCTGCGCATGGCCGAACTCGCCCTCGCGCTGGGCCAGCGCATGGGCGAACTGCGTCCGGACCATGCCGACAGCTTCATGGAGCGAGCGGAACGCACCGCCGACCGCCTGCGCGCGCACGCCGAGGCACTGGCCGAGCAGGTCATGCCGGAGCAGCGCATCGTGGTCTACCACGAGGACCTCGACTATCTGGAAGAGTGGCTGCCGGTCGAGATCGTCGGCTACCTGGAGCCGGCCCCGGGCATCCCGCCCACCGCGCGCCACCTGCGCAGCCTGGTCAGTGATCTCGAAGGCACCGAGGGCACCGTCCTGTACGCCGAATTCCAGCCGCCGCGCGGCGCCGAATTCCTCGAACGCAACCTGGGCTGGCCGAGCCATGCGGTCCCTCTGGATCCGCCGGCCGACTCCAGCCTGGATGGGTACCTGGACCTGATGACCACCTGGGCGCAAACGCTGCCCCAACGCTAACCCAGGGCGAAACATCTTCCTCACGATCGGGCCCGGAAAATGCTTTCCGGGCCCGATATCATTCAGGCTCCTCCAACGATTTCGAGTCCGCATGCCCCCTCAAACCGCCCTGCACGCACAGGCCGCACACCTCGGCTTTGATCGTCCGGTGCTGGGCCCGCTATCCCTCAAGGTACCCACAGGGGCCCGATGGGCCTTGACCGGCCCGAACGGCATCGGCAAGTCGCTGCTGCTGAAGGCCGTGACCGGCCAGGCTCGGGTCCACGCAGGCACCCTGCAGCTTGGCCCCGCGACGCGTGTCAGCCTGCTGGCGCAGGACCACCCCCGGCGGGACCCCTGGCCCTTGTGCGGTCACGACTGGTTCCGGGCGATGGGCGCCACCCCGCCCGATCAACCCCGGGTGCAGGCCTTGCTGGATCGTCGCCTCGACCGCCTGAGTGGCGGCCAGTGGCAGTTGCTGCGCCTGGCCGCGGCCCTGTACAGCAGCACCGACCGGCCACCGGGGGAACGCCTGGTCCTTCTGGACGAGCCCGCCAACCACCTCGACGCCGAGGTGCGCGGCGATGCGGTCGACCTGATTGCCTCCCTCCCGGCCGCTACGACACTGGTGATGACCAGCCACGACGACGAGTTCCTGCAGGCCGTCGGGGTCGAGAGCCATCCATTGACGGACTACCTCGATGCTCGGTGACCTGCTGTTCGAACCGTTTGTCTCCGGACTGCTGATCACAGGCGTCCTCGCCCTGGCCGGGGCCGGCCTGTTCCTGCGCGGGTCGGTCTGGCAGGCCCTGGCGCTCGGGCAGTGGGCCGCGGCCGGGGGCGTCCTGGCGTCGGTCGTGCACTGGCCGGTACTGCCCGTGGCCCTGGCACTCGGTGCCGCAGTGATGGCCCTTTTGCAACGCAGCCCCGACCGCGAGCGCCTGCCGCTGGCCGTTTTTCTGGCCGGACTGGCGGCGGTGACATTGCTGGCCGCCAATTTCGCGCAGGCCAGCCTCGCCGCAGCCGCCTGGGCCGAGGGCCAGCTGTATTTCGCCGGCCCTCGCGAACTATGGGCGGTGGTCGCGCTCGGGTTAGCCAGCCTCGTGCTCGCGCCCGGGCTGTACCACGTCTGGCGACACGCGCAGCTCGCGCCCGACGTCCCCGCCACGCGCAGCCCGCATGCGTGGCTGCGCCTCTCGGAGATCGCCTGGCTGGTGGCCGCGGTGGTGCTGGGCAGCATGGTGCTGGGGCTGCCCGCCGCCCTCGCCACGCTGCTCCTGCCCGCCTGGGGTGCCGCCTATCTCGCACGCAATCTGCGCGGATTGTTCCTGTGGGCCCAGACCCTGGCCCTCGCGGGCTTCCTGATCGCCTGGAGCGTCAGCCTGCCGCTGGACCAGCCCTTCGCGCCGGTACTCGTCCTGGTCAACACGGCGCTGGCCCTGGGCGCCCGATTCGCTGCGCGGCGCCCGTAAAGCCGTCTCGGACCCGACGAACGGAGAGTCTCGCGATCACGAACCCGCCGCTGCTCGAGCAAAGGACGTGTGCCGGGGGCGGCGCAGCCGACGAAAAATCACCGTGACATTGCCAAGGGGCAGGTTCTCCACGTAGCGTTCCGGAAATGTCCACCCCTGCATTGACTTCGTGAACCGCGCCGAGCGGATCTTCCATCTGCACCGCCTGCTCCAGGCGCGCCAGCCGCCGTCGCTGGCGCACCTGATGGAGGCGCTCGAGGTCTCGCGCGCGACCATCAAGCGCGACCTCGAGTACATGCGCGACTTCATGCAGGCACCGATCGAGTACGACGCGGAGGCCAACGGCTACCGCTACGCACAGGATGTCCCGGCCTTCGAGCTGCCGGGGCTATGGTTCAACGAATCCGAATTGCTCGCGCTCCTGACCATGGAGCAGCTCCTGGAGGACGTGCAGCCGGGTCTGCTGGCACCCACACTGGGGCCATTGAAGGAGCGTATCCGGGAGCTGCTCGCCAGCGGCGGGCACCAGCCGGACGCCGTGCGCCGCCGCATCCGCATCCAGCCCCTGGCCCAGCGTGGCAACCGCAGCGACGGCTTTCAGGCCGTAGCCGCCGCGACCCTGGACGAACAGCCGATCGCGATCGAGTACCACGGCCGTGCCCGCGACTCCGCCACCCAACGCGACGTGCATCCCCAGCGACTGCTGTACTACCGCGACAACTGGTACCTGATCGCCTGGTGCGAAAAGGCCCGGGCCCTGCGCACCTTCGCGCTGGAACGCATCCGGTCCACCCGGGCGACCGATGGCCCCTACCACGACATCGACGAAGCGACCCTGGATGCCCACACCGGCGCGGCCTTCGGCATCTTCACCGGCCCCGCACAGGAATGGGCGGTGCTGCGCTTCACCCCGGAACACGCCCGCTGGGTCGCGGACGAGACCTGGCACCCGGACCAGACCGGCCACTTCGAGGGCGACCACTACCACCTGCGGGTGCCCTTCGGGGATCCCACCGAGCTGATCCAGGAGATCCTGCGCCACGGTCCCGGGGTCGAGGTCCTGGCCCCCGAAAGCCTGCGCACCCGTGTCGCCACCACGCTGCGCGAGGCCGCTGCGCAATACGCGGCTTCGTCCTGATGCTGCGCCGCTGGCTGGCCCGCCGCAAGGCCGCCACCGTCTCCGGCCGGCTGGAAGCGATCTGGATCGCCGATCGGGCCGGCACCCCCATGCACGATTGCGCCGCCGTGGAGGTTACCGAAGCGGGCCTGACCGGTGACCGCTACGCCACCGGGCAGGGCCACTGGCACACGGTGGAGTCCTGCCCCGTCACCCTGATCTGCAGCGCCGAGCTGGACCGCGCCACACGGCGGGCGCGGCGCCTGCGCCAGCCCGCGACCCCGACGCCCGGCGACCACCGCCGCAACCTCGTGGTCAGCGGCCTCCGGCGCAGCCCGCGCGCGGGAACCTTGCGCATCGGTGTTGTGCGTTTTGCCATCACACGGCCGCGCCCGCCCTGCGGCTGGCTCAACCAGGTGGTCGGCTACAACCTCGCCGGCGCCCTGCGCCAGGACAGCGGCATCTGCCTGCGGCCACTGGAGCCGGGCACCATCCGGCGGGGCGACCCCGTGCACTGGGAGGCCGCCCCGGGGCCCGCAAGACACGATTAGCCGGGGTGGCTCATTCTGTGAGCCACCCCCGGTGCTACAAAGGTCGCAACCCCCCAGATGGAGCGCGACCATGCAATCGAACACCCCCAACCGCCAGGCTCGCCGCACCCCCGTACTGCGCGGCTACTACGCCCAGCGCGGCCGCTACAACGCCACCGCCACCACCGAGGAACTGCTGCAGACCATCCCGCTGGCCGGCTACCGCCACCACGACGCCCCGAAGCTGTGGAATGCGTTGAAGCGCGGCCAGGCCCTGACCCTGCGCCGCGAGCGGCTGAACCCGCACGATGACAAGGCCGTTGCCATCGACTGGATCGACCACCAGCTCGGCTACCTGCCGCGCGAACAGAACCAGCTCGCCGCCGACCTCCTCGACCGCGACGAGCCCCTGGTCGCCCGCATCATCGCCAAGCGTGATCAGGCCGACCCCCACAACCGGCTCGAACTGGGCCTCTACCGCGCACGGCCGAGGACCGCGCCGGCCCACTAGGGAGACGCGGATCCTCCCCCGGGCGGGGCAAATCAAGCGACCCAGATGGTCTTGGCGTTCTGGAACTCGCGGATGCCGAGTTCGGAGAGTTCGCGGCCGTAGCCGGAGTCCTTCACGCCGCCGAACGGCAGGCGCGGGTCGCTCTTGACGATGCCGTTGACGAAGGCGCAGCCGCATTCCAGCCGCCGGGCCAGCGCCTCGCCGCGGGCCGGGTCGGCGGTCCAGACGCTCCCGCCCAGGCCGAAGCGCGAGCGGTTGGCGAGCTCGACGGCATGGTCCGCGTCGCGCGCCCGGGTGACCGCTGCAACCGGGCCGAAGGTCTCCTCGTCGAAGGCCGGCATGCCGGGTTCCACGCCATCCAGCAGGGTCGGCGGGTAGAAGTAGCCGGCGCCGACACGCGGCGCGCCGCCGGCGACCAGGCGGGCCCCGGCGGCCACGCTGCGGGTGACCTGATCGTGCAGCTCACTGCGCAGGTCGTCGCGCGCCAGCGGGCCGATGTTCGTGCCCTCGTCCATCGGGTCGCCGATGGCCAGGGCCTCGATGGCGGCCCGGAAGCGCTCCACGAAGGCATCCGCGATGGCCTCCTCCACGATGAAGCGCTTGGCGGCGATGCAGGTCTCGCCGTTGTTCTGGAAGCGCCCCCGCACCGCCTGCTCGACTGTATGGTCAAGGTCCGCGTCGGCCAGCACCACAAAGGCATCCGACCCGCCCAGCTCCAGCACCGAGGATTTCAGCGCCTTGCCTGCAGCCGCCCCAACCGCGCGGCCGGCCCCCTCGGATCCGGTCAGGCTGACGCCCTGCACGCGGGTATCGGTGATGATGCCTTCCACCGCGTCGGAGCCCACCGGCAGATTGCGGAACACGCCCTCGGGGAACCCGGCCGCCAGGAACACCCGCTCCAGGTGTTCGGCGCAGCCAGGAACGTTAGAGGCATGTTTGAGCAGTACGGTGTTGCCGGCCAGCGTGGCCGGGATCGCCTGGCGAAAGGCCTGCCAGTAGGGAAAATTCCAGGGCATCACCAGCAGCACGGTCCCCAGCGGCTGCCAGGCAATGAACGAGCGGCTCGCGTCCGAGGCGATCATGGTGTCCTGCAGGTAATCCGGGCCGTGTTCAGCGTAGTACTCGCAGGCGGCGGCACACTTGTCGACCTCGGCCCGCGCCTCGGCCAGGCGCTTGCCCATCTCCTGTGTGGCAGTGGTCGCCAGGGTCTCGCGTTCCTCGCGCAGCACGCCGGCCAGATCGCGCAGGCGCGCGGCGCGCTCCGTCACGGGGCGCGCCGCCCAGTCCGGCGCCGCGCTCGCGGCACGAGACAATGCGGCCTCCAGCGCTTCCTCGTTCATGCGCGGGTAGCGCGCGAGGGTCTCGCCGGTGGCAGGATTGATCGCAGTCAGTTCGGGCATATCGGTGCCTCGGCGTCAGGGCCCGAAATACGGGCTTGTTTGAACAATGCAGGTCACCCGAGTATAAGACGTCCCGCATTCGCTTTCGGAAGGACCTTGCCACCATGTCGATCGATTCGATTCGCAATGTCTGCCTGCTGGGCGGCACGGGCTTCGTCGGCCACCACATCATTCGCCGACTGATTGATCGCGGCCTGAAGGTCCGCGTGCTGTCCCGCCGTCCGCATCGCCACCGCGATCTCCTGGTCAACCCCGAGGTGGATCTGGTCGAAGGCAGCGCCCATGACCCCGCCACCCTGGAGCGCGTGTTCGCGGGGCAGGACGCGGTGATCAACCTGGTCGGCATCCTCAACGAGCGCGGGCACAGCGGCGCCGGTTTCCGCACCGCCCATACCGAGCTGACCGAGAAGGCCCTGGCGGCCGCCGAGGCCCAGGGCGTGCGCCGCTTCCTGCAGATGAGCGCGCTCAAGGCGGACATGGACGACGCCCCCAGCCACTACCTGCGCAGCAAAGGCGCGGCGGAACAGGCGGTATTCGCCAGCGAATCCCTGGCGGTCACGGTTTTTCGCCCGTCGGTGATCTTCGGCCCCGAGGATTCCTTCCTGAACCGCTTCGCGACTTTGCTGAAGTTCTCGCCGATGATGCCCCTGGCCCGCGCCCGGGCGCGTTTCGCCCCGGTGTTCGTGGGCGACGTGGCGGAGCACTTCGTCGAGGCCCTGGAAGACCACGACACCTTCGGCCAGGGCTTCGAGCTGTGCGGCCCGAAGACCTACACCCTGGCCGAGCTGGTGCGCTACGTCGGACGCGTCTCCGGTCACCGGCGCCCGGTGATCGGCCTGCCCGACTGGGCCGGCAAGCTGCAGGCCAGCGTGCTCGAATTCGTGCCCGGCAAACCGTTGTCGCGCGACAACTTCGCCTCGCTTACCATCGACTCGATCTGCGACGGCGAGCAGCAACTGCCCTGCCCGACCCGGCTCGAATCCATTGCCCCCAGCTATCTGGGTGGCGGCGGCGCCGGGCGTGAGGCTCGGATGCAGCAACTGCGTACTCTCAACCGCGGATCGGGCCGCGGCTGACCCGGATCGCGAACCCGGGGCCGCCATGCAGACCTATCTCGTCGGCGGTGCGGTTCGCGACCGCCTGCTGGGACGCCCGTTCACGGAACGCGACTACGTCGTCGTCGGTGCCACGCCGGAGGCGATGGAGGCCGCGGGCTTTCGCGCGGTCGGACGCGACTTCCCGGTCTTCCTGCACCCCGAGACCCACGAGGAATACGCGCTGGCGCGCACCGAGCGCAAGACCGCGCGCGGCTACCACGGCTTCCAGTTCAATGCCTCGCCCGAGGTGACCCTGGAGGACGACCTCGAACGCCGCGATCTCACCATCAACGCGATGGCCGAGGACACCGACGGCCGCCTGATCGACCCCTATGGCGGACGGGAAGATCTGGAAGCCCGATGGCTGCGCCACGTTTCCCCGGCCTTTGCCGAAGATCCGGTACGTCTGCTGCGGGTGGCCCGGTTCGCCGCCCAGCTCGCGCCCTGGGGCTTCCAGGTGGCCCCCGACACGCTGACCCTGATGCGCGAGCTCGTCACCTCCGGCGAGGTCGACGCTTTGGTCCCCGAGCGCGTCTGGGCAGAATGCGAGAAGGCCCTGAAGAGCCCGGCCCCGCGGCGCTTCCTCGAGGTACTGCGCGAGGCCGGCGCACTCGCCATCCTGTTCCCGGAGATCGAGCGGCTGTTCGGCGTACCCCAGCCCGAGCGCTACCATCCGGAGATCGACACCGGCGTGCATACGCTGATGGTCCTGGACCAGGCGACCCGCCTGTCCGACGCCCCGGAGGTGCGCTTCGCCGCGCTGGTGCACGACCTCGGGAAGGGCACCACCGACCCCGACATCCTGCCCAGTCACCACGGGCACGAGGAGCGCGGCGTGGACCTGATCCGCGCCCTGGCCGAGCGCCTGCGCATCCCCAACCGCTACCGCGACCTTGCGGTGCGCGTGGCGCGCTACCACGGTCTGGTCCATCGCGTGTTCGAACTGCGCCCGAAGACCGTGATGAAGCTGGTGGACGGACTGGACGCCCTGCGCCGCCCGGAGAACGTCGAGCCCTTCCTGCTCGCGGTGGAGGCGGATTTCCGCGGGCGCACCGGCTGGGAAGACAAGCCCTACCCGCAGACCGATGCCGTACGCCGCGCGGTGGCCGCCGCGCAGGCCGTGCAACCGCAGGCCCTGATGGCTGAGGGCTACAAGGGCAAGGCCCTGGGCGAGGCATTGCAGCGCGAACGCATCCGCGCGATTGCGGAGGTCCTCGACGAGCACCCCGACGCGTAGGAGCCTGCTTGCAGGCGAAGCCCCTGCCCGCGTCCGACTTTGGCAGGGGCATTCGCCTGCAAGCAGGCTCCCACGGGGGCTCGGCCCCGTAGGAGGCCAGCCCTCTGGCCGATGGGATGTTGACCAGACCCCATCGGCCAGAGGGCTGGCCTCCTACTTGCCTGTTTCGGCGCGTGAACGTACTCTTTCGCGGCTGTTTAGCGTACAGAGGAAACCGCGATGGATTTCGCCAAGGCCCGGATCAACATGGTCGAGCAGCAGGTTCGCCCCTGGGACGTGCTCGATACGCGCGTGCTGGACGTGATGGAAACCCTGCCGCGTGAACGCTTCATGCCCGAGCCCTACCAGGCCCTGGCATATGCGGATTCCGAGATCCCGCTGGGGCACGGCGAAAACACCCTGCCGCCGGTGGTGGTCGGCCGGCTGCTGCAGGCCGTGTCGCCGCAGCCCACCGAGACGGTACTGGAGATCGGCACCGGTTCCGGTTACGTGACGGCCTGCCTGGCCCACCTCGCGGCCCGGGTCGACAGCATCGAGCGGATCGACGAGCTGCGTCTCGCGGCGCGTAACCGCCTGACGGATCTGGGCGTTGATAACGCTCACCTGCGCACCGCCACGGTGACCCGTGACTGGACCCCGCCGCGCCCGCGTTACGACGCGATCATCCTCACTGGCGGCATGACCGAATACGACGACTTCCTCGAGCCCTACCTGACGCTCGGCGGCCGGCTGTTCGTGGTGACTGGCGATGGCCCGATCATGGAGGCCCAGCTGATCACCCGCACCACCGAAGATGACTGCCGCCACGAGGGCCTGTTCGAGACCCGCGTGAAGCCGCTGGTCGGCTTCGAGCCGAAGCCCGCGTTCGAATTCTGAGCCGGTCGCCTGCGCCCCGGCACGGGGCGCGCGCCGGAGGCCCCATGCCGGAACATGCTCTGATAGGATAGGCGTTTCCTAATATCCTCCGGAGTCGCGTCCATGAACCGTCTGCCGTCGCTTCTCGCCGCCGCCGGGCTGGCCCTGGTGATCTCGGCCCCCGCCACCGCCTCCAGCCTGATGGAGGTCTACGAGCGCGCGGCCGCGGAAGACGCCGAACTGCGCACCGCCGAGGCGGAGTACCGCAGCGTGCTGGAGAACCGGCCGCTCGCGCGCTCCGCCCTGCTGCCGCAGATCTCCGGGCAGGCCGAGGCCGGCGCGTTCTACCGCGACGGCCGCAATGAACCGAGCATTGATGGGCGCCAGACCAGCTTCGGCGTCAACCTCGCCCAGAGCCTCTACGACCGCCGCAACTACATCGAACTGGCCCAGGTGGATCTCGAGATCGCCCGCGCCGAGGCCGAACTGGATGCCGCCCGCCAGGACCTGATCCTGCGCGTGGCCCAGGCCTACTTCGACGTGCTCATCGCACAGGAAACCCTGGCCTTCCGCGAGGCCGAGGTCGAGGCGATCGAGCGCCAGCTGGAACAGACCCAGCGCCGCTTCGATGTCGGCCTGGTCGCCCGTACCGACGTCACCGAAGCCCAGGCCCAGCGCGACATCGCCGAGGCCGAGCGCATCGCCGCCGCGAACCAGCTGGACCTGACCCGCGAGCAGCTCGCGGTGATCACCAATACCTACTGGGACGAGCTGGACATGCTGCGCGACGAGGCCGAGCTGACCCCGCCGGACCCGGCCGATCCGCAGGCCTGGGTCGATATCGCGCTCGCCAACAACCTGGAACTGGCCGCCCAGCGCCTGAGCACCGAGACCGCCCGCGAACAGATCCAGCGCCAGCGCGCCGAGGGCCTGCCGCGGCTCAACCTGAACGCATCGGTCCGCGAGAACCGTTACCACGGCCTGGACATCCCGCCAAGTTCCGGAGGCGCGTTTTTCGAGGGCACCGACGCCCAGGTCGGCGTGCAACTGGAGATCCCGCTCTACACCGGTGGGCGCGTCAGCGCCCTGACCCGCCAGGCCCGCGAGGACTTCCAGGCCGCGCAGGAAGGCCAGTCGCTGGTGGAGCGCCGCACCACTCAGGACACCCGCAGCGCCTACCTGTCGGTGATCTCGAACAGCTCGCGCGTGCGCGCCCTGGAGCAGGCCCTGGCCTCGACCCAGTCCGCGTTCGAGGCGGCCGAGGCCGGCTTCGAGGTTGGCACCCGCACCCAGGTGGACGTCCTGCTCGCCCTGCGCGAGGTCTTCCGCGCCGAACGCGACTACGCCGAGGCCCGCTACGGCTTCCTCGGCGAATCCCTGCGCCTGCAGCGCGCGGCCGGCCGCCTGAGCGTGGCCGACCTCGAGGCCATCGACGACCTGCTGGAGTAATGGCCGCCTCCGTCGCGCACAATCCGCGGGCCCGCTGCGAGCGCGCGCACTCGCGCCTGGTCCTGATCGACCTGCAGGAACGCCTGCTGGCGGCAATGCAGGAGGCCGACCGCGCCGAGGTGGAGCGCAATACCGCGCGCCTGATCGAGGCCGCGCGCACGCTGGGCATCCCGATCGAGGTCTCGCGCCAGTATCCCAGGGGCCTGGGCGAGGTCACCGCAACCCTGCAACAGGCGCTGGATGGACACGGGGCGGTCACCGACAAGACCGCCTTCTCCTGCTGCGCCGAAGCGGACCTGCAGGCGCGCCTGACCCGCGGCGATCAGATCATCCTGACCGGCGCGGAGGCCCACATCTGCGTGACCCAGACGGCGCTGGAGTTACTGGAGGCGGGGGTGACCGTGTTCGTGGTCGAGGACGGGGTCTGCTCGCGCGACGTCGGGCGCAAGCGCAACGGCCTGGAGCGCCTGCGCGCCGCCGGCGCCATCATCACCAATCACGAATCGGTGCTCTTCGAATGGCTGCGCGACGCGGCCGATCCGCAGTTCCGCGAACTGAGCCAGTTGATCCGCTAATCACGAACCGGGAGACACGCACGGATGCGCATTCTGGGAAATATTCTGCTCGGCGCCTGGCTGATCCTGTTCGGCCTGCGCGGTCTGCTGGGGCTGCAGTTCCAGTACGACCACTACGTCATCAGCGGCCTGGCGGTGATCGCCGGTATCCTGTTCATCCTGCGACGCTAACCGAACCCGAGCCATGCGCCTGACCCCCGACGAGTACCGCAATCAGGACCACCGCCGCATCACCCTGCTGGGGATGTCCGGTGTCGGCAAGACGCGCCTGTCCAACATGCTGCGGCGCGAGGACTGGTTCCACTACTCCGGCGACTACCGCATCGGCACGCGCTACCTGAGCGAACCGATCCTGGACAACATCAAGGCCCAGGCGATGGCCGTGCCGTTCCTGCGCGACCTGCTGCGCTCGGACTCGATCCAGATCATCAACAACATCACGGTGGACAACCTGCACCCGGTGGCGAGCTTCCTCGGCAAGCTCGGCAACCCGGAGCTGGGCGGGCTGCCGCTGACCGAGTTCAAGCGCCGCCAGACCCTGCACCACGAAGCCGAGGTGCAGGCCATGCTCGACGTGCCCGACTTCATCAGCAAGTCCCAGACGCTGTTCGGCTATCCGCACTTCGTCAACGATGCCGGCGGCTCGGTCTGCGAGCTGGACAGCCCCGGCGTGCTGGAAACCCTCGCGGAACACACGCTGATCCTCTACATCAAGGCGACCGACGAGGACGAGCGCCAGCTGATCGAGCGCGCCGAGAGCGATCCCAAGCCGCTGTACTACCGCGAGGCCTTCCTCGACCAGCAGCTGGCCGAATACATGCGCGACGAGGGGCTGGATTACGTCGCCCAGATCGACCCCGACGCCTTCGTGCGCTGGGTCTTCTCGCGGCTGTTCCGCGCGCGCCTGCCGCGCTACGAGGCGATCGCCGAGAGTCACGGCTACACCATCAGCACCACGGAACTGGCGCGGGTGCGCAACGCGGCCGACTTCGACGACCTGGTCTGCATGGCCCTGGAACGGGAGGCGCGTCTGTAATGCCACTTGTCGCCTACTCCGACCTGCCCACCTTTGCCCGCCTGAAGAGCGAGGGCGAGACCGTCCTGCCCAGCGACTTCGCGCAGCAGCAGGAGATCCGCGCCCTGCATATCGGGCTGCTGAACATGATGCCGGACGCCGCCCTCGCGGCCACCGAGCGCCAGTTCTTTCGCCTGATCGGCGAGAGCAACCAGATCGCGCAGTTCTATATCCACCCGTTCACCCTGCCGCAACTCAAGCGCGGGCCGAAGGGGCGCGACCACGTCAAGCAGTACTACGAGTCCTTCGAGGACCTGAAGAAGGAGGGCCTCGACGCGCTGATCATCACCGGCGCCAACGTGACCCAGCCGGATCTGGCCCTGGAACCCTTCTGGGAGCCGCTGGCCGAGGTGGTCGACTGGGCCTGGGAGAACGTGACCTCCACGCTGTGCTCCTGCCTGGCGACCCACGCCGTGCTGCAGGCGCGCTACGGCGAGCACCGCCGGCATATGGGCGAGAAGCTGTGGGGCGTGTTCCCGCATCGCGTGGTGGACCGCGGGCATCCGCTGGTCACCGGCGTGAACACCCGTTTCGACGTGCCGCACTCGCGCTACAACGACGTCTCGCGCGAGCAGTTCGAGCGTCACGGCCTGCGCGTGCTGGTGGAGAGTGACCAGTCCGGGATCCATCTGGGGGCCTCGCCCGACGGCTTTCGCATGGTCTTCTTCCAGGGCCACCCGGAATACGACTCGATCAGCCTGCTCAAGGAATACAAACGCGAGGTGGTGCGCTACATCCAGGGCGAACGCGACGCCTACCCGCCGCTGCCAGAGAACTACCTGATGCCGCAGGCCGCGGCCATCCTCGACGAGCACCGCGAGCACGTGGAGGCCGCCCTGGAACACTGCACCGAGATCCCGGCCCTGCCCGAGGCACTGCTGCTGGATCGTCTGGACAACACCTGGCACGACACCGCGCTGGCGGTGATCAACAACTGGCTGGGCAACGTCTATCAGCTGACCAACCTCGACCGGCGCAAGCCGTTCCGCGACAGCGTCGACCCGAGCGACCCGCTGGCCGGACGCCGGTAGCGCGTCGCACCCGCCCCTGTCATTGCGAGGTGCCGCAGGCACCGTGGCAATCTGCCTTCCGGCACCACCGGATCCCGCCGCCCTGCCAGCATCTGGAGGTTGCCACGTCGCCTTCGGCTCCTCGCAATGACGGGACAACGCAACGGAAAGACCTCATGACCGAAAACGACCCGGACAAGCTTCCGCGCCCGATTATCGGGCTGTACGAAACCATTGCCGGCGACGAGGACGCGCGCGTCTGCAAGGACATCCCCGAAAACGCCTGCCGCGCCCAGCCGGTCAATTTCTTCGTCCACCTGGTCGCCAACACCCTGAGCAAGATTGGCGACGAGCTCGCCTCGGCCCGACTGGTGCTGGCCTGGCTGCTCGGCGCCCTGGGCGCCCCGGCCGCCTTCGCCGGCTTCCTGGTGCCGATCCGCGAATCTGGCTCGCTACTGCCTCAACTGTTCGTTGCCGCCTCCATTCGCCGCCGGGCGATCCGCAAGGGCTTCTGGGTGCTGGGCAGTGTCCTGTCCGGCCTGGCCGTCGCCGGCATGGCTGTCGTCGCCCTGACCCTGGAGGGCGCCGCCGCCGGCTGGGCCATCCTCGGGCTCCTGATCGTCTTTGCCCTGTCGCGGGGGATCAACTCGGTGGCTTCCAAGGATGTGCTCGGCAAGACCATCGCCAAGCACCAGCGCGGAACCGTGATGGGCTATGCCGCCTCCCTCGCCGGCTTCTTCACCCTGGGCCTGGGTATCTACCTGACGCTGGCGAACCTCGAAGAGGCCGGCATCGGGGTCTTCGTCGCCCTGCTGGCCGCCTCGGCCGGGGCCTGGTGGGTGGCCGCCGCGACCTTTACCCGGCTGCGCGAGGACCCGGGCTCCACCGAGGGCGGCGGCAACGCGGTGACCGAGGCCATCCGCTCCATGCGCCTGCTGTGGACCGACCGCGCCTTTGGCCACTTCGTGCTGACCCGCGCCCTGCTGATGAGCACCGCGCTGGCCCTGCCCTTCTACGTCCTGCTCGCGGAGGACGCCACCGCCGGCGATCTCGGCACCCTGGGGCTGCTGATCCTGGCCAGCGGCCTGGCCTCGGCGGTCAGCGCCCCGGTCTGGGGGCGTCTGTCCGACCGCTCGGCACGCTGGGTGCTGATCCTGTCTGGTCTGCTGGCCGCCGGGCTTGGCATTGCGGTCGCGGTGGGCGTCTGGTTCGTGCCGGTGGATACCGACCACGCACTGGTCCCCGGCGGCTGGCTCTATGCGGCGTTATTCTTCCTGCTCGGGGTCAGTCATGCCGGTGTGCGCCTGGGGCGCAAGACGTACCTGGTCGACATGGCGACCCAGGAAACCCGGGCGGCGTTCACCGCGGTCAGCAACACGGTGATTGGTGGCTTGCTGCTGATCGGGGGGCTGTTCGGGCTGCTGGCGCAGCTGGCGGGCACCGAGGTGGCGATCTTCGTCCTCGCGCTGATGAGTCTGGCCGGCGCCGCCAGCGCCTGGCTCATGGGCGAGGCCTGACGCGCGGCCCTCTCTTGCCCTCGCCCCCAGCGAGACAGGCTTTGCGCTCTCGGTTTTACGTGCCTCCGTCCGGCCGCCTGCCTCGTGGTGGCTGGTCCTGGTTCGGCCTCGGGTGTTCACGGTGCCTTCGGTCCACATACTGCCAGGCGCTGACTCGCCAGCGCGCCCCGAGGCACTTTCTTGCTTGCCCAAGAAAGTGCCCAAAGAAGGGCACCCGGATTCCGCCCGGGAACCTTGCTCCAGGGCCCTCGGGCCGGCGGCGCTGAACTCGCTACGCTGCGCTTCGCTCAGACATCCAGCGCCTTCTCCCGGCCCGAGAACCCTTCCGCAAGGGGCTCCATACGGGAGGCGAAGGTCAAAACCGAACGCATCCCCATGTTTGCGCCTAACCATAGGCAACGCCGCTCGAAAGCCCCTGGCGCCCGCCCTGCGGGCGCGGCACGCAACGGCCGAGGGCCGAGCGTGCCCAAGATGTCCGAAAAGTTAGCCATCCTCCACTGGCACGACCGTCGGGACGGCTGTTGTCTTGACCTTGAATCCCCCGTTGTCGTCGCGCCGAGTGGAGAGGGTTTTCGCGGGGAAAAAGGCGCTGGATGTCTGAGCGGAGCCGAAGGCGCAGCGAGTTCAGCGCCGCCCGCGAAAACCCTCGGAGCGAGGGAAACCCCGGCCCGCACAGCGGGCCGGGGTCGCGGCAGTCGGGCGTGTTTCTTGGGTACTTCTTTGCACGAGCAAAGAAGCCCGTTTTTGATCAACAACGGGCGCGGCGCGCTGGCGAGTCAGCGCCGGGCAGTATGCGGACCGAAGGCACCGTAAACACCAGATGACGAAAGAGGACCAGCCACCACGAGGCAGGCGGCTGGACGCAGCCAACCGCACGCCGCAGAGCGCCAAGGTGATAGGCTTGGCGCCCGCTACAAAACTCGCTCGCGACCGGAACTCGAATGGCACTGCTCACCCTGCGCAACATCCACCTGGCCTACGGCATGGCCGCCCTGCTCGACGGCATCAACCTGAGCCTGGAACCCGGCGAGCGCGTCGCCATCGCCGGGCGCAACGGAGAGGGCAAATCCACCCTGCTCAAGGTGCTCAACGGCGAGGCGCAGGCGGATTCGGGCGAGATCACCTGCCAGGACGGCCTCACCACCGCCTACCTGACCCAGGAGTTGCCCCCGGGCATTGAAGGGACGGTGTTCGATGTCGTGGCCGAGGGCCTGGGCGAGGCCGGGCGCCTGCTGGAGCGCTTCCACCACCTGAGCCAGGCCGCGGCCGGCGGCGACATGGATGCCCTGGAGAAGATGGGGCCAGTGCAGTCGCAGCTCGACGCCATCGATGGCTGGAGCCTGCAGAACCGGGTGGAGACCACCATCTCCCGTCTGAGCCTGGACCCCGAGGCGGAGTTCGCCGCGCTGTCCGGCGGACTCAAGCGCCGGGTCTGGCTGGCACGCGAGCTGGTGCAGCGCCCGCAGCTGCTGCTGCTCGACGAACCGACCAACCATCTCGACGTGGCCGCGATCCGCTGGCTGGAAGAGTTCCTGCTCGAGAGCGGCCTGACCGTGGTCTTCATCAGCCATGACCGCCAGTTCATGGAGAGTGTAGCCACCCGCATCCTGGAGCTGGACCGCGGGCAGCTGTATGAACATCCGCCGTCGATCGAGGAATTCCGCGAGCGCCAGGCCGAACGCCTGGAGACCGAGGCCACCCAGCGCGCGGAGTTCGACCGCAAGCTGGCGCAGGAGGAGGCCTGGGTGCGCCAGGGCATCAAGGCACGGCGTACCCGCAACGAGGGGCGCGTGCGGGCACTGCAGGCCCTGCGCAAGAAGCGCGCCGAGCGTCGCGAACGCAGCGGCCAGGTCAAGATGAAGCTGAGCCCGGAACAGCGTTCGGGCCGGCTGGTGATCGAGGCGGAACACGCCGATTTCGGCTACGAAAAACCCATCGTCAGGGACGTGAACCTGCTGCTGCAACGCGGCGATGCCCTGGGCATCGTCGGACCCAACGGCGCGGGCAAGACGACCCTGCTGCGCGGCCTGCTCGGACAGATGGAGCCGCTGGCCGGTCACGTGAAGCTGGGCACCCAGCTGGAGATCGCGTACTTCGACCAGGCGCGCGCGCATCTCGACGAGGACACCACGGTGCAGGACGCGGTCGGCGAGGGGCGCGACCGGGTGATGGTCAATGGCGAGAGCCGGCACATTTTGTCCTACCTGGAAGACTTCCTGTTCCCGCCATCACGTTCCCGCCAGCCGGTGTCGGCGCTGTCCGGGGGCGAGCGCAATCGCCTGCTGCTGGCCAAGCTGTTCCTGCGCCCGGCAAATCTGCTGGTGCTCGACGAACCCACCAACGACCTCGATGTGGAGACCCTGGAGCTGCTGGAACAGCTCCTGATCGAGTACACCGGGACGGTGATCGTGGTCAGCCACGACCGCTCGTTTCTGGACAATGTCGCGACCTCGACCCTGGTCCTGCCGGGCGACGGGTCGGTGGAAGAGTTCGTGGGTGGCTGGTCCGACCTGCCCGAACGCGTCACGCAGCGGCTGCTGGAGGGCGAAACCGCGGCCGCCGCCCGCCCCGGCGCCCCGGAGCCGCGGGCCGAGCCCGCTCCCGAACCATCGCCGCAGACATCGGAAAACGCTACGGCGACCCCGCGCAAGCTGTCCTACAAGGATGCGCGCGAACTGGAGGCCCTCCCGGCCCGGATCGAGGCCCTGGAGACCGAGCAACAGGAACTGACCACGGCGATGACCGATCCCGAGGCCCTGCGCGACGGTGAACGCATGCGCGACCTGCAGGCGCGGCTCGAGACCGTGGAGGCCGAGCTGGCCCACTGCTTCGAGCGCTGGGAGCAGCTGGAATCCGGTTGAGCGTCGGCGCGTCTACACTCGGGTTTCCGGCCACCCCTCAACTCTGCCGGGGGTCTGCCGTAACAGGGGTTGAATAGCCACCTTTCGGGTCCGCGCTCTCCGAGACCGCGGCCGGTTCGCGAAGCGCCCGGGACAGGGCGCGCTGAAGGAGTCATCGCATGCTGGACAAACTCTCCATCCGGGGGCTGCTGATTGCCGGGTTCGGCCTGGTCGTCGCCATCCTGATCATCAACTCCCTGCTGGCACTGCGCGCGATGAGCACGGGCAGTCAGGGGGTCGAGCAGCTCACGCAGGCTGACTACCCGGCCGTCGCCCGGGTCAACGATGTCGAGCAGCTGCTGCAGGAGAGCGCGGCGTTTCTCGGCTTCTACCTGATGAGCGAGGAGCAGTCGCATCGCGATGCATGGCAAAACGCGATGCGCGAGCTCGATGCGGCCACGCGGGCCCTGAACGAGAATCCGGTCATCGCGGCCGACGAGGAACTCGCCGCCAGCGCGACCGAGGTACGCCGCCTGGTGGATCAGTTCGCCAGCTTCGAGGACCGCCTGATCGAGGTGGCGGAGAACGCGGCCGAGAACATGCCGGCCCTGGGAATCGCCAACGCCCGGGCCAACCCGGCCAGCCGCGAGATGACCCAGCAGACCAACATGATGATCGACGCCGAGATGGCCCTGCCGCGCTTCCAGCGTTCCTGGGACCGTCTCGACACCCTGCATGAGCTGCGCATGTCGGTGGTCCAGGTCACCTCCAACCTGCGCGGGTTCATCGCCTTCCGCGATGACGCCTTCCGTGAGAACGTGCGCCTGTTCTCGACCCGCACCAACGACATCACCGCGCAGCTGATGGACCAGTTCGACGATCTCGACTTCGAACAGCAGATCGCGCTGGAAGACTTCCAGATGGCCCTGGATACCCAGAACACCGCGCTGGACGACCTGATCGAGATCCACGGCAGCGAACAGGCCCTGCAGGATGCCTACCTGATTCGGACCGAGATCGGCCCGCTGCTGGTCGAGGCCCGCGATCATCTGCAAGGACTCAGCGAGCGCATCACTGCCCGCGCCGAACGCAGCGCCGCCGCCCTGACCGCCGACATGCGCGCCACCCAGACGACCCAGGGCATCCTGGCCCTGATCGGCGTGATCCTCGGGCTGGCCGGCGCGGTGTTCATCATCCTGGTCGTGCGGCGCGCGCTGGCCCACTCCACCGCGGCGCTCGAGGAGATCGCCGATGGCGATGGCGATCTGAGCCGCCGTCTGGACGAGAACGGCCTGATCGAAACCGCCCAGCTCGGCCGTGCGTTCAACCGCTTCACCGACAAGATCGCCCAGGCCATCGGCCACGCACGCGGCAGCACCGAGACACTCAACCGCGCCACCGAGAACCTGAACCAGGAGGCCTACGAGGCCCGCGAGGCGGTCTCGCGCCAGCGCGACGAGACCGAGCGTGTCGCCACCGCGATCAACGAGCTGCAAAGCAGCGCCGAGGAGATCGCGCGCAACACCGACGCGACCTCCCAGGCCGGCCAGGAAGCCGGGGATGCGGTGAACAATGGCTCCGAGGTGATGGAGAAGAACATCGAGTCCATGGCCTCGCTGCTCGGCACCGTCGAGCAGGCCGCCGGGACCGTCTCCAAGCTGGGCGAGGACTCCAAGCAGATCGGGACCATCCTCGAGGTGATCCGCGGGGTCGCCGAGCAGACCAACCTGCTGGCCCTGAACGCGGCCATCGAGGCCGCCCGCGCCGGCGAACATGGCCGCGGCTTCGCGGTGGTCGCCGACGAGGTCCGCAAGCTCGCGACCCGCACACAGGAATCCACCGACGAGATCGAGTCCATGATCTCGCGCCTGCAAACCGCCACCACCAGTGCCGTCAAGGCCATGGAACAGGGTCAGGAAGAGGCCGAGTCGACCATGGAGCATACCGCCGAGGTCAACGGCGCCCTGCAGCAGATCCGGCAGTCGGTCACCACCATCGTGGAGATGACCGAGCAGATCGCGGTCGCTTCGCGCCAGCAGAGCACGGTGGTCGAGGATATCAACCGCAATATCGTGCAGATCTCCGACGAGGCGGATCAGTCGGCCAACACCGCCGACCGGGTCAGCGCCGCCTCCGACGAGCTCAAGCAGGTGGAAAAGGAGATCCAGCAGGCCCTGGCGCAGTTCCGGCTCTGACCCGGACTACGGGCTACGGGCTACGGGTCTCCAGCCAGGCCCGGGCGGCGCGGCGCAGCCTGCGGGTGACGCCGCGCCGCCCGGACACCCCGAGCTCACGCGCCCGCTTATCCCAGTCAACGGGCGCGGCTAGGGTCGCCGCCAGCAGGCGGCCTTCCGGATCGGCCGGCGGGGCCGCCTCCAGCTGCCGCAGCAAGGCCGGCAACACCCATTCCAACGGCCGCGCGCGGTACGCAAAGGCCCGAACCTCCGCGAGGTCGGTGTGCGGCTCGGCCTCCGCCAGCGGCCGGGCCGTTGCCTCCAGGACCGCACTCACCATAGCCGCGGCGGATGCGGGCAGGAAGCGTGGGTACCAGACCGGCCAGTCGCGCCAGAAGGCGCGCTGGATTGGCTGCAGACCGGAGGCCGTGCGGGGCCGGAGGGCGCGCAGGACCACGCCACTGACCTGACCACTGGCCGCGTCCGGCTGGGTGCCCACGCGCACCAGAACGTAGCCCTCCCGCTGCCAGAGCCGCAGCAACGCGGGCTGCAGTCCGAAACTCGCCCCCAGCAACGCCACCCGTTCGGCAACGGCCCGATCCGCGACCGCCCGCAGCAGGCGGCCGCCCAGGCCCCGCCCCTGCCAGCGCGGGTACACCGCGATGCGCTGGATGCGCCAGGTTCGCTCCGCCGCCAGCTCGAAGCCCCCCAGAGCAGCCAGTGTGCAGGGCAGAAACTGCCCCTGCGGACGGCGCTCACCCGCCCACACCGCCTCGGCCAGGGCCCGATCCAGGCCGGGTTCCTCCTGAATCAGTGCGACGCCGAACAGCGCCCCGTCCATCACGCCCTCCATGCACAGCACGTGCACGCCGGGGTCCTCCAGCCAGCGCAGAAGATCGGACGGACGGGTCCGGTAGTGCGCATCCGCCAGCAGGCCCGTCACGGCCTCCAGGGTCTGCGGCAACTCCGCCAGGGCCGCCCCGGTCGTCCAGCGCAGACGGACGGCCTGGGTAGCCGGTGTCCGGCTTTCCGCCTCCAGCAGGAACAGCCGATCGAGCCAGTCCTCCAGCGGATCCCCCGGCGCCCAGCGCACCGGGGTCGCCATGGCCTGCAACCGCACCCGGAAACCCGCCGCCTCCAGGGCCGGCAGCGCGCGCAGCCGGAAGCCCTGGCCACTCCCCTCGAAGCCGCCGGTCGTGGTGGACAACACCAGGCGCCGGGCACGGCGGGCGAGGCGCAGCAAGCGCTCCACCGGCAGGTTCGCCGCCTCGTCGATGATCAGGGTATCCACGGGCTCGGCCGCTTCCAGCAGGACATCCGGTGCCCGGTAGAGACGTTCCGGCGTGTCGACCCACCGGCGGGCGCGCGCCAGCAGAGCGTCCACGGCCCGCGGACTCGGGGCCGTCAGCGTGATCGCGGGCCCGCCGTGTTGGAGTGTCCCGCCAAGGAATTCGCCCAGGAGGGTCGACTTGCCGCGACCGCGCGGGGCGATCAGCGCCAGGCATTCGTCGGCGCCAAGATGCGCGAGACGATCCAGCGCCGCAGCCTGATCCGGCGTCCACGCAAAGGCGGGCGCCGGACGGGCTGGCACCTCGGGCCATTCCTCCGCCGATGCGGGCGTCCGCACCCACGCCTCGGCCAGCGCGGCCCGCCAGCGGCGGGTAAACGCGCCTTCACCGGTGACGCCGTCGAGGACCACCAGGGTGCCCCCGCCGCGCAGCAGCCCGGCCGCGGTGACCAGCGCATCCACGGCGAGCGGATCCCCGGCCTCGAACACCAGGGCCTGCACTTCGTGGCCCAGCCAGTGCCCGGCCTGTGCCGGCGCCACGTGCGGCAGGCCGTCGGGCACATGCCGCCCCACCCAGAGCACCGGCCCCCGGGCTGCGGCGGTCCGCAGCCAGGCCGCGGCGGCCTGCCGGGCCGCCGGGTCGGCCGGTAGTCGGTAGAGCGAACGGGCCTCCATCTCAGCATCTCACCGGGGTCGAAGGTTGCATGGAAAAAGCGGGCTTGCACGGGCGCACACGGCATCTGGTCACACTGGCGCGACGAAAGTCCAGCGCGCTGCCGACGTTTCCATGTGAATCCGTCCTCAAGTTTTCCCACCCGCAGCCGTACAAGTTTTTTACAAAGAGCTGGGAAATATCTGTACAGATCCTGTACAGTGTGAACGAATTCACGGAAAGGTAACGGCGATGACCACCATAGCGCTGCCCGAACGCCTGCGCATCGACACCGCGACCGCCTGCTGGCAGGAGCTGCGCGTGGCGCTGGATGCCGGCGAGGACCTTCAGGTGGACGCGACGACCGTGGCCGATATCGACGCCGCCGGGGTTCAGGTCCTGCTGATGGCACGCCACTGCGCGGCACGCCATGCGCAGGGCTTTTCGATCGACGGAGCAAGCGCCGTCTTAACGCAGGCCTTCCAGGCGCTCGGTGCGGACGCGGCCGCCGCGCGTGCGGGGCAGGAACACGATACCGATTCAGGAGAACACAATGGCTAAGGTTCTGGTGGTGGACGATTCTGCCTCGATGCGCCAGATGGTCGCATTCACCCTCAAGCAGGCCGGACACGAGGTCACCGAGGGGCGCGACGGCAACGACGGCCTGGGCAAGGCCCAGGGGACGAAGGCGGACCTGGTGATCACCGACGTGAACATGCCGGGCATGGACGGGCTGCAACTGACCCGCGAACTGCGCAAGCTGGGCGATTACAAGTTCACCCCGATCCTGGTGCTGACCACCGAGGCCGGCCCGGAGAAGAAACAGGAAGGCAAGGCGGCGGGTGCGACCGGCTGGCTGGTCAAGCCGTTCGACCCGGACCAGCTGATGAACACCGTGAACCGGGTGCTGCGCTAGTCATGTCGGTCGACATGGCCCAGTTCGTCGATGCCTTTCTCGAGGAGAGCTTCGAGGGGCTGGAGCGCATGGAGACCGAACTCCTGGCGCTGGACGGCGGCGATCCGGAGACCCTGAATACCATCTTCCGCTGCGCCCATTCGATCAAGGGTGGGGCCGGGACCTTCGGATTCGGCGCGATCTCCGAGTTCACCCACGGCGTCGAGACCCTGCTGGACCGGATGCGCAACGGCGAGCAGGAGGCGACGCCGGAGACGGTGAACCTGCTGCTGCGCGCGGTGGACATCCTGCGCGCCCAGCTGCATGCCGCCCGTGACGGCGGCGAGGCCGACGCCGCCGAGGTGGCCGAGGTACGCACCCTGATCGAGGCCCATCTGGGCGAACCCGCGCCGGCCGCCCCAACGTCTGAAGGGGCGGGCGAAGCGGCCGGTCCCACCGGCGGCGACAGCCCGCAAGGCTGGCGCATCCGGTTCCGGCCCTTTGCAGACCTGATGCGCACCGGCAACGACCCTTTGCGAATGTTCGAGGTGCTGGAGGAGCTGGGCCGACTGACCGTGCACTGCGAGACCGACCGCCTGCCGGACAGCGCGGAGGCCTTCGACCCGGAAGACTGCTATCTCGCCTGGACCCTGGAACTGGAAGGGGACGCGACCCGCGACCAGATCGAAGAGGTCTTCGAGTGGGTCGAGGACGAATGCGATCTGGAGATCGAACCCCTTGCCGTCCCCGAGACGGCCCCGGACACAGTGGCAGAGCAACCGGTTACGTCCCCGGATTCCCCTGCGGCAGACACCCCCGGCGAGCCACCCGCTGCGCGCGCCGGCAATAACCGCAGCGCGGAATCCAGCTCCATGCGGGTGAACACCGGCAAGATCGATGCGCTGATCGACATGGTCGGTGAGCTGGTCATCACCCAGTCGATGCTGACCGACATCAGCGAACAGCTGGAGGAAGACCCCTCGCAGATGGAGGCGCAGATCGAGCGCCTGCGCACCGGCCTGGCGGAGCTGGAGCGCAATACCCGCGAGCTGCAGGAAAGCGTGATGGGCATCCGCATGGTGCCGATCGCCCAGGTCTTCAACCGCTTCCCGCGCCTGGTGCACGATATCTCCGGGCAGCTCGGCAAGCAGATCGAGCTGACCCTGAAGGGCGAATACACCGAGATCGACAAGACGGTCATGGAACACCTGGGCGACCCGCTGGTGCACCTGGTCCGCAATGCCGTGGATCACGGCATCGAGATGCCCGATGTCCGCGCGGCGGCGGGCAAACCCGAGACCGGCCAGGTCAGTCTGGAGGCCTACCACCGCGGCGGTAACGTGGTCATCGAGATCCGCGACGATGGCAAGGGCATGGATGCCGACCGCATCCTGGCCAAGGCCCGCGACGCCGGGATTGTCGGCCCGAACCAGCAACTGGACCGCCACGAGATCCTGCAACTGATCTTCGAGCCGGGGCTGTCCACCGCCGACCAGGTCAGCGATCTCTCCGGCCGCGGCGTCGGCATGGACGTGGTGAAGAAGAATATCCGTGGCCTGGGCGGCAACGTCGAACTGGAGTCCGAACCGGGCAAGGGTTCGCGCCTGACCATCCGCCTGCCGCTGACGCTGTCGATCATGGACGGTCAGTTGCTGAAGATCGGCGACGAGACCTTCGTGATCCCGCTGATCGCGATCGTCGAGTCACTGCAGACGCAGCCGGAGAGTGTGAAGCAGGCCTTCGGCAAGCTGCCGCTGTACCGGCTGCGGGACGAATACATCCCCATCGTCGATCTGGCCGCGCTGTTCGGCCGGGCCGAGCCCAGCCCGCTGCCGGAGCGCGCCCTGCTGGTGGTGGCCGAGGCCGACGACCAGCGCGTCGCCCTGCGCGTGGACGACCTCCTGGGTCAACAGCAGGTCGTGATCAAGACGCTGGAAACCAATTTCCGCAAGGTCCCCGGCACCGCCGGCGCGACCATCCTCGGAGACGGCCAGGTGGCCCTGATCCTGGATGTCGCGGGGATCGCGCGGATGGCCTCCGGGCGCGACACCCGCGCGGCGTAAAAATCAAGGAGCCCAACGCAATGGCGAACGACGCAACCCAGTCCATCCACGACCCCGCCACCGCCGGCGAGGACCAGTACCTCACCTTCATCCTCGCGGAGGAGGAATATGGCGTGGACATCCTGCGGGTGCAGGAGATCAAGGGCTGGGAGCGGCCCACCCCGCTGCCCAATGCCCCGGACTACATCCGCGGGGTGATCAACGTGCGCGGGATGATCGTGCCGATCATCGACATGCGCCTGCGCTTCGGCATGGAGCCGATGGAGTACGGCCCGACCACCGTGGTGATCATGCTGCGCGTGATCAACGAGGACCGCGAGCGCGTGATGGGGATCGTCGTCGATGCCGTGTCCGAGGTCTACAGCGTGGGCGCGGACGACATGCAGCCGGCCCCCGACTTCAACACCCGCATCGGGATCGACTTCGTGCGTGGCCTGGCGACGGTCGACGACAAGATGATCCTGATGCTGGACATCGACACCCTGCTCGGCCCGGGCCTGATTGCCAGCACCGACGCTATCGCAGCGGAAGCCACGGCGTAGCCGGGGGCTGCCGGGGAACCATGCGGACCATCGCGGTGATCAACCAGAAGGGCGGCGTCGGCAAGACGACCGTGACCCTGAACCTGGCGCATGCCCTGGCCCTGGCCGGGCATCGGGTGCTGGCGATCGACGCCGACCCGCAGGGGCATCTCTCCATGGCCTTCGGGCTGGAGGACCCGGCCGGCCTGGATCAGGTCCTGCAGGGTGGCGCGCGCCTGGAGGACGCCTTCAGCGAAGCCGGGAACGGGCTGCAGATCGTCGCCGCCGGAGAACAGCTGCAGGAGGTCGAGAACCTGAACGAGGGTGGAGCCGCGCGTGGCTGGCGCTTGCAGAAGGCGCTGGAAAGACTGGAACAGCCCTTCGATTTCGTGCTGATCGACTGCCCGCCGTCGGCCGGCCTGCTGGGTATGAACGCCATCATCGCCGCCGACGAGATGCTGATCCCGGTCGCCGGAGACTTCCTGGCCCTGAACGGGCTGTCGCGATTGATGCGCATCCTGCAGGGCATCGAGGCGCGCCTGGGTACGAGCCGTCGCAAGTGGATCGTGCTGTCGCGCTTTGTCGAACAGCGCCGCCACGCCCGCGAGGTGCGCGAGCGCATCCGCGAACACTTCGCCGATGCCCTGCTGCCCACCACCATCCGCGAGTCGGTGGTGCTGGCCGAGAGCCCGAGCTTCGGGCAGACGATCTTCGAGTACCAGCCGCGCCACCGCGCGGCCGCGGACTTCCAGCAACTGGCCGCCGACCTGATCGCGGCCGGGGCGCCAACCAACACCCGCCCGACGGCGGCACACGCCTGAGCCGCGAGCCAGGGAGAACACGGGCCATGACGACACGCAAACGCAACAAGCTGGGCAACGACCCGCTGGGCTGGATGGACCCATCCAGCGCGGCCCGCGAACCGGGCTCCGACGAGGCCCCGAGCGAGCGCCCGGCTTCGGACGAAGCCGCCCCCGAAACCAAGTCCGGCCCGAAAACCGAGACGCCGAAAACCAACAAACCCGCCCGCCGCCGCAACTCGGCCGCGCGCCATACGAACAAGCCAAGCGAGGACACCCCCATGGCCGCCAATCCGCAAACCGACGCCCCAGAAACCGACCCGAACGAGATGATGGACGGCCGCTTCATGCGTGCCGCCTGCGAGGGGTCGCAAATGGCGGTGATGATGTGTGACGACGATATGAACATCATCTACGCCAACGAGGCGGTCGTCAGTCTGCTGCGGAAACGCCGCCACATCCTGCAGCAGCACTTCCCGAGCTTCGATCCGGACAACCTCGTGGGACAGTCGATCGACCAATTCCACAAGGACCCGTCACATCAGCGCGCCATCCTGTCGAACCCTGCACGCATGCCCTACACCGCCGAGATCGAGGTCGGTGGACTCGAATTCAAGCTGCAGGCATCCGGGATCACCGATGACAACGGCAGGATCATCGGCAGCATGGTCGAGTGGCAGGACGTGACGGAATGGAACGAGGCGGACCGCGAGCGCGCGCGCTTTGCGGCCGCGATCAACGGCGCCTCGTCCTCGCTCATGATGTGTGACGAGAACATGACCATCACCTTCGCCAACGCCGCCCTGACCGCGATGTTCCAGAAACACCGCGAGGCCTTCACCAAGGCGTTTCCAGGCTTCGACCCATACAACATGGTGGGTCAGTCCATTGACCAGTTTCACTCGGTCCCGTCGCATCAGCATTCCATCCTGAAGGACCCGTCCAGGCTGCCGTACGAAACCGAAATCAGCCTGGGCGACCTGCGCTTCTGGATTAACGCGACCGCGATCATCGACGACGACGGCAATTATGCCGGCAACATGCTGGAGTGGCGGGATGTCACCGAGATGCGGACCGCCGAGGCCGAGATCGATACCCTGATCCGCGACGCGGCAAGCGGCAACCTGGGCGAACGCCTGGAGACCGAGCGCTACAGCGGATTCACCCAAAGTATCGCCGAGAGCCTGAACGAGCTGCTCGACGCCGTCGTCCCGCCGGTGCGCGAGGGCTCTCGGGTGATGCAGGCCATGGCCGAGGGCGATCTGAGCGTGCGCATGCAGGGCGAGTTCCGCGGCGAATTCGCCGAGTTCCGCGACGCCATCCACACCTCGCTGGAGAACCTCGACCAGCTCGTGGGGCAGATCCTCGAAGGCGCGGGCAACGTCCGTTCGGCCTCGGCCGAGATCGCCCAGGGCAATACCGACCTGTCCCAGCGCACCGAGGAACAGGCCTCCTCGCTGGAGGAGACCGCCTCGTCAATGGAAGAGATGACCTCCACGGTCAAGTCCAACGCGGACAACGCCAAGCAGGCCAATCAGCTCGCCAGCGCCGCCCGCGACAAGGCCCAGGAAGGCGGCGAGGTGGTCGACAAGGCCGTGACCGCGATGGGCGAGATCAACCAGTCCTCGAAGAAGATCGCCGACATCATCGGCGTGATCGACGAGATCGCATTCCAGACCAACCTGCTGGCACTGAATGCCGCCGTGGAAGCCGCCCGCGCGGGTGAGCAGGGCCGCGGCTTCGCGGTGGTCGCCACCGAGGTGCGCAACCTGGCCCAGCGCAGTGCGCAGGCCGCCAAGGAGATCAAGACCCTGATCAACGACTCGGTGGAGCGCATCGGCGAAGGCAGCAAGCTGGTCGACAACTCCGGCAAGGCCCTGGAGGACATCGTCGACTCGGTGAAGAAGGTCTCCGACATCATTGCCGAGATCGCCGCGGCCAGCGAGGAGCAGTCCACCGGCCTCGACGAGATCAACAAGGCCGTGACCCAGCTCGACGAGGTGACCCAGCAGAATGCCGCCCTGGTCGAGGAGGCCGCGGCCGCCAGCGAATCCCTGGACGACCAGTCGCGCGAACTGCTGGAGCTGATGAGCTTCTTCAAGGGCGAGCAGGCCGCGGCCGCCGGGCAGGCGATGAGGCAGCCGAGTGCCCGTCCAGCCCCGGCGGGCGCGCCCGCCCAGAGCGGCGCCTCCGCGCTGAAGCGGCCCACCTCTGCCAGTGGCAACGCCGCCAGCAAGCGCCCGGCCCCGGCCCCCTCGCGCCAGGAGGCCTCCGAAGAATGGGAGGAGTTCTGAGGATGGAGGCTCGATGCTAGATGGCCGCCTCCGATCGCCTGAGCGAGCGCGACTTCCGGCGCGTGGCGCGCCTGACGCAGGAACGCACCGGGATCATGCTCAACGAGAGCAAGAAGGAGCTGGTCTTCAGCCGGCTCTCGCGGCGGCTGCGCGTGCTCGGCCTGGATGCCTTCGACACCTACCTGGACCGGGTCGAGGGGGGCGACGAGGGCGAGCTGGAGGAGTTCATCAATGCGCTGACCACCAACCTGACCGCGTTCTTCCGCGAACCGCACCACTTCGAGATGCTGGGCGGCCCGGTGCTGGAGGAGCTCCGGCGGGCCAACCCAACCGGCCCGCTGAAGGTCTGGTCGGCCGGATGCTCCACCGGCGAGGAACCCTACTCCATCGCGATGACGCTGGCCGAGGCCCTGCCGTCGCCGGAGGATGTGCGCATCCTCGCCACCGATATCGACTCGCGCGTGGTCGCCCATGCCGATGCCGGGGTGTATGACGCCAAGCGCGTCACCGGCATCCCGCGGGCGCGTCAGAAACGCTGGTTGCTGCGCGGGACTGGCGCCAACGAGGGCCGGGTCAAGATCCGCGACGAGCTGCGTGGCATGCTGAACTTCCGCCAGCTGAACCTGTTCGATCCATGGCCCATGAAGGGCCCGCTGGACGTGATCTTCTGCCGCAACACGCTGATCTACTTCGACAAGCCGACACAGAAGCAGCTGGTGGAACGCTTTGCGCGCCTGCTGCGCCCGGAGGGCTACCTGTTCATCGGGCACTCCGAGTCGCTGTTCCGCGTGACCGAGGACTTCCGGCTGCTGGAGCAGACGCTGTACCGGAGGGCGGCCTGATGTCCGCCCTGCCGCAGCTGCACGATGGCGCCTTCGCGCACATCAATCGCTACTGGGACCGGGTGCACGCCTGCCCGGCCGCGAAGCTGTTGCCGGGGGAGTGCTACGTCTCGGTCTCCCCGACCGAACTGATCACCACGGTGCTGGGCTCCTGCGTGTCCGCCTGCGTGTGGTCGCCTACGGCCGGCATCGGCGGCATGAACCACTTCATGCTGCCGGACGGCGCCCGTGACAGCGGCTGGGGACCGGCGGTCTCCAATGCCACGCGCTATGGCACCCATGCGATGGAGTTCCTGATCAACGAACTGCTGAAGCTGGGCGCGGAGCGAAGCGACCTGCGCGTCAAGATGTTCGGCGGCGGCCGCGTAATGGCCGGGATGACCGACGTCGGTGCCGGCAATATCACCTTCCTGCGCCGCTTCCTGCGCGAGGAGAACCTGGACCTGGTCGCCGAGGACGTCGGCGGGCATTGGCCGCGCAAGGTCGTCTTCTTCCCCGCCACCGGGCGCGTGCGCATCAAGAAGCTCGTGGCCCTGCACAACAACACCCTGCTCGAGCGTGAGCAGGACTACCGCCGCCGACTGCAGGACGATCCCTTGCAGGGCGACGTGGAGCTGTTCTAGATGCCTGCCAATGCCAAGCCCATCCGCGTTCTGGTCGTCGACGACTCGGCCCTGATCCGCAAGCTGCTGACCGAGATCCTGTCGCAGGCCGCGGACATCGAGGTGGTCGCCGCCGCCTCCGACCCCTATGACGCGCGCACGAAGATCAAGCAGCACGAACCCGACGTGCTGACCCTGGACGTGGAGATGCCGAAGATGGATGGCATCACCTTCCTGCGCAATCTGATGCGCCTGCGCCCGATGCCGGTGGTGATGGTCTCCTCGCTGACCGAAGCGGGGGCGGATGTGACCCTGGAGGCGCTGGAGGTGGGCGCGGTGGATTTCGTCACCAAACCCAAGATGGATGTCTCGCATGCCCTGCAGGACTACGCCGACGTGCTGATCGACAAGATCCGCACCGCGGCCGGCATCCGCCTGCAGGCCCGCAGCGCGACCCCGGCAGCAGCGCCGCAGCGGCTCGCCTCCGCGGGCGCGGGGCGCTTTCGCACCACTGACCGGGTAATCGCCCTGGGGGCCTCCACCGGGGGTACGGAGGCCCTGCGCGAGGTGCTCACGGCCCTGCCGCCGGACGCCCCGGGCATCCTGATCACCCAGCACATCCCCTCCGGCTTCAGTCGCGCCTTTGCCGAACGCATGGACCGGAACACCGCGCTCAGCGTGAAGGAGGCCGAGGACGGCGACATCGTGATGCCCGGGCATGCCTACGTCGCCCCGGGTACCGACTACCACCTGCGTCTGGCGCGGGACGGCGCCCGCTACGTCTGCCGCCTGGACCGCAGCGGCCCCGTGAACCGTCATCGCCCCAGCGTGGACGTGCTGTTCAACTCGGCCGCAGAACAGGCCGGGGCCAACGTCATGGCCGCCCTGCTGACGGGCATGGGTGACGACGGGGCCCGCGGGCTCAAAGCGCTGCGCGAGGCCGGGGCCCACACCATCGCCCAGGACGAGAGCACCAGCCTGGTCTGGGGTATGCCCGGCGAGGCGGTCAAGCTGGACGCCGCCGACCAGGTGCTGCCGCTGGGCCGGATCGCCGCCGCGCTGATCCGCGATCACCGCAAAGCCGCCGCAGCCGGCGAATAGGAGCCACCGGAATGGACCACCGTATGCAATGGCTGACCCGTGACATCACCCAGAAGGGGCTGGCGCTCAGCCTCGCCGTTTTGCTCCTGCTCGGGGCGATCCTCGCCGCACTGAATGGGGCCGGCTGGATCGCTCTGGGGGCCGCAATCCTGGCCGGACTGGCGACCCTGATCACCGCAGGCGCGTATCTGCGCGGGCCGGCCCCGGCGGCCGAATCCAGCGCGGACATGACCGCGAGCCAGCCCACCGGCGGCGGCGAACTCTCCGACGCTCTGGACCAGGCGATGGGCTTCGAGCTCGACCAGCTGGAGGTGGAGATCGGCCGCCAGCGCGGGCTGATCGCCGATGCCGTGCAGGACCTGGGCACCAGCTTCAACGAGATGCACCAGATCGCCGGCCGCCAGATGGAACTGATGACCAGCGATGTCGCGCGAGAGGGCGCTGACGGGCAGGGTATGACCCACGCCGAGGTCATCACCGAACTGACGCGCAAGTCCGACGAGACCCTGCAGATGTTCATCGACACCCTGGTGCAGATCAGCCGGCAGAGCGTGGAGAGCGCCCACCACATGGAGGACATGAGCCAGCACATGGACGGGGTGTTCAAGCTGCTGGACAGCGCCGGCGCGATCGCCGGGCAGACCAACCTGCTGGCGCTCAATGCCAGCATCGAGGCGGCGCGGGCCGGCGAGGCCGGGCGCGGCTTCTCCGTGGTCGCCGAAGAGGTGCGCTCGCTGTCCCAGCGTTCGGCCACCTTCCACGACGATATCCGCGCGCAGATCGACCAGGCCCGCGAATCGATCAAAAAGGTCCACGGGACCGTACACGACATGGCCTCGCGCGACATGAACCAAAGTATGGGCGAGAAGGAACGCATCACCCGGTTGTTCGCCTACGCGCAGCGCGCCACCGACGAGCTCGAGGACCGCATCCGCGAGGAGGCCGAGCTGAGCGAGCGCATGAACCAGGCGGTCGCGACCGCCGTGCGCTCGCTGCAGTTCGAGGACATCGCCCGCCAGTCACTGGGCACCGCGGAGGAGGCCGTGGCACATCTGCAGGAGCTGCGAAGCATCCTGCACGAGGCCCGCTCTACCGAGGACGCGCGGGCCATGGCCACCCGCGTGCGCGAATGGCGCGAGCGCCGCCAGGAGACCTATCACCGCGCAGTCAACCAGCAGAACATGGGCACGGGGGATGTGGAATTGTTCTGAGGTTTTTCCGTCGAACCCCCGCGTACCCGATCGCGTACCCGATCGCGAATCCCGGGGCCGCGTACCAACTCTCACCGGGCATGAAGCCCGCCACAGCGCCAGGAACCGCATATGAGCATCGAGCAGTACACCTCCGACGACGGCAAGGAAGTCCGCATCCGGGTCAAGGGCCGGTTCGACTTCGAGCAGCACCAGGATTTCCGCGCCGCCTACCGCGACACCGGCGGGACCGGCGTGCGCTACATCGTCGACCTCGCCCATACCGAGTACATGGACAGCTCCGCACTCGGCATGCTGCTCCTGCTGCGCGAACACGCCGGCGGCGAGTTCTCCGACGTCAGCATCACCGGTGCCTCGGAGGGCGTGCGCAAGGTACTGGACATCGCCAATTTTGGCCGCCTGTTCCGCATCCAGTAACCGGCCCCGTGGACGACACCGCCCCCGAGCCGCGCTCGACCCCGCCCGGTGACCTGATCTCCGGCGAAGGCCGAGTACTGGTCGCCGACGACGACCCGCACAACCGGCGACTGCTGCGCATGATGCTGGTGGGCGCCGGCTACGAGGTGCGCGAGGCCTCGGATGGCCGGACGGCCCTGCAGGCCTGCCGGGAGCAGGCACCCGACCTGATCCTGATGGACGTGATGATGCCGGAGATGGACGGCTACCAGGCGACGTCCCGGATCAAGGCGGAGATGGGCGCGCACTTCATCCCGGTGATCTTTCTGACCGCGCTGGACGACGAAAACGCGCTGCTGCGGGCGATCGAATCGGGCGGCGACGACTTCCTTAGCAAGCCGCTGAACCTCGCGATCCTGAAGGCCAAGATCCACGCGATGGAGCGCCTGCGCGACCTGCACACTGGCCTGCAAAGCCGCAACGCCGCCCTGCTGCGCGCCCAGGCGCGCCAGGCCTGGGAGGAGGAAACCGCCGAGACCCTGTTCTCGCGCGCCATCACCCGCCGCAACCGCGGGCTGGACCGACTGCAGCTCTATCGCTGCGCGGCCTCCACCTTCAGCGGCGACGTGGTGCTGTCCGACTACACGCCCGACGGAGCCCTGCGCGTGCTGGTGGGCGACTTCACCGGCCACGGGCTGAGCGCGGCGATCGGCGCCTACCCGGTCAGCGAGACCTTCCACACCCTGACGGAGGCCGGCGTGGACGACCAGGAGCTGCTGCACGAGCTGAACCATGTGCTGCACGATTTCCTGCCGCCGGCGATGTTCATGGGGGCGCTGCTCGCCACCTTCTCCGCGGATGGCCGCCAGGTGCGTCTGTGGAATGGGGGCATGCCGGATGCCTGGCTGTGCAATACCCGCCAGGACCGGGTCCGGCGCATCCAGTCCCAGGCGATGCCCCTGGGTATCCTCGACCGGCTGGACCTCGACACCGGGGCGCGCAGCTACGAGCTCGACGACGGCGACTGGCTGACGCTGGTCAGCGACGGCGTCCTCGAAGCCACCGACATCGCTGGAACGGCCTTTGGCGAGGACGCGATCTTCCGCCACTGCCAGGCCAGCGAATCGGCCGGGGCCGCCTTCGAGCGCATCCGCAAGGCGCTGGATCTCCACTGTGGCGATCAGACCCCCGCCGACGACATGACCCTGGTCACCATCGACTGCAGCCCGGCGGTAGTGACCGAGAGCGAACGACCGCAGAGCCGCGAGCTTCGGGGCACGCTGCGCTGGTCCCTGGAGGCCAGCGACCAGCGCCTGGCCGAAGTCGACCTGGTCGGCGCGGCTCGCAACCAGCTCCGCGAATGGCTGCCGAATCTGGGGGGCGGGCACGCCGAGGCCCTGCAGACCGTGATTGCGGAACTGTGCAACAACGCCTTCGAACACGGCGTGCTGCGGCTGGACTCCGGCATGAAGGCCACGGTGGAGGGCTTCGAGCAGTACTATCACCAGCGCGCCGCGGCCCTGAGCGACATCCGCGGCCGGATCGCCCTCTCCCTGCGTTACCGCCCGCTGGATGGTCAGCACTGCATCCGCATCCGCGTGCGCGACAGCGGACCGGGCTTCGACCACCAGCGGATCCAGGAGGCCCTGGAGGGTCGCGGCGACCAGCGCCTGTGGGGGCGCGGACTGACCCTGGTGCGGCAGCTGTGCGAGCAGGTGCGCTATCACGGCAGCGGCAACCGGGTCGAGGCGGACTACCGCTGGCAAGCGGCGCCCGACGCCCAGCGCGAATCCGGCGATACGCCATGACCTACGCCCTGGAGACCCGTCAAAGCCCCGCCCCGCTTGATCTGGTGAACGCGCTGAGCGAGGCGATCCTCTTCGTCACGGCCGACGGCACCGTACGCTACGCCAACCCGGCGGCGGAACGCCTGTTCGGCACCACCGCCTGCAGCCTGGACGGCCGCAACCTGGCCCGCCTGATCACGCCGCGAGACCCGGCCTTCGACCTGCACGAGCGGCTGCGCGAGGCGACCCGGGCAGAGGGCTGGATCCCGCGGCGCGACCCGGTGGACCTGGTCCGCGAGGACGGCCGGCCCCGTCCCGCCCTGATCGACATCGGGACCTGCCAGCACGCCCAAGAGCCGCTGCAGTTCGCGGTCCTGCGCGAACAGCGCGCGGACCGACCGGACGACACACCGGAGCAGGCCGAACACCTGCGCGAGGCTATCGATCTGCTGACCCATCAGGTGCAGGAACGCATGCGCGCCGAGCAGGCCCTGCAGGACAGCCATCAACGCCTGCTGGCCGCACAGCGTGTGGCCCGCATCGGCCACTGGGACCTGGACCTGGAGACCGACGAGATCCACCTCTCGCCCGAGGCAAGCAAACTCTTCGGACATGGCGACCAGCCCCGCACCCTGACCCGCGAGGCCCTGGTGGAGGCCACCCATCCGGATGATCGCGCCGCGCTGGCATTCGCCCTGCTGCGCCTGGCCAACGGCCAGACCCACCGCTTCTCCATCCGGCATCGCCTGCTGCTGCCCCACGGCGAAGAGCGCTACATGCTGGCCGAAGGCGAACGCGCGGAGGAGACGCCCACGCGCATCCTCGGCATCCACCAGGACCTGACCGAGCGCGAGAAGACTGAACAGGCCCTGTTCAAGCTGGTGAATTTCGACGCCCTGACCGGCCTCCCCAACCGGACCGGGCTGCGCACCCGCCTGCGCGCCACCCTCGACGAGGCCGAGCGCCAGGGGGAACCACTGGCGGTACTGCTGCTGGACATCGACCGCTTCACCTCGATCAACAGCACCCTGGGACACGACACCGGGGACGCCCTGCTGAACGCACTGGCACAACGGCTGCAGCATCAGTTGCAGCCACGCGACACCCTCGCACGACTGGCCGCGGACGAATTCGCCCTGGTCCTGACCGCGATCGCGGACCCGGCCGAGGCCCGTGATCGCGCGCAGGCCATCCTGCAACACTGCGCCGACCCGTTCGCTCTGGGGGATGGCCAGCATGTGGCGACGATCAGTGCCGGCGTCAGCCTGTTCCCGCAGGATGCACGGGGCAAGGACGACCTGCTGCGCCATGCCACCAGCGCCCTGCACGAGGCCAAGAACGCCGGCGGCAACACCTGTCGCTTCTACACGCAGAGGCTGAACACCCAGGCGCGCGAGCAACTGGAACTGGAGCAGGGGCTGCGCACGGCGCTGCGCCAGTGCGAGTTCGAGCTCCACTATCAGCCGCAGACCGGCCTGAATCGGGGTGACACGGTCGGCATCGAGGCCCTCGTCCGCTGGCGCCACCCGGAGCGCGGGATGATCTCGCCGGCGGATTTCATCCCGCTGGCGGAACAGACCGGGCTGATCGTGCCGATCGGCGACTGGGTGCTGCGCACCGCCACGCAACAACTGGTGGAATGGGACCGCAAGGGCCTGCCGGCGCTACGCCTGGCGATCAACCTCTCTGCGCGCCAGTTCGCCGACCCCAACCTGCCCGAGCGCATCCTCGAGACGCTCCAGGCAGCCGGGATCGCCCCCGAACGCCTGGAGGTGGAGGTCACCGAGAGTGTCTTGGTCGAGGACATCGACGCGGCCGCGGCCATGCTCCAGCGCCTGGTGCACCTCGGGGTGTCGGTGGCTATCGACGACTTTGGCACCGGGCAGTCGTCCCTGCGCTACCTGCGGCGGCTGCCGCTGACCACGCTGAAGATCGACCGCGAGTTCATCTGGGGCATCGGCAACGACCCGGACGACGAGGCCATCACCCGCGCCATCATCGGCCTGGGCAAGACCCTCAAGCTGCGGGTGCTGGCCGAAGGCGTGGAGACCGAGGAGCAGCACCGCTTCCTGCGCGAGATGGGCTGCGACGAGATCCAGGGCTTCCTGCTCGGCCGCCCGATGCCGGCCGCCGACCTCGAACGCCAGTGGCGCGAACGCCCCCGTACACCGGGGTAGACCTTCTTAATTCACCACGAAGCACCCGAAGGCACGAAGAAGGGCAAGGGCGGTTCACAGGAAGACGGGAAGTCTGGAAGGGTTTTGATGGGTACTGGATGGGCGGCCGAGGCATATCCGAGAAGTCCGGCATAGCACTCGCGCTTCATCCGATATCCCTCTTCCGGTCTTCCCATCTTCCTGTGCAAATGCTCTTGACCTGGCCCTTCTTCGTGCCTTCGTGCGCTTCGTGGTAGACAATTCAGACATTCGGAATCTCGAAGGAGAGCGATATGCAGGACGGCCGTTTTGGTTCGGCGCTTGTGACCGGCAACTCCAGCGGGCTGGGCCTGGGGCTGACCCGGGTACTGCTGGAACAGGGCGCAAACGTCTATGGCATGAGCCGTCGCGGCTGCCCCGAGGCCGGGGTCAGCGGTGACGAGCGGGTGGACCTCGGCGACTTCACCGCCACCGGGGCCGCGATGGAACGCCTGCTGCAGGGCGTGGACTCGCTGGACCTGGTGGTGCTCAACGCGGGGCTGCTGGGCCACATGCAGCGCATGCAGGACGCGCCGATAGACGAACTGCGCCTGCTGATGGACGTAAACACCTTCGCCAACAAGGTGATCCTGGACGCGCTGCTGAAGCACCGCGTGCGGGTTGGCCAGATCATCGCCATCTCCTCCGGCGCCTCGGTCTCCGGACATGCCGGCTGGAGCGGCTACTCGCTCTCCAAGGCGGCGCTGAACATGATGATGCAGCTCTACGCCCACGAATTCCCGCAAGAAACGGCGATCAACGCCTTCGCCCCGGGCCTGGTCGATACCGCCATGCAGGACTACCTGTGCGACGAGGCCGACCGCGAAAGCTTCCCGGTCCTCCAGCGCCTGAAGGCCGCGCGCGGCACCCACGACATGCCCAACCCCGAGGACGCCGCCCGCGCGATCCTCGACGTCCTGCCGCGCCTGCACCAGACCACCCGCGGCAGCTTCGTCGACATCCGCCAGCTCTGACGCAGCGCCGTCCCAGCCACCCAAAAGATCAAGGACGGGTGACAGGAAGACGGGAAGATCCGAAGGGGGATCGGGCTGAAGCGTTGAGGGCAGGGCTGACGGGCAGGGGCATGCACCGACATCCAGCCCCCTGTCCGTACCCAATCAATAATTCTTCCGACCTTCCCGCCTTCCTGTGAACCGCCCTGGCCCTCCTGCGTGCCATCGTGCGCTTCGTGGTGGCCCCCGGCGTGCGGAAAATCGGCGCTGCAGCGCCAAAAAAAGTTCATGGAGGGGCGTTGGATTTTGCCGGGGATGGGGCGTATAGTCGAAAGCGTGATTCGCGGTTGAGCGACAACACTAGGAAGTTTCTAGTTTCTGAACCAGTGCTCCCGTTGATCTGTTGGCAGCATGCCGCGAACACATTTGTTAGTTACATGAAGAGGTTACAAGTTGTGAATACTGGTGTTGTGAAGTGGTTCAACGAGAGCAAGGGTTTCGGTTTCATCACCCCCGATGATGGCGGCAAGGACGTGTTCGTCCATTTCTCCGCGATCAACGGTTCGGGTTTCAAGACCCTGGCCGAAGGCCAGAAGGTCTCCTTTGAGATCCAGGAAACCGCCAAGGGCCTCGCCGCCGGCGAAGTGACCGCCATCTAAGGCGCCACTCCCATGGCTGACGGCTCCTTCACTGGACCGTCCAAGAAGGCCGCCTCCGGGCGGCCTTTTTCGTGCCTGACGCCCTGTATTAACCACGAAGAACGTCAAAAGCGTTTTACAGGAAGGCGTGAAGACTGGAAGAGGGACTGGGGTGGGCATACAGGGCAGGCCTGACGGTCCGAGCATGCCACGAGCCCTCAGCCAGTACCCGCACCCAAATGACCCTTCCTGTCTTCCCATCTTCCTGTGAAACGCTCTTGATTTGACCCTTGCTCGTGGCGAAGGCGGCGGTCCGGTGCGGGTGATTCAAGTACACTGCGGGGCTTTCCCGTCGGCCGCCCGCACGCGATGAACCGCCTGTTCCGCTCCACCGCCGTTGTCAGTGGCATGACCATGATCTCCCGGATCATGGGCTATCTGCGCGACATGGTGCTGGCGGTCACCTTCGGCGCCGGCCCCGCGACCGACGCCTTCTTCGTCGCCTTTCGCATCCCCAATTTCCTGCGCCGGCTGTTCGCCGAGGGGGCCTTCAACCAGGCCTTCGTGCCGGTGTTCGCGGAGTTTCGCGAGAAGCGCGGGCGCGAGGCCCTGCGGGATCTGCTGGACCACACCGCCGGCACCCTGATGACCGTCGTCACCGTGGTGACCCTGATCGGGGTCCTGGCCGCGCCGGCGCTGATCTGGGTATTCGCCCCGGGCCTGGGCACCCAGGAGGCCGGGCGCGAGGACCTGGCCGCCACCATGCTGCGGATCACCTTCCCCTACCTGCTGTTCATCTCGCTGACCGCAATGGCGGCCGGCATCCTCAACAGCATCGGGCGCTTCGCGGTGCCGGCGTTTACCCCGGTGTTCCTGAACCTGGCCCTGATCGGGGCCGCGCTGTGGCTGGCTCCGATGTTCGAGGAACCGATCATGGCCCTGGCCTGGGGCGTATTCATCGCCGGGGCGTTGCAGCTCGCCTTCCAGATCCCGTTCCTGTTGCGTGCCGGCCTGCTGCCGCGGCCGCGCTTCCGGCGCGCCCACGAGGGCGTGCGCCGCATCGTCAAGCTGATGCTGCCAGCAATCCTCGGGACCTCGGTGGTCCAGATCAACCTGCTGGTGGACACCCTGATCGCGTCGTTCCTGGTCGCCGGTTCGATCTCCTGGCTGTACTTCGGTGACCGCTTCGTGGAGCTCCCACTGGCCCTGTTCGGTATCGCCATCGGCACAGTGATCCTTCCGCGCCTGGCGCGGCAGTACAACCTGGCGGACCCGGCGGCCTTCAACCGCACCCTGGACTGGGCCCTGCGCCTGGCGATGCTGGTGGCACTGCCCTCCATGGTCGGGCTGGTCGTGCTCGCCGTGCCGATCCTCGCCACGCTGATCCAGTATCAGGCCTTCACCCAGTTCGATACCTACATGACCGCGATGGCGCTGGCCGCCTACGCCCTGGGCCTGCCCGGGTTCATCCTGATCAAGGTCCTGGCGCCCGGCTTTTTCGCCCGCCAGGATACGAAGACCCCGGTGAAGATCGCGATCATCGCCATGCTCTGGAACATGGTGCTGAACGGCGCCTTCGTGCTGCCGTGGTATCTCTCCGGCACCCCGGGGGCGCACGCCGGGCTCGCGCTGGCCACCGCGGCCTCGGCCTACATCAACGCCGGGCTGCTCTACCGCGGGCTGATCCGCGAGGGCATCTACCAGCCGGGACCCGGCCTGCGCCGGCTGCGCCTGGGGCTGCCGCTGGGGCTTGCCGCGATGATCGGCGTGCTGGTCTGGCTCTCGCCGGAGTTCGGGCAGTGGACCGAGTGGTCTATCGATACGCGCCTGCTGGCACTGGCCGGCCTGATCCTCGCCGGAACCGCGACGCTGGCCGCCACGCTGTGGCTGGCCGGGCTGCGCCCGCGTCACCTGTTGCTGCGCGAGTCCGCGGATCACGCGGATCAATGATGTCCGGGATGGCTACGGCGGGTTATACTCGCGGTTTTGCGCGGGATCGGGGCGATGCGGCTGATACGCGGCCTGGGGCCGGCCGACAGCAAGGCGTTCGAGGCGGCCGGGCTGCACGGCGCGGTGGTGACCATTGGCAACTTTGATGGTCTGCATCGTGGCCATCAGGCTGTTCTGGGGCGCCTGCTCGAGGCGGCGAAGGATCACCAGGCGCCGGCGCTCCTGATGACCTTCGAACCGCTGCCGGGCGAGTACTTCGGCGCGCGGACCCAGGCCCCGGCTCCGCCCGGGCGCCTGCAGCGGCTGCGCGACCGCCTGGTGACCCTGAGCGACAGCGCCCTGGACGCTGTCTGGATCCTGCGCTTCGACGCCCATCTGGCCGGGCTTTCGGCCGATGCCTTCATGGAAGAAGTCCTGCACCGGCGGCTGGGTGCCCGGCATGTGCTGGTCGGCGACGACTTCCGCTTCGGCCGCGGGCGCGAGGGGGACCAGGCCGCCCTGCAGACCGCTGGCCGACGCCTGGGCTTTACCGTGGAATCCACCCCGACGGTGCGCGATGCCGAAGGCCGCATCAGCAGCACGCGGGTGCGCTCCGCCGCCGTCGCCGGGGACTTCGCCCGGGTGACCGAGCTGCTCGGCCGGCCCTACCGCCTGCACGGCCGGGTCGCGCATGGCGACAAACGCGGGCGCACCATCGGCTTCCCCACCGCGAACCTGCGCCTGGGGCCCTGGCCGCTGGCGCTGCGCGGGGTGTACTCCGGCTGGCTGCGACGCGCCTCCGGCGAGTCCCTGCCGGCGGTCGCCAATATCGGCTGGCGCCCAACCGTGGACGGCACCGAACAGCGCCTGGAGGCCCACGTGCTCGAGGGCCAGCCCGACCTGTACGGCGAGGCCGTGTGCTTCGAGCCGGTCGCGCAGGTGCGCGGCGAACAACGCTTCGAGGGCCTGGAGGCGCTGCGCGCACAGATCGCGCGCGACGTCGACGCGGCCCGCATGCAACTCTCCGAACTCGACTGAAACCGGCCCGCAGGGCCGATCCGGAACTCGCTCATGGCACGCAAACCGGCACCGCCGAATCCCTACAAGGACACCCTCAACCTGCCCGAGACGGCCTTCCCCATGCGCGCCGGCCTGGCGACGCGGGAGCCCGAATGGCTGGAGGCCTGGAAGGCCGAGGACCGCTACCAGCGCCTGCGCGAGCACTGTGCCGGGCGGCCGCGCTTCGTGCTGGCGGACGGCCCGCCCTACGCCAACGGCTCGATCCATGTCGGCCACGCGGTCAACAAGATCCTCAAGGACGTGATCGTGAAGAGCCGCACCCTGGCCGGCTTTGATGCGCCCTACGTGCCGGGCTGGGACTGCCACGGCCTGCCGATCGAGCTGAAGGTGGAACAGAACCTGGGCAAGGCCGGGCGCGACGTGGATGCCGCGACCTTCCGCAAGGCCTGCCGCGAATACGCCCAGGAACAGGTGGACGGCCAGAGTGCGGACTTCCAGCGCCTGGGCGTACTGGGCGACTGGGACCACCCCTACCTGACCATGAACTACCAGGTGGAGGCGGACACCGTTCGCGCGCTGGGCACGATCTTCAAGCGCGGCCACGTGCAGATGGGCGAGAAGCCGGTGCACTGGTGCGTGGACTGCGGCTCGGCCCTGGCCGAGGCCGAGGTCGAGTACGAGGACAAGATCTCGCAGGCGATCGACGTGCGCTTCCGCGTGGTCGACGACATCGACTTCCTGCGCCGCTTCGACGGCATCGACGGCTCGCGCGGCCCGATCAGCGTGGTCATCTGGACCACCACGCCGTGGACCCTGCCGGCCAACCAGGCGGTCGCCCTGCACCCGGAACTGAACTACGCCCTGGTGGAGCTGGAGCACGAGCGCATCCTGCTGGCGGAGGACCTGGTCGAGGACTGCCTGGCCCGCTATTCGCTGGGCGAGGGCCGGATCGTCGCCCGCGCCAAGGGCCAGGCGCTGGAAGGCCTGATGCTGCGCCACCCGTTCCTGGACCGCGAAGTCCCGCTGATCCTGGGCGACCACGTAACCACCGAGACCGGTACCGGCGCGGTGCACACCGCCCCCGGCCACGGCCAGGAGGACTACGCGGTCGGGTTGCAGTACAGCCTGCCGGTGGAAAACCCGGTGGGCCCGGACGGGCGCTTCCTGCCGGACACCCCGCATTTCGCCGGCGAGAACGTGCACCAGGCCAACGGCCATGTGATCGACGTACTGAAGGAACACGGCGCGCTGATCGTGGCAGTGAAGTTCGAGCACAGCTATCCGCACTGCTGGCGCCACAAGACGCCGATCATCTTCCGCGCGACCCCGCAGTGGTTCATCAGCATGGACCGCGCCGAGCTGCGCGCGGATGCACTCAAGGCGATCGCCGACACCCGGTGGATGCCGAGCTGGGGCCAGGCCCGCATCCACGGCATGGTGGTCAACCGTCCGGACTGGTGCATCTCGCGCCAGCGTAACTGGGGCGTGCCGATCCCGTTCTTCGTGCACAAGGAAACCAACCGCCTGCACCCGCACACCGCGGAGCTGGTCGAGGCGGTCGCGCAGCGCATCGAACAGGAAGGCATCGAGGCCTGGTTCCAGCTGGACCCGAAGGAACTGCTGGGCGACAAGGCCGACGACTACGTGAAGCTGAACGACACCCTCGACGTCTGGTTCGACTCCGGCGTGCTGCACTCCACGGTGGTGGAGAAGCGCCCGGAACTGGGCGAGCTGCCGGTGGATCTGTTCCTGGAGGGCTCCGACCAGCACCGAGGCTGGTTCCAGTCCAGCCTGCTGACCAGCGTGGCCATGCGCGGCGAGGCGCCCTACAAGGCGGTGCTGACCCACGGCTTCACCGTGGATGAAAAGGGCGAGAAGATGTCCAAGTCGCGCGGCAACGTGGTCGCGCCACAGGAGGTCGTCTCCACCCTCGGCGCGGACATCCTGCGTCTGTGGGTCGCGGCCACCGACTTCTCCGGCGAGATGGCGATCTCCAAGGACATCCTCGACCGCACCGCCGATGCCTACCGCCGCATCCGCAACACCACGCGCTTCCTGCTGGGCAACCTGAACGGCTTCGAGCCGGCCGAGCACGCCCTGCCGCTGGACGAGCTGCTGCCGCTGGATCGCTGGATCGTCGCCCGCGCGCTGCAGGTACAGGGCCAGGTCACCAAGGCCTATGACGACTATCTGTTCCACCAGATTTACCAGCGCGTGCACAACTTCTGCTCGGTGGAGCTGGGCAGCTTCTACCTGGACGTGATCAAGGATCGCCAGTACACCACGCAGGCGGATTCGCACGCCCGGCGCTCGGCGCAGACCGCGCTGTACCACGTGGCCGAGGCCCTGACCCGCTGGGTGGCCCCGATCCTGACCTTTACCGCCGAAGAGATCTGGGAGCTGCTGCCCGGCGAGCGGCCGGACAGCGTGCTGTTCGCCACCTGGTACGAGGGACTGGCCCCGCTGCCGGAGGACGCGACGTTCTCCGACGGTGACTGGGACCGCATCCTGGAGGTGCGCACCCACGTCGCCCGCGCGCTGGAACTGGCTCGCAACGAACAGGGCATCGGCGCCTCGCTGAATGCCGAGATCGACCTGCATCTGCCGGCCGACTCCGCGGCGCGCACGCTGCTGGAGCGCCTGGGCGACGAGCTGCGCTTCGTGTTGATCACCTCCGAGGCCCGTCTGGCCGAGGGCGCCGCCCCGGAAGGCGCGCATACCGCCGAACTGACAGACGGGACAGCGCTGGGCGTGGTGGTGCACAAGAGCGAACAGCCCAAGTGCGTGCGCTGCTGGCACCGTCGCCCGGATGTCGGCGAGCACGCGCAACACCCGGAACTGTGCGGGCGCTGCGTCAGCAACGTGGAAGGCCCGGGCGAGACCCGGCACTTCGCCTGATGCAACTGCGGGGTTCCGGTCTGGGCCCGGGGCTGCTGATCGCGGCCGCGATCGTGGTCGCGGACCAGGTCACCAAGATCTGGGCGGAACACGCGCTGACGCTGTTCGCCCCGGTCGAGGTGACGAGCTTCTTCAATCTGTCGCTGGTCTACAACCCCGGTGCGGCCTTCAGCTTCCTGGCCGGCGCCGGGGACTGGGGCCGCTGGCTGCTGACCGGCATCGCCGTGGTGATCGGGCTGCTGATCATCGGCTGGCTGGCCCGCCTGCCGCGCCGGGCGTGGTGGTCGGTGACGGCCCTGGGCCTGGTACTGGGCGGGGCCGTGGGCAACCTGATCGACCGAGTGCGCTATGGCGCGGTGGTGGATTTTCTCGACTTTCACTGGGCGGGCTATCACTGGCCGGCCTTCAACGTGGCGGACATGGCCATCGTGGTGGGGGCGATCACGCTGATCGTGGCGACCTTCATCGAGGGTGACCACAGCCATTCCGAAGACAAGCACTGAACACGGGAGCACGCATGACCACGGCCACCAAGGGCGCGCACATCGAGATGCACTATCGCCTGATCCTCGAAAACGGCTTTGTAGTGGACGGGACCGGCGACGAACCCATTACCCTGGAGATCGGCTCCGGCGAGATCCTGCCCGGCCTGGAGGACCTGTTGGTCGGCCTGGAGGCCGGCGACCACCGGGAATTTGCGATCGAGGCCGGCGTCATGTTCCCGTTCCGGGATCAGGCGGCGGTGCAACGCATGCCGCGCTCGCAGTTCCCGGACGACCTGCCGCTGGAAGTGGACTACATCTACGAGTTCAACAGCCCCTCCGGCGAGGCCGTTCCCGGCCGCATCGAGGCGGTGGAGGACGACACCGTGACGGTGGATTTCAACCACCCGCTGGCGGGGCAACACTTCACCTTCGAGGTGGATGTGGTATCCGTACGGGAGCCACAATAGGTCGCGACCGACCGCAGGAGAACACCATGAGTATCCAGGCCCAGCTCGCCAATCCGCGCGGTTTCTGCGCCGGGGTGGAACGCGCCATCGAGATCGTGGAACGCGCCCTGGAGATCTACGGCGCGCCGCTGTACGTGCGCCACGAGGTGGTGCACAACCGCCACGTGGTCGGCCGCCTGACGGATGCGGGCGTGCGCTTCGTCGAGGAACTGAGCGAAGTGCCCGACGGCCAGGTGGTGATCTTCTCCGCGCACGGCGTGCCGCGCCGCGTGCAGCAGGAGGCCGAGGATCGCGGCCTGACCGTGTTCGATGCCACCTGCCCGCTGGTCACCAAGGTCCATCTGGAGGTGGCGCGCTACGCCCGCGAGGGTCGCGAGGTCGTACTGATCGGCCACGCCGGGCACCCCGAGGTCGAGGGCACCATGGGCCAGTTCGACGACTCCCGGGGCGGCTGCATGATGCTGGTCGAGACCATCGCGGACGTCGAGAATCTGGAGGTTGCGAACCCGGACCGTCTGGCCTTCGTCTCCCAGACCACGCTGTCGATGGACGACACCGCCGGCATCATCGATGCCCTTACCGCGCGCTTCCCGAAGATCGAGGGCCCGCGCAAGATGGACATCTGCTACGCCACCCAGAACCGTCAGGATGCGGTGAAGGACCTGGCGAAGCAGTGCGACCTGCTGCTGGTGGTCGGCTCGAAGAACAGCTCGAACTCCAACCGCCTGAGCGAGATCGGCGCCCGCATGGGCGTAGCCTCCTACCTGGTGGACGGTGCCGCCGACATCGACCCCGCCTGGCTGGAGGGCAAGAGCCGCATCGGCGTCACCGCCGGCGCCTCGGCCCCGGAGGTCCTGGTCAACGAGGTGCTCGACTTCCTGCGCGGGCACGGCGTCGATACCGTCTCCGAACTCGCCGGCCGCGAAGAGACCATCACCTTCTCCATCCCCTCCGGCCTGCGCCGCGAATCCGCCTGAAAGGACGATCTACAGGAAGACGCGAAAACTGGAAGAAGGGATTGGGTGATGGCGCCCAGGACATGACAAGGGTTCGGGGCATACCCCAAGCCCCAAACCATGGCCCTCACCCCAAAAACCTTCCTGTCTTCCCATCTTCCTGTTAACCGCCCTTGACCTGACCCAGGACACCAGACCCGATGGATGATCGCCCCCGTTTTCGGCTGAGTATTCGCTGCCCGGATCAGCACGGAATTGTTGCGCGCATCGCCAACGCGATCGCCAACACCGATGGCTGGATCACTGAGGCAGCCCAGCACACCGACGCCGAGGCCGGCTGGTTCTTCATGCGCTGGGTATTCTCGCTGCCCGTCGATGCCGAGCCCGCCCTGCGCGAACGCCTGGACGAGCTGGCCCTCGATCTCGGCATGGACTGGTGGCTGGCGGGCGCCGAAACGCGACCACGTGTGGTCCTGATGGTCTCGCGCGAGCCGCACTGCCTCAGCGACCTGCTGGCCCGCTGGAGCAACGGCGAACTGCCGATGGAGATCCCGGCGATCCTCTCCAACCATCGTGACCTGGAGCCGCTGGCCCGGTGCTACGGCATCCCGTTCGAGCACATCCCCGTGCCGCGCGAGGACCGCGAGACCGCCTTCGCTACCCTGCAGGCGCGACTCGCCGAACTCGCGCCCGACGCCATCGTACTGGCGCGCTACATGCAGATCCTGCCGCCCGCGCTGTGCGACGAATACCCCGAACGCATCCTGAACATCCACCACAGCTTCCTGCCGTCGTTCGTCGGCGCACGGCCCTACCACCAGGCCTTCGCCCGCGGCGTTAAGCTGATCGGTGCGACCTGCCACTACGTCACCGAGGACCTCGACGCCGGCCCGATCATCGAACAGGACGTCACCCGCATCCGCCATGACGACGGCGTGCAGGACCTGATCCGCAAGGGCCGCGACGTCGAACGATGGGTCCTCGCCCGCGGCCTGCGCTACCACCTCGAAGGCCGCGTCCTCACCCACGGCAACAAGACCATCGTCTTCAACTGAACATTCGGCTTAACGCCTCCGCCGGCCACTACCCGCGTCACCTAACGCACTGCCACCACGATCGGAGACGCCTGGCCTAGACTTGGACCATCAACCGGCGGGGGTGGCCCATGAACAATACGACGAGCACGCGATCCGGCCTCTTGTCACCGGCCTCTGCGCCATGCACCCGCCCGCGCAAATGGCGGACGCTGAAGGCCCTGGCCGCGGCCAGTCTTCTGGCCCTTCTGGTCGTCCAGCCCCCGGCCGCGGCCGATGCGCTGCCCGACACCATCGAGCGCGTGAAACCCTCGGTGGTCAGCATCGCCACCCACCAGCCCGCGCGCAGCCCCCGGGCCCATTACCTCGCCACCGGCTTTGCGGTTGGCGACGGTAGTCTGATCGTCACCAATCACCATGTGATCCCGACGTCCCTGGATCACGAGAACCGCGAACAACTCGTGGTGGTCAGCGGCGAAGGCCGTGACACCTCCATCCACAGCGCGGAACTGGTGGCCCATTCGGCGGACGACGACCTGGCCCTGCTGCGGATTGCCGGGCCCCCGCTGCCACCCCTGCAGCTGGGATCCTCCGATGCCGTGCGGGAAGGCGAACAACTGGCCTTTACCGGCTTCCCGATCGGCATGGTCCTGGGCACCTATCCCGCGACCCATCGCGCGAGCGTGGCGGCGCGCACCCCCATGGCGATCACCGCCCGGCGCTCGAGCGAACTGAGCGAGGCGCGCATCCGGCAACTGCGGGCCGGCGCACCCATGGTGTTTCAGCTGGATGCCACCGCCTACCCCGGCAACAGCGGGAGCCCCGTCTACCGGATCGACAGCGGCGAAGTCGTCGGCGTGATCAATCAGGTCTTCGTCCAGGGCGGACGCGAGGCGGCGGTCGGCCACCCCAGCGGGATCAGCTACGCGGTGCCAGCGGACCGGATTCGTCCGCTGCTGGCAAACGCCCGGGAGTAACCCATCGACGCCCGCACACGTCACGGCAGGCCCTGCCCGGTAGAACGCACGCCCATGGCCGCGCCCCCTCTCGACGCCCCCCGCGTCTTTCGTCAGATCCACATCGACGTGGCGCGCAACGCCACCGATGACTTCAATCCGTTCCATGACGGCGACAAGTGGATGCGGATCCGCGGCAACCCGTTTGGCGGCCCGATTGTGCTGGGCTTTCAACTGGAATGCCTCGCCGAGGCCCTGATCACGCAGGTACGCCAGGCGGAGGGCGACAGCGGGAACATCCGCGAACGGCCATTCCGGAACTACCAGTTCACCTTTGCCGGGGCCCTGCGCCCGGACGAGGCCCTGACCACCGTGGTCAAGCCCACGAACCGGCGCATGGACGAGGCGGGACGGCCGCAACTGTCGAACCGCATCGCGATGCGCACATCCGGCGGTCTGGTGCTGCTGGGACACGTGCGCGACACGGCCACCCCCCGCGCGCTGCCGGACGCGGCACTGCCCCTGCCCGCGGGGTTCGACCTCGACCGGCTCGAGGACCGCCGCGAACTGCCGGACAACGGGTGGTTCCACAAGCGCAAGTTCATGACCAACAGCAACGCGAAGAATCTGCTGTCGGGTTCGCTCGTGCGCCAGGCGGACTACTTCGACGAGCTGGAGGACCGGGTCAACTTTCCCGACATGTTTCCGGCATCCCTGATCTCCTGCGCGCTGCTGGAGAAGGCCCATGCCGATGGCCACGATTTCTATCGCGACCCCATGATCTATACCGCGCATCACATCAGCGTCGACCAGCGTCTGGCGCGCGCCCTGCGCAGCGCCGATGCCCTGCATATGCTGGTGAGCCCGGCCGAACACGTGGACACCTCGGATCGCGGCCTGGCCGGCTCCGGGATGGCACAGCAGCGCTACCGCTGCCTCGGCCTGGTGGCCGGCCCACGCGTCCTGTTTCGCGCCGAGCTGCTCCTGGCACCCCTCGCCACTCTGGGCCTGGATGGAGACCCAGCCACCGCGTAAGGGCCCGCTGGTCGGGTAGACGGGCGGCGGTCGAGCTGCGGGTTCGGGAGCGCGCGGACCTCAGGGAGACGCTGATTGAATCGCACGTCCGCGCTCGAGTCGCTTTTGCGTGCGAACAAGGCGCGGTGACTGCCGTGCAGTCATTCTGCACAAGGGAACCGCAACGCCGTTCCCGCGCCCGTTTTTGATCAACAACGGGCGGCCGAGCCCCTGCTTTCAATGGCTTGTGGGGTTGGTGCCCCCCGATTCTGAATGAATATGGCCCGATCCTGCGTTGCGCCCCGAATCCATCCAAAACGGGCGGGTAGAACCACTACCCGCTGCACGACGCGCCTTGTCTCGGAACGTTTGTCTCGAACAACTGGGGGGGCACCAACGCGGACGTGCGATTCAATCAGCGTCTCCCTCAGGGTTCGGGCCGTTCCCGCTTCCCCTTGCGCTGGTCCTTGACCGCCTTGCGCACCAGATGAGGCAGGAGCAGGTGGAGCGGCATGCGCAGGTAGTGGGAACGCACGTACAACAGCCAGCGCGCGGCGCCGGACCCGACGCCATCGCAGCTCCAGTGATGGGGTATCAGGCCGCGCCGGAACAGCCCGTCCATCAGCCCACGCAGAGGCGCCGACGGGCGCGCGCGGGCCAGGGCCGCGAAGGCCGAATCGGGCACGGGGGTCTGCAGGAATTCGCGGCCATAGCGCAGGGCGTAGAAGAGCGGGCGTGCCAGATCCATCTCGAAGGCGCGCGCCGTCAGCCGCTCCCAGAAACCCGGATCCTCGGCCACAAAGTACCGCAGCAGCGCATCCAGATCGGCCAGGTCCCGCAGCCCGTTCTCCAGCTCGCCGTCGTGGAACAGGTGCGTCGCGCTGTGCAGGACCATGTCTACCGGAGCCGGGATATACACACCCGGGTGGTCGTCGAGCGGCAGCGCCGCCTGCCACAGAAGATCCGGGTCGGGATGCAGCCGCGCGGTCGGCGGCAGGATGGTGTGGTGCACGTCCAGCACGCTTTTGCGCTGGATATGCGTGAGCGGCGGCAGTTCGTGCATCCACTGGCGGTAGTACCGCTGGTCATAGGCATCGTAGCCCTCGCAGACCCAACCCTGGACAAACAGGTGCTGCTCCGCCTGCTCAATCCGCGCCTGCGGGACGAGGATGTCGACATCGGAGAACTGACGCCCCGGGGCGCAGGGCAAGCCCGCCATGACATAGGCAGCGCCCTTGAGCAGCATCATCGGGATCGCCTCGGGCGCCAGGGCCTCGTGGATCCGCGCCACCTCCCAGCGGACCATGGCGTGCTGACGGTCCGCCAGGACCCGGGCCGCGTGCAGGTGCCGTCGCGGCGCCGGTGGCACCTCGGGCAGTGTCCCGGCCTCCTCGATCAATGCATGCAGCCGCCCTTCCAGGGAGGCCACCCGCGCCACCCGCACCAGCAGGTCCCAGTCCGCCAGCGAAAGCCGCCCGGCCGACTTCGGAGCGCCCAGGACCGCGAGCAGTTGCGTCAGCGCGGAGGATGTCACGCGCCCCCCGCGGTCAGGTCGTTCAGCAGCCCCAGGGTGGCATCCAGATCTGCGTACTCGAGTTCGAGGCACGCACTCTGCTCGATCAGGTCGGCCGCGGCCTCGAAGCCCGCGGCCCCCACCACGCTGTAGTTGAACGACGACCCGACCAGCCGCTGCAGGGCCACGGCCCGGTCCAGCGGCGCAAGGTGGTCACGGCCCCCCGCGGCAAAACGCGGGAAGACCAGCCAGGCCGGTCGCGCCGGGTCGTGCATCTTCTGAATACTCGCATCCGGCGGTCTCAGATGCGCCACGGTCCCCTTGCTGGTGTCATGCGAGGCGGGCCCGATGACCGCCTGCGGGTAGCGCTCGCGGATCAGGTCAATGGCTGCATTCTTCAGGCTGACCGGGCGCGGCAGGGCCACCAGCTGCCCGTCCGTCAGGGAAAGCAGGGCGAATTCGTCCGACAGCAGGCGCCAGCCGGACAGGGTCAGCGCGGCGGTCAGCGTGCTCTTCCCCGCCCCCGGCTCGCCCGGCATCACCAGCGCCCGACCGTTACGTTCCAGCACCGCCGCGTGGATCATCAGGAAGTCGTGGGCGTGCTGGGCAATGCACCAGTTCAGTCCCCACTCGAACAGCGGGTAGGCGTGGGCCAGCGGGAGGGGGCGAAACGGTGATCGACCGTCGAGGAAGAATCGCGCCTGCGGGCGCCAGAGCCAGTGCAGACCGGAGGCCCGTGCGAGCGTGATGTGAAAATCGGCAAACGCCGCCTGTTCCGGCGGCAGCAACTGCCGGTCGTAGAACAGGGCCAGCGCGCGTTCGACCCGGTCCAGCCGCGAACGCAGCCGGACCACGAACGGGCCCACCTGAAGGGCCACCCCGGCGCCGCGCAGCCCCGCGCGCAGGTCTTCTGGGGCTGTCACGCGTCCCGCGAGTCCGCCGGATCACAGATCAGGTGATGCTCCCGCAACTGACTCAGGCCGGCCTGCATCGCATCCTCCAGCTCCCCCTCGGCGGCTTCGTAACGCTGTTCAAGGTACTCGAACAGGGCCGTCGGCGTCATCGGCCCCTCTTGCAGGGCCTGGAAGAGCTCGGTGAGGGGCGGTTGCAGCACGTGTGTCTCGCCACAGCGCTGATCAAAGACGACCACGGATTCGCCCCACGCCCGCACGTGAGCGACCGGCAGCGAAATCAGTTCGAGGGGTTCTTCGGGAACGGACAAGTGCGCCTCGTTTACCGTACGGCCAGCCGTACCCGGGGCAGCGCCCCGCAGGTCAGCGATTGCCCTTCTGGTTGGACGTGGTGGTCCGCACCTCTACGCATACGCCCAGTTCGTTGCGCGAGTATCCATCCTCGCAGTCGCCCTGGCTGTTGATTGGGCAGAAGCGCTCGTTCATGTAGACGAAGACGTTCTTCACGGCCGTGTACTTGTCCGCGTCATCGCGGGCCATGGAATAGGCCTTCACCACCTCATCCACCGAGGCGCCAAAGTCGATCGAGGTGCAGGCCGCGTTCAGGACCGCCCCCACCGCATGCCAGTCCAGCGATCCACTGCACACGCCACTGGCCTGCAGCACCTCCATCAGCGACGGCGAGCCACTCAGACACTCCGGCTTGTAGCCGAACACCGACTCGAAGGAGGTCGCGCCACCGGGATGCACCGTCGCATCGAAGCTGCGGCACTGGTTGCCCGGTGGATTGGTCTTGTGGCAGGTCCCCGGCGAGTAGCCGGTGCAGTCCCAGGCGAACCAGTTGTTCTTCCAGAAGCCCGGCGTGCAGCCATCGCCCTCGGTGCACTCGTGGTCGATATTGGAGACGTTGGCGGAGAAGATATTACCCGACAGCGAACACTGCCCCTGTGCACCCCAGACCGACTTGGCGGGGAGAGACACCAACATCGCGCCACCCAGGCCGGCGGTGGTCAGGCGGCGGCGAGTCCGGCTGCGCGGGCCGGACGAAGCCTCGTCCCGATCCACGGGGCTGCCGGACGGATCCTCGCCCTCCGGGCCATGGCTGTGGTTCTGATCGTGTTCGTCGCTCATTCTTGCCTGCTCCAGGTCCGTCCCCGGCGTCACGCCGTTCGCGCCAGGGCACCCGCCTCCACCCGCACCGGGGGAATTTCGGGGCACACTGCAATCAGACGCTTTCTACCAAGAGTTAGCAAGCGCAATGCCACTCCATCGAATAACGGGTAACTCACTGATATCGAGGGCCGCCTCATCAGGCCTCGGGTTCGCAAGGGCGCTCGTCGCCGCCAAGTGCAAAATTTCCCGACAGGGGCCGGACGGCCGGTACATCACGCCCTGCGCAACCGCAGAATGAACGAATGGCTCAGCCATGCCCCGGCGACCGGGACCGACTGCAGCACACCACGGGTGCCCCGGTTCTCCAGCAGTGGCTGCAGGCGCGCGAGACGCCCGGGTGCCAGCGGCAACCAGTCCAGCTCCAGCGCCACCAGACCCGCGGCCTCGGCCGTCGCGCGCAAGGCGGCGGGATCGTCGTAGCGCAAATGCGGCGGCCGGCCCCGGCGATGGCGCCGCCACTCCCGAAGCGCAGTGGGGAGACACCGCAGATTCAGCGCATCGACCCAGGCCTCGCCACCGGGACGCAGGACCCGCCGGATCTCCGCCAGTGCCGGCGCAGGCTCCGACAACGCCTGCATTACGCCAAAGCAGAGCACCCCGTCGAACGCGGCCTCCGGCAGCGGAAGATGCTGGATATCCGCCGCCAGCCACGGGATCGTCGGATTGCTGCGATCCCTCGCCTTCGCCAGGGACGGGGTGGAGTAGTCCAGCCCCCACACCGCATGACCCTGCGCATGCAGCATTCGCGTGTAGGTACCCGCGCCACAGCCGATATCGAGCCAGCGTCCGGGCGCATGGGCCGCGTCCCGCCAGAGACGCTCGAACTGCCGCACGCGGCTGTTCAGGCCGGTCGGCGTCCAGCCGGCGATCCCGGCGTCATCCTCCAGGCTCGCCCCGCGTTCGAGGAAACGCTGGCGCCAGCGGCGCTCGAATCCGGTGTCCTTCATGGCACCCTCGCCGTCATTCCCGCCCCTCGCTCACCTGGCCGATCAGTTCGGTCGCGGCCGTCAGCACATGATCGCGGGAAAACCCGGCGCGGCTCATCTCGTCGTACAGCGTGCGCGCGAGCAACCGGGCAACGCGCTCCGGTGCGTGGGTAATGGGCCCCGTCGCCGCTCCCGGCTGACGGGCCAAGGCCATCTGGGTAAAGCTGGTGCGCAGCAGCCCCTTCAGCCGATGGACCAGTACGGACTTGGCCACCACCAGCGCCAGGATCGACGCCATGCGCAGATCCTCCTGCGTCAGCCGCCGCTGATCACGCGGGGAATCAATATTGATCACGCCGATCACCTCGCCATCGAGCACCACCGGCACCGCGATCACGTCGACCGCCTCCACCTCGTGGCAACGGCGGGCGTCGCCGGCAAATTCGGAATGGTGGAGATCGTTGATCAGGAGTCCTTTGCCGGATGCGGCGACCTGTCCCGCGATGCCAGTCCCGAAACGCTGGGACTCCCCGTAGGCCTGCGGCACAAGCACCCCCTGGTGCGCCTCGACCCGGAGACGCGGTTCACCGGTCTCCGGATCCTGTTTGACCAGCATGATCGAGCAATGCCGGCAGTCCATTGCGTGGCCCACCAGGACGGTCAACTGGTGCAGCCCCTTCTCCATGGACTCGGCTTCTTCAACAAACCGGGCCAGCTCGAGCAGGTGCTCGTCAAACGCCTCGAAGGCCTTGTTCATCTCCCGGGATCCAAGGAAGGTCGGTCAAACGAGAGTAGCAGCGGGATTTCCCGACAGGTACCCGCCCCGGGCCATGCCGTCTGCGCGACCGTGAGCCCGACACGAAAAACCCCCGGTCTGGCGAAAGCCAGCACCGGGGGTTACCGGCCAGCTCAGCTGGCTCCAGGCCCGGCCCGCACCGAAACAGCGTTAGCATCCAAACCGGCTCGCAGCGGCGCCGACGCCACGCCCAGCAACAGCGTCAGGTAAAACAGCAGCGCGATTCGTGGCGAGAAGAACAGCGTGCTGAACAGTCCGATAGCCAAGGCCCCCGTAAGTGCGGCGGCGGCCCCCAGCGCCACCCGATCGCCCGTCAGGCCACGCCGCAGCAGCAGGACGAGGGCTGCCAGGGTGAGCCAGACGAAGGCCAGCAGGCCGAGCCCGCCCTGGTCGAAGTAGATCTCCAGCCACTGATTCTCGACCCGCCACGGGCGAAGGTGATCCGTCGTGAAATACCAGTACCGCCCCAGCTGTCGGAAATCGGCATTGGCCACATATTCACGGCCCTCCGAATCGCGGATCTGCACACTGTAAAATTCGACGACAGACTGCTGCCGCGCATCGACCGCCAGCGACAGCACGAGCCCGCGCTGGAACGGCCACCGGCGCGACTCCATCGGCTCCAGATCGAAACGCCACTGGAAGGACTCGCGCCCTCCCTCCTGCAGACGCATCCCCTCACTGCGACAGGCAAACGAATGCCGGATCGGCTTTTCGCAGACAAACACCCGGAAGCCAGCGGCCTCGGCACCGGCCACCCGCACGGTCGCGGTGTACTGACCGTCGCGGGGCAGACGCACGCGTTGGTTCACGAACAGCGAGTCGCCACCCCCGATCTGCAGGCGCGGCTCACCCTCTTCGCGGCTGAAGGCGAGGTTCGCGGGCAGGCGTCCGTCGCGGTTGCCCGTACGGTAGTGCTCGGGGAAACTGCCTACCCCGCGCCCTAGCAGCGCGGCCAGAGAACCGCCACCGGGCAGTTCCAGGGCCTCGCGCCAGTGGTCTGCACGGGTGCCGAAATCGCGCTCGATCTGGCCCAGACGCTGTTCGGCGAAACCGCCCAGCGTGGTGCCCGCCACCACGGCTATCGCCACCAGCGGCAGCAGCACGCCCACTACCGCGCCGCGGCCCGGGCGCGCGCGCCCGGCCACTGTGGCCAGTACCACTCCGAGCAGCAGGATGGCCACGGCCACCGCCAGACCGAGGTAGCCGCCGCGAGAATAGGTCATTGCGACCGCGTAGGCCGTCCCCAGCGCCAGCACAGCGGTGCCCGCGAGCATCAGGCCGGGACGCTGCCGCCAGCACCAGACCAGGGCCAGCGGAAAGGCCAATACCAGGAAGCTCTCGATACTGGGGCCACCGGCCTGCATCTCCGAGAACAGGCCGGAGAGCCGGTAGCCGCTGTCGAAATCCAGCAGCCCGGGGTAGGTGATCCGTTCGCGCACCACGAAGGCCAGCTGTGCCAGCAGGGCCAGGGCCACGCCCGGGAGAAACCAGCGTGTCACCTGCTCCCGGACCGGAATGGGCGCAACGCGCAACACCGCTAGCAGCACCACCGCCCACAGCAGGCCCTTGGCGACCCGCAGGGCATTCCATTCGTGGGCAAAGTGCACCGCTGCGCCGGGGTTCCAGCCTCCAGGCGGCCACAGGGCCAACCCCAGGCCGACCAATGTGGAAACGACCAGCAGCCCCAGTGGCCAGCGGATCCCGCGCGGCAGCAGCGATACGCCCGCATGCAGCGCATGGGGCCCCCGCCACAGGGCCACGGCCAGGGTCATCAACAGGAACAGATCCAGCTCGGAGACGAACAGGCGCCCGTGGTAGAGGGTCAGGTCCAGCGTGGCCAGCAGAAGCGGAATCACGACCAGCCAGGCCTGCGGGCGCCAGGCCAGCAACGCGGCGTAGGCCAGCAACCCCGCGGCCAGCGCGACCGGCGCCACCGGCCAGGTCACCGCTGCCAATACGGCCACCAGGGCCAGGAGACCGCCAAGGGCCTGGCGCAACCGCTGCAGAGAGCCCTCGACGGGGCCTGGATCACCCGGACCCGGGACAACACTGCGGGGCTCGTGTCGCGACGCGACGGCCGGTTGCCCGACACCCGCGACGCTCGCGCGTTCCAGCCACTGCAGCGAGGCGGCCATGAACCCGGCCGCCAGCCCGGCCAGGACCAGGCTGGCCGGGTCCGGGCGGGCACCGTCCACAAACAGCTTGGCGGCCTCGACCGCCAGTGCCAGCACCGCCCCCGCGACGACGGCCAGCAGGTTCAACGCGGCCGGTTGCAGTGGATGACGCAACTGCCAGAGCCAGACCAGCATCCCCAGAGGCGCGTACATGGCCAGGTGCAGCGCGGTACTGCGCAGGGCGTGGATCTCGTCCACGTGGTAGTGGTAGTAGAACGGCCACAGGTTCAGGTCGGCCCACTGGGCACGGACCGCCTCCCCGTCGGCGTGAAACGCACCGAAGCCGTGGTTGAGTGCGACCAGCAGCAAGGCATAGGCGACAGCGCCGGTCACAAGCAACGGGGTGGCGAACTGCTGCAGCGTCCGGATCACGCCATGGGGATGCGCGGGCAGGCGCCGGAACAGGACGAGGCCGATCCCCATCCCCAGTGCCCGCAGCAGCACGGAACGTCCTTCGGCAATCCCCGACAGAGTCGCCAGATTCAACAGCTCCAGCAGGCCCGCCAGCAGCAGGGCCAGGGGAATCCCGGCCCCTAGCAGCGAAGCTCCGCGCCGCTGCAGCCAAAGCGCCAGGAGCAAGCCCACCGGTACACTGACCACCACCTCCAGCGTCAGCCAGCTGATACAGCGGAGACCACCCGTGCAGGCGCCGGCCGCCACCCACCAGCCCCAGGCATCCGATGCCAACCGGGCCCGCAACTCGTCCGCGGCCAGTACAAAGTCAAAGGGGACGAAGCCAATCAGCACGTAGAGCACGGCATAGACCACCAGACCGGCGGTCAGGGTCTGCGCACCCGCGCCTTCCAGCACCTGCCGCCAGCGCACCAGCGGATCGCGCAGGGCCAGCCAGACGAGCGAACCGGCCACGGCCCCGGAAAAGTTACCGGCAATATCGGCGCCCGCGGGGTGCCGATAGGGCAGCCAGACCTGCAGGAACTCCACGCTCGCCGTAACCGCCAGCCCCAGGGCTGCCACGAAGGTGAACACCGCAAACGCCGTCAGTCGATTCCGGCGGCCATGGGTCAGCCACGCGGTCCAGAAGAACCCCAGCGGCAGGAACATCAGGGCATTGGCCATAAACTGCTGGCGGCCGCTGGTCCCGGGGCCGGTCAGGCTCATGCCGCGGTAGATCTCCCAGGCACGCTCCAGACTAACCGAGCCGAATTCGAACGGCAGCAGCGTCAAATAGATCGCCGCTCCCAGCGACAGCCAGGCCCAGAGCGCACAGGTGCGCAGCGACAGAGGTTCCACAGCGGCGGCCGGCGGGCTCATCGAAGGGTGGGGGAAACGCCGATCCAGGGATGTATTCCGCCACGCGCCGCCCATGGACGCACAGCGGGCGCAGCACCGCCGCCGTCAGGCTGTACGGTGGAAACCATGGGGCAACAACGCGGAGGGATGCATGCTTAGGCGTCTCCCGGGACGAAGGGCGTCCCGCCACTTTAGACCTGCCCTCGTCCGGGAACAGCGCAGGCGTTATGCGGGCGTGCCGTTCACCAGCCGCGCTGCGCGCCGGTATCCCGGGAGACGCGAAGCGAAACCGCCCAGCTGCTAAAGGCGCAGATCGGTCGCCGCGCGCGGGAAGACCGATTTCACGTCGAAGATCACCGACTCCGGGCGTGCCAGCGCCCGGATCGCCTCGATCCCCATCTTCAGGAACTCGCGGTGCGGCACCGCGACAATGATCGCATCGAACTGCCCCGGGGCCGGGGTCTCGGTCACCGGGGTGATGCCGTATTCGTGTTCGGCCTCGGTCGGGTCCACCCAGGGGTCGAAGACGGTTACCTCGGCGTTGTAGCCGGCCAGGGTCGCGTGGATATCGATCACGCGGGTGTTGCGCAGGTCGGGGCAGTTTTCCTTGAAGGTCAGCCCCATCACCAGGATGCGAGCGCCCACCGGGTTGATGCCCTTGCGCACCAGGGCCCGCACCGTGTTGTCCGAGATGTGGGCGCCCATCGAGTCGTTCACCCGCCGCCCGGCCAGGATCATCTCCGGGTGGTGCCCCACCGCCTGCGCCTTGTGCGTCAGGTAGTACGGGTCCACGCCGATGCAGTGGCCGCCCACCAGCCCGGGGCGGAACGGCAGGAAGTTCCACTTGGTCCCGGCCGCCTTCAGCACCGCCTCCGTATCCAGCCCCAGGCGCTCGAACAGCAGCGCCAGCTCGTTGATCAGCGCGATGTTCACGTCGCGCTGGGTGTTCTCGATCACCTTGGCGGCCTCGGCCACGCGGATGCTCTCGGCCTTGTGCGTACCGGCGGTGATCACCCGTGCGTACAGCGCGTCGACGAAGTCGGCCACCTCCGGCGTGGAGCCCGAGGTGACCTTCATGATGGAGGTCACCCCGTGCTCCTTGTCGCCCGGGTTGATGCGCTCGGGGCTGTAGCCGGTAAAGAAATCCTGGTTGTGCACCAGGCCGGACTCCGCTTCGAGGATCGGCACGCAGTCCTCCTCCGTGGCGCCCGGATACACGGTGGACTCGTAGATCACCGTATCGCCCGGCTTGAGCACCCGCCCCACACTGCGGCTGGCCCCGAGCAGCGGCCCGAGGTCGGGGCGCTTGTGCCGGTCGATGGGGGTCGGCACCGTCACCACGAACACGTTGCAGGCCCGCATCGCCTCCAGGTCCGAGGTGTATTCCAGATGCGGCGTGGCCGCCAGCTTGTCCGCCTCCACCTCGCGCGTGCGATCCACCCCGGCCCGCAGCTGTTGCACCCGTTCCGGGTCGATGTCGAACCCGATGGTGGACCAGTGATGGCCGAATTCGACGGCCAGCGGCAGGCCGACATACCCAAGACCGATGACCCCAATGGTGACTTCATCCAGCGCGGGAAGCGTATGCATAAGATGTCCGTTCTCGTTGCTCTTCGTCATGCGGCACCCCGGCGGGGGCCGTTCTGTCCCTGGACCGCGTCCGGCTCAGGGAAACACGGATCCATGTTTCCCTATTGGCAGGGCGCACAACCCGGCACGCGCGGCCCGATCCCCTCCACACGCCCAGGATTGGGGCCCGGCGGACCGACATAGGCGCCCCAGACCGGTCGTTCGCGCAGGCGGCCATTGTAATCGCGATCCGCGCCCGCGATTGCGGGCGAACTCACGCTGTCTCCACGTTCCCGCAAACCGCCCGCGCGCGGGTAGAGATCCAGGGCATCCAGCCCAGCATCCGGGGCCACGAGGTAACGGGCCGCGGCTTCGCGTGAGGCCGTAAAATTCTCGGCTCCCGCGATACCGCCTGAGAGCTGCAACGGGTGCCCGGCGAACACGGCGTTGCCCGCCACCACCTGCTCGTGTGCCCGGTCGGGCTCGTCCACCCGAATCCCGAACCCGGTCGCCAGGACCGTGTTGTTCACAATGCGGACCTCGCGAGGCAGGTGATTGTGCGGGCGGACCAGCACCGCATCGCCGACATCATTCACGAACAGGTTGTCGTGGATCAGAAGGTTGCCCTCGCCCTGGAACAGTCGCTCGTGCGGGTTCTGGTAGAACAGATTCCCTTCGATGCGATAGCGGTCTTCAGACCCCGGGCCGGTGGGCGGGAAATGCCCCACCAGCAGATTGGGGCGGGCCCGAGCCCCGTCGCTCCCGCGTTCTGCCTTGTTCAGAAAATTGAAGCGAATCCGCGTCTCGCGCGGGCCCGGGTCCTGATCCGGAATCATCTCCCTTTCCGTCTGGTGCTTGATCTGTATGTTGTACCCCAGAGTGCGGTGCACATGGTTGTGCTCGATCACGCCACCGACAAACGGGCTGGTGCCATCCGGCTGTCCGAGATACATCCCGGTACCCACATCATGGATCTCGTTGTGCCGGATCACCCAGCCCCAGGCCGGCACGCGCGTCGTGATCCCCGTGTTGCCCTGCGAACGGTCATAATGGCGGATGGTCAGGTGCTCCAGCGTCACGTGATGCACGCCGTCACCGCGCGCCTCCGCCACCACCCCCGCAACCGGTTCCCCGCCGCCATCCAGCGTCAGATGCCGGATCACCAGATGTTCCGCATCCACCAGGCTGATCGTGTTCTCCCCGCGGCGCCCGCGCAGCACGGCCGGCTCACCTTCCGCTGGCCCGCTGATCACGATGGGCCGCTCCGGCGTCCCGCGCACTCCGTGTAACCGCAGCGAACGCGGATAGTCCCCCGGCTCCAGCTGCAACCAGTCACCGGGCCCCAGCGCAGCCACCGCCGCCCGGTAGTCCTCCGGCCCAGCCTGAACGACATTCCGGCCCTCATCCGGCAGACCACCGCCAGGACTCGCCGATACCGCCTCAGCGACGATACCGGCAGCGGCCACCGGCATCCAAAGCAGCAAGACGCACGCCGCAAACATTGCGCAAAGCCACTTAAGCAGTACGTGCTCGAAACACCCCATCACCGAACCTCGGTACCGGTATGCGGATTCACGCAGTTCGTGCCGCACCCGTCTTCTGGATCCAACGATGAGCGCCTCCCACTCGGTTGTCACGCGCAAACCCGCATCCCGGATCTAACGAGCTATTCACGAACGGTGCCGCGCGTTCCTGCCGAAACGATAAAGTGATTCGACAGGGATCCGGACCGGGCCGACGAACCCGACAAGGATGCCGAGCCGCGCCCGTTGGCGTCGTCGCGAGCGGGCCCGCCCATGCGCCCACAGGATGTCTCGATAGCCCATGACTGCCCAGCCGCAATGCGAAATCCTGTGCGTAGTCGGCGCACGGCCGAACTTCATGAAGATTGGCCCGGTGATGCGCGCACTGACAGACGCCGGCATCAGTGCCCAGCTCGTGCATACCGGCCAGCACTACGACCCGGCGATGAACGAGCGCTTCTTCACCGATCTGAACATCCCGTACCCGGACATCAACCTGGAGGTCGGCTCCTCCTCCCACGCCGTCCAGACCGCCGAGGTCATGAGCCGCTTCGAACCGGTACTCGACCGCCTGAATCCACAGGCCGTTCTGGTCGTGGGCGACGTAAACTCCACCATTGCCTGCGCCCTGGTCGCGGCCAAGAAGGGGATCGGCGTCATCCACGTAGAGGCCGGCCTGCGCAGCTATGATCGACGCATGCCGGAAGAGATCAACCGGGTCCTGACCGACCAGATCTCCGATCTCCTGTTCACAACCGAAGGACACGCCATCGACAACCTCGCCCGCGAGGGGATCGAACGCGAGCGCGTCCACTTCGTCGGCAACGTGATGATCGACACCCAGCTTTACAACCTGGACCGGGCCGCCCCCTGGAGCGACTCCCTGCAGGCCGCGGGCTTAGACCCGGCCCGTTTCGCCCCGGACGGCGCTTATGGCGTACTGACCCTGCACCGCCCGTCCAATGTCGACGATCCGGCAACCCTGGAACGCCTGATCACCACCCTCGCGAGCATCGCCCGCGAGCTGCCCCTGGTCTTTCCACTGCACCCCCGCACCCGTGATCGGCTGCGGGCCTCCGGGCTGGAACACCACCTGAACGAGGCGGCCATCGCGGTACTGCCACCAGCGGGCTACCTGGAAATGCTGGGCCTGATGAAGGACGCGCGAGTGGTCCTCACCGACTCCGGCGGCATGCAGGAAGAGACCACCGCCCTGGGTGTCCCCTGCATCACCCTGCGGGAGAATACCGAGCGGCCCATCACCATCGACGCTGGCACCAATGTCCTGGTCGGACACGACCCGGAACGCCTGCAGGCCGCCTTCCGTGACGTCATGGACCATGGGGGCAAGAAGGGCCGCGTGCCGCAGTACTGGGATGGCCGGGCTGGGGAACGCATCGCGGCCGTCATCGCCCGATGGCTGGGGCAAGAACCGCGCGCCCAAGCCACGGGCTGACCGCCATGCTGCTGCGCTCGCTGCTGTCCCTGATGTCGCCCGGCGGCGCCCGCGCACGCCTGTCCATCCTGATCTACCACCGCGTACTGCCCGCACCCGACCCGTTGTTGCCTGGCGATCCGCACGCCGACGACTTCCGCTGGCAGATGCGGCTCCTCGCCCGATCCATGAACCCGCTTCCACTGGACGAAGCCGTGGACCGCCTGCGGGCCGGCGCGCTGCCCGCCCGCGCAGTCAGTGTGACCTTCGATGACGGCTATGCCGACAACGCCGAGGTCGCCCTGCCCATCCTGCGCGAGGAGGGCGTCCCGGCCACGTTCTTCATCGCCACCGGGTATCTCGACGGCGGACGCATGTTCAACGACACCTTGATCGAGACGGTGCGCCGCCTGCCGAAAAATGCCGACCTGGGCCCGGAAGGCCTTGGCGAGTGGACGCTGGAGACCCACCAGGACCGGCTGAAGCTGATCCACGCCCTGATCAGCCAGTTCAAGTACCAGCCCGCCGAGCAGCGAACCGCCGGTACCGAGGCACTGGCCCGGCGTTTCGGGATCGATCTGCCGAACGACCTGATGATGACCCGCGCCCAGGTCCACGAGCTGGCAGCGGCGGGCATGGGGATCGGCGGGCACACGGCCACTCACCCGATCCTGACCGAAGTGGATACCGACACCGCCCGCGCCGAGATTCAGCGCGGCAAGACCGATCTGGAGCAGATGCTGAGCCGGCCCCTGCGGCTGTTCGCCTACCCGAACGGCCGTCCCGGCCGCGACTACGCCGCCGAACACATCCAGATCGCGCGCGACTGCGGCTTCGATGCCGCCGTCTCCACCGCCGCCGGCGCCGCACGCATCGATTCCGACCCGTACCAGCTTCCGCGCTTCACGCCCTGGGACCGCACCCCCATGCGCTTCGGCCTGCGCCTGGCCCGCAACCTCGCCGAACCCCGCGAGCGCCAAGCGGCATGACCACCCGCGTCCATATCACGGTCGACACCGAGTTCAGCATCGGCGGGGCCTTTGCCGATCCGGAGAATCGGACACCGGTCGGGCCTCCATCCGTGTACTGCGAGCGCCAGGGCCGCTCGGAAGGCCTGGGCTATCTGATGGCGACCCTGGAACAGCACGGTATCCGCGGCACCTTCTTTGTCGAGGCCCTGAACACCTGCTTTTTCGGCGACGAGCCGATGGGAGGCATTGCGCGCGAGATTGCCGCACGCGGGCATGACGTGCAGCTCCACCTGCACCCCTGCTGGACGTACTTCGAAAAGCCGGACTGGGCCCAGTGGCTCGAGATAGACCCGCCGAACGACGACATCACTCGCCGCAGCGAAGACGAACAGGTGCGCCTGATCCAGATGGGCCAGGACACGTTTCGCCGCTGGGGGCTGCCCGCCCCCGGCGTCCTGCGCACCGGTGGACTCAAAGTCGGACAGGGCGTGTACACGGCCATGCAACACTGCGGCATCGGGATGGCCTCGAACATTGGACTCGCGATCTTCCGTCCGCACGAACCAGAGTTGCAGTTGTTCGCCGGGCATCACGATATCGGCGGAATTCGCGAGTTCCCGGTCACCACCTACTCCGACTTCCGCTGGCCCGGGCGGCGCCACCACAAGACCCTCACGATCACGGGCTGCTCCTGGCCGGAGACCCGCACTATCCTGAAAAAGGCCCTTGAACAGGGGGTATCGGATGTCGTGGTCCTCACCCACCCGTTCGAGTTCGTCAAGCCCCGGGGCGACGCCACCCGATCGCCGGCCATCGATCGCGTGAATCGCCACCGCCTGGAACGGCTGTGCGAGTTCGTCACCGAGACACCCGGTCTGGAGGCGGCCTGCATGAGCGCACTCGGCAACGTGCCGGCAACACCCCACGAAGATACGCTGGACGTGCCCGCCTACCGCGCCCTGGGGCGCATCCTGGTCAACCGGTTCAACCACGCCCGGGTCGGGGTGTAGGCATGATACATCGAGGCCGCAACCAGAAACCGCCAATGCTGAACGCCATGCCGTAACAGTACATTCATCCCCACTTTCAATACCCTAGAACATCCCTCCCATAACTCTCAATCCCTGTACACAACGACTACCACAACCTATTTTTTCCGCCGACTACGAAACGTTTTTCTCGCCGTTCCCAGCATTAACCTGGGATCCAAGAGCTTGTGTGCATAGTGCCGTATCAAAGCACGCCTTTTCCCTACCGCAAGTCGCGCCCGATGAATGACCTTCGAGTCCGACTGACCGACAAACTCGGCCACTTCAAAAACCACCGATTCGGGATCCAATACCAATCGCTCATAACTGATTTCCATCACCGGCAGGCCCATTCCCTCGGCATGCCAGCCCGCCCAGTAATCGTAAGCCCTGGCCATCTCCAACGCCCCACCCAGGTCGTAGTCGCAAAAAGAACCCACTTCACGATGCCTCACGCTGCTCCGCGCTATTGCAGACAGATCCCGCACTACGCGGACAACTAGGAGGTTCTCCGCCGGAAGCCCTGAGCGATCAATCCACGTGAGTAATGTCACGCAGAAACGGGGGTCCTTGAGACCGCAGATCCGGGAACGCGACATCCACCCCAAGTCGACCCCATCGAGCCATTCTTGCGGCGCACCCGCATTGATAACTTTGGGTTCCGCCGGTTTCCCAATCCGGTCGCTTACCGAGTTTATAAGCCTTTGGTTAGCCCTTACGATATCTCTGCGTTGAAAATAACCTCCTGGATTGAAACGATCGGCCGCCAGCTGAAACGCGTCCGCATTACCGAATTCCACACCGAGAACCGACAGAATCTGCGCGGACAGTGACGTACCGGACCGATAAGGCCCCATAACCACTACACAAGTGTTGGCCAACACCAAGCCCTCATTTCGAACTTCGAAGAAACGGCATGGGATCCGAAAGCGCCTGAAAAAGGCCCCGCATATTATACCCCTCAATCGTGCCCCACTTTTGCGGCTTCCAAAGAATCTCCTTTATCAGGCATCCATGCAAGTAATATCTCCCGCCAACCAGGTTGGGATTGTTTACGTCCTCCCCTTGCGCACATCTCAATCCAGCTTGCGCAAAATTTAACCCCCGCCACAAGGAGGCTTGGAGTGTGTACCAAAAACGGGGGTTGCACTCAATAACGGTTACGCCCCCAGTTTCATCCTCGATTCTTAGGTCGAAATTCGCCACGCCCGAAAACTTCAAACGCTGAACAATACGGTCAACCACCCCCAAGGCACACTCATTGCTCACAAACTCCAAGGCGCATCCGTCTCTCCTAGACTGAACGACATGACACTTGATCTCTCCCTCCACGGCTAAAATGCTTATATCCGCGTCAACGCCGGATGCGTACTCCTGCAAAAGAAGCGGCATACGTGAGTATTTCGAACCCGATCGAAGATAGCGTTCAAGATCACCCAAGTCGTGGACCGTCGCTACACCATGCCCCGACTCCCCAAAGAGAGTCTTCACTATCAACGGGAATCTCATAGACCTGAGTTCTTCAGGCCATTTATCCAAGTTTTCAAGAAGCACGCCCTTGGGAACCGGAAGTCCTTCATCTTCCAGGAAGCGCTGAAAACGCCACTTATCGTCGAGCAAGTCGAGCGTTTGGGCATCGCTTGTGGGAAAGACCACCACCCCATGGAGCTGTTGCCGGACAACGTGCAACAAACTCGTCGAAGCAATATCCCCCGGAACCACACCCTGAATTGCGTAGCGGGTTAGGTGGTCATTCAAGGAATTGACGAATACGCGTACTGAGGCGTCGTCACGCAAATCCGGCTTTGGAATACGGACATAGCGGCGACGGTAGCGGGAGTGACGCACCGCACTTGGGCGCCCAATGTCGATAACATCAGTCGAAACACCCATCCGCTTTAGACAATATAGTACTTTAAGCGATATAGGGGGGCCACCGGAGAGCAGCACAACACTACGAGGGGTTGAGTCAGTCTTCATTTGGGGTTCAAGGGGATTCGGAATTCCAGACGCTTGCCCTGCGGGCACAATTCAACATATACGCCGACCAGCCTCATGCCCACCTTCCTGCTGACGCGAATCGAATTGCGGTGACTGTGCCAAATGCGTGCATAGACTCTGCGAAACCCTCTACCACTTAGTTCCGCTAGAACATATTTCTTTAGAAGCGTGGCATATCCCATTTTTCTGTATTCTTCTAGAACGTAGAGACTGGTAGTCTTGGCCGCGCCCGGAGAAAGTCGCCAGGATCGCCCGGCACGCTCGCGCATATATCTTGAACCCCACCAGACAGCCTGAACGGCCGCTAGCCTCCCCTTGAGGAAAAGGCCGTAACCTAGTGCTTCTTCGCCTAGATAGTTTTCTGCGCAAAGCCCGTCTTCTGAAATTCCTTCTAGATCTTCTCGATTCAGCACTCTAACTTCAACGTTGGATGGAACGCTTGGACGAGGATAGGGAAGGTCTACGGCATACACCTTCCAGTATTGATACTCACCGAAAGTAGCGTGAAGAATTATCTTTAGGTTGTTTCGAACCATACCGCCCCCCGGAGACCACATAGCGAAAGCAATGCTCAGACTTACACGCGCGATGCCCTCTTCGCTTTGCGCTTAGCCCACCCCTTGAGCCGCAGACGATTCATGACGAAGCTGACCAAAAGGGAGATATCCGTCACGGCTAGATGCGAGTACGCAAGCGCACGGTTGCGCCAGGACGGACGCAACAAGTACACGTCGGCGCAAAAGCGGGCATCCTTTCCGAACAGCGACTTGTGCGCCCCCTCACCCGGGCTGAAATCAAACAGGGCAAACCGACCCTCGCGGAACAGCGCCTCCAGCACCAGCCACTGCAGGACCGTGCCGGGCGACAGGTCGGCATGTTCCTGGAGGTATCCGAGGAATGCGTACCGCAGGATTCCGTCATCGATCGGACAATACAAATATGCAATGGGCTGCCCGTGCAGGAACAGCAGGTAGCCCCGCACCCGCCCCTCGCACGCACGCTCCAGCATCTGCTCGATGAATCCCTCGCTGCCCGGAAGCCCCGCATCCAGCAGCCGTTCCTGATAGGTCCGCGACGAGACCTCGCGAGCCAGCTGATGAAATTTCTGTATACCTTCCGGCGTGTCGTACTGGCGCCAGTCCACCGCGCCTCCGGAAGCGTCTGCCAGCTTGCGCACCTTGCGGCGCATGCTCGACCTCGATTTCGATGAAAAACGCGCCTGATAGGCCTCCCAGCCGGTCGTCAGGTCAATGAAGTGGCGCTGGTACTGCCGGGGCACGAAGCGCAGCCGCCCCCGGAACCGCGAGATGCGGGGCAAAGGCGCCTCCACCGGCATGGAGCGGATCAGGCAGTCCTCCTCCGGTGCAGCCGCGAGGATCTGCTCGGCATGCTCGACACGAATCCGGGTAAACGGGAGCTGCAGCACCTGCATCGTGCGCACCGGCTCCGCCAGCGTGCGATACCCGAAGCGGAAGGGCAGGTACACGCTCTGCCGCGCCAGCGGCAACGCCGAGGGCTCCACGGAAGCGGCAACGGCGGTGCTCACACCAGGATCTCCACCGGTTCCGGATGGCTCAGAAAGCGCGTCGGGCTGGCGGTATAGCCGTAGGCACCCGACTGGAAGACCACGATCAGATCGCCCACATCGGCACGCGCCAGCTCCATCTGCTGGGCCAGCACGTCCAGCGGGGTACACAGCGGGCCGACCACGTTCACGAGCTCACGCTCGTGGCCATGCACCCGGTTGCCCACCACCACCGGATAGTTCTTGCGGATCACCTGGCCGAAGTTGCCGGAGGCGGCCAGGTGGTGGTGCAGCCCGCCGTTCGTAACCAGGAAGACCTGACCACGGGACTCCTTGCGGTCCAGCACCTCGGCCACGTAGATTCCGGCCTCGCCAACCAGATAGCGACCCAGCTCCAGCATGATCTCCGCATCCGGCAGCGCATCGCGCACCCCCGGCAGGCGGTTCTCCAGGTGTTCCGCGATGGGCCCGAGATCCAGCGGCTGATCCCCCGGGAAATATGGGATGCCGAAGCCACCGCCAATGTTCAGCATCTCGACCGGCCCCGGTGCCGACTCGGCCAGGCGCAGGGCGAGATCGAAGGTATGCCCCTGCGCCTCGACCAGGGTTTCCGGGCGCAGGTTCTGAGAGCCGGAAAAGATGTGAAACCCGCGGAAGTGCAGGCCCAGCTCGCCGATACGGGTCAGCAGCTCGGGCACACGCTCGGCATCCACGCCGAAGGCCTTGGGGCCGCCGCTCATGCGCATACCGGAGCTTTTCAGCTCGAAGTCCGGGTTCACCCGGACGGCCACGTGCGCCTGATGCCCAGTGCGCGCCGCGATCGCACCCACCCGCTCCAGTTCGGTGGGCGATTCCAGATTGAGGGTGATTCCGGCCGCGACGGCCGCCTCCAGCTCGGCGATCGACTTGCCCGGCCCCGCGAAGCTGATATCCCCGGGGCGGGCCCCGGTATCCAGCGCCACCTGCATTTCCCGCTGCGAGGCCACGTCCAGGCCATCCACCAGGCCGGCCATGTGCTGCACAACGGCCGGCATCGGGTTGGCCTTGATCGCGTAATGCAGCGACAGACCGTCCGGCAGTGCGGCGCGCAATTGCGCCACCCGCCGGGTCATCGCCTCCCGCGAGTAGGCGTAGAAAGGGGTCTGCCCAACACGTGCGGCCAGATCCACGAGCGACTGGTCGCCGAGCTGAAGGCAGTCGTCCACCACCGCGAACTGACCCATCGCACTGTGGCCGGGGCGCGTATCGTTCATGCCGGAACGCCCTCCCGGAACAGATCACCGAATTCCGCGGCAAGCAGCTTGCGGTCGATCTTCCCGTTGGTATTGCGCGGCAATGGCTCGGCGCGCAACCCGACATGCGCCGGCAGCATGAAGCCCGGCACACGGGGGCGCAGGGCCTGGATCAGGTCGTCCGGGTCCAACTCCGGCGCCTGCGGCAGGGCCACCAGCACAATCGCCTGGCCCAGATCCGGGTGCTCCACCCCCAGCGCCGCGGCCTCCGCCACCAGCCCCGTGGCATAGACCGCCTCTTCCACCTCGTTAGGGCTCACGCGGTATCCCGAGGTCTTGATCATCTCGTCCCGGCGGCCCACGAAATACAGGAAGCCGTCCTCGTCCATGCGCACCGTGTCGCCGGACCACACCGCGATCTCGGGCAGCGGGGTACCGGACGGCTGGCCGGGCGCCGGGCGGAACCGCTCGGCCGTACGTTCCGGATCGTTCCAGTACCCCATGGCGACCAGGGCGCCACGATGCACCAGCTCTCCCGGCTCGCCGGGGGCGCAGGGGCTGCCATCCTCGCGGACCACCTGGATCTCCGCATTAGGGATCGCCCGGCCCATGGAGCCGGGGCGCCGATCAAGCTCCATGGGCGGAAGATAGGTGGACCGAAACGCCTCGGTCAGGCCATACATCAAATAGCAGTCGGTGCCGGGCAGTGCGGCTCGCAGGGCCGACAGCGTCTCCTTCGGCATCGCGCCACCGGAGTTGGTGAGATAGCGCAACGTCTCCCGCGCCGCCTCGGGCCATTCCAGACGCGCAAGCTGGATCCAGAGCGGAGGCACGGCCGCCAGCCCCGTGATGCCGTAACGCTCCACCGCCCGAATCACGTCGCGCGGGAGCAGGTAGTTCAGCAACACGGCCAGGGCCCCGGTGCGAAACGCCGTGGTCAGCTGGCTCAGGCCATAGTCGAAGCTGAACGGCAACACGGCAAGGATTCGATCGTCCGGCCGATTCTCCAGGTAGGTCGACACGCTTTGTGCACCCGCGACCATGTTGCGATGCGAGAGCACGACCCCCTTGGGACGTCCGGTACTCCCGGAGGTATAGAGGATCGCCGCCATGTCGGTATCGATCACCCGGTGCCGGCGCAGGCCGTCATGCTCCGGCGCGGCATCCCACATATCCACTCTCACATGCCCGACCTCGCCATCGCCCGAGTCTTGGCTCGGCTCCCGCCCTACCAGCAGCACCGTGTGCAAATCCGGGCAGTCGGGCAATACCGTCCGCAGCGTCACCAGTCGGTCGGCGGAGGTCACCAGGATGCGCACGTTGCAGTCGCGCAGGATATGCGCCACCTGCTCCGCCTTGAGCAACGGGTTTACCGGCACGAAGACGCCGCCGGCCCGGCTGGCGCCGAACAGGGCGTGCACCGTCTCCGGCCGCTTGTCGAGGTAGACCGCCACCCGTTCCTGACGCCCCAGACCGCACCCCAGAAGGCGCCGGGCGGCTCGATCGATACCGGTCGCCAACGTCGCGTAGTCCTCGCCCTCGTCCCGATAGCGCAGGGCCGGGGCGGCCGCTGCGCTATCGGCTTGCATCCATACGGAATCGTGCACAAGAAAGGACATCTCGGCGCCCGGGGCTATCGGAAACTGACGGCTCGATCATACCCCAGGCACTAGCCGCTTCCGGCCGCGGCCCGGGCGCACCGTTAGTAGCCCGTTCGTCGGCCCGGGGTTACACGGGAGCGGCCGCGTGTAACATGCGACGAAACGGGCCATGAGCCAGCCCCTATCGCCTGAACCAGCCACAGCGGCGCGAGGTTCGAACTGCATGCGTGACTACCTGCTCGCCCTGATCGTCGTCGTGCTCGTGCCCCTGATCGTGCGCTACGCGTGGATCGGCATCCTGGCCTGGTTCTGGGTCGGGCTCTTTGCGCCCCAGTGGCACACCTGGACCTTCATGCGCGGCGCCCCGCTGGCCACCTACCTGGGCGGGGCCACACTGATCGCACTGTTCCTGGCGAAGGACCGAAAACCCTTCCCGATTACCCGCGAGACGGTGATGCTGTTCGCTCTGGCGGGCTATTTCGCGATGACCAGCTATTTCGCGGTCAACTCCAGCGGGGCGTGGGACTTCTGGATCCACTTCATGAAGATCCTGCTGATCACTTTCATTACCCCGCTACTGATCTACGGCGAACGCCGCATCGTGTGGCTGTTGCTGGTCATCACCGCCTCGCTCGCGTTCTACGGGTTCAAAGGCGGGATCTTCGCCGTTCAGACGGGTGGCGCCCACATGGTCCTCGGCCCTACCGGTTCGTACCTCTCCGGCAACACCTACATCGGGCTCGCCATGCTGATGATCCTGCCTCTGATCCTCGTATCCGCCCGAATGTTCCACCAGCGCTGGTCGGCCAACCTCGGCTTCGAGTTCCTCAGTCGCTTCTCGCGCCCGATCGGGTGGTTCCTCTATGGCGTCTTCTGGCTGACCGCCATCGCCATCCTCGCGACCCACTCGCGCGGTGCGTTCGTCGGCCTGCTGGCAATTGTGCCCCTGCTCTTCTGGCACATGCACAAAAAGTGGCTGATGGTGCTCGTCGGCTTCTTCCTGGTCGCGGTCGTCGGCGTGACCGCACCAGAGCCCCTCGTCGAGCGATGGCAGACCATCGAGACCTACGAGGAAGACCAGTCCGCCATGCAGCGCATCCAGTCCTGGGGCGTGGCCTGGAACATGGCGCTGGAGCGGCCCCTGACCGGAATGGGCTTCCGGAACGCGGCATTGGGCTATGACTGGTGGATCGGTTATGCGAACTTTGAAGGCCGATGGCGCCACGTGCTGTCTCCCCACAGCGTGTACTTCGGGATATTGGGCCAACACGGATTCGGCGGGCTGGCGGTATTCCTGCTACTGATCGCCTTCACCTTTCACACCCTCAACCGCGTCCGGCGAACGGCACGTCAAAGAACCGGAGAGATCTGGCTATCGGAATACGCCTGGGCACTCCAAGTGGGGCTGGTTGGCTACCTGATATCCGGCATCTTCCTCGATGTCGCCTACTTCAACCTCCTGTACGCCTTTGTCGCCCTGGCCGTCATCATGCGCAGAGAACTGGAACAGGCCCCACAGCCCGCCACGGCTCCGGTCGCCAGCGGGCCGGTACAGCCGGAACCGTCCTCCTCTCCCGACCTCGACCCCGATCCCGATCCCGATCCCGCACCGGTCAAGACGGAAAGCGACACGGTCATGTCCGGCACCCTGATGGGGCCATCGTCATCCCGAAACTGATTCCAGTTGTGGATAACGGCCTGATGGAGTCCTTCACGATCAACGCTACCTCTACCCAGACGACGATCGCGTTGGACAAATGCATAAATAGCCTGACCGCAGCGCTACGTGCCAACACCCAGCCCGGGGTGGGCCTCTACGATCCAGCGGACGAAGCCCCCACGCCGGGGGACCACTACGGACAGACCGCCGCCGCGCTGGCACTCGCCACCCAGGGGGGTTCCGATGCCGAGTTTTGGCACCACCCCCTGGAGGCATGGGAGGCCTTGCCGGCGCACCAGACAGGGCACGCCCCCTTCAACCGATTCCTCCTGAATCTGCTCGCAGAGCACCTCGAGCAATCCGGCGCATCCGCAAGCGAGGTCTCGCACATTCGACGCCTGGCGCGACGGTGCAAGCTTTCCCGCGGATATCCCTCCAACAACTGGTCCCTGCTGGCCCGGTTATGTGAACTACAGGAAGCCAGCGGCAACGCCAGAATCCGTGCGCATGCGCGCCTGCGAGGGCTCTTTGACCGCTGGATCACGCCTTCCGGTGCATTCGTCGATTACCCGGCCCACCCCGGAATACCGGCACGCGGGGCGACGCCCGCGGCCTACCACCACAAAGCGCTGTTCGTAGCGGTCATGGCTGCGGAGTACGGGAACCAGGATGTGTGGAAACCCATTATTAAAAGGTTGCTGACCTGGAGCCTTTACGTATGGGACGGCCACGGCCACGTCGGTGGCCTCGGGCGGAGCAGCCACGCGCTCTTCGGAGACGCCTGCCTCGTGGCAAGCCTGCTACTGCTTGGAGCAGCGGAAGACTGGCACCCCAAGACGGCGCCCGGTCGGATGCTCGAGGGCGTGCTGGAACGCTGGGCCCACCAGGTCCGGCCGGACGGTTTTCTCGGGCTGAATCCCGCAGACACCGCAAAGCCCAGGACTGGGTGGGATGACTACATGCATCTGTCCGTCTATAACGCCTGGACGGCGGCTCTTGTCGCATGGTCACGCGGCAAAGCCGGCCGCACTGAACGCGATCGAATTTTCCCCTTGGAGGAATGTGAGTCCGCACCACCCGCCTGCGACGGCTTGGAAATCCTGAGGGTCGGCGACCCTTCCGGAACGCTTGCTCTGGTCTCGGCTCGCGGACAACCCCCGCAGGGCTTCAGTCGCGACACCGTGGAACTGCGCTATGCCGGTGGCATACCTCTGCACGTGACCTGGCAGGGCAAGGTTCTGTGTCCCGCTCCTGTGCGAATCCCCGCAAAAACGCTGCTGGAGACGCCGGCTCTGGCCGGCTGGACGCCCATCTTCCTGATCGACGGGCAGCTGTTCGGGCTCACCGACTTCGAGCGCTGCGAAACCGACGCCTCGAAGGAATACCTTCAAATAACGCTCTGGGGACGCCCACGCCCGCTGCTTCGCCCAGTTGAAAAGGGTCTCCCGAAACGGGCTCTCGCAGCGCTGGACTGGCGACTACTGGGTGGCGCGCTTGGGCGGCGAGCCGCCCTTCAGAGACACGCCTTCCCGCCCTTGGCTGCCACCCTTTCCCTGACCATTTCACTACGGAGACCCCGTCTCAGTCAGCGGCTCGAACTCGAATACGACGGGCAGCACCCGCTCACTTACCTGAACCCGGGCGGGCACACGGTGACCGACCTGCCAATGGCGGAACGTTCCTTCCAGTGGGAAACGAAAGGCACCTCAAACGGCCATCCATCGAACGAATGGCTTGAGAGAGCCTTGCCCTCTGCCATCGCTGGCGGCAGGGGGGGTTGCCAAAGTCCCGAACGTATCGCGAAAGGTTCTTGCAGGTCCGAGCTGATTCTGGAATGGCCCGCTCGCGTGTTCGATATCGCAGGTTCGCCATGCTAGGACGACAACATCGCCTACCCTGGAGGCCGCCGTCCCTTTACTCCAAGGTGGCCAGCGACCAGGCGAAGAACATTCGGGAGGAACAGGACAGTCCCTGTCGGATCGCGGCGCAGTGTCGCCCGGACCTGTGCCCAGTCGAGCGGCTTCCGGTGTCTCAGCTGGTGCAGCACCGCGGCCACGAAGGCACGCCGCGAGTCGGCCAGTTGCCCCCGCACAAAAGCACGCTGCGATGCATCAAGCCGGATCTCATCCAGCACCATGCGCGACAGCGCAATGTAATTGGATGTCAGACGCAGGTATCCGTCCGTCTTCCAACCCGATTTGTCGAATATATTTACGCCCTCGCCTTCGTCGGCATAAATGTGAGGCGAAAATGCTACGCGTCCGATCGATTGCGCCAATTGCAGTTTGAAGAACCGATCCTCGCCCTGCATCAAACCCTCTGGAAATCGGTTCCCAGGAAATCGATCAAGTCGATATGCCATCGCATTCGCACTAATGATGCTGCTTCGACGAATAAGGAGATCGAAGAAATCTCCAGAAAATTCGTAGAGCTCATGCTCCGCATCGATCAGCACATGGTCCTCAGGCCGAAGATTGCCTTCCCGGGAATCTCCCCACTGGAAACGCGTTCTGGAAATCCCTGTTCGTTGCGTATCGCCGATGAACAGGTCAAACCCTCGGCCCAGCGCCCGAACCGCATCTCCCGGGAACGGCCCAATCCACTGATCATCCGAATCCAGAAACGCCACGAACGGTGTGTCTCGAGGAACATGATCGAGCCCAGTGTTTCTTGCCGCACCCGGTCCACCATTATCCTTGCGAATGATCACAACCTCTCCATTACCCAGGAGGTCCCCGATCTCCCGATCAGCCGGCAAGGGCGAACCATCGTCTACCACAACTACGTGTATCGCCAGTCCGCTCCGCCAATCGAGCACCGATTGGACACAGCGGCGCAAAAGACCGGGCTGACGCTGGAAATACGGTATCACCACCGCAATCTTTGCAGGATTCACGGACATGGCGTTCTCTCCATGAAGAGGCCTAAACAGTCGCCCTGTGGCGCTCACGGTCATCCGCCCAAATCCGGAGCCCGGGGAGCATCCCTGAATTGTGCTGGAGCCCTAGATGTATCTCTATAGCTATCGTAAGCGCCCCAACTTCGGCGATGCCTTGAACGACTACTTATGGCCAAGATTTATCGAAATCCCACTCGATGCAACGCCGAGTGCGGAAGAAGCGTTCGTCGGCATAGGCACGCTATTGAACGAACACCTTCCTCGAACGCGGATCCTGCACATTTTCGGAAGTGGCCTGGGTTATGGATCTGTTACGCCCGAAGCGACGGCCAACTGGCAAGTCCACTTTGTCCGAGGTCCGCTTACCGCTAAAGCCCTAAACCTTGACCCTAAACTGGCGGTCACTGACCCAGGCCTCCTCCTGCATCTCACAGACCACAAGGACGCGAAGAAAGATATAGACTGTGCGTTCATGCCTCATCACACGCTTTGCTCAGAACGAATGCAACGCCTGTGCGAACAAGCAGGGCTTCACTTTATCCACCCCGAAGCCCCCTGCGAAAAAGTCATCGACCAGATCGCGCGATCGCACCGTTTGGTCTGTTCGGCGATGCACGGGGCCATCGCGGCCGAAGCACTTCGCGTGCCCTGGCTTCCAGTGACCACCAACCGTCAGATGCTCCTTTCGAAATGGGATGACTGGGCGGCCTCTGTCGATACATCGATCCGTTTTCACAACCTGCCGGTAATCTGGGCCAAGCCGGCCCCCTCCGTCGTCGGAAAGATAACGGCTCGAATCAAGGCCGCCGCATTCCGCCAAAAACTTGAGCGCCTGGCTCGAAGCCGTGCCTTTCAGCTTGGAACCGATGCAGTCCTGAACGATCGGTTGAGCAGAATCTGCGAGCACATTGAGATCTTTAACCGCCAGCAACTCCTCCGGAGGGAGGCGTAATGCCCCGCGTCGGTTGCAATCGAGGGTGGCGCGGATCCAAACAAACGCTGTGCCCCCGGGATATGACTCGGGCCCAAGCTTCCAAACGGGAAATCGTGCCGAGGGAACCCCATGAAGCTGATTGATCGGACATCGATCCCTGAGATCCTTCGCGACCAACTCACTCATGACGTTCAACAAAGCCGTGGCGGCGCATCCCTCCCTCGGCTTCACCGTGTGTGGGTCAAGGACTACCCATATTCGCGGATCTTCCGCCTCCATTTCCAAGACGCAGAAGGCTCTTTTGAAGTCTACCTAAAATGCCTCCCGCGCTGGGCAACTGGCATGGCTGCAACGGTTCGCAGCGAAAAGCTTCGCGCAGAATATATGACGCTGTGCAGAGTGAGTGCATCCGATTTCCAAAACGTGCGTAGCACCCCGGATCCTATTGGGTATTACCCCGATCACGACGTCCTGGCGATGGGCGCCCTGCCGGGACAGCCACTCCGACCCCTCATTGCCCGCCACCTTTCCCTCTGGAACCCCGACTCTCTGCTTATCCTGAGGGAACCTGCGGCGCGTATTGGCGCGTGGTTGGGCGAGTTCCACGCAAGCCCCCACGGTGACCCCGCCCCATTCGACACCGACAGCCTGCTGGAATTCTGCGAGGCCCAGTTCATCCGAATCCAGAGCCACAGAATCCCATGGCTCCCACAGGATTACTTCTCGAAATTCGAGCAGCTGGCACAGAAACTCACCTCTTGCCAAGAAACGGGCCAGCTGGCCAGCGCCCTCACCCACGGAGATTATAAATCTCACAACATCTGGATCGAGCATGGAGAAGTCCGAGTACTGGATTTCGGGAACTCCGGACCGCAGTTACCACTGATCGACATCTGCTCTTTCTGGGTCGAACTAGAGTGCGCCAAATGGGAGCATCTCAATGCCTCGCGGACTCTCGGCCAACTGCAAGACGCGTTTCTGGAGGGCCGATCGGTGAGCCGCAAGGACAGCCCCCTCTTCGATCTTATTTCCGCCCGGTATTTTCTTTTACGGCTCGCCAACGGCGCCGAACACTTTCCACGCTTCCAGCGCCGCAAAGCCCTGGAAGCTCGGGTACTATGGAATTGCAGGAGATTCCTATTGAACCTTGCCGAACACCACGCCTGAATGAGCGACAGCCTCAGATTATTTTTTTAACATCCACGGATGAGGGCCTGGCATGCAGAACACACGACTATTCAAGGGAATCCTCAAACATCATTTTGGCGCCACTCCAAGATCTCGGAAGATTTTCGTGCTAGGCACGGGCCGATCTGGCACCCACTGGCTGGGTGACATTATCGGGGCACACCCCGATATCACAGCCAACGTCGAAAACCCACCGATCTTCCCCTGGGTTACGCGAATGGCGATCGCGCCCGAAACTGAAGGACGCCTCTATCCCAAGCTCGTACGTCGCTACTGCTACGAACACGCAGCTGTCACGCCTCGCCATTACCTGGACAAGAGCCACCCGAACATCTGGCTCGCTGAACAGCTCGCGCGCACCTTCCCAGAAGCGCTTTTCGTAGCAGCAAGGCGCGATGCTTTTGGGACGGTCAATAGCATGCTGCAGCACGCAGGCGTGATGGAGTGGATCCACCGCTGGCAAGAGTATCCACTCCCCAATCGCTTCCTCGGAATACCCCAAAACCATGCCGAGACCTATGCAGAACTCCCTCTGGAGGGAAAGTGCGCCGTGCGTTGGAGGGCGCATATTTTGCAGCTCGCACACCTCGAAAAAACTCTCGGACCGCGACTGGCGGTCTTCGACTACGATTGTCTACAGGATAACACCAAGGTCGAGATGGAGAGAATGAGAGAGTTTCTCTCGCTTAACGGCTCCATACCCATTCCGACGGTCAAGAGAAGCAGTCTTGAACGTTGGCGGCACGAACTATCTTTGGCACAACAGAGCAACATCGCCGAAGCGATCGAGAAGTTCCCCGTTTATCACGCGGGATCGCACTTAAGTAATAGCGTATCACCGGCTTAAGTAACAAAAGGGAAATGACATGGCTGGTTGGAAGACGGTGTTGAAGGCTCCACTAATCATCGGCACTTCAGTTTCCTACCGGATTTCTCATATCTGCCGGCATTTCCTGCGGGTTGAAATCTGGGGACGGTTCCTGCGCGCGGCGCAGGCCTATGGCATTTCGGTACCCGTGGTGGCGTTGCGGGCGCTTCGATGGTACGCAGCGGACAGATTCCTTCCGGGCGAAGCCTTGAGTCGAGGGCTGTTACACCCCGCGGAACGGGTCCAAACTGCGGGAGATCACATCAGCGAGGAGAGGTTGCATGCGCTGCAGCACGCGGTGAATTCCCCGAGTGCTGCCATGTGTCGGGACAAGCTGTTGTTTCACAGCCATTGCTCAGCCCATTACTTGCCAGTGCCCCAATTGCTGGCGGTCCTGTCTCGACACGGTTCCCGCGATGCAGGCGGTGGTGCGGTGATTACACCGGAACAGTGGCACTCGCTCGTGAAGGAACAACTTCCTGAGTCGTTCATCGCCAAACCAAGGCACGGGCGACAGGGGTGTGATGTCCGGCTGCTGGGCGTAGCGCACACGGTACGTACCGATGCATCGCCAACCGAACAGGTCGTTCACGCGCTTAAGGAGCTTTCGGAAACGAACGACGAGCAGATCCTTGAAGGGCGACTGGACGTGCATGAGCGTGTAGCCACCCTGACAGGCACACGCGCCCTTTCGACAGTTCGCGTCTTCAGCTGGGTTACACGGGAAGGGAAGCCGGAGATTCTCGACGCGTACTTTCGGGCCATTGTGGGTGACAGACTCACCGATAACGTCACTGATTTTCGTACCGGGTTGTACACAGGCAACATCGTTGCCAGCCCCGAGTTACAGAGTGGCATCCTGTCTCGAGCGTGGGCCTACAATTCGAATGGGATTGGCTATAGGTGGGTGGATCGCCATCCCGGGACCAGGGCTCTTATTGTTGGCTTCCCGTTACCGTGGTGGCAGGAAACTCGGGCATTGGTGAGCCGCGCTGCATTGTGTTTCATGCCCATTCGGACCATCGGATGGGATGTGGCACTTACCCCAAAAGGACCCGTTCTGATCGAAGCCAATGAGCGCTTTCAGCATGCCGGGTTCGGGGAAGGTGCGCGCAGGATCAGATCTGTTCTGAACGAGGAAACGCAAAGGCTGCGAGGTGCGGATTAACCGCCCCTGGCTAGGTCGCCCAACGATGGCTAAGTGCAGAATTTCTCACGGCAAGGGGGCATACCGGAATCGGGTCATTCTGTTTCCAAAGCCCGACGCGAAGTTCGAGGGGTGGAAGCAGGCCCTGGAGACCGAGTCTCCGTGCCATCAAGCACTTGCGATGTGGCGCCCTTGGCTTGCCTTTCACCACATCCTGCGCCACCGACTTCGGGGTCGCCAGGTCGATGCCTTGGTAGTCCGCTATCTCAATGACCGCGGAAGCCTTCGGGCAACCTTGCTCGCGTTAGCAGGCGAGGCCGTCAGCCTGGCCACGGCTCGGCTTCTGAACGTCCCGGTATTCTGGATCATTCACAACATCGACCAAGAGACCTGCGATCAATGGCCCCTTCTGGGCCGCTTGCGGCGTACTAACGTACGCCGCGCGGCAACTGCTTTCTTTGTCACCGAGGACGCACTGCGTCCCTATGCGGCCAGCATTCACCGTATCGAGGGCCCAATTCACACCCTACCTTTGGGGGAACCAGTGCCGGAATCACTGCGTCCGGGCCGACTTGGGCCTAGGGGAGCCGAGTTCCGTGAACGGGCGGAGTCGTGGCTGGAAGATCGGGTGAAACGGTTCGGTCGCAGGCCTTGCTGCCTGTTGGTAGTGGGCACACCGCAGGAAAAATACAGCCACTTCTGGCGATTGGCCGACTTGCTGGAACGCGCCAGCCGAGCTGGGGTGCCACTCATTGCGCTGGTCATATCACCGTTGGAAGGGTTCGGTGGACGTACCTTGGAGTCCGCACTGGCGAACCATGAACGCGATGGAAGGGTGCTAATGAGCCGGGGCTATCTGCCCGTGGACTGGCATTGGGCGGCAGCGCATTGCGATGCGCTTCTTCGGGGATACCAGGATCTTTCTATGTCGCACGCCATATTCCACGCCGTGCAAGTCCATATGCCCGTACTCTGCATGCCTGGCGGGATCGTCCCCGAGGTCGTTCGCCGCGAAGGAATTGGCCAGGTGCTGGTAGAAGACTTCTCCAATATCTCTGAGTGTGTCGAAAAATTATCGCCGTTAAAAAATAGCGTGGTCCAGGCATTCTCAGCACGGCGCTCAACCCACCAGGCCGCTGCCAACTTGCTTGCAGCATTGGGGCCAGCTCATTGAAGGCTGCATGCCCTTTGACCTATATCTGTGAGAATCAGGGCAGGAAGACCTGGACGATACTGAAACCCTGAACGTCATTGGTACGCTGGAACCTCAAAAGCCACTCACGCGGACCCTGCCGCAAGTCGATGAAAGAGCGTTCCGGCGTTCGCCAATTCTTCATAAGAACCCTGTTCCGCAATCCCGCCCTTGTTTAACACATAGATCCGGTCACATGGTTTCACCGTAGCAAGCCGATGTGCCACCAGAAGAATCGTCTTGGCGCCGGAAAGATTGTGAATAGCCTCCATGACCGCCTGTTCGGTGGTGTTATCCAATGCGCTCGTAGCCTCGTCGAAACACAGAACGTCGGGGTCACGATAAAGGGCGCGGGCGATGCCTATGCGCTGCCTTTGCCCGCCGGAAAGACGAGTGCCGCGCTCGCCGATTATGGTGGCGTAGCCATCCGGCAGCTCCTGGGTGACGAAGTCATGAAGGTTGGCGAGACGTGCGGCTCTCTCCACGGCTTGCTGGTCGATCCTGTCGCCCGGGACGCCCAAGGCAATATTTGCCGCCACGCTCTGGTCGGCCAGAAAGATGTGCTGCGGCACGTAGCCAAGCGCCGCTTGCCAGCGCCGGACGTTATCTGGGGTCAACGGCTCGCCATCGATCCGGATGCTTCCACCCTGGGGCTCCAGCAGGCCGAGCAGCAGATCAACCAGCGTACTCTTGCCCGCCCCAGAAGAACCGACGAACCCGACCGTGGTATGAACCGGGATCTCCAGGGAGACATTCTGGAGCGCGGGTCGCTCGTGCCCTGGGTAGTGGTAGGTAATATTGGCCACCTGGATAGACTGACTTGGGGCAAGCGGCTCGGGCTGATGCGTGCGTGAGGGCAGGGGTGTGCTACCCGAACGCGAACCCAAATCCTTAAGGATGTTGTCTACCGCGGCCGTGTTGAAGCGAAGGGAAGCGATCTGGTGGAAGATCTTCTGGAAGGCCGGGATCAGTTGGCGGCCCGCCAGAGCGTAGAGACCAATCAACGGCAGGGCTTGGGCCAGCCCACCATCCCCTGCCATCAGGTAGAGCACCAGGACCAGAACGCCGCCGAACGCGATGGCCTCGATCGCATATTGCGGGAGGTCCTTTAGGAGGATCGCGTTAGCCTGGTGGCTGGCGAATCGTTTGGAAGGTTCCCGATACCGTTCCAGGTAATCTCGCTCGCGACCCAAAAGTCGGATCTCCTTGGCTCCCGCAAAGGCCTCTGCAGCGGCGGTAAACCGCTGGCGGTTGGCCTCCACGCGGTCCTGGCCAATGCGGTTCAACCAAGTCCGTGCGGCCAGATAGATCGCGGCATAAACGCTGCCAAGGCCCAGTGCCACGGTCAGGGCCAGCCAAGGCTGGACAATAATAAGCAAGGCAATAATGAAGGTGGCGAGAAGGCCTTGGCTCACCAGCTTCATGGCAGGCATTAGTGCACCGCTGATAGCCTGCGTGGTCTCCTGCAGGATGGTCTTGGCCAGATCACCGGAGTTGCGATTGAGGAAGAAAGTAAAGGGCCGCCGCAGATAGTCCGCCATCAGGCGCCGCGACAACTCGTACTGCTGCATGTGGGTGAACCGAGTGATGGCCCACTGGTTAAGCGCCTGGAGCGCTGTGCCGGTCATGAACAGGACGAAAGCTCCAACGCCCAGAAAATAGAGAAAGCTACTGGTCGACTCGAAGCCAAGCCATTCGTAGGCGAGGCGCAGCATCTCGTTGTCGTAGACCATATTCGGGTCGGACAGCACCGCCAGGAACGGCATAACCGAGGCAATGCCCGCGGTCTGCATAAAAGCCGTGACGATCATGAGAATCACCAGAAGCCCGACCTTCCCGCGATCGCGGGGGTCCAGCAGGGCATTCAGCTTGCGCAGGGTTTGCAGCATGGTTTCGCCGACCCGGATCCTTCATGCGAGGGGCCTTGGCGGCCCCCGGGGGAACCGCCATCAGGCAGCCGTTAGCCAAGCCTGGCGGCTGGCTTCTCGTTTCGATTGTACGAGATGAGGTGATCACCGATGCTCTCGTTGACGGCACCGTGGACGCGCGAGCGCACAACGGCGCGAATGAATGCCCAGTGCGGGCCGACCGGAAGGTCCCGGAAGCCGCGTCGGACAAGGGTTTTGGAGCAGATCGAGGGCCGCAGCCATGCCAAACGCCAGGCTAACGAGGGGTATTCTGACCGGCTTCCTGCGCTCGGCGGAACGATTTCCCGACCGCCCTGCCCTGGACGTGGAGGGCCACGTGTTCACCTACCTCGAGCTATTCGAAGCGGGGGCGAATGTCGGTCATGCGCAGCAACATGCCCTGAGTGCAAGCGAACCAGATCGGGTCGGTGTACTGGCGCAGCGGTCGCTGCCGATGTACCAGGGCATCCTGGGCACCCTGATGGCCGGCCATACGCTGGTCCCGTTGAACCCGGGCTTTCCTACGGAACGCACGCTCGCCATGGCCGAGCAAGCCGATCTGTCGGCGCTGCTGGTGGATCATCAGGGGCTGGAGCGGCTCGATGAATTGCTGGGGGCATTCTCCCGCCCGCTCGTGATCCTGCTGCCCGATGCCGAGCGGCTGGACGAGCTCCAGGCGCGCTGGCCCGGACACGACTTTCGGGTGGCCGGAGACGCCGCTCGACGCACGGACTGGGTACCGGCGGCCGTATCACCGGACAACCTGGCCTGCCTCTTCTTCACCTCGGGCAGCACGGGCATACCCAAGGGCGTGGGCGTACTCCAGCGCAATGCGGCGCGGTTTGTGGAGATGTCGCTGGAGCGCTACCGGGACTTCGGCATCAATGAGACTGACCGCTTTTCCCAGTTCTACGACATCACCTTCGACTCGTCGATGTTCGATCTTTACGTCTCGTGGGCCTTTGGCGCCTGCCTGTGCTGCCCGTCCGCGAAGGAGTGGTTCAATCCCAACCGCTACATTGCGGACAAGGCGCTTACGGTGATCGACATCACGCCCTCGGCCGGGCACGGGATGAACCGTCGCAACGGCTGGGCGCCGGGGCGTTTCCCGGATCTGCGCCTGTGCCGCTTTGGCGGCGAGGCCCTGTCGGCGGAACTGGCCGAGGCGATGGCCGTTGCCGCGCCCAACGCCTGGATCGACAACGCTTACGGCCCTACCGAATGCACGGTGGATGCCTGCTTTTACCGCTGGGACCCGGAGCAATCACCGACGGAATGCGAACATGGAATGGTCCCGATCGGCTATCCGGGCAACCAGGTGGAGCTTCGGGTGGCGGACGAGGCCCTGCGGGAGGTACCCATCGGGGCCGAGGGCGAGTTACTGATCAGCGGTCCGCAGGTGACCCCCGGCTACTGGAAGGATCCTGAGCGCACGGCACAGGCCTTCGTGCAACTGGAGGACGGCCGCGTGCACTACCGGACCGGCGACCTGGTGCGCCGCCCCACCCCGGGCGAGCCGGTCATTTTCCTCGGGCGCCTGGACCATCAGATCAAGATCGGCGGGGTACGCATCGAGCTCGGCGAGGTGGAGGCGGCGCTGCGCGAGGCCGCCGGCACGGACCAGGCGGTGGCCGTCGGATGGCCGCGAACAGAAAGCGGCGCCTCCGGGATCGTGGCCTTCGTGGTCGCGGAAGGCGCCGACGAAGCAGTCCTGCGCGACCGGCTACGCCAGCGCCTGCCCGCCGTGATGGTCCCGCGAACCATCCACTCGCTGGAGAGCCTGCCACTGAACGCGAACGGCAAGGTCGACCGCAAGGCGCTTGTCGCGCAGCTGGAGACCACTGAGGCATGAAACACATCCCCTGTTCCGACTGCACAAGCACCCGGACGAGCACATGACGGATGCACTTGCGCGGCTGCGCGCCTCCCTGCGCAAAAATGGCTGGTGGCGCACCCTGACACTCATCCCGCGAAACATCCTGTTCCATCTGACGGACTTCGATCGCAAGTACGGTACCAATACCGGGATGCAGGCCGAGGATGACGCAGGTCTGCCGCAGGAACATGAAGGCTACGAAGGTGCACCGCCGCGTCTGTTCCATCGGATCGTGCGCTCTCTGCAGATCGCCCCCAGCCGCTACGCCTTCATTGATCTGGGCTCAGGCAAGGGCAAAGCGCTGCTGCTCGCCTCGCACCACCCATTCCGCCGCGTGATCGGGGTCGAGTACAACGCGCGTCTGAACGACATTGCCACCGAGAACGCGCGCCTCTACCAACACCCGGAACGCAAGGTAGCGAATATCGAGACCGTATGCGGCGATGCCGGCGCATACGACCTACCCGCAGGCGATTTGCTGATCTACCTGTTCAACCCATTCAAGGCCGCCATCATGGAGCGGGTGCTCGCAAATCTCGAAAACGCCATTCGGACCGAGCCACGGGAAGTGCTGGTCGTGTATCAGAATCCAACCCAGAGAAAGCTGCTGGACGCAGCTCCGTTTCTGGAGCCGGTCACCTACCGCGAATACCGCACCAAGCGCTTTCGCAAAATGCCGATCGGCCGGGTTGCGGTATACCGCAGCCGTACTTGATCGCCCGAGTGCGGCCCAGCCCCGCTACCGGCGCGGGGCGCGCACGGACTTGAGTGCGCTGAGCCCGAGATAGGCCCAGGACTTCGGGCGCAGCGGGCGCTGCCGGATCGACTGCAGAAACGCATTCCGGGCGATACGCGGGCTTGCGCTCCAGTAGTGATGGTAACCAAACGTGAACCAGGCATCGCCAAGCCGCTCGCGCACGGCAGCGGCCGGGGTTTCGTCCCCGTTCGGCCCGACCCGCCCCCAGCGCGCCAGCGCGCGCTGGACCACCTCCACTTCGTAGTTCACGTCCGGATATTTGGTGATGCAGCCGGCGCCGTGCAGGCGGTAGAGGGCCGTGACCCGGTCCAGTTGCCGGTACTCGGAGAGCCGCGATGCGCGAATCCAGTAGTCGTAGTCCTGGCCGCGCTTGAGCTGCGGGTCGAACTCGCCCACCTCGTCCACCAGCTGTCGCCGCATCATGACGGTAATGGTGTGCGGCAGGGACTCCATCAAGAGCTGGTTGTAGACCCAGCCGGAGCCCTCCGCGACCACGCCCGGGGCCTCGCGCACCGGCACCTCGGGGGCCGCCATCTGCGAGGGCGGCGGGAATGCGCCGTCGGCATCCGGCTTCCAGGAGAGGAAGTGGGTGTGAGTGAACCCGATCTCCGGGTGCCGCTCCATGTACATCACCTGCGCGGTGACCTTGCCCTGCAGCCAGATATCGTCGGAGTCGATAAAGGCGATGTACTCCCCGGTGGCGGCTGCGATACCCGCGTTGCGGGCCACGGCCGCGCCCTGGTTCTGCTGCGTCAGCAGCGTTAGTTGATCGCCATAGCCCCGGATGATCTCCACGGTGCCGTCGGTGGAGCCGTCGTCCACCACGATCAGTTCCAGGTTCGGGTAGTCCTGTTCCAGCACGCTGTCGATGGACTCGGTGATGTAGGCGGCGGTATTGAAGGCCGGCATCACCACCGATACCCGCGGCACACTGCGGCCCGCCCCCGGCCCCTCGGCGGGGTTCGACTTGGCGCTGGGCGGCGTGGTCGCGGTCATGTGGTTCCCCGGGTGGGAGCAGTCTGCACCCAGTCCTGTGTCCAGGCGGCCACCTGATCGCGCCATTCGCGACGCGAGAACGTGTGGTTGGCCTCCGGCAGCTCGCGCAGGGTCACGCGCGGCTCTGCCAGCAGGCCCTTCCAGGCCGGGGCGGCGGTGGCCACGTCGCGAAACTCGGCCGCGGTCAGATCATCGCCGCTGAGGATGACCAGGATCGGCCCGTTGAAGCGCCGCCAGCCCTCCGCCATCCGGTCCGGCAGCGGGCCATTGCCCAGATCGGCGCGCGCGGCCTCGGGATTACTGGACCCGCCCTGCGTGCCTCGCGGGGGCAGGGCAGCGCCGGCCATGCGCGCGAGTGACTGGACCGAGGTCCAGGGGTTGAAGCGACCCCGCAGGGCACCGGCCCAGAAATCCCGGCTGAACAGGCGCTTGAGGTAGTAGGTCTTCAGGTACGCGCGGGCCAGGCCTTCGTCGGTCCGCACCCAGGGGTTGGCCAGCACCAGCCCCGCCACGCGGGCATCTCGCCAAGCATAGAACAGGCCGGCCGAGGCGGCACCGCACAAGCCCCAGATCACGACCTCGCGCAGGTCCGGCACCTGCTGCGCAAAGGTATCCATGGCCGCGCTCATGTCCTCGTGCACTTCCTCGTAATCGCGCTGGCGACCGGTGGCATCCCCCATGCCCCGAAAGTCGAAGCGGAATACCGGGATGCCCTGGGCCGCCAGGTGGCGCGCGAGCAGCAGGAACTGGCGGTGACTGCCGACCCGGTACTGGGGCCCGCCGACGGCGATCAGCACACCACGCCGGGCGCCCGCCGCGCCGGGGTGCAGGATCCCCAGCACTTCCTCCTCCCCCACCCGGAAGACAACGGCGCGCTCGCTCATGCCAGGGCCTCCAGGCACTGCGTGGTCGCCTCCAGCAAGCGCGGCACCTCGATGATGTCCTGGGTGGACCAGAAGGCATCGCCCCCGACCACGCGGGCGTCGACAGCGGCACCGGCCTCGCGCCAGCGTTCGACCATGCGCTCGCTCGCCGGCGGCAGCGGGGCATCGTCCTGTGCTGCGATGTCGAGCCAGGCGACGGATGCCGCCCGGGGCTGCTCGAGGCGGGCGATGGCAAGGCGCTCGGCCAGGGCGGGTGCCAGGGTGTAGCCCGCCACCTCCAGCGCTTCGCCATCCCGCAGCCGCGAACGCAGATCAGCGGTGGATTCCTTCTGCCCGCCCATCATGCCGGCGGCCATGCGCAGGCGGAGAAACTGGGTCAGGTGCTGTTCGCCATTGGTGACGGGCGACCAGTAGATCGCGGCGGCGGCCTGTTCGGCGCGTGCAGCCAGGAAATCGCCCGCCAGCAGACAGCCAGCACGCAACCCCCAGACCAGAAGGGGGGCCGGGCACCAGGCCTCGAGGTGGTCGCTGCAGCGGGCGAGGTCGTCCAGCCACAGGTCCCAGTCGGCATCGCCGAAGTCACCGCCACTGTCGCCGCATCCGTAGAGATCCGGGATCAGCACGGCATACCCGGCCTGCGCCATGCGGCGGGCCTGCAGGTTCACCATGCGGCGGGACTTGTTGAGTTCTTCGGCGAACGGCGGGAAAAACAGCACACGGCCACGGACGGAAGGACCTTCCGGTCGATGCAGCACATGGAACACCGGTCCGGCCTTGCCCTCCAGGAACCCGGCTTCCATGACCGAGCTAGTCCAGCTTGGCGTCGATGAAATCGGCGAGGGTGCCAACCGTCTCGAAGGTCTCGGCGCTGACGTCGTCGTCATCGATCACAATGTCGAAGTGGCTCTCGATCGCGGTGATCAGCGAGACCACCGCCATGGAGTCCAGTTCGGGGACGCCGCCCAGCAGCGTGGTGTTGCGGTCGAACTGCTGCGCACGTCCATTCAGGCTGAGGGCGCTGTCCAGCAGATTGCGGGTGTGATCGAGGGTCGACATATGAAGGTTCCTGAAGGCGGGTATCCGTGCCCGACCGGAGATGCGGGTTACCCGGCAGGTTACCGTATCTGCACAGGCTGTCCAGATCGTCCCCGACAGGCCGCGGGCCCCGCGTGATCGGCTCGTTAACCTCCTGCACCCGGCCCGCCTTCGAACGCCCGACCCCGGACGTAGAATGGTGACCCATACGGCACGGATCGCCGGGCCCACGCCCGGGTGCGTACATCAACCAGCGTTTCCCTGGACCGACCAGGCAACAGGCGGACGGATGGCGGGACTTTGTGGATGGTTCGCGGTCAATGCCGCATCCCCGGGCGACGCCCTCGAGGCCCAGGGAGCGGCCCTCACGGGGCTCCCCGGGGCACGTGAATCCCGGTGCACGAACCGCCTGGGTGGTTGCCTTGTACGGGGCGGCTGGACCGCGCAGGAAGGGGACGTCATCGCCGCGATCACCGGCCATCCGCAATGGCGCAACCCCTCGCTTGCGGAATGCGCGCGCGAACGCGCCCCCGCGCAGGCCCTGCTGGAGGCCTGGCGACAACGCGGCACCGACCTGTTCACACAGGTTAGCGGCGACTTCGCGCTGGTCATCGTGGATGCAGGCCAGGGGCGTCTGGTAGCCGGCACCGATCGTCTGGGCCAGACGCCTTTGCACTTTGCGCGGTTGAATGGCGGCGTAGCCTTCGGCACCAGCGCGGGGAGCGTGATTGCCCATCCAGCGGTCGCCACCGAGGTGACGCGCGAGGGGCTCTACCACTACTGCTTCTTCCACATGCTGCCGGCCCCGGTCAGCGTGTTCGCCGGACTGGAAAAGCTGCCTGCGGCGCATCGCCTGACCCACAACGGCGACCGGGCCGAAGTGAACGCCTACTGGCGCCCCGTCTTCGCGGAGGACGGCAGCGCCGCGCCGGCAGCGCTGGAACAGGAGCTGCGCGAACGGGTGCAGACCGCGGTGGACCGGCGCGCGGACTCGCCGCGAACCGGCGCCTTCCTGAGCGGCGGCCTGGACAGCTCCACGGTCGCCGGCATGCTCGCCGGCATCCAGCCCGGGGCGAACAGCTTCAGCATCGGCTTCAACGCGCCCGGCTACGACGAGATGGAGTACGCGCGCATCGCCGCGCAGCACTTCGGCACCCAGGCACACGAGTACTACGTGACTCCCGAGGATGTCGTCGATGCGGTGCCCCAGATCGCCGCCAGCTACGACGAGCCCTTCGGCAATTCCTCTGCGCTTCCGGCCTATTTCTGCGCACGCATGGCGGCCGACGCCGGCATCACCCGGCTACTCGCCGGCGACGGTGGTGACGAGCTCTTCGCCGGGAATGCGCGCTACGCCAAGCAAGGGGTGTTCGAACACTGGGGCCGGATCCCCGCGCCGCTGCGCCACCACCTGCTGGATCCGCTGTTCACCCGACTGCCGCGTGGCCTGCCGCTGGCCGGCAAGGCTCGCAGCTACGTGGAACAGGCACGCATCCCGCTGCCGGACCGCCTGCAGACCTACAACTACCTGCACCGCCTGGCGCCGGAGGCGATGTTCCAACCGGAGTTCCTGGCGGCGGTGGACACCGAAGCCCCCTGGGAGCTGATGCGGCGGATCTACTCGGAGCCGGAATCGGCGTCATCCCTCAACCGCATGATGTACCTGGACTGGCAGCAGACCCTCGCCGACAACGACCTGCGCAAGGTCGCGGAGATGTGCCAGCTGGCCGGGGTGGACGTCGCCTTCCCGATGCTGGACGACGACCTGGTGGAGTTCTCCTGTCGCGTGCCGTCGGACCTCAAGCTGAAGAACGGTCGCCTGCGCCACTTTTACAAGGAGGCATTCACCGGCTTTCTGCCCGACGCCATCATCGACAAGAAGAAGCACGGCTTCGGCCTGCCGTTCGGCGTCTGGATGCAGGAGCACGCCCCATTACAGGAACTCGCCTACGACAGCCTGTTACGCCTGAAGGGCCGCGACTTCCTGCGCGACGACTTCATCGACGAACTGATCCGCCTACACCGCGAGGGGCACGCGGCCTATTACGGCGATTTCGTCTGGATCCTGATGATGCTGGACCTCTGGCTGGAGTCGCACCCCGCCGCCCGCTAGCCGCCTGCGCTCGCTATTTGTTCACCACGAAGCGCACGAAGGCACGAAGAAGGGCAAGGTCAAGGGCGGTTACACCACGGAGGACACAGAGGGCACGGAGAAGGGCTGGATTAGGGGTGGTAGGTCTGGTGATCGCGTCCTGTCTGGCACTGTCCGGCACCGGGGCGTCGCAGGCATGCCGTAAAGACAGCAAAAGAATTTCTTCGTGCCTTCGTGTACTTCGTGGTGAATCCAATCCCTTCTGGTCAAGGGCGGGTCACAGGAAGACTGGAAGAGAGGGAAGGCTCAGGCTGAAATGACTCGGCATCGACTGCCTGGAACTCACCCGTCTGCACCGGTTTCCATCTCCCCTCATCTGGGCCGCAGCACACAACCATTGTCATCCCGGCAGCAGCAAAGCGAAGAGCCGGGAGCTTCCACATAGAAACTGCCCCAGGCGCCCGACCAAGCCCCGACGTCGGAGATCCCGGATAACCGCTGCGCGGTTTCCGGGATGACATCTGGGCGGCGGAGTTCGGACTCAAGTCCTTGTGGGCTTCGGTGGTCGCCTGCATCTGCCGCGCTGGGGATACCCCGATCACCCGGCATGCCTCGGTACCACCTTCACGAATCTTCCCTCACTTCCTGTGAACAAGCCCTTCTTCGTGCCTTCGTGTCCTTCGTGGTGAACCCGGTCTTTTCCCTCTGCGCACTCCGTGCACTCTGTGGTGAAACAATCTCTTCAGGGCACCTGATTAGCAACGAGAGCCAGCCAGTCGCAGGAACCAGACGGGCTGTCGGCCATTAATCGTAAACCTCTTTCCGATGTCCAATCCGCACAACCAGCACCACCAATGACTCGTCACGCAGCTCGCAGATCACACGGTAATCCCCAACCCGATAACGCCATAGCTGAGTAAACCTCCCCTTGAGCGGTTTACCCAGCTCTCTCGGATCATCCAGATGGGCTACACGCTCCTCCAGATAGTGGCGTATGCGCTGGCGGGCCTTCCGGTCGAGTTTCTGCACCGACTTCCGAGTGGAATGCGCGTACTCAATCCTCCAGGTCACGCCAGAACTCCTGGGAGCTGATTACGTCTTCCTCGCCGCTCCGGATACGTTCCAGCGTTTGCTCGGCCAGGTAGATGTCCTCCAGGTCTTCCAGGTGCTCCTCGATGGCTTCTCGAATGTAGTATGTGGTCGTGCGGCCCGTCTTTTCGGCCAGAGCTTTCAGGCGCCCATACGTCTCTTTCGGGAGCCGGACAGCCGTTTGACGGGTATCTCCTGTACGTATGGTCATAATGGAATATCCAGTGGTATGCGCGCATACCATAGTACATCACAGCCCGTTTTTATCAAAAACGGGCGCGCGGACGTGCGATTAAATCAGCGTCTGCCTGGATGTGTTCACCACGAAGCGCACGAAGGCACGAAGAAGGGCAAGGTCAAGGGCGGTTACACCACGGAGGACACAGAGGGCACGGAGAAGGGCTGGATTAAGGTGGGTAGGTCTGGTGATCGCGTCCTGTATGGCACTGTCCGGCACCGGGGTGTCGCAGCGTGCTGTAAGGTCATCACAAGAATTTCTTCGTGCCTTCGTGCGCTTCGTGGTGAATTCAATCCCTGCAGGCCAAGGTCGGGTCGCAGGAAGACGGGAAGTGCGGGAAGGCTTTGGACGGCAAAAAACTTTCATGCTTGCCGCAGCGCACCACCATCGTCATCCCGGCCGCAGCGCAGCGGAGAGCCGGGATCTCCGGACCATGGCACCCACGCTACGCCCTCTTCCGGTTTTGGCATAGCATGAAAAACGAGCAGTATCGGGTCTGCTTTGCCTGGACAGACGCCGGGCCCGACCAGGTCGAAATCACGGATTACCACTGAGGCAGAATCATGGTCCGCATCCCTACCCACCGGCAGCCGACTCACCCCGGTGAAATGCTGGCGAAAGAGTTCCTGGAGCCGATGCACATCTCCCAGCGCCAACTGGCGGATGCGCTCCATGTGCCGTATCAGCGCATCAACGAGCTGGTGAACCAGAAGCGCGGCATTACCCCAAGCACGGCGCTGCGTCTGGCACGCTTTTTCGGCATGTCGCCCGATTTCTGGCTGAATCTTCAGGTGCGCTGGGATTTATTCAAGGCCCAGCAATCGGAACAGGCCGATCTGGAACAAATCCGCGAATTCAGTTCGTGGAAACAGACTGCCTGAGCCGGGTTCGCCGCAAGGACGGGTAACAGGAAGACGAGAAGAGCGGGAAAGCTCTGGATGAAAAGACACTGTCATCCCCGCCGCAACGCGGCCACCACCGTCATCCCGGCCGCAGCGCAGCGGAGAGCCGGGATCTCCAGGCCCTGTCACCCACGCTGCGCAACCCCCAACGAGATCCCGGATAACCGCTGCGCGTTTCCGGGATGACGGCACCGGGTACGCAGTAGCGGGCAGGATGCCTTTAGCGCAACAAAACGCATCGCGGCCTCGACCACGTCCACGCACAAGACACCGGCTTCGCAGCTCACCTGCATACGTCGCGCTGGTGGATAGCCCGATCACCCGGCATGCGCCGTAACACCCTCACAAATCTTCCCTTCTTCCCACGCTTCCTGTGAGCAAGCCCTTCATCGTGCCTTCGTGAACTTCGTGGTGAATCCAATCTTTTCCCTCTGTGTGCTCCGTGCCCTCTGTGGTGCAAAAAATCCACCTCGACACGGAGAACGACCTCACCCGGATCGATCGGGGTCGGGGACGCGGCAGACGACGTGGCGGTGCTTGCCGTTGGGCTCCGGGGGGATGACATCCACGACGTGGACCTCCACATGGATCGCCTGGCCCAGTGCGTCGACAATCGCGTGGCGCAGTCGCTCCTCCACCTCGGTCGGCAATGGAGCGGCCAGGTTCAGCAGAACCTCGACGCGATTCCGGTCGTGCTGGATGACCTTGTAAGCGCGCAGGCCCGGCAACTCGCGCATCAGGTAGTTGAAGCGGCTGCCGTGCACCCAGGCGCCATCCACCGCGATCAGACCGTCATTGGCGCGACCTTCGACGTCGCGCAGCAGCGGCAGGCCGCGTCCGCAGGAGCAGGGTCGCGGGTCCAGCGCCCCCCGATCCCCCGTGCGATAACGGATGAACGGGAACTCCGGCCCCGTCAGGTTGGTGACGACGATGTTGCCGGACTCGCCGGGTGACACCGGCCGGTCCTCGTCGTCCAGGATCTCGACGATCAGGGCCTCGGCCGTGATGTGCATCCCGCCCGCCGGACACTCGCGGGCGATGAACCCCGCGTCGCGCGCACCGTATTCGTTGGCCACCCCGCAGCCCAGCACATCGCCGATCACCTCGCGCCACTCCGGCCGCAGGACCTCCGAGGTGGTGAAGGCGACGCGGATCCCGAGGTCGTCCAGTCGCTGCCCGCGCTCGCGCGCGCGCCAGGCGACGCGGGACAGCGCCGACGGATAGCCGAACAACATGCGCGGGCGCCGCTGGCGGATCTGCTCGATGATCCGGTCGAGCCGATCCGGATTCAGGTCACGGGCTGGCACCAGATGCGAACGGAACAGGCGATCGCGCCAGGCCCGTACGCGATTCTGGGCCTCGTTCTCGACCGCGGACCCCCAGAGCACGAGTTCGCGATCACCCACATCCACACCCCACCAGCGCGTCGCCCGCCAGCGAGCGGCAATGTCCATCCCGATACGATCGGCACCCAGCCAGAAGCTCAGTGGCTCGCCGGATGATCCGCTGGTGTGGTGCTCTTCCAGATTCCCCGCGCCTACCGCGCGCCAGGCCACGCCCTGTTCGCGGATCAGCACCTTGTCGACGACCGGGAGGCGCTGGAGATCATCGATGCCGGAGAAATCGGCTGGCGCCCCTCCCTGCTGCGCCCACCACTCCCGATAGAATGGCACCTGCCGTATAACCTGTTCCACGAGGCGCCGCAGCCGCTGCCCCTGCAGGTACCGCAGAGCCTCCGGGCTCCACCACTGGCTTGCTTCCAGGGCCCGCAGGTGGCGCACGGTCGGGTGGCCCTTGAGCCGTTCCTGCAACGGGAACAGCCCCCGCGCGACGCATTGCGTGTAGAGCCCCATGTTCAGCCGGAGCGCGCGGCCCCGGGGGCCGCAGCACGATCTGGGGCCACGATCTGCTCGAAGGCTGCGACCAGTTGCGGGATGCGCGTCTCCCAGGCGTTCTCCCGCGCATGCGCCAGGATGGCCTTGCGATCCCAGTCGCGTTCAAGGGCCTCCTTGAGAGCGCCACGCAGCGCGTCATGGTCACCGTACGGGACCACGATGCCGACCTGATCGGAATTCACCACCTCGGCGTTGCCACCGACACGAGTGGTCACGATCGGCAGGCCACAGGCGGAGGCCTCCAGGAAGACGTTGGCCCAGCCCTCGAACCGGGTGGCCAGGACAAACACATCGCCCGCCGAATAGACGAAGCGCAGATCGTCGGGCGCCACCTGCCCCAGGAACCACACCCGCGCCTCCAGACCCAGCGTCCGCACCTGCTCACGCAACTCCGCCTCGTTGTTGCCCTCGGGCGTCGCCCCGCCCGCAATCACCAGATGCAGGTCGGGCTGCGTGTGCAGCAATTCGGGCAGCGTCGCGATCACCCGGTGAAAACCCTTGCGCTCGGTCAGCCCGCCCACCGACACCAGGAAACGGCCTTCCTGCGGCAGACCCAGACGCTGCCGGGCCGCGGCCCGGTCCTCGGGGCGGAAACGCGCCAGGTCCGCGCCGTTGCCGACCACCTGGACATGTCCGGGCGCCTGCCCCCAGGCAATCGCATCCTGGCGTAGCGAGTCCGCCACCGAGAACACGCGGGCGGCCGCGCTCAGCGCCCGGTTGATCTGGCGCCGATGCAGGGCGCTACCCGCAAAGCGCGTCAGGCTCCCACGCAGGGTGATGGTGTAGGGGCAGCGCAGCCAGCGCGCCAGCCAGCGCGCCGCCACGCCGTCGGGGTAGACGAAGTGGGCGTCGATAAGATCAAAGCGGAATTCGCGCCGCAACCGGCGCAGCAGCCGCAGACTGCCCAGCGCCAGGAAGAACCCGTCGGTCCATTTGAGTACGCCGGGAACACAGAAAAATCGCGGATGGTAGACCGTGATTCCGTCCTGCTGCTCGGACCGGGGCGGCAACGGCGGACGCGAGTGGGGGCTCAGCCGCCCCAGCAGGCCCTGGAACGGGAACCACGGGGCCGGCGCCACCACGACCAGGTCCAGGTGCCCGGCCACCCGCCGCATGCGCTCGCGCACAAACAGGCCGAGGTTGGGCTGTACCGCGTTCGGGTAGACACGCGTGAACACCACCAGGCGCGGGCGTCGATCGGAGCGATGCGGATCACCGGGCATGGGCGGGCTCCACAACACCCCGCAGACGTTCGTAAATCGCCTGGTAACGGGCCACGCTCCTCGCCCAGGTCCGCTCCTGCTCCACAAAGCGGCGCCCCGCGGCACGCACCGCATCCCACTCGGGCTCGCGGGCCAGGGTGTCCAGCACCGTGTTTGCCAGCGCTTCCGGGTCGTCGGCCGGGAACAGCCAGCCGGTCTCGCCATGCCGGATCAGTTCCTGGTGGCCGCCCACGCCGGAGGCCACCAGCAGTCGCCCCTGGGCCATCGCCTCCAGCGGCTTGAGCGGGGTGACCAGTTCGGTCAGTCGCATCGAGTGGCGTGGGTACACGAGGAGATCGACGAGATCGTAGTAGCGCTGCACCTGGTCATGCGGCACCCGACCGGCAAAGACGACCTGATCGGCGATCCCCAGGCGCCGGGCCTGCTCCTGCAGGCGTTCCGCCTGCGGGCCACCACCCACCAGCAGGATACGCACATCGGGCGCCTGCTCGCGGATGCGCGGATACGCCTCCAGCAGCAGGTCCAGCCCCTCGTAGGCATAGAACGAGCCGATAAAACCGAGCACGCGGGCGTCTCCCAGCCCCAGTTGCGCCTTCAGCTCGGCATCCGGCGCCCCGCCCAGGCGGAAGGCCTCGGCATCCACGGCATTGGGGATCACGGTGACCCGGTCCGGAGGGATGCCCCGGGCGACGATGTCCTGGCGCAGGCCTTCGCAGATGGTGGTCACATGGTCCACCCGGCGAAACACGTGTGTCTCGAAGCCGCGCGTCAGGCGGTAACGCAGCCCGTGTTCGCGGCTGGTCCCGTGATCCACCGCGGCGTCCTCCCAGAAGGCCCGGACCTCGTAAACCACGGGGATGCCGAGACGCCGCCCTACCCGCAAGGCCGGCAGCGCGTTGAGCACCGGGGAATGCGCATGCAGGAGATCCGGCCGCACCTCCCGGGCTACGGTCTCGAGGCGTCGGGTCAGGGCACGCATCAGGCCCCACTCACCCAGCCCCGGCAGGGTCCGCGGGCGATAGCGCGTGCGGTAGAAGTGCAGGCCGTCGACATCCTCCTCGTCCGCATCCACCGCCCCGTGCTTGGGGCTGGTCAGGTGAAACGTCTCCCAGCCCAGTCGATGCTGCTCGCGCAGGATGGCGGCGGTGCGAAAGGTATACCCGCTGTGCAGCGGGATGGAGTGATCAAGGACGTGCAGGATTTTCATCATCACCCCCGCATCAGGCCGCCGAGCGCGCCAGAAAGCCCTCGAACATCAGCAGCGACCACAGTGCCGGGCTGTGGTCGCGGGCGCCGCTGACGTGCTGGTTCACGAGGGTCTTGAGGAAATCCATGTCGAAGATGCCGGAGTCGGCGATGCGCGGGCCGAGGACCTGGGCCTGCATGCGCTCGCGCAACGGGCCGCGGAACCATTCCGCAACCGGCACGGAGAACCCCTTCTTGCGGCGATACAGGATCTCCTCCGGCAGGTAGGGCTCCATGGCCTTCTTGAACACGAACTTGCCCTCGGGGCCGCGCAGCTTGAGTTCCGGCGGCAGGCCCGAGATCCACTCGACCAGCTGGTGGTCGAGGATGGGGACCCGGACCTCCAGCGCATGCGCCATGCTCGCGCGGTCGACCTTGGTCAGGATGTCGCCCGGCAGGTAGGTCTTCATGTCCAGGTACTGCACCAGGGACAGCGGGTGTTCGGTGGGCGCGCGTTCCGCGTGCCGGCGCAGGACTTCCAGCGCGCCGTAGCCCTGCAGCGAGCGCCGGAATGCCGGGGAAAACAAGTGCGCGCGCAGGTCGTCGCGCAGGATAGAGACGCCCTGGAAGTAGCCTTCGACCGAATCCCTGGCCAGCGCCTGAAAGGTCGCCTTCGCGCGCAGTGGGCGCGGGGCCCAGTCTGCCTTGGGATAGACTTTTGCGAGCGTGCCGAACAGCGGGCGCCGCAGCCCCAGCGGCAACGGTGCGCGCAGACGCTCCTCGGCGAGATGGTGGCGATAGCGCCGGTAGCCCGCCAGGTTCTCGTCGCCGCCATCCCCCGACAGGGCCACCACCACCTGCCGGCGCGCCTGTTCGCAGACGCGGTAGGTCGGCAAAGCGGAGCTGTCGGCAAACGGTTCGTCGTACAGCCCGCTCAGCCGATCCAGCAGCGCGAAGTCGTCGGGATCGACCTCCTGCGTGTGGTGATCGGTGTGGTAGCGCTCGGCCACCAGGCGCGCGTAGCGAGACTCGTCGTAGGCCGGGTCGGCAAAGCCGATGGAACTGGTGCGCACCGGGTCGTCGGACAGCCCCGCCATCATCGCAACCACCGCGCTGGAGTCGACCCCGCCGGAGAGAAACGCGCCCAGCGGGACGTCTGCCACCATGCGGATGTCCACCGCCTCGCGCAGGCGGGCGGTCAGTTCCTCGGCGGCCGTGTCCAGGTGCGTGATGCCGTTGTCCGCAAACGGCACGTCCCAGTATTCGCGTGGTTCGCTCAGGTTGCCCTGCCCGCGATGCACGGTCAGCGTGTGGCCGGGCGGCAGCTTGTGGACGCCGCGAAAGATGCTGCGCGGCTCCGGGACGTAGCCGAAGGCGAAGTAGTCCTCCACCGCATGCGGGTCCATGCGCCGGGGCAGCCCCGGATGCGCCATCAGCGCCTTGAGCTCCGAACCGAAGATTAGCTGCCCGTCGGCCAGCGCGCTGTAATACAGCGGCTTGATCCCGAGACGATCGCGGGCCAGGAACAGGGTATCCCGGTTGCGGTCCCAGACGGCGAAGGCAAACATGCCGCGAAAGCGCTGCACACAGGCCTCGCCCCACTCCTCCCAGGCATGCACGATCACCTCGGTATCGCAGTGGGAGCGAAAGCGATGGCCCGCCTGCTGCAGCTCGGCGGTCAACTCGGGGAAGTTGTAGATCTCGCCGTTGTAGGTGACGACGACGGTCTCGTCCTCGTTGAACAGCGGCTGCTGCCCGCTCGCAAGATCGATGATCGACAGGCGCCGATGCGCCAGCCCCACACCCGGCTCCAGATGCACACCGCCCTCGTCCGGACCCCGGTGAAACTGGGTCTCGTTCATCGCCTCCAGCAGGGCCCGATTGACCGGCCGCCGGTCGCGCAGATCGAAGATGCCGGTAATGCCGCACATGTAGGGATCCTGATTGCTTCCTTGCCTGGGCGTCGGTCGCATTCGGGCGATCCACGGCCAGGTCGACACTGGGCGGTGCCGCCGGGCGGACACCGGTTCGGGCCGGGCCCTCGCACCATCACGGAAAATCCAGAATAAACGACAACCCCGCCACCGAGCGCCCGCGATTCGCGCCGTGGGGCGGCTGGCGTTAGCGCCACAACTAACGCCGGGCCAGTACCCGGTCGTATACCGCCATGTAGCCCGTGACCATCGCCTCCATGCTGAACGCCGCCTCAGCCCGGGCGCGGGCGGCCTGTCCCTCGCGTGCGGTCCGCGCGGGATCGGCGGGATAGGCCATCAGCGCGCGGGCCATCGCGTCGGGATCCCCCGCCGGCACCAGTGCCCCGGTCACCCCGGGCTGTACCAGATCGGGGTTGCCCCCGACATCCGTCGCGACCACCGGCAGGCCGGTCGCCATCGCCTCGAGGATGGTGTTGCAGATGCCCTCGGCCAGCGACGGCAACACGAACAGGTCCAGCGCCCGCAGGCAGTCGGCGACGTCTTCCCGGGCGCCGGGGAGCCAGGCCTGGTCCGCGACCCCGGCCTGCTCCAGGAACTGAACGACCTCGGCACGCAAAGGCCCATCCCCGATCATCACCAGGCGCAGGCGCGGAAAGGCCTCCGGCAGGAGCTCGCGCAGCGCGACAAAGGCCCGCGCCAGATCCAGTGGCGCCTTGACCGCCTGCATGCGCATGACCGAACCGATCACGAACGTGCCGGGGTCCCGAAATGCCTGCGGCAACGGGGACACAAAGCCCTCGTGCGGCGGCGCGAAGCGGCCGGTATCCACACCATTGAAGATGTGCGACAGGCGTGCCGCGGGCACCGCGATGGCCTCCCGCAGATAGCCCGTCTGGTGCTGCGACAGGGCGATGTAATGCCCCACCAGTGGCCGCACCAGGCGGCGCAGGCGGCGGTTGCGGTCACGTGTGCCGTCGAGGTCCCCGACATCCCAGCCGTGCTCGCCGTGCACCCGCGCCCGCACCCCGGCGAGCGCGGCGGTCACCTGCGCCTCCAGCGTGCCGAAGTTGCGGGTATGCACGATGTCCGGTTGCAGGCGGCGCAGCAGCCGCCACAGGCGCAGGTGCACCCGCGGATCCTTGCCTTCGCGCTTGTGCAGGGCGTGCAGGGTGACATCGTCCCGCTCGAGGCGTCGGCGAAAGTCGGTGTAGTCCGTCATGCAGATGATCGCGTGGCGGAAGCGATCGGCCGGCATGTGATTGATCAGGTTGACCAGCCCGTTCTCCATCCCGCCGATATCCAGGCGATGGATGATGTGCGCCACACAGGGGCGCTGATCACCCTCCCGGGCCACGGGTACGGAGGCGCCCGTCACTGCCGCGCGACGTGGTCGAGCTGTTCGAGCAGCTCGGGCAGGGCATCCGCGGCGTAGGTCCGCAATGCCGCCTCCGCCGCATCGGTGCCGTTGTCGAACTCAAGCGGCGCATAGAGCACCACCAGCGCGGCATCGTCCCGACCACCGAATAACCGGTTCAGCGCCTCCCGCGCCTTGACCTCATGCGGGCGGGTGGTCAGGCGGCCATCCACCCAGTACCAGCGCCACACCAGCACCTGCTGCCCGGGACCGTTCAGCAGGAAGCGTTCCGGGTTGGGGTATCCCTCCAGCATGGCCCGGCCGCGACGCGACTGCGACCATTCCAGCGCCCGATCGCGCCCGGCCAGGGTATTGCTCCAGCCCACCATGTTCCCGTGCCGGTACTGCTCGCGGTAGAACAGCACATGCATACCCACCGGCTCGCCGCCGTCGGCGGCCGTCACCAGGCCGCCGCGACCGTCGCGGGCGCCACGATACCCCGGCTCCCAGGCGGCATCCTGTTCCTCCAGGACCTGCCAGCCTGCTGGTGCCAGCGGGCCCGTACCCAGGCCCGCCACGGGGCCGAGATCACGCTGGTTCATCCACTCGGCATACAGCGGCGCCGCACTGGCCAGGACGACCGTCAGCACCGCGGCGGCAACGAACGAACCCGCCTGCGCGGAGCGCCCGGGTTGCGCGGGAGGCACCGTCGGGGTCGGCAACGGCTCCATGTCCTCGCGCCACAACGCACCGATCGCGAACATCAGCGCGATGACCACGCCGAAGAAGATCCAGCCATAGATCAGGTGATCCACCCCGGCCGCATGCTCCATGTCGCTCAGGTGGCCGATCATCACGATCATGTAGGCGCGCAGGCCGTTGGCAACGATCGGGACCACGATCGACACGCCGACAAACACGATCCGCCGCCAGGGACTGCGGTACATGAGATGGGCATACAGCGTGCCCAGCGCGACCGACGCGATCAGGTAGCGCACGCCACTGCAAGCCTCGATCACCGACCAGCGGCCGGTGGGCAGATCGAAATACAGCCCGTCGCGATAGACCGGGATCCCGGTCAGCTGCACGGCGGTCACCGTGAAATCCGCGGTCAGATCCATCATCGGCGGCACCAGGAACTCGCCGAACGGGACCGCGAACAGCAGATACGCCAGGGGGAACTGCAGGCGCCAGGTGATCGCGTTGCCCAGCACCAGCCAGAACAGCGCGGGAATCATCAGCACGGCCGCGAACTGGCGCACCGACACCACATCCACCAACTCCCCCGCCACCCAGACGAGGGACAGCCCCACCAAGGGCAACAACGCCCACCAGGATGGGCGCGGCTCCAGCGCAAGCACCTCCTGACGCTTGAGAAACAGCAGGAACAGGACGATGGGGACGATCAGGAACCCGTGCGCAAAGGTGTCCGAGCGGTTCCAGATCGTAACGATGGAGGCGAACGTCGGGTAGAACATCCACCCCAGCACGACCAGGCCCAGCACCAGGACCGGCGCGGCAAACCACCAGGAGGAACCGCGGGCGCGTGTTCGGGAATTCAGCGCGTCAGCGACCATGTGCGGCCTCCTCGATCGACACCGTACCCGACACGCGGCCCGGGCGACGCCGCAGGATCTCGCCCAGGTGCGCGAGATTGCGCGCCCAGTCGTAGTCCGCCAGCACCCGGGCGCGGGCCGCCTGCCCCAGCGCCGGGTCCGGGGCGCGCAGGTACCCGGAGACGGCCTCCAGGAACGCGCGCGGCTCGGCGTCCGCCGCGACGACCTCGTGCCCGGGGGTCGCGGTCAGCCCCTCCAGGGCCTGCGGGCTGGCCACGACCGGACGCCCCAGCGCCATCGCCTCCAGGACCTTGTTCTGCACGCCACGCGCGATGCGCAGCGGCGCGACCGCGAGCGTGGCGTGCGCGATCCAGGGACGCACGTCGTCCACGAAGCCGGTCACCGTCACGCCGGGCCGGGCCGCCAGGGCCGCCACCTCGGGCGCCGGCCGGCTGCCGACGATGCAGAACTCCACACCCGGGTGTTCCGCACGCAAGCCGGGCAGGACGTGATCGGCGAACCACACCACCGCATCGACGTTGGGCCAGTAATCCATCGCGCCCGAAAACACGATGGTGCGGGCGCCGGCGACATAGGGGTTCGAACCCGCCACCGCCTCGGGTGCGAAGAAGGCGGCATCGACGCCATTGTTCAGCGCATGCACCCGGTCCGCCGCCTCCGGGGCGCGCTGGCGGAAGCTGTCTGCTTCGGCCGGCGACACGAACAGACTGGCATCGCTGGCCTGCGCGACCTGGCGCTCGTAGTCCAGCAGCCGACGGCCCTCGCGCCGATACACCGCGCTCATGGGCCAGCGCCGCGTCGGTGCGTACTGCATCCACTTGTCGGAATCGACGTCCACGAAGTCGACCACCCGGGTTCGCCCGCCCCCTTCCGGCAGGTACTGGGCCATCGCCGAGGAAAAGGCCACGGCACAGGCGACCGGCTGGCGGATCAGCGTGGTCCTAACCCAACGTGCCAGTTCGCGGTCGCGATACCACGGCACCGTCAGCGGCTCGCCGCTCAGGAAGCCGGTCAGCGCGCGCAACTGGGCCCGCCGGCGCGGCAGCGGACGGGCACAGACCGTCGTGCAGATACGCTTGAGCTCGGGCAGATACGCCGCATCCGCCGGGTCATCGATGAACGTACCCAGGTGCACACGATAGTGCTGCGCCAGATAGCGCAGGATGTGGTGCGAACGAATCTTGTCGCCCTTGTTCGGCGGCCACGGAATCCGATGCACCAGATAAAGAAGATCATCCATCAGGCATCTGCCAACTGCAGTTGGTCACAGGAAGATTTGAAGAAGGGAAGGTTCATGGAATGAGTTTCAAGAGCCAGTTGAAATACCGCGCCGCTCAAGACGGCGGATCCCGTCCTTGAGAACAGGGGCGTTGAAGTTGATCAAGAGCCCAGTATCGACTCGCGCAAGTTTCATGTAGGTCAAAAGCTGCGCCTGGTGCAGGCCACTGAGCTCATCTACGCTCTTCAGTTCAATCATCAGGCAATCCTCAACGAGAACGTCAATGCGATACCCCGCATCAATGGTTTCGCCCTTGTAGGCAACCGGCATCGCAACCTGCGTGGTACAACGGATCCCTCGCTCACGCAGTTCATGGGCAAGGCACTTCTCGTAGACGGATTCCATCAGCCCCGGGCCCAGCTCCCGATGAACTTCGATCGCGGCGCCAATCACTTCCTTCGAAAGCGGGTCGAATTCCATTTCGCTCCCGTCCCTTCAACATTGTTCGGTTCGATACAGCTCTCACATAGCGTCGGCTAAAGAGCGGTTCACAGGGAGGTTAGAAGATGGGAAGAGTTCTGGGGTTGAGGCGCCCGGGGTAAAGACCAACGCCAAAGGCTGCCCCAACCCAAGCTTTTCCCCGAACCCCACACCATAAACCTTCTTTTCTCTCCTTCTTCCTGTTAAACGTACTTGACCTTGACCTTCCATTCGCTCAGCCGAGGGAGCGGGCGAGTTTGGGGCCGAGCCAGTTGGCGACCGGCAGGGGCAGGCGCTGCCAGGCCTTGATGAAGTACTGGTACTTCGGGTTCAGCGGGTTGACGTCGGGTATCTCGCGAGCGCGGACCAGATCGTATTCGTAGTACAGCGGCTGCGGCTCGAAGCCCCAGTTCTTCTTGAAACTGAACGAGCCGGTATCGCGCTTGCTGCGACCGAAGTCGTAGATGCGGTAACCGTCCTCGCAGGCGTGGCGCATCAGCTCCCAGTAGAGAAAGTCATAGCCCGCGACCTGGCGCGCCTCGGGCGTACCTGCGCCGTAGTACGGCAGCACCTCTTCGCGGAAGAAAAAGGTCACGACGCTGGCGACCGGATCACCGTCGTGCAGCGCCGTGAGCACCCGGCATTCGTCGCCGAACACGTCGAGCAGAGTCTCGAAGTAGCGACGACTGAAGACCGGCGTCCCCATGCGGCGCACATTGGCCGCGAAAATCGGGTAGAAGCGCTCGATATCGGACTCGAATTCACTGGTCAGCCCGGCCTTGATCCCCTTGCGCACCATGCGGCGCTGCTTGCGGGGGATCGCATTCATGTTGGCCTCGACCTCCGGCTCCATGACCTTGCGGAAGGTGAAATAGAGATTGTCCTTGGTTGGCCAGTCCGGGTGCTGCGGTTCCAGGTGACGGTATTCGAGATAATCCACCCCTAGCTCTTCGGCAAGCGCCCGGGCACGCCGATCCAGGGCCTCGAAGGCCGTGGGCGTCTGCGCGGCAATGCCGCCGTAAACGCCGAACGGGATCGAGGCCAGGGCATCGCCAAACAGGCGCGAGCGCACCCGCACCAGCGGCAGCACGCCCTGGATAACCCCGTTCTGTTCCGCGTAGAAAAACCAGACGGGATGCCCGAAGGCGCGCTGCATGACCGTTGCCCAGCCGGCGCGGTGGAAGAACGTGGCCTGCGGGCAGCCATCGACGAAGGCATCCCAGCGCCCATGCCCGGTCGCGTCGAGTGTGCACACTTGCATGGGCAGCGTAGCCGCCATCCGTTCCTGGTCTTCAGGCGACTGATACACGGGCGCCCTCCGAGGACGTCAGGGCGGGGGCCTGCAAATCGAGGGGGACAGCGAATACGCGATCCATTCGATCCCAGGTGAAGTCCTGCAGCAGGCGATCCAGACGCGCCTCCATACGGTGCAGATTCACGTAGTGCCGGAAACGCGTCTTGGCGGTAATGCCGGGAATACGCGGCTGGCCGGGGTCGATCTCCCAGGGGTGGAAATAGAACACCGCGGGCATCGCATCCACCTGCTCGATCCGACGCAGGGCGCGCCGCGAGATGGCGTAGGGCAGGAGACGAAAGTAACCGCCGCCGGCCGCCGGCAGATTTCGGCCGCCCATGCGCAGGGTGGCGGGCGGCAGTTCCAGGATACCGCCTTCCAACGGGCGATGGGGCTCGCGCGGGGCGTCCGGCATGCCGTAGTGGTCGTGGCGAACCGGATAAATGCTCGAGCTGTAGTCATGCCCTGTCTCGTCCAGAATTCTGAGCGCCCACAGGTTGCCCTCCCCAATGGAAAAGCTCGGCGCGCGATAGCCCCGGATGGGGGAACCGGAAAGATCCTCCAGTATCCCGCGCGCGCGGGTAACGTCAGCGCGGAAGGCTTCGGGACTGAGGTCGGTTACCCGCTGGTGGCCATAGCCATGGCTGGCGAGTTCGTGCCCGGCCTCGACGATACGCCGGATGGCCTGAGGGTAACGTTCGGCAATCCAGCCCAGGGTAAAGAAGGTGGCGTGCGCCCCACGGCGCTCGAACAGGTCGAGGATGCGATCGAGGTTCCGCTCAATACGGCACTCACGACAATCCCAGGAGTCGCGCGGGATCTGCGGCGCCAGCGCGGAGACCTGGAAGTAGTCTTCGACATCGACGGTCAGAGCATTGGGCCGATGGGCGTTTTTCGGCTGCATGACGAGGCTCCGCCCCTACGACCGTACGGCGCTGGGAACCGGGGACAAGGACTCCGGCTCGTAGCCCTCGTCGCGCACGATTTTGAGCACCTCCTGGGTCACGCGGAAGTTGACCAGGAGGTTGCGCTCGATCCGGTGCAGGCGCTCTTCCAGCGCCTCGAGATCCTGTTCGATGCGCAGCATGGAGACCTGGCTGGCGACGGCCTGATCCGGGTCGCCCTGGTCGCCCTGGTCGTCCGTGCCCGCGTGCGCCTCCCGGCGCGGCCCCGATGAACCGGCGGCGGGGGGCGTCTCGTCCAGCAGCACGCCCTCCAGGTCCTCCTCAATCTCGTCGATCACCTGCTGCGCCCGTGCCGCATCCAGATCGGCACATTCCTCCAGATACCCCATCAGCAGCAGGCGATCGCAGAAGGTATTCACCTTGCGCGGGATGCCGCTGGTGTAGTCGTGGATGCGCGGCCAGATGTCGTCGTCGAAATGCGGTCTTCCATTCCAGCCCACCCGCGCGAGCCGGTGCTCGACGTAGGCGCGCGTATCGTCCTCGTCCATCGGGCCGAGGTGGTAGGTCGCGATCACCCGCTGGCGCAGCTGCTGCATGTTCTCGCTGCGCAGCAGGCGCCGGAACTCCGGCTGACCGAGCAGAAAGCTCTGCAGCAGGGGGCCGTCCTCGCCCTGGAAGTTGGACAGCATGCGCAGTTCTTCCACGGCGTCGGGGCCCAGGTTCTGTGCCTCGTCGACCACCAGCAGCGCGCGCTGGCCCCGGGCCCGCGTGTCGTGCAGGAAGGACTCCAGGCGGCGCAGCTGCCCGGCCTTGTGATTCGGGGCATCCTCCAGCCCAAAGGCGAGGCAGACCGAGCGCAGCAGGTCCTCGGCGTCCAGCTGTGTACTCACCAGCTGGGCCGCCACCAGGGGCTTGTCGCTCAGGGTCTCGAACAGGCTGCGCACCAGGGTGGTCTTGCCGGCCCCGACCTCGCCGGTGATGACGATGAAGCCTTCCTCCAGCTGCACGCCGTATTCGAGATAGGCCATCGCCCGGCTGTGGCCCTTGCTCGCGTAGAAGAACCGCGGATCGGGGCTCAGCGCGAAGGGCCGGCCGGTGAAACCATAGAATTCCTCGTACATGCCTCAGAACTCCCGGGTCAGCGTGCCGATGATCGCGTTCTCGCGGTACTCGTTGGCCGCGGCGTTCGAATCCCGGCGCTGGTGCCGGTAGGCCAGACTGGCGCTGGTATCCGGCGTCAACTGCCGGCTGACACTGGCACGCAGGAACCAGAGGTCATCCTCGCGATCGCTGTCGGTGAAGTCGGTCCGGCTGATGCCGGTGGTCAGCAGGGTCGTCGTGCGCGGACCGTAGCGCCATTGCCAGAACGCGCTGGCCCCGCGCTGGGTGCGGTTGTCCTCGAACAGGCCGACGTTGGTCTGAGTCTCGGATTCGCGCTCGGTCTGGATCAGGTTGACGCCGAACACGCTACGACCGGTGTCGTAGCTCCAGCCGGCGCGCCAGGTTCGGGTCAGGTAGAAGCCTTCCACGAACGCCTCATCGGTCAGGCCGAAGTCTGCCAGGAGCAGATCGATGAAGTCCGGACCGAAGACCCCTGCCAGAAAGAACAGCTCGTCAACGGACACACCCAGTTCATCGGCCAGGGCATCCCACTGCCGGCCGCCCCGTTGGCGGGTCGAGTTGATGCCCTCGTTATAGCTGAGGCGATAGGTGGCGCGGCGGCTGCGGTGGTCCACCGAAAGCGACCGGTTCTTGCCGAAATAGCGCTCGCCGTAGCGGGCCTCGATGTTGGTGACCCGGGTTGGGGCCCAACCCGCCCCTACCTGCCAGAAACTTCCATCATCGTCCTCGCGGGTGGTGGCATAGTCGTTGAACTCTTCGCCGACCACGCCGAACAGGCGCAGGGACCGCCCGAACCGGTAGCCCAGGGTCCCACTGACCTCCCCGAACTCGCCCTCCAGGCCATCCTCGAAGCGCTCCTTCTCGTAGAACCCGGCGACCTGCCAGAAGGGGCGGTTGAAGGCGGCCCCGCTGTCGAGGACGTATTCACCCCGGTGGAAGTCACTGTCCTGGCGGTTGCTGCGGTGGTAGAGGTTCTCGCCGTAGGTGTAGCGGATCTCCTGAGTGGCGAAACTGCCGTAGCGGGTGCGCAGCATCGGCGAGACGCTGTAGGTGGTGGTCTCCTGCAGGTTCTCGCGCGGGGTGCTGCCCCCGATCCCGACCGGCCCGAGGATCGAGGCCGCCTGCTCGGTACGCGAGGCCCCGGCATCGACGAAAAAGGTGTCGTCCACCAGCTCCCAGTTCGTGCGGCCGCGCAGGGAATGGGTCGTGCGGTCCTGGCGTGTATCGTCGGCATAGAAACGCGAGTTCATGCGGTAGTCGATGCGGGTGTCGCTGCGCGCGCCTTCGCCGCGCAGCGTGAACCCGGGCGCGACCGTGCCGATCAGGTCGGCCTCCTCCTGCCCCCGCGGGGCCAGGCGGGCGTTGTCGGTCACCTCCGCGGATACCGTGACCCGCGGAGTGAACGTCCAGTCGACGGCCTGCGCACTGCCGGGCACCGCCAGCACGACCACGGCCGCGCCGAGCCACCACCGACGGGCCATCGCCGGGCCCCGGGGGCTATCGGGACGGGGCGCCGGCGACATGATCACGCTCGCTGCCATAGTAGCTGCCCCCGTAGTACTGCCCCCCCATGCCGATACCGGGCGTCGCACGGTTGAGGGAGGTGAGCACGACCCCGCAGGAATCCAGTTGATGCATGGCCCGCTCCACCGTGCTGGCCGGCGTGCGATCGGCCTCGACCACCATCACCACCTGTCCCATGTGGGTCGCGAGCACACCCGGCTCGCTGGTCGCCAGCAGGGGCGGGGAGTCGAACAGGATGATCCGGTCCTCGTAGCGATCGTGCAGGTCGTCGACCAGATCCCGCATCACGTCGCTCGCCAGGATCTCGGTCGAACGCCCGTGCGGACGGCCCGCGGGCAGAACGGTCAGGTTCTCCACGTTGGTGCGCAGCAGGACATCGGGGATCTGGATATCCGGCTCGCTGAGCACATCCATCAGCCCGAGGTCGGCCTTGAAACCTAGCGTGCGGGGAACGGCCGGGCGCGCGACATCGGCATCCACCAGCAGCACCGTGCGCTCCAGCTCCATCGCCATGCTCAGGGCCAGGTTCACACTGGTGAAGGTCTTGCCTTCCCCAGGCAGGGCGCTGGTGATCATGATCAGCCGACCGCGGGGCACGCGCATTGCCGCGTGGCGCCCGAAGGCGTTGTTCAGCAGCGGGCGCTTCATCATGCGGAACTCTTCCGCCACGCTGGAGCGTTGATCCCCGGGCACGATGAGCCCCTGCTTGCGAAGCCAGGCAAAATCGATGCTGACTTCCTGTGATACCGGCGCCCGTTGAAGTTCGGGCTCGGGTGTCGCGGTTTCGGGGGCCGGCGCCTGTTCCGCCCTGGCTTCGGGGACCGGCTGTCGCGCCCGGTTCTTGTCCAGTGCCTTCTCGATAATGCTCATCGCGCTGTCTGCCCCCTGCCGGCAACCGATTGCGTCGAATCGGCCCGTTCCCTGAAAGATAGTCGGTGCGCCCGGCGATGACCGGAAACGTGCCCGGCGAACCCGCCCGGCACCCTCATCGCAGCCATCCCATGAGCTCGTCCAGAAGGAACTCGGACCCGGTCGCATAGAGCCCCATGACCACGGCGTAGACCAGCACCAGGGTCCCCAGTGCCGCCGCAAACACGGCCAGCTCGGACAGCCGCCGGTGCCGGGTCATCGGGGTGCGCACGCGCGAGACACTGCCGAGGACCGGGCGGCCGGTCACCGCCGCCAGCTGCTGGCTGCTGCTGATGGTTCGCCGCAGCTGCGACAGCAGGAAGGCAAATCCGGTGCCCGCTCCCAGGCCGACCAGCAGGACGGCGGTGGCCAGCATGGGCCGATCCGGCGAGGCCGGCGCGGTGGGCTGGCGCGGCGGCTCCAGCACCCGGAAATCGACCGCGTCGGTCTGGCTCTCCACGGCCTCGGACATCACCGCCTGCTCGCGACGGTCCTGCAGCTGGCGGTAGGAATTGCGCAGCACGTCGTAGTTGCGGGTCAGGGAAGTCAGCTCGGATTCCACCGCCGGCGCGCGGTCCACATCGCCCTCCAGCCGCGCCACCCGCTCCTCGAACTCGGCGATGCGGGTGGTCAGCGAGGCGATCTCGCTTTCGGTTTCGGAGATCGCGTTCTGCAGCGCCTCGTTGCTGCTGCCCGGGCGCTGGATGGCCTGCGGGTTGCGCGCGAACTCCTGCGCCTCCCGTTCCCGGCGCTCCTCCAGCTCGACGAGGATGCGGCGCGACGACACCACGTCCGGGTGTTCATCGGTGTAGCGCAGCCGCATCGCGTCGATGTTCTCCTGCAATTCGCTGATGCGCCGGTCCAGTTCCGAGTTCTCGTAGCCCCCCAGGCCACTGGCCCGGCCTTCACGGGCCCGCCGCTCCAGTGTCTGCAACCGGCTCTCGGCCTCGCGGCGCTGCAGCCGGGCCTGCTGCAGCTGGTCACGGGTGCGCTCGAGCCGCGAGTAGAAGTTGCCATCGCCACTGAGGAAGCGCGCGTTGTCGCGCTTGAACTGCTCGATCTCGGCCTCCTTCTCCTGCAGCTGCTGTTCGTAGTTCTCCAACTGACGCTCGATGAACTGCTGCGAAGTGGTGAGGTCGAGGCGTGAGTCGCCCATGCCGCGGGCCATGAACAGGTCAACCGTCTCCCGGACCACACGGTAGGCGACCTCGGGGTTGCTGTGGCGGAAGCGGACGCTGTAGATGTTGTCGCGCTCGCCCCCCTCCAGCGTCAGCCGCGAACGCAGCAATGCCACCTGGGCATCCAGGCTGGCGTTTCCGGTCAGCACATCGAGATCGCTCTCGCGGGCGATCTCCTCGAGGTTGTCGCGGCTGAGCAGGGTGCGCGTGATCATGCGCAGGCGCTGCTCGGTGTTCGGGCGTACCGTCATCCCGCGCAGCAGCGGGTCCAGCACCGACTGGGTGTTCACGTAGATCCGGGCATCCGCCTGGTAGGTATCCGGCAGGTTGTGGGCGTAGGCCCAGCCACCGATACAGACCAGCCAGGCAATCGGCAGGATCCACCAGCGCTTGCGCCAGGTGCCCCGCACATGCTGCCAGAGCTCTTGAACGATCTTTTCCATACGGCCCAGCTTCCCGCCGACCGCACTGGCGCATGGGAGCGCCCGCGGGCCGATCTGCAGCGAATACCTGTCCCCCGGACGCGCCTGCGTTGCGCCGGGACCACCCGGCTCTGGCACCGTCGTGCCGGTCCCGCCGGGTTTGGGGAAATCCCAGGTTCATTCAAGTGGGTTTGCGCACACCTGTCCACAGATGTCGGGATTGTTTACATACGGCGAACTGACGCGCAGATCACGGCGCGGGCGATCGCACGGAGGCGAATGAATCCCGGGCGGTTCTGTGAACTGGTACAGGGTTTGCTACCGGGTCACTGGGTAGAGTCGTAAGCCTGCAGCGGCCCCTGCACCGACCCTCAAGGATCGCTGATGAGTCACGAAAAGTTGGCACTGGAGCTCGCGGACTTCTGGTTCCCGGCGATCGCGGATCAACCCTGGGAGGAACGCCTGCGCATCCTGGACGAGGTCCACGGCCAGCTGTACCAGGATCTGGAGACCGTCGGCGAGTATGAACAGGTCTCCGCCAGCTTCGTGGCGGCCTTGATCGACCGACTGGGGTCACCCCCGATCACGCATCCGGCGCAGGCACAGATCTACGCCAGCTCGTCGGAGGAACGGCACTGGGGCGCGGCCATGGCATGGCAGTTCGGCGAGGGACAGGACGACGGGGCAACCACCCCGATGCCTGAGGAACGGCGGCGCTGGCCGCGCGAGATCGTCAACCGACTCACCGAGATGTGGGTGCAGGGACGACCGGCGCGCTGCCGGCTGGTGGACATCTCGCGCTACGGCGCACGCGTCATGCCGCTGCGCTACCAGCCGCGACTGCCCCCGGGAACGCCCATCCGGGTCATGGTGGCGGAGGGCAGCGTGCGCGACGGCGTGGTGGTGTTTTCCAGTCCGCGCGGGGTCGGTCTGCAGTTCGCGAATGCCGCGCACTGAACGGTGCGGCATTCAATCTCGGACCATGGGAGCAGAAACATGCATTATCCGAATACGGACTCGACACCCAACCGAAGTACGGATACACCCCCTCGACCGCCCGCCGCATCCGGTTCCGGATGCGGCTCTGCGCGTGAATAGGGCCGGACGGTTCCGCGCCTATCTCGCACGCTCGGAGGCCGCCCGACGGATCCATTTCCGCCTGCGCTACGAGGTGTACTGCCGCGAAACCGGTTTCGAACCCGCCGAACAACACCCGGAAGGCATCGAGCGCGATGCCTACGACGAGCATGCCGAGCATTTCCTGATCAGCCACGAAGGCCGCCCGCCGGACGCTCGCTGGGTGGGCGCCATGCGCCTGATCCTGCCGGGGAACCAACCCCTGCCGACCACGGCGAACTGCCGGCTGTTTCCCGAGGTGGCAGCCCAGTCCCGGGAACCCGCACTGGAGGTGTCGCGCCTGATCGTGCGCGGGGCTTCGCCCGAGGTGCTCTATCACCTGTGCCAGGCCTCGCAGGAGTACGCGCGGCGCCACGGCTACCGCCGGATGTTCTTCCTGGTGCGCCCGGCCCTCGTGCGACTGCTGCGACGCCACGGCCTGCCCATCGAGGTGTGCGGCGCCCCCCACCGTCATCGTGGCACCCGCATCCCGTGCCTCGCGCACACCGAGGCCGCGGGCACGGCCCTGCGCGCCTGGCGAGAGCGCCTGCAACTCCCGGCAGCGGCGGAGATTCCCCACTACACTGCGTGGGAAGAGCCCGCCACGGGCGGGGCGCCGCATCCGACGGAGGTGCCCGCCGCGTGGGGGCCGCCACCGGACGTGGCGGGGCTTGCAGCAGGAGGAAACTAGTCGTGGAAAGCGACTCGATCGTCAGCGGTTTCAAGCGGTACTTCGATCTCTCCCAGCGCAGCGGGGAACACCTGGAGGATATCCAGCATCTTCGCTACCAGGTGTACTGCAAGGAGTTCGGCTTCGAGCGGGAGGAGGATTGCCCGGGCCACAAGGAGGTCGACGCGTACGACGCCCAGGCCTGGCACTGCCTGCTGGAGCACAAGCCCAGCGGGATGGCCGCCGGCTGTGTGCGCGTAGTGCATGTCGACACCCGGGACCCGATCGGACAGCTGCCCATGGAGCGCCATTGCCACGACAGCTTTTTCGACACCCCCTGGCGCCCGGACCGGCTGGAGCGCGACAACGTCTGCGAGGTGTCCCGGCTCGCCGTGCACAGCATGTTCCGCCGCCGCAACGGCGAGGCCGCCACCCCCATCGGGGACATCGAGGCCCTGAAACTCTCGCCCGACCAGATCCGCGTGTTCCCGATCCTCGCGGTCAGCCTGTTCGTGGCCGCAACCCTGCTCTGCGTGCACTACCGCAAGCAGCATGCCTTCGCGATGATGGAGCCGGCCCTCGCCCGCATCCTGCGGCATACCGGGCTGGAGTTCACCCAGATCGGCGAGGTCGTGCACTATCATGGCAAACGCGCGGCGTTCTACATCGACTCCGGCGAGGCACACGAAAGCATCCAGCGATCGAGCGCCCTGAGCGAGCTGTGCCGGCACGTGGAGTCGACCTTGCTGCGCGCCCCGCGTGTTTCCCCGGCGGTGACATCCGCGAAGATGCTCCGCTTCCCGGGCGCGCCCGGGCGCCCTGTCGTCCACCCGAGCGGCCGGACACGCCTGCCGCTACCGGCACGCTCGCAACCGGGACTCAACGGGTTGGCGCATTGAGTTCCGGGTTCGACTACCAGACGGCCTTCGCCCGAACGGTTGGCTGGGTGACGCCGGCCGAACTGCAACGGCTGCGCGGCGCCCGCATCGCGATCGCCGGTCTTGGCGGGGTCGGCGGCGCCCACCTGCTGACCCTGGTGCGCCTCGGGATCGGCCATTTCCGCATCGCCGACCCCGACATCTTCGAGCTGCACAACATGAACCGCCAGGTCGGCGCGGCCCTGTCGCGGCTGGACCGCCCCAAGGTCGAGGTGCTGGAGGAGATGGCCCGGGACATCAACCCGGAACTCGAGATCGACGCCTTTGCGCAGGGCGTCCACGCGGACAACCTGGCGGCCTTCCTCGACGGCGTGGATGTCTACGTGGACGGCCTCGACTTCTTCGCCTTCGACATCCGGCGCCAGGTCTTCCGGGCCTGCGCCGAACGCGGCATTCCCGCCGTCACGGTGGCCCCGCTCGGCATGGGGGCCGCCCTGCTGAACTTCCGCCCCGACGGGATGAGCTTCGACGCCTACTTCGACCTGCACGACGACCTGGACGACGAGGAACTGGCCCTGCGATTCATGATCGGCCTGGCGCCCGCGATGCTGCAGATGGGCTACCTGGCCGACCCGACAGCCGTCGACCTGGCGGCGCGCCGCGGCCCCTCCACCCCGATGGCCTGCGACCTGTGCGCCGGGGTCATGGGCACCGAGGTGCTCAAACTGCTGCTGGGGCGCGGTACGCTGACCTGGGCCCCGCGGGGCGTGCACTTCGACGCCTACCGCCAGCGCCTCGCCCGCACCTGGCGCCCCGGGGGCAATCGCAACCCGCTCCACCGCCTGCTGATCCGGATCGCCCGCCGGCGACTGCGCGCTCAGCGCGCGCACCAGCGGGCCGCGAACCCGGAGGTACAATGACGCCATGATGAACCGCACCGCCATGTTCCTCGGCGCGGGCCTCCTGCTCGCGGTCGCCACCCTGCCCGCCGCGGCGCTGGCGGAGGAATCCGCGGCGCGCGAGCTGGCACGCGCCGTCCACGAGCGCCCGGACGGGGACGATGCCGTCACCCGGGGGATCATGACACTCACCGGGGGCGGCCGCCGCGAGCGTGTGCGCGAAAGCTACGAATATCGGCTGGATGGCGAGGAGCCCGGTGCCAGCCGCAACCTCATTCGCTTTACTTCGCCGCGCAACATTGCCGACACGGCCATACTGGTCCACAACCACCCGGGCGGCGATGTCGACCAGTGGCTCTACCTGCCCGCGATCCAGCGCGAGCGCCGCATCAGCAGCGAGAACCGGGGCGGCAGCTTCGTGCAGTCCGAGCTCTACTTCGAGGACCTGGAAGACCGCGAACCGCACAAGGACCACCATCGCATCCTGGGCGAGGACACCTACGAGGGCACCCCGGTCACCGTGCTCGAGAGCGTGCCCGTGGACAGCGGCAACTCCGTCTACAGCAAGCGGGTCAGCTGGATCCACGAGGAGACCCTCCTGCCGCTGCGTATCGACCTCTACGAAGGGGGCGACGAGCCCGCGAAGCGCCTGGAGGTACAGCGGATCGAGGAGATCCAGGGCTACTGGACGGTAACCCGCAGCTCCATGACCGATCTTGCCAGCGGCCGCACCACCATCCTCGAGGTCGAGGACGTGACCTACAATAGCGGTCTCCCGGACGAACTGTTCACCCTCCGCGGCCTGTCGGACCCGAGCCTTGCGCGCCCCTATCGCCCATGAAGCGCCCACGCCCCGGCCCAGGGGATGGCGCGCCACGGTGCTCGCCGGGCTGCTGGTGCTGGGGCCAATGCCGCTGGCCGCCGCGGCGCCGGCCCCCTATACCGTGCAGCCGGGCGACACCCTCTGGAGCATCGCCCGCGATCTGCGCCCCGATCCGTCCGTCCGCATCCAGGCCATGGCGCAGGCGCTGTATGCCCGCAACCCGGATGCCTTTGACGGCGGGCCCGAGGGCCTGAAGGCCGGGGCGACGCTCCAGCCGCCCGCGCCGGACGAGCTTGCGCGCACCGAATCCGAGCCCACCCCGGGCGCCGGAACCCGCTACACCGTGCGCGCCAGCGACACCCTGTGGAGCGTGGCCGAGCGCCTGCGCCCGGACCCGCGCATCCCCACTCGGGAGATGGTCCAGCGCCTGTTTGAACACAATCCGCACGCCTTCGACGGCGACGTGCATACCCTGCGCGCCGGCGCGGTGCTGCAGGTCCCGGACATGCCCACGGCTGGGTCCGCCGCTGAGCCCGTAACCGTCGCCGACGCATCCTCCGCTCCCGCGGGCGACGCCGCGCCTGACACTCCGGCACCGTCGCGCGACAGCACAAACGGTGATGCCGAAGACGAAGCACAGCGCGCGTTCGTATTCGGCGAGGAGTCGGCCGAGGATGCGGACGCGGACACCCAGACCGGCGCCGCAGCCTGGGACCTGCGGGTAGAGGACGCCCGCATCGAACTGGGCGTGCTGGGCACATCCGGGCGTCCCGTGGACCATGTGCAGCACGGCCGCGGCGTGGTCAGTGCCCGCCGCGACCTGAACGAGGCCTGGGAGCTGCGCCTGGGCGCGCGCGCGGACATCCAGGCCCAGCAGGGCGGCAACTACCCGAGCACCACCCGCGCACGCGCCGACTACGACGAAAATTTCCTGCGCTACCGAGGCGATCGTACGCGCGTCACCGTGGGCACCCAGCGCATCCTGTGGGGACGGGTGGACGAGATCCCGCCCACCGACCGGCTCAGCACCAAGGACCTGACCCGCTTCGGCCTGGACCCGTACGGCGAACGCCGCCGCGCGAACCCGGCGATCCGCGCGGAATTCTTCCAGGGGCCGTGGCATGCCGACCTGGTCTTCCTGCCCCTGTTCCGTCCGGCGGAGCTGCCCGACCGTGACAGCCTCTGGCACCCGGTGGACCGCAACCGGGGACGCCTGCTGGGGCTGCCACAGGACCCGGCGCTGGCGCCGGTGATCCAGCAGGCCGCGCTGGACGACGATGTCTCCGGCAACGGCGGCGCCGGCGTGCGCCTGGGGCGCTCCGGCCGCGGCGCCGATTTCGCCGTCACCGTCCAGCGGGCCCGGCATTCGCAGCCCTACTACCGCTTCGATACCGACACCCGCCAGGCCATCCTGGCCGGCCAGCCACCCGGGGACCCGACGCTGGAGGCCGTCCACCCGCGCACCTGGGTGGTGGGCGGCGACACCGCCTTTGCCACCGGCGCCTGGACCTGGCGCGCCGAGGCCGCCTGGCTGAGCGACGTGCCGGTGACCCGCGCGGATGACCTGCGCCAGACCACGGTGGAGGGGGTCGACTGGGTGGTCGGCGCCGAGGGCTTCCCCGGAGACGGGGACTTCCGCATGACCACCCAGCTGGCCGGCCAGCACCTGCTGAACGCCGGCGACATGCTGGATGCGCGCGAAAGCTACTTCCTGACCGGAGAACTGGAGAGCCCGTTTGCCGACTACAACTGGCGGGCGCGCCTGCGCTATTCGATCGGGCTCAACCGCCGCGACGTCTACCTGAACCCGGAACTGGCATGGATCGCCCGCGAACCCATGGAATTCTATATCGGCCTGCACTGGCTGGACGGGGCCGAGGGCACGGCCGGGGGCTTCTACCGCGATAACCGCATGCTCATCACCGGCTGGCGGGGGCAGTTCTGATGCGCTGGTTGCTGGGGCGCCCGCGACTGGCACTGGGCATCCTGGCCCTGCTGCTCTTCCTGCCCGGCCCCGTTCTCCTGCAGGTCAACCTGGATAACGCCCCCGAGTCCTATTTCCCCGAGGACGCCGCGGCCGTCACCTTCGATCGCGAACTGCGCGAACGCTTCCCTCAGGATCAGGTACTGGTCGGCCTGTTTACCGGCAGCGAGCTGTTCGAGGCCGATTTCCTGCAACGCATCGACGCCCTGGTGCGCGACATGGAGGCCGACCCAAGCGTCGAACGGGTCCTGTCGGTCACCACCCTGGACCACATCCGGGCCACGACCGACGGCTTCACCGTGGACCGCCTGGTGGACGGCCGCGCGCTGGACGAGCGCACGGCCGATGAATGGCGCGAGCGGGTCTTGCGTGACCGCTTCGCCCCCGGCCTGGTGGCCGGCCCCGGCGGCGAGGCGCTGGCGGTGGTTGTGCGCCCGCACGCGCTGGAAAACAGCCTGCAGCGCCTGCAGCTGGAACGCCTGCTCCGCGACCGGATCGCCGAGCACGACCTGGAAGGCGATCTGACCGCCATCGCCGGCCATATCGCCCTGGATGTCGCGCAGCTCCGGGCGATGGTCAAGGACCTCGCCTTCCTGGTTCCGGGCACCATGACCATCAGCCTCCTGCTGCTGTGGTGGCTGTTCCGGCGCCCGCTGGTGGTCGTGCTGTCCGCTGCCACGATCAGCGCGGTCACCGGGCCCGCGATCGCCCTGCTGATCCTGCTCGACCGGCCGTTCACACTGATCTCCGCCATCCTGCCGCCCCTGCTGACCGCATTGACGGTGGCGATGCTGATGCACTTCTTCAACGCCCTGCTGCATGCCGCGCAGCGCGGCCACCGGGGGCGCGCGCGCGTGGAGGCGGCGCTGGCCGCCGTGGCCCGTCCCACCGCGTTCATGGCGCTGACCACCGCGGCGGGGCTGGCGTCGCTGCAGGTCAGCAGCATCCGGCCGATCGAGACCTTCGGTCTGATCGGGGCCTTCGGCGTGCTCCTCGCCGCGGCGGTCGTACTGCTGCTCCTGCCGGCGATCATGGTGCGCTGGGATCGCGGCGACTGGCTCGCCCCGCAGCGCGGCCTGCGCCTGCTCGACCGCTTCACCGCGCTGGCGGCACACCTGGCGATCCGTCGGGCCGGCTGGGTCCTGCTGGCCACCGCCATCCTGGTGGCCCTGGCGATCCCGCAGATCCGGCAGGTCGAGGTCGAGACCGATCTCTACGCCTTCTTCGACGACGACCACTCGATCACCCAGGCGACCCGTGCGGTGGAGCGCGAACTCTCCGGAGTGATGGCGCTGGAGGTGGTGTTCGACGGGCCGGACTGGGACAGCCTGCAGGATCCGGAACGGATGCTGGCCATCCAGCGCGTGCAGGACTGGCTGGACCAGCGCCCCGAGGTGGACTACAGCCTGTCCCTGCCGGATCTCGTCGCCGAGATGCACTGGGCCTTCAACGAGGAAGACCCGGCCTTCCGGCGCATCCCGGACGACCCCAACCTGGTCGCCCAGTACCTGTTCATCTACGACGGCCGCGACCTGTTCGATGCGGTGGACCGCGACTTCGAACGCAGCCGCATCCTGCTCAACCTGAACGCCCACGGGGCGCGGGCCATCAACGCACTGATGGACGACCTGCGCGACCATCTGGAGGCTAACCCTCCGGCCGACCTGGAATGGGACATGGCCGGGATGGCCCGACTGTTCGCGGACCAGGAGCGGTTACTGATCGAGGGGCAGCTGCACAGCCTGTATGCCGTAGCCGCGATGATCACGCTGCTGATGCTGCTGATGTGGCGCTCGATCCCGCTGACGCTGCTCAGCATGATCCCCAACCTGGCACCGGTGGCGATGATCTTCGCCCTGATGGGCCTGCTCGGCATCTGGCTGGACATGGCCACGGCCATGATTGCCAGCGTCGCCATCGGCATCGCCGTGGACGACACCATCCACCTCCTGCACAACTATCGCCAGCGCCGCGGGCGGGGCAGCCCGGTTGCCTGGGCGCTCGCCCGCAGCTTCCGCCGCAGCGGGCGCGCGATCACCGCCACCACCATCGTGCTGGTGGGCCAGTTCCTGCTGCTGGCCCTGTCCGACTTCCAGCCCACGGCCGCCTTTGGCTGGTTGACCGCCTTCGGGCTGATCGCGGCGCTGCTGTTCGACCTGCTGGTCCTCCCGGCCCTGCTGGTCGTCGGGCACCGGCTCGCGCGGGCCCGCGCGGCCTGACCGAGCCCCCGGTCGCGCCTCTGGCGGCCGGCCTGTCGAGATGCTTTACAAGCCAAGTAATCCGAACAACCCTCTGTTTTTGCACATTCTTTACCGGTTTCTCCGGTTTCGGGCGTCCTGACGGCCTCATCCAGCCGGCCCGCTCGTCGACACCCTTTACAGTTCCCCGGCCAGAAGACCCTCCTGCGATCACGCGGTCCATGGCCCAGCAGCTGACCCCCAATTTTCTCCGTTCTTTTCAATGCCTTGCGACCCATCCGCCCTGAGCCTGGAAATTGGCACGGAGCCTGCTTTGTATTCAACCGAAAGCAACAGACACGGCCACCAGGCCAGACCCCGGCGATGGTTGAATCGCTGTAAATTGAGCATCAGGAGAGCCCCATGAACGCGAAAAAAGTACTTCTCGCTTCGCTCTTTGTCGGCATGTTCGCCGCCGGCGCGAGCACGGCGACAGCGGCAGAGATCATCGACTTCGACATCAACCTCGACGCCACCGCGGACTACAGCGGTTCGGTCGAAAACGTCCGCCGCATCCAGTTCGACCTGAACACCCAGACCTTCCAGTACGTTCAGGACCCCGGCAACCCGGTTCAGGTCGGCGATGTCTTCTATGACCGTGGCTACGGCGATGCCTCGTCCTACCGCACCTCGGGTGGTGGGTCAGCACCCCAGTCCGGGCCCGACTTCATTGGCGCCACATATTCCATGGGGCTCCTCTGGGATGAACTGCGCGGGGTGGTCACCGGGACCGATACCGTCGGCGGCAACTACGTGGTCAACGCCAACTACACCTCGGTAGGCACCGACAACTTCCAGCTCTTCGTCTCCGACCTGAACCCCGGATTCGGTCAGGACTATGAAGCCGCGGCGGCCCACTTCAGCGCTGGCGAACAGGTGATGGAGCTGGCACTGGTGTCCGGCAACAGCATCCTGGAGTTCGACAGCGCGGGCGGCGCTTTCATCGAAGGGACCTTCACCTTCGAATTCCAGGTCGTGAACGTACTGCCGGGCTTCTGGTTCACCGCCGACGGCATCGACTTCGCCGATCTGCTGGAGGACGAGGAAGGCGCCCCGACGTTCATCGTCTCGGCCTTCGCCAGCGCCGGCACCATCCAGGAACCGGGTCCCGTGACCTTCTTCGGCGATGACGCCAACAACGTCTACGGCGACGAGCGCGAAGGGCAAAGCCTCTTCAGCGAAACCCAGTCCACCCATGACGGCAGCCTGCGCTTCGCGGTGCCGGAGCCGGGTACCCTGGCGCTGATGGGCCTGTCCCTCCTGATCCTGGCGGGCTTCATCGGCGTCGGTGGCATGCGCCGCCGCTCCAACAGCACCCACCGCCAGGCCGCATAACACGCACCACCAACAGCCTTGGTGGCCACCCCCCCCTGTGGGGTCACCGAGTTAAGGGCTCCCTCCGCGGAGCCCTTTTTTCTGCCCGCCCTCCGGCCATACGCCAGACCAACACCCTGGATGCCCTACCCCCAAGGTTCCCCCCCGGTCATCCCAACCACAGCGGGTTGTGTGCGTCAAGTTGTGCAGAAGTGAGTCAGCCATGTTCGGTTGGTCGGTATGGCTCAGGCGGCCTCGGCCTGCCTCAGCAGGATTTTCTTGTGCTCTTTGAGCAGATCCATGTTCAGGTAGCGGTTGTCCTCCAGCCAGCCTTCGTGGATTTCGACGGCCAGGGCCCGTACCAGGCGTAGACAGCTGTGGGTGTTGGGGAAGATCCGGACCACCCGGGTCCGGCGGCGGATCTCCTCGTTCAGCCGCTCGAGCATGTTGGTGCTCTTCATGTGCTTGTGATGGGCCC
>NZ_KB905909.1:0-205823 GCF_000381105.1 Thioalkalivibrio sp. ALE12 | reverse complement strand
CAGCGGGCCGGGGTCGCGGCAGTCGGGCGTGTTTCTTGGGTACTTCTTTGCACGAGCAAAGAAGTACCTCGCGGCGCGCTGGCGAGTCAGCGCCGGGCAGGCGGCGGACCAAAGCCAACGTAAACACCCGATGCCGAACCAGGATCAGCTACTACGAGGCAGGCGGCCGGGCGAAGCCCCCAAAGGCTGCCGAGGGCTACTCCGCCGCCTTCAGGGCCTGTACGCGGTCGAGCTGCTGCAGGCGCCGCCACGCAAGGAAGGCGGTCAGACTGGCCGCGACCAGGATGCCGAGGGCGGCGAAGCCGTAGGCCTGCGGCGTGATCACCAGCGGCACGCGGAACAGGTCCATCGCAAAGGCCTGATTCAGCAACCAGGCGAACCCGGTTCCGGTCAGCCAGGCGACCGGGATCGCGGCCAGGGTCAGCACCGCGATCTCGCCGAGCAGGATCCAGCTCACCTGACCGCGCGAGTAGCCCAGCACCTCCAGCGTGGCCAGGTCGCGAGCGCGCTCGGCATAGGTGATGCGCGCGTTGTTGTAGGTCACGGCAAAGGCGATAGACACGGCCAGCGCGACGAACACCATCGCGAACACGATGACGGTCTCGCCGATGTACTGGCGGATGTTGCTCTCGGCCTCCGCGATCAGCCCGACGCTGGCGACCCGCGGGCGGTCGGACAGGCTGCGGAACAGCGCATCCTCCTGTGCGCGGTCGGTCAGCAGCCAGGCACCGGAGACCGCCGGACCCTCGCCGATCAGGCGGTTCAGCGCCGGGCGGTACATATAGGCGCCGACACCGATGGGTTCCTCTACCACACCGGCCAGCGGCACCGTGACCGTGCGGCGACGGCCTTCCAGGATCTCTACCTCCACCGGGTCGCCCACGCGCAGCCCGAGCTGTTCGGCCAGGTAGTCGGTCAGCAGGATGCCCTCGTCGGGCAGTCGGCCGCGCCCGCCGCCCATCGGCAGTTGCCGCAGGCGCGGCTCGGCATCCAGGCCCAGCAGGCGCACGCGCTCCTCGCGGTTCACGCCGATCAGCCGCACCGGTACCGCGCGGAAGGTCTCCACCGCCAGTACGCCCGGCTCGTGACGCAGCTCGCCGGCCGCGCGCGCCGGCACCGGGTCGGTGAACTGCAGGTCGATATCCATCTGCAGCACCTGGCCGTACTGGGTGTCCAGCATCTGGGTCACCGCGTTCAGCTGGTAGGCGCCCATCAGCAGCAGACCGCCGGACAGGCCGATGCCGATCACCGACAGCACGGACTTGAGCCGGTGGCGCGCGAGGTTGCGCAGGATGATCCGGGTCGGCTGGTCAAACGCGCCCCAGGCCGCCGAGCGCTCCAGCCAGCCGCGGTGAAAGCGCTCCGGGGCCGGCGGACGCATGGCCTCGGCCGGCTGCATGCGCACCGCCTGCCAGACCGCGCGGAAGGTGCCGAGCATGGCCGCGCCCATGGCCACGCCCACGGCCAGCACCATCACCCAGCCCTGCAGGCGAAAGCTCATCTCCGGGAAGCGGAAGTATTCTGCGTAGATCCCGGCCAGCCCCTGCGCGGCCCAGGCCCCGAATGCGAGCCCCAGCGCACAGCCCACCAGCACGATGCCGCCGGTCAGCAGGGCGTAGTGCCCGGTGATCGCGCCGTTGCCGTAGCCGAAGGCCTTGAGCACGGCGATCGGCTCGCGCTGGGAACGGATGATGCGGCCGACGACGACGTTCAGCAGGAAGGCCGCAACGGCCAGGAAGATGGTCGGCAGGATCGCCGCCTGCGCCCGCAGCTGGGTCAGCTCCTCGGACAGAAAGCGGTGCGAGAACTGATCGTCGCGGCCATAGGCCCCCATGCCGCCGTAACGCGCCAGTTCCCGGTCCATCGCCTCGATCACGGGGGCCGGATCCGCGCCTGCCTCCAGGCTCACGGCCACCGAGTTGAATGCTCCCTCCATGCCGTAGGCGGCGGCCAGCGCGCGGCGGTTCATCCACAGGATGCCGTAGCGCTCGTAGTCCGGCAGCAGGTCGGTGGGGCTGATCTGATAGACAAACTCCGGCGACAGCGCGATGCCGCTGATCTGCAGATCGGTCAGGCGCCCGTCGATAATCGCGCGCAGGGAGTCGCCGGCCCGCAGCTCGTGGGCCTCCGCGAAGGCCTCGCTGACGACCGCCTCGCGCTCGCGACCGGCCTCCGGCAGCCGCCCCTCGCGCAGGTAGAGCCGGTTCAGCAGTGGCTCGCCTCCGTCGGGTATGGAGAGCACGGTGCCCCGGATGGGATCGTCAAAATCGGCGACCTCCAGGCGCACCGGGGCCCGCACCCGGGTCTCGATCTGGTTGATCCCCGGCGTATCCCGAAAGCGTTCCACCGCGCTCTCCGGCGCGCGCTTGATCTCCGCGAACACGTCGGCGAACTGGTATTCCGAGTAGAAGCGGTCCTTGGTGATCGTGAGAGCATCGAGGCTGGTCACGGCGATCACCAGCGTCATCACGCCGCTGGCGATCACCAGCGCGATCGCCGCCGCCTGTCCCTTCAGGTGACCGAGATCACGCAGGATCTTGCGGTTCAGGGCGCGCATGGTCGGCCGCGGTCGCTACCAGTGGAGCTCGGCCGGGGACTGGCGCGTGGCATTTTCGTGGATCTCGCTCACGCGCCCATCGCTCAGGTGGATCACCCGGTCCGCCATCTCGCCGATCACCGCGTTGTGGGTGATGATCGCCACCGTCGTGTCCAGGCGCTCGTTGATGTGCTGCAAGGCCTCCAGCACGCGGATGCCGGTCTTCGAGTCCAGCGCACCGGTCGGCTCGTCGCACAGCAGCACGGCCGGCTGCTTGGCGATCGCGCGGGCAATGGCCACCCGCTGCTGCTCGCCGCCGGAGAGCTGCGAGGGGAAGTGGTCCATGCGGTCCTCCAGCCCGACCAGCGCCAACGCCTCCTCCGGCGGCATGGGGTCGCGCGAGATCTCGGTGACGATCGCCACGTTCTCGCGCGCGGTCAGGCTGGCGATCAGGTTGTAGAACTGGAACACGAAGCCGACATGGTCACGGCGAAAGGCCGTCAGCGTGCGCTCGGAGGCCTGCGCCAGATCCTGGTCGCGGTAGCGCACCTCGCCCTCGGTCGCGGTATCCAGCCCGCCCATGATGTTCAGCAGCGTCGACTTGCCGGAGCCCGAGGCCCCCAGCATCACCACCAGTTCGGCGGTGTACAGCTCCAGGTCCACCCCGCGCAGGGCGTGGATGGTCACCTCGCCCATGCGGTAGACCTTCGTCACCCCCGCCGCGCGAAAGATCACCTCCTGCGTAGCCGCAGGGGCCGGTGACGCGCTCATGCGGGAGCGGCTACCAGATGCGTGGTCGGCGGCGCCGAAGTCCCCGGCTCGGGTGCGCTCGGCAGGATGCCGCCCTCGCCATCCAGGCTCATGGACCACAGGCTCAGCAGCAACAGCAGAATAATCAGGATCGGGATCAGGACGCGTGGTTTCATCGGACAGGCCCTCGCTCGCGGCAATAGCTCCATGCTGCCACAAAGCCTTCGGCGCGGCGCTGCCCCGCTCCCGTCATCGCGAGTCGCGAAGCGACGTGGCGATCTCCATCCGAAGCCGCCTGTTCCTGCGTGCAGACAACTTTGGCCGATTGCCACGTCGCCTTCGGCTCCTCGCAATGACGGGAGCGAGAGCTTCGCGACTCGCGATGACGGTGGTACGAACGACGTCGCGCGAGTACCCGATTTGTTGTTTTGCGCCCAAATATTTACCCTATGCGCACCGTCCGGCCTGTTGCGGGCGCGCAGCGAACCCCGAAATCGCGCGCCGCCAGGCCGCTGTGCCGTCTTTTTTGGACGCCACGCCAACCCGTTTCAACAACGCAAGGAGTCAACATGTCCGCTCTGATCTGTGGGTCCATGGCCTACGACACCATCATGGTGTTCCCCGACCGCTTCAAGAACCACATCCTCCCGGACAAGGTGCACATGCTGAACGTGTCCTTCCTGGTCCCGGACATGCGTCGCGAGTTCGGCGGCTGCGCCGGCAACATCGCCTACAACATGAAGCTGCTGGGCGCGGACCCGACCGTGATGGCCACCGTGGGTGGCGACTTCGCCCCCTACGCCGACTGGATGGACAAGCACGGTATCTCGCGCAAGTTCGTGAAGGAGCTACGGGACACCTACACCGGTCAGGCCTTCATCACCACCGACCAGGACGACAACCAGATCACCGCCTTCCATCCGGGCGCGATGGGCTTCTCGCACCAGCAGAAGGTCACCGACGCCGACGGCATCAAGGTCGGCATCGTCTCCCCGGACGGCCGTGACGGCATGATCGAGCACGCCCAGCAGTTTGCCGACGCCGGCATCCCGTTCATGTTCGACCCGGGCCAGGGCCTGCCGATGTTCGACGGCGACGACCTGAAGCGCTTCATGGAGAACGCCACCTACGCCGCGTTCAACGACTACGAGGCGCAGCTGACCGCCGATCGCACCGGCATGAGCATGGAACAGCTGGCGGAGATGGTGGACGCGATGATCGTCACCCGTGGCGGCGACGGCTCCGACATCTACACCGGCGGCAAGAAGATCACCATCCCGTCGGTCGAGCCGGCCGCAATCAAGGACCCGACCGGCTGTGGCGACTCCTACCGCGCCGGCATCCTGTTCGGCCTGGAAAAGGGCTTTGATTGGGAGACCACCGGCCGCATCGCCTCGCTGATCGGCTCGATCAAGATCGCCCACTCCGGCACCCAGAACCACCACTTCACCGCCGACGAGTTCGCCGACAAGTTCGAAAAGGCCTTCGGCTACCGCTACTAAGCGACCTCACGCCGCCCCGGGCACCCGCCCGGGAACGCAAAAGGCCCGGCCCGAGTTTCCTCGGCCGGGCCTTTTTTGTGGATGGCATCCGCTCCGCCCCCTGCCCCCGTGGGAGCGTGCCCCGTGGGAGCGTGCTTGCACGCGAAGCCCCTGCCCGCGCCCGACTCTGGCAGGGCTTCGCCGGCGAGCCGGCTCCCACAAGACATTCCTACAAGGCTATTCGCCGTAATGCGTACGCGCCCGGATCACGATCACCAAAAACTGCTCGTCCCGAATCGTGTACAGCAGACGGTCCTTGTAGCTGATCCTCAGGGAGTAGTATCCGCGCAGATCACCAACCAGCGCCTTGCCACAGTACGGGTCGACCGCCACCCGGTTGCGCAGGATCTGCTTCACCTTGTCACGCAGCTTCGGCGTCAGACGCCGCAAGTCCTTCTCGGCTTGACGGGTAAACCGAATGGTCCAGGTCACTGCTTCTCCCCGAACACCTCCTCGAATCCCAGCGTATCGCCCTCATCCGCCTCGCGGCGGCCCTGCTCGAATTCCTGCCGGAAGCCGGGTTCCGAGAGCAGTTCCAGGGTCTCGATCAGGCTGGCGTACTCGTCTTCCGACATCAGCACCGCATCGCCGTTGCGATGCCGGATGTGGTAGATCGCGTGCTGTTCGTTCACGCCCTTGATCAGGTCAAACAGACCCTTGCGGGCCTCGGTAGCCGTCAGCGTCGTCATCGCCAGTTACCCGAAACGTACATAAAGTGGTACATATCGTGCGCCCGCCGCCCCACCCGGTCAAGACCGAACCGTCACAAGCAGATAGGGCCCCTGTGGGAGCGTGCTTGCACGCGAATGCCCCTGCTCGCTTCCGACTCTGGCAGGGGCTTCGCCGGCGAGCCGGCTCCCACAAGACATTCCTACAAGGCCTCAGCCCCGCTGATAGGTACCCACCAGGCGATTCATGCCGATCACGTGGGGCTCGGCGTGTTCCAGGAACTGCCACAGGGTCAACCCCGGCGGTAGCTGCAGGTCGGCGTCCAACGCCAGCAGCCAGAAGAAGTAGTGATGCTTGCCGTGGCCCTCGGGCGGCATCGGCCCGCCATAGCCGGTGCGACCAAAATCCGTCTGGCCCGTCGCGCCCAGATCGGTTGCCTCGGACAGGCCATCCAGATCCGGCGGCAGGTTGTACAGCACCCAGTGCACAAAGCCATAAGTGCCCGGCTGGATCAGCGGCGCATCCGGGTCGTGGCAGATCACCGCCAGCGACTGGGTACCCTGCGGCACGCCGTGCCACTGCAGCGCCGGCGAGGTGTCCTCGCCCTCCCCGCTATGGCGTTTGGGGATCGGCTGGCCGGGGCCGAACGCGGAACTCGACAGCTGCATCTCGGACAGTGCAAAACCCATGACTGGCTCCTTTTGAGTAACCTGCCCGCACGGTAACGCCTACAGCCGCACCCCTCCAAGCCGTCACGCGACCACCTCCGCTTGCAGACCGGCGCCGGCATGCGGATCATCCCGGCATGCGCAAACTTCTGCAGAAATGGCTGGCCCCACGCGACCCGCTGGAGTCCGCCGCCCAGGCGGTGGACCACGGCCGCAGCGGCATCGAGACCGTACTGGGCCTCCCGCACCGACTGTCGGTACCGCTGCTGCGCCGCCACTTCGGCGACGACGCCGAACCCTCCGACGAAGCCTTCCGCGAGACCGGCCGCGATGGACACTGGAGGCTGCCGCCGCCCGCCGCCGAGTTCGAGGTGCACCTGTTCGGCGATACCGAAGGCCGCCTGACGCTGGGCACCATCCGCGGGCGCGGCCCGTACACCGGGCTGGTAGTCTTCAGCGAATGGTCACCGGATCACCCGGCCCACGTCTGGCAGCTGCGGGTGGAAGAACCTGCCGGCGAAGCCGCCCAGGCCCTGCACGATCACCTCCTGGACCCGAACCGCTCCCCCGAATAGCCCCCATCGCCGCACACCACCCCCTATAGGAGCCTGCTTGCAGGCGAACCCCCTGCCGTGAGACCCATTCGTTGGAACCAGGCCTCTACGCTGGAAAAATCCCGTCACACCCCCAACATATCCTCAAGGAAAACCGGTAACAGCAGCTCCGCGAAGCGATCGGCGCGTTCCCCCCAACACCCCAGACAGGCAGGGCGGCCACCATGACGCGAAAGCCCCAGTCCATCTCCCTGGTCCTTGGCAGCGGCGGCGCCCGCGGCCTGGCGCAGATCGGCGTGATCCGCTGGCTGGAGGAACACTCGGACTACCAGATCCGCTCCATCGCGGGCGCTTCCATGGGCGCGGTCGTCGGCGGCATCTACGCGGCCGGCCAGCTGGACGCCTACGAGGACTGGGTGAAAACCTTGCGCCGCCAGGATGTCTGGCGGCTGCTGGATTTCTCCTTTCGCGGCGCTGGCCTGATTCGCGGCGACCGCCTGATCGAGAAGCTGCGCGCCATGCTCGGCGACACCGACATCGAACAGCTGCCGATCTCGTTTACCGCCGTGGCCACCGACATCGAGCGCGAACGCGAGGTCTGGCTGAACACCGGTTCCCTGTTCGACGCCATCCGGGCGTCCATTGCCATCCCCACCGTGTTCACCCCGGTGCGCCACAAGGGGCGGCTGCTGGTGGATGGTGGCCTGCTGAACCCGGTCCCGATCGCGCCGACCCTGAACGACGACACCGACATCACCCTGGCGGTCAGCCTGAATGGCCGCGTCGGCGAAGAACTGATCCGCCCCGAACGCACCGGGACTTCCGACTCGCACGTGGGCGCACCAGATAGCCGGGGCCTGCTGAATCACCGCCTGGCCGAGGCCCTGCCCGACCGGGTCGGCACCTGGCTGCAGGACTGGCAGGACAAGCTGGGCCTGGGCGAGACCGACCCCAGTCTGAGCCGCGAACAGGAGGCCCGCGCACTGGGGCTGATCGACATCGTCTCCCACTCCATCGAGGCCATGCAGGGCACCATCGCGCGCTTTCGCATCGCCGCCTACAACCCGGAGCACCTGATCGAGGTCCCGGTCAACGCCTGCGGCGTGTTCGACTTCCACCGCGCCGCCGAGATGATCGACCTCGGCTACGCACTCGCCGAGCGCAAGCTGGGCGGCAAAAAGCCGTAAGCCCCTACCCCCTGTAGGAGGCCAGCCCTCTGGCCGATCCAGCGCCGGCACAACCCATCGGCCAGAGGGCTGGCCTCCTACAGCGGAAAAGAGGGAACGGCCTGCTCAGTGCTTGAAATGCACGAACAGCCGGCCGTGGTTCTTCGAGTCCTTCTCCACACGGTGGTAGCGGGCCTTGATCTCCGGCTGCTGCAGGAAACGCAGCACGCGCTTCTTCAACTGCCCGCTGCCCTTCCCGTGGATAATCTCTACCGTCTTGATGCGCTTATCGCAGGCCTGCTCGATCGCACCGTTGAGCTCGGCGTCGATCCGGCGGCCATTGCGAAAGCACTCGTGCAGATCGACCGATAACCGCGACATCGCAACAAAGCCGGGCTCAGTTCACCGTCACCACGATGCAGCGGGCAAGCTGCTGCACCTTGTGCGACACGCTGCCGGACAGCAGCCCCTGCAGGCCACCCAGCCCGCGCGAACCCATCACCACCATGTCCACGTCGTGGTACTCGGCCTGCTGCAGGATCACCTTGGCCGGAGAGCCATCCTCGATATGGTGCTCGATGTCGGTCACGCCCAGTTCGGTGAAGTATTCGTGCGCCTGCTCCACCAGCTTTCTGGCGATATCCCGCAGCACCTTTGGCGGCACCGCGGAGCCGACCGCCGCGCCGCCCATCGCCAGGGGCGGATCATCCGGGTCCGGAAGATCGGAGAGTTTTCGGATATGCGGCGGCACCTCGCCCTGCAGCAGCACGCTGGCCAGCACCACTCGGGCGTGATACTTGGCCGCCAGGTCCGCGGCAACCTCCACCGCGCGCCACGCATTGGCAGAACCATCCACTGGCACCAACATGGTCTTCAATTCCATACCGCACTCCTTGGAAACGCCGCCAGGGAAACACTGATTAAGGTACACACTTGCGCTTCTCCCCCGTGGGACCCGGCCCGCTCCGGGCCGTTCAGTCGCCGACCAGACTGCCAGACTCGCCCCCCGCGCGCACCCCATTCCAGCCCCCTATACTGGGGACAACAATCCGCCCGGAATCCGCGATGACCCGCCTGTTCGAAAAGACCTACCTCAAGCCCGGCGCCGCCCCCGGCCATGGGGTCCACGCCACCGAACACCCGCACACGGGCGACGCGGTCGTCTCCGCCTGGCACTACCACCGCGAACAGCTCGTCGAACTCGACCCGCAGCGCACCCTGCGCGAGGGCGCACAACCGCACGAGGCTGGCCTGGTCTGGCTGCACCTGCAGGGCGCGCCCAGTCCGCGTCAGCTGCACGATCTGGGCGAGGCCTTCGACCTGCACCCGCTGGCGCTGGAAGATGTACGCCACCAGGGCCAGCGCCCCAAGGTGGACTTCTTCGAGGAGCAGTTGGTCGCCATCCTGCGCCAGCCGCGCCATCACAACGGCAACATCGAACTCGACCAGGTCAATGTGTTCGTGGTGAATACCCGCCTGGTCATCAGTATTCACAGCGGCGAGCATGACCCCTTCGGCCCGGTCCGCGAACGCATGCGCGGCGCCAACCGCAACTTCAATCGCCTGGGGGCCGCCTACCTCGCCTATGCCCTGATGGACACCGTCATCGACCAGGCCTTCCCGGTACTGGAGCACATCAGCGAACGCCTGGAAACGCTGGAGGAAACCGTCCTCGAACAACCCGACCGCCAAACCCTCAACGAGATCCATATCCTGCGCCGCGAACTCCTCGTGCTGCGCCGCCAGCTCTGGCCCACGCGCGATGTAATCGCCCGTCTGATGCGCGACGACATGGAGCCTTTCACCCCGGAGCTCTTCCCGTACCTGCGCGACGCCCACGACCACACGATCCAGATCATGGATCTGCTGGAGTCCTACCGCGAGATGGCCGCCACCCTGATCGAGGCCTATATGTCCGCGATCAACCAGCGCTCCAACGACGTGATGCGCGTACTCACCATCATCGCCACCATCTTCATCCCGCTGACCTTCCTGGTCGGCATCTACGGCATGAACTTCGACAACCCGGACAGCCCCTGGTCCATGCCCGAGCTCTACACCTACTACGGCTACCCCGTACTGCTCGGCTTTATGCTCGCCGTCGTCCTCGGCATGCTCTACCTCTTCCGCCGCCGCGGCTGGCTATAACGTCCCCGCCCCAACATCGCGGCGCCGCTCCCCCCTTCCCGTCATCGCGAGGCCGCAAAGCGGCCGTGGCGATCTCCAGACCGAAACCCCGACGCGCGAACTGCCAAAAGCGATTCACAGGAAGCCATGAAGATCGGAAGGCATAACACAGGATCTTTGCTCGTTCCGCCGGAAGCCTGCCCCTGCCCTTCCGAGCATGGCCGCGCCCCAAGCGACAACCTGTTGAGAGATCACAGCTAGCACCGCGCAGCCGCGATTACGTCCAGCCGCAGACTCCGCTACGATGCCGGCAACGCAGCGGCACCGACCGAACGGAGGATCCATGGACGTCCCATCGAGCGGCACACCGGAACTGGACGAACTGACCGCCCGGGTGGAGGCCTTCGTCGCGGAACGTGACTGGGCCCAGTTCCACTCGCCCAAGAATCTGTCGATGGCGCTGGCGGGCGAGGTCGGCGAACTGATCGAACACTTCCAGTGGCTGACCCAGGAACAGTCGCGACACCTGTCCCCCGAGACCCACGAGGCGGTACGCCAGGAGATCGCGGACGTCCAGATCTACCTCCTGCTGCTGGCCCGCAAGCTCGATATCGACCTTCTGCAAGCGGCCCGCGACAAGCTGGAGATCAACATCCGCAAATACCCGGTACACAAGGCCCGCGGCAACGCCCGCAAATACTCGGACCTGTAATCCACAGGCCGGGCCAACGATCCATTTCAGATCGCGGAAAGTATCTCCCTGGCGGGAGTCTCCACGGTTCTCTTGGCCTCAGCAAAGCCGGGGTGGGCACAGGCCTTCGGAGTGCGGGCCCTGCGGTGAGCCAGACCCGATCGCTTGCGGACTCCGACCAGAACGGGTTTCAAGCCGGGTGTTCGAACGTGAAAGAAGCCAGCCGGGCGGGGTGCCCGGCTTGGCGAGGGAGTGGGGCTTACCAGTCAGGGGCCCCTTCGTCGTCATCTTCGTCTTCGTCGTCGTCATCATCCATGGGGCCGGCGCCCGCCTCGGCACCTCCGCCCATGCTGCCGCCACCACCCGCGCCGGCTCCGCCTTGCGGCGCACCGCCGCCGGCGCCCGCGCCACCTTCGGGCGCACCCGCACCGCCTTCAGCGCCAGCACCGGCTTCAGGGGCTCCGGTATCGGCGCCCGCGCCGGCATCTCCACCCGTCTGGGCCTGCGCGGCACCGAGGCCGCCCAGCGCAAACATGGAACCCAGGACCATCGCGATCGCAGTTTTCTGGAAAGTCGACATCATGCGTTTCTCCTTCAGGATTGGATCGAATTGCAGTCAATCGATCAAGGCCATGCTGGCGTTCAATTGACTGCACTGAAGGAACAGCAAGCGGAATGCCAGAACGACATCCGGCAACGAAGGTCTCGTTTCTGCCAAACGCCGTGATCCACTTCTCGCGCAGGCGCGGACACGCCATCCACCCGCAATGACGCAAAACGACACATGGGCTGGAACGACCCGGTCAGGACGCTACACCGCCGTTCTGGAGCACGAGATCACGCGTCCGCCAGAGTGGGCCGCTGACCGGAGTTTCTGCTGCAGGCCGCCTTCCGCAGCAAACCCTCGATCATGCCGGCCGGAGCCCGGGACGACCTGCGGATGGCCGCAGCCCCCGCGGGAGCTCGCGATGACGGCCAGTGAAGCACCGTGATCGCGAGGAGCGCAGCGACGTGGCGATCTCCCGGGACAGCCCGGGCGCCGGATCCGGCGGGCGTCAGGGCCTACGCCGAGAGGTTCCACCCTGCGCAACAAAAAAAGCGCCCGGGGAAAACCCCGGGCGCCTATGGATCTGAACCGGGCGAACCGCCCGGCTCGGGCCGTGCTTACTGCTGGAACTGCTCCAGGTCGAAGCGGTCGGCGTTCATCACCTTGGTCCAGGCCGTGATGAAGTCCTTCACGAACTTCTCCTGGTTGTCGTCCTGGGCGTAGACCTCGGCGTAGCTGCGCAGGATGGAGTTGGAGCCGAACACCAGGTCGATGCGGCTGGCGGTCCACTTCACCTGATCGCCCTGGCGATCGCGCACCTCGTACACGCCGTTGCCCGCGGGCTGCCAGGCGTAGGCCATGTCGGTCAGGTTGACGAAGAAGTCGTTCGTCAACTGGCCCTCACGGTCGGTGAACACGCCATGCTTGCTACCACCATGGTTGGTACCCAGCACGCGCATACCGCCAATCAGCACGGTCATCTCCGGCGCGGTCAGGCCCATCAGCTGGGCGCGGTCGAGCAGCATCTCTTCCGGCTTGACCACGTAGTCCTTCTTCAGCCAGTTGCGGAAGCCATCGGCCAGCGGCTCCAGCGGTTCGAAGGAGTCGGCGTCGGTCATCTCGGCGCTGGCGTCACCCCGGCCCGGGATGAACGGCACCAGGACATCGTGACCGGCCGCCCGGGCCGCCTGCTCGATGCCCACGCTGCCACCCAGCACGATCAGGTCGGCCACGCTCGCGCCGGTCTCGGCGGAGAGCTGCTCGTAGACCTTGAGCACGCGGGCCAGGCGCTCGGGCTCGTTGCCTTCCCAGTCCTTCTGCGGCGCCAGGCGGATGCGGGCGCCGTTGGCGCCACCGCGCATGTCGGAGCCACGGAAGGTACGGGCGCTGTCCCAGGCGGTCGCGACCATCTCGGCGATACTCAGCCCGCTCGCGGCGATCTTCTTTTTGGCGGCCTCCACGGAATAGTCCGTGTTGCCGGCCGGCACCGGGTCCTGCCAGATCAGGTCCTCCTGCGGCGCGTCCGGCCCGATGTAGCGGGTCTTCGGGCCCATATCGCGGTGGATCAGCTTGAACCAGGCGCGGGCGAAGCAATCCTTGAAGTACTCGGGGTCCTTGCGGAAGGCGTCCATGTACTTGCGGTAGACGGGATCCATCTTCATCGCCATGTCCGCATCAGTCATGATCGGGTTATGGCGGATGGAGGGGTCCGTGGCATCGACCGGCTTGTCCTCCTCCTTCATGTCCACCGGCTCCCACTGCCAGGCCCCGGCCGGGCTCTTCTTGAGCTCCCACTCGTGGTCGAGCAAGGCCTCGAAATAGCCCATGTCGAACTGGGTCGGGTTCTTGGTCCAGGCGCCTTCGATGCCGGAGGTGATGGCGTTGGTGGCCTTTCCCTGCATGTTGGGGTTCTTCCAGCCGAAGCCCTGTTCCTCGACATTGGCCCCTTCCGGTTCCGGGCCCAGCGCGCCGGCATCGCCGTTGCCGTGGCACTTGCCCACGGTGTGACCGCCGGCGGTCAGCGCCGCGGTCTCCTCGTCGTTCATCGCCATGCGGGCGAAGGTCTCGCGTACCTGTTCGCCGGTCTTCAGCGGGTCGGGCTTGCCGTTGACGCCTTCCGGGTTCACATAGATCAGACCCATCTGGACGGCCGCCAGCGGGTTCTCCATGGTGTCGGGCTTTTCGACGTCGCCGTAGCGCTCGTCGGAAGGCGCCAGCCACTCCTTCTCCGCGCCCCAGTAGGTGTCCTTCTCGGGGTGCCAGATATCCTCGCGGCCGAAGGAAAAGCCGAAGGTCTTCAGGCCCATGTTCTCGTAGGCCACGTTGCCGGCCAGGATGATCAGGTCGGCCCAGCTGATCTTGTTGCCGTACTTCTTCTTGATCGGCCAGAGCAGGCGGCGCGCCTTGTCCAGGCTGGCGTTGTCCGGCCAGCTGTTGATCGGCGCGAAGCGCTGGTTGCCGGTGCCGCCGCCACCCCGGCCATCGGCGATCCGGTAGGTACCCGCCGCGTGCCAGGACATGCGGATCATCAGCCCGCCGTAGTGTCCCCAGTCGGCCGGCCACCACGCCTGGCTCTCGGTCAGCAGCGCGTGCATGTCCTTTTTCAGGGCCTCGAAGTCGAGCTTCTTCACCTCTTCCCGGTAGTCGAAGTCCTCGCCCATCGGGTTCGTCTTGCGGTCATGCTGATGCAGGATGTCCAGATTCAGCGATTCCGGCCACCAGTCCATCACCGAGTGACCCGCGGCCGTCTCGCCGCCGTGCATGACCGGGCACTTGCCCATGTTCTGATGCTCACCCATATCCTTCTCCTTGTTCGCTGCGTAGAGCGTGTTCGTGTTCGGGAAGCCACTATCCTTTCGTGATGGCCGGCTTCCGTGGGGGACCGCACGCCTTCTCCGCCTCTTCCCGGCTGCAGCCGGAGAACGGCGTGCTGTTTGTGTACCCCTGAAGGTAGGCCGCCCGAGTCATTGGTGCCAGTTGAGATTCACCATGATCGCGATAGCCCGTCACTATCGATCCACGGGCGAGTGCACAGCGCGTGCGGCTACAGGATGCTCTCGATCGCGCGGCGCAGCTCGGCGGAACCGGGGCCCGCCTGGCTGGGGAAATGCGCGACCACCCGGCCCTCCCGGTCCACCACGTACTTGTAGAAGTTCCAGCGCGGGGCGTCGGCCTGGCGCGCCAGCTCGCGGAAGATCGGATGGGCATCCGCGCCACGCACGCCAATCGGCCTGAACATGTCGAAGGTGACGCCAAAGTTCTCGAAGCACACCCGGGCGGTCTCGGCCTCGTCGTCGGCCTCCTGATTGAAGTCATGGGAAGGGAAGCCGACCACCTTCAGCCCCCGGTCCCGGTAGTCCTGGTGCAACTGCTCCAGACCGCCGAACTGGTCGGTGTAACCGCAATGGCTGGCCGTGTTGATGATCAGCAGCGGATGCCCCTGGAAACGTTCCTGCAGGTTGATCACTTCAGACGAATGCAGGCGACCCAGCTCGTGATGGAACAGGGCTTCGGTATTCGGCTCCGTGGCGCTTGCACAGGCCATCGGCAGCACCAGCAACAGGGAGGCGAACAGGGGCGCGAAACGGGACATGACACATCTCCACGGGGCCTCCACGGTCAGACCACCGGCGTGCCTTCGGGTTCTGCGGAAGGCCGGTTGGTCACGGCCAGGCCGGGATCGCGATGCCGTCGCACAGCCGCCGGGCCGAAGCGCCTGTCCGCGCCGGCCATGGCCTTGCGGGCATGTCGTGCGTACCCTTGTGGGCAACCATCAACAAGGGCTTCCGCCGATGATTGTCTACGCCCGCCCGCTCCTGCTGCTTGCCGTCATCCTGCCGCTGGCGACTGGCTGCACCGCCGTGAAGGTTGCCGGCACTGCCGGGAGCGCCGCTGTCAGTGTCACCACCGGAACCGCAAAGGCCACCGGCAAGACCGCCGGGGCGGTGGGACGCGCCGTCACCCCGGGCGGCAAGCAGGACGATGACGACGCCGATTGAAGTGTCCGGGGTCGGCCGCCCGCAGCGAACGGAACTGAAATGCGGTTCCTGACCGGAAGGGCCGCGCCGGACGGCCTTCATTCCCCGGCGTCCGTGCGGCCTCGTTCGCACGGCAGCCCGGCCCGCCACCAGGCGAACATGCCACCCTGAAGCTGACGGGCATCGTAGCCGTGCGCCCGCAGCTTGCGTACGGCCGGGATACTGCGGTGTGCACTGAGGCAGATGGCCACCACGGGGCGTCCGCGATCCAGCTCCAGGCCGGACAGCGCCGCCTCGGAGAACCGCGTGATCGGGAGATGGCGGGCACCCGGGATGCGGCTCCGACGGTGCTCGACCCCGGTACGCACATCCAGCAACTGCACCTCGGCGTTTTCCAGCGCCCGCGCCAGGTCCTCCGGACTCATCTCCGGCACGCGGCCGAACGGTCGCCACTGGCTCCAATCCATCGCGATCACCTCCTGTCCGGATGCCTGTACCCACCCCGAGCATAGCCCCACCCACCCCCGCGAAACGCCTTGGCCCCACCCCCGCGAAAGACAAAAAGCATGCCCCACCCCTTTGTAGGAGCCTGCTCGCAGGCGAAGCCCCTGCCAAAGCTGGCTGCGGCCCGGGACAGCTCATCATCCCGGCTGGGGGGGGTAGCACTACCGATTCGGGTATTAGCGGGGACTGGTCTGCAGCCTGTCGCGGGCCGCCCGCAGCAGATCGATATCGAGCTTTCGGGCCAGCAACAGGAGGTAGATCTGGACGTCCGCGATCTCCTGGCGCGCCGCCTCGTGGGTCTCGGCGGACAGGTGGCTGGACTGTTCCTGAGTCAGCCACTGGAAGTGTTCGATCAGTTCGCCGACCTCGCCCGCCAGTGCCATGGAAAGGTTCTTGGGCGAATTGAACCGTACCCGGTCGCGCGCCTCGACGAACGACTCCAGTTGCCGGGCGAGTTCCTCCAGCCCCTGTGCGCCGTCCGATTCCCCTTTCATCGCGCCCCCTTGATATCGATCGCCGCCCGGGTCGCATCGTACCCTCAACCAACGCCAGGCGTACCGCCCCATACAGCGGTGGCCCCGCGATTCCAGGCGTTGTTCACGAGTGCTCGCCGGCTACCGGCATAATCGGCCTTCAGCAACCGGGACTGCCCGCGGAACAAGGAACATCGCCCGATGGCGAGTGTAAAAAGTACCTGTTACGAGTGCGACGCCAACTGCGCGATCGACGTGACCCTGGACAACGCTGGCGAGCCGGTGAAGATCGACGGCCCCGACTGTCCGCGCTGCTACGTCCAGCTGGATCGGCGCAACCATCCCGAACGTCTGCTGTACCCGCTGCGGCGCACCGGACCGCGCGGCAGCGGCGAGTTCGAGCGCATCTCCTGGGACGAGGCACTGGACACCATCGCCGAGCGCCTGCGCGCGACCCGCGAGGAGCACGGCGCCCCGGCGGCCGCGTTCTTCGCCGGCTATACCAAGGAGGCGCGCCCGCAGCTGCAGCGCCTGGCGCATGCCTTCGGCTCGCCCAACTACCTGACCGAGAGCGGCTGCTGCTTCTCCGCCACCAAGGTGGCGGAGGAAGTGACCTTCGGCACCAAGATCAAGACCTCCTCCACCGTGGCCTCGGATGCGACCCGCTGCCTGCTGGTTTGGTCCACCAACCCGCGCGGGTCCATCCCGCCATTCCACCAGCACGCGCTGGCCGCGGCGCGCCCCGGCTGCGCCACCGTGGTCGTGGACCCGCGCGTGACCCCGCTGGCGGAGCAGGCCGAGGTGCATCTGCAGATCCGCCCGGGTACGGACGGGGCGCTGGCGCTGGGCATGCACCACCTGATCTTCGAACACGGCTGGCAGGACCAGGCCTTCCTCGACGAATGGGGCAACGGGGTGGAGGCCTTTCGCGAATACGTGGCCGGATTCCCCCCGCAGCGGGTGGCAGCGATCTGCGGCATCGACGCGGCCGACCTGAAGCGTGCCGCCGAGCTCTACGCGACCCGCGCCCCGGCGCAGATCATGCTCTCGCCCACCGCCACCGTGCAGCATTCCAACGGCTTCCAGAATCACCGCGCGGTGACCCTGCTGGCGGCGGTCACCGGCAACATCGACCGCGAGGGCGGCAACCGCTTCTTCAACGACAAGGTCACGCCGCAGCCGATCGACCTGTTCGACCACTGCAAACAGAACCTGCCACCGCGTATCGGCGACGAGACCTTCCCGGTGTGGACGGCCCACTGGCCGGCGGCGCAGAGCATGCTGCTGCCGGACGCGATCTTGGACGGTCGGCCGCAGCGGGTGCATTCGCTGCTGGCGATGGGCATCAACACCGCGATGTGGCCGAACTCGAAGCGCATGGAGGAGGCACTGGGCGCGCTCGATTCCTTCGCCGTGTCGGACTTCTTCCACAACCCGGCCACGCGCATGGCGGACATCGTGCTGCCGGCCGCCACCAGTCTGGAGCGCCCGGCGCTGATCGCCTATCCCGGCTGCAACTTCCGCGGCGAGCTGCGCTATCGCCACCGGGCCGTGGCCCCGCGCGGCGAGGCGCGCGCCGACGGTGAGGTGTTCCTGGAGCTGGGCGTGCGCCTGGGGATGGCGGACCAGTTCTGGAACGGCGATCTGGAGGCGAGCTGGGCCGAGGCCGCCGCAGGCATCCCCGAGACCATCCGCGAGCAGGTGTACAACGACCCGGACGGCGTGACCGTGTTCGCCAAGGCGCTGGACGACATGGTCGAGCACGGCTTCGAGGAGGGCGACCGCCAGTACCGCCTGCACGGCTTCCGCACGGTCAGCGGCAAGGTGGAGTTCGACGCCGCCGAGCTGCGCGGGGCCGGGCACGACGGCCTGCCGGTCTGGCGCGAGCCGGCCGAGAGCCCGCTGTCCACGCCGGAGCTGGCGCGCGACTATCCGCTGGTGCTGACCAGCGGCGCGCGCCACAAGCACGCCACCCACTCGCAGCACCAGTACCTGGAGCGCATGCGCCGGGCGATGCCGGAGCCGCTGGTGGAGCTGCACCCGGAGGACGCCGCGGCGCGCGGCATCACCGATGGCGACACCGTGGAGGTGCGCTCGCCGCGCGGGCGGGTCGCCTTCGTGGCGAAGGTCACCGACCGCATCAAGCCCGGCGTGGCGCACTGCCAGCACGGCTGGAACCATGCCAACGTCAACGAACTGACCGACGACCGCAACCTCGACCCGATCAGCGGCTTCCCCGCGTTCAAGTCGCTGCTGTGCGAGGTGGAACGCCTGCACGCCGGGCACGAGCAACGCCTTCCGGAGGCGGGCTGATCGTGCCCTTCGTTGGTGTTCTGCCCGAGCGCCGGCACCTCTTCCGGCCGCAGCCGCGCCGCGAGGTGGCGGTGTCGGACGCCGCCGCCTGGCGGCTGAATCCCGCGCATCGCCATGTCTACGACAAGCTGCGCCTGGCCCTGGATGCGGGCCTGACCGCCGCGCCCTGCGGGGTCGCGCCCACGGACCTGGGGCTGGACGCGGCGGACACGGTGTTCGTGAAGCCGATCACCAACCTCGCCGGCATGGGGCTGGATGCGCGTGCCCTGCCCGCTGGCGAGGGGCCGGCCGAGCCCGGCAGCTTCTGGTGCCAGCGCCTGGAGGGCGCCCACACCAGCACCGACTGCCTGGTGGAGAACGGCGAGGTGCGCTGGTTCGCCCACACCCGCGGCTCGGACGAGAAGGACGCCGCACGTCCGATCTACTGGGAGATCGGCGCCGCCGTGCCCGAGGTTGAGCCGTGGATCGCCGACTGGGTGCGGCGCAACCTGACCGGATACAGCGGCATCTGCAACATCGAGCTGATTGGCGAGCGACCGATCGAGGCCCACCTGCGCGGCTCCAACGGCTTCTTTGACTTCTACGGCCCGGCCTTCATCCCGGCCTGGGTGGCGCTGGCAGACGGCGAACCGTTCACCCCGCCCCCGCCGATCCCCGGCGGCTTCGTCATCTCGGTATTCGGCGAGATCGAACTGCGGGACGCCGACTTCCGAGCCGCCGAGGCAGCCGGCGTGAATCTGCAGCCGGACCCGTCCACCCCGGGCCGCGCCGCCATCCTGCGCTGCCAGGATCGGGACGCCGGCTTCGCCCTCTACCAGCACCTGACCGGCCACACGCTGTAGCGTCGGCAGCCCGCGCCCGGCCTGGCCGGGGCAACCTGTCCGCCCCCATACCCCCCATCAGCACGCGGGCAACCCAAGGGGTGACAGGCCCGCAGCGGGCATCTAGGGAAATGCGGATTAATGTGCACGCACGCGTTGGCACCCCAGGTTTTCCGAGACAAGGCGCGTCGCGTAGCGGGTAGTGGTTCTACCCGTAAGCGGCGCAACGCAGGATCGGGGAACCTGGGGTGCCAACCCCACAAACCATTGAAAGCAGGGGCTCGGCCGCTTTTGAGCGCGCACGGCGTTGCGGCTCCTTTGTGCAGAATGACTGCACGGCAGTCACCGCGCCTTGTTCGCACGCAAAAGCGACTCGAGCGCGTGCGTGCACATTAATCCGCATTTCCCTAGATTAGGGGCACACCCGATCAAGGGTGTTGGCAATGTTTCCAGGGAGGGAAACGATGAAGAAGACCCGCCGCAATTCGGCCCGCCCGGGCCTTGCCTCGTGTACGCGATCGCACCGCCTTTGCGCTTCGACCATCGGGGCCGCAACGCTCGGATGGTTGCTCTTGCTGGGGCTGATGGCCCCGGCTGAGGCCGATGAACCACCCGAGATCCTGACCATCCTGAGTCAATTCGTCGCCGCCGGTACGGCCGCCATGCGCTGCACGGAAGTCGAAGAGGATCAGATGATCGCGTTTCTGGCTAATCAGCAGATGGTCTACCTGCGCTCCGTCATGGCGCTGGAGGACCAGCACCCCGAAGCCACCCAAGAGCAGATCGCGGCGACCCTGCTTCGCGGCCAGGAAGACATCCAGGCCCAGGTGAAGCGGCGCATCGACCAACACGGCTGTGACGATCCGAATGCCCGGGCACTGGTCGATCTGTTCGCGATGCAGGCGGAATGGAATCCGGGCAGCTCACCCCGGAGCGACACCGAGTAGGGCCCGACGGGTTCGCGCTCACACACTGCCACAAGGGACGTGCGGATGTGGATGCTGGCTGGATTGGTCACGATGATCGGAATGGCGGTCATTGGCTACCGACACAGGATGGAGGACCGCTGGAAATTGCAGGCCCTGACATTCAACAACCCGTACACCGGAACACCAATGGGCAACCCGCCCGAGGACGCCCTTTACAGCGAGCAGAAAACCGGAAGCCGTCGCGCGCCTTTACAACGCATCGGCTTCGACCAGGCCCCCGATATCGAGCTTCGCGTCAAGGCCCGACGCTGGTGGGACTACCCTTTTACGGCCATTGGCCTCTCCGTGGCCTGCCGCACCGGAAACCAAGCGTTCGACCGGGCCTTTTACCTGGTCACGGACCAGCAAAGCCTCTGCCGCGCCCTCACGGGTTGCGCCACGACACAGGCACGAATGCTGCGCCTCCTCGAACAATGCGAAGAGCAGGATGTGCGGTTCCGCCAGCTCCGGGTTCGGCGCGAACGGATCTGGGTGGAGGTCAAATCGCCGAGGCGGCGCAAGAAACCAAGACCGATCGTGCTCGCCCGGGCATTCGTCCCGGGCTTGCGCGAGATCGCCGAGGCACTGGAGGCGGAGGTTCCCGCCGCGGTACGCGGCCGCAGGGAGCCATTTGCATGGAAGGCGGCGCTGTTCGCGGGTGCCAGTACGGCCCTGCTGATGGGCGGGACGGCGCTGCTGGCCCCCATCATGTTTTCGCCCCTGCCTGCACCTGCCAGCCTGGCGGGCCTGCTGCCGCTTGCGCTCACCCTCGCGGCCGTCGTGGTCGGCTCGTTGGTGGCGCTGAGCATCGTACTGCTCGGCCGCACGTCACGAACGCATCTGGTCCTGCTCGAGCTGGCCCTGGCGGGTTATCTGGGTGCCCTGATGACCAGCTACGGCCTGCTGCGCGAAGTGAACATGGCGTTCGACCAGGCGGCACCCGCCCAATACGTGGTGGAGGTGCAGGAAAAGACCACCATGAGGAGCAGCCGGGGAGGCACTCGCCGTTACCTGCGCGTGGACGGATGGGACGGCCCCCAACCGGGATACGGGGTAAAGGTCGGAGGTGCGCTCTACCGATCGGTACGCGAGGGTGACCGACTGCTCCTGGAGGAGTACCCGGGGCGTCTCGGGGCACCCTGGATCCAGATGCACACCGCGCTTCCGGATGCCTCGGTCACGCCACAAGGCAGGGAGTAACGATGCATGTTCACACTGGCCTTGTTTACGTGGTTTCTGCTTTTTCTTTTCGTTTACGCGGCCCTATTCGCCCTGATCATCCTCGGAGCCCGTGCCCGCGCACGCCCGGATACACGGGTGTTCTACGCGGCCCTGGCCCTGCTTGCCCCTTTCCCGGTGTTCTTCCTGGCCGTATGGGGCATGCCCGACGGGACACCTCCACAGCTCGAACGGATGCTGGTGTTCGGCCTCCCGCTGCTGATGCCGTACGCGGTCCGCGCCCTGTTCGTATTCCGGGCGCCCATTCGTAACGCCCTGAGCGCATCCAGAGGTAAGCCATGAGAATCCTGAAACTGGGCCTGAAGGCCGCCATGCTCGTGTTACTGGCCGTATCCAGCGTCATTTTCTTCTGGTTCCTGGCCTGGTTGTTCTGGCTGGGCAGCGGCTATTTCTCTACGGCGTGGGGACTCGGCTCGGTCTTCGACGATGCCTCGCACCTGGCGCGGGACCGGGGAATCCACGAAGAAGACTTCACCCGCGCCCGGATCATCTTTGAAGCCAGAAGCCTGTTTGCCGCAATCGCCGGGCTGTGGGGCTGGATCGCCCTCTACGCAGGCGCCTGCCTGATGAACCGGCCATTGCGCAAGGTGCCGCTGACCATCAAGGCCGGGCTGGTAGCGGGCCTCCCGGCCGCCATCTTCATACCGTTCACCGGCATGACCCTCGCGATGTACCCCATCTCCACCGCCCTGCTGCTGTTCGCCATCTGGTGGCTGAACCCTCTGGATACCCCCAAATCGAGACCCGCAGGGGACTCGGCACCGGTGTCGCCCGGAGATCGATCATGAAGGACTCAACCTTGCTGACCTGCGAGTCAGCCATGCGTGCCGCCACTGGATGAAACAGACCCCGACCTCGATGCCGGCTTCGCCTTGCACCGACGCCTAACCGGCCGGTCGCTGTAACCCCTGATGCCAGGCCCATGACCGCCAGCATCCCGGGCGGGACAGGAACAGCGTCGTGATCTGCTTGCGGCTGCACCGGCAACAGTCGCCAGCTGCGCAGGGCGGGGGTATGTTGGCGGCATGGAGATCGACCCCGTCCTCCGCGAGTGGCTGCGCCAGGCCGGGCAGGCGCCCTCCTCGCACAACACCCAGCCCTGGCGGTTCCGTGTGGACCGCGCAGGGGTCGAGGTCTGGACCGATCCGGCGCGCTCGCTGCCCGTGAACGACCCGGCCGGGCGCGAGCGCATCATCAGCTGTGGCTGCGCGGTGCTGAACCTGCGCGTGGCCGCCGCCGCGGACGGCCAGGGCCTGAACGTACGCCCGGAACAGGCGGGCGACGGCCCGTTCGTACGCCTGCTGACCGGGCACCACGGCGGGCCGGACCGGCAGGAGCTGGCACCCCTGCGGGAGTGGATCGGCGCGCGCCATTCCTGGCGCGGCCGTTTTCGGCCGGACCAACCCTCCGCGGACATCATCGCCACCCTCGTACAGGCCGCCCGCCAGGAAGGGGCCTGGCTGCGTCCGATCACGGACCCGGAATGCCGCGGGGAAGTCGCCGAGCGGGTCCGGGCGGCGACGGCGGCGCAGTGGAAGAACCCCGCCTGGCGCCGCGAGCTGGCGCACTGGATGCGCGCGCCCTCCCATGGCGACGGGCTGCCAGTCGGGCGCCTGAGCGGTGGTCTGACCCGCTGGAGCGTGCGCCACCTGGTATCCGCCCGAGTAATGGCCCGGGACGAGGCCCGCGCGGCCCGGGCCGCACCGGTACTGCTGGCACTGGGCACCGGGATCGAGGGCCCGATGCAGTGGCTGACGGCCGGGCAGGCCCTGCAGCGCGTACTGCTTGAGGCCACGCGGCACGGGCTCTGCGCCCGTTATCTGAATCAGCCGATCCAGCAGACAGAATGGCGCCCCAAACTGGCCGAACTGCTGGGCGGGGGCCAGCCACAACTGCTGTTCGCGCTCGGCCGCCCGGACGGCACGCCCCACCCCACGCCGCGACGCCCGCTGGACGAGATGCTGAAACGCTGAGGGCAGCGCCCGCCCGCGCCCATTTGAAACGACACGCGGCAGGGGCATGAATGGCGTGCGCTACACTGAACCCCCGTTCACCTTTCGTCCGACGCCATTACTCGTGATGCTGCTCACCCTGCTCATTATGTTCGCCCTGCTGGGCCTTGGCCTGGCGCTGATGCTCTGGCATGCACGGCAGGTGTTTGCGGTGGAACTGCGCGATGGTGCGGCCCGCGTGCGGCGCGGCAAACCGCCGACCGCTTTCCTGCGCGGCTGCGAGGAGGTCGCGCGCCAGTTCCGGCTGCAGCGCGGCCGGATCACCGCCGTGCGCACCGACGCCGGCGTGCAGCTGCGTTTCTCCCGCGATCTCCCAAAGAAGACACACCAGGCCTTTCGCAACGTCTGGACACCCCCGCCGGGCGGCGGCGGTGGCGGTGGCGGCGGCATGCGCGCGACGGGATAACACCACCACGGCCTCGACCATCGCCCTGGTAGGCGGCGCCCCCGTAGGCGAGCGCCACATCGAATGGAATTTCGTCTCCAGCCGCCGCGAGCGCATCGAACAGGCCAAGCAGGACTGGCAGGACGGCCGCTTCCCGAAGGTCCCGGGCGACGAGCACGAGTTCATCCCGCTGCCCTGACTACCGGGGCCGGTACCCGCGAGAGTTGCGCCACAGGATGCTCTCGATTACGCCGCGCAGGTCAGCGGAACCGGGGCCGACCCGGGCGTCCGGGTCAGATCTCGGTATCCACCTGCGAACCCCGATTGGCCGGATCGGTAGCATCCAGTGTGCCGTCGGGTTGCAGCGTCTCGCCAAACCCGGCAGCCGCGTCAACCGACGCCGGCTGCACGCCCGGCGCAACAGCCGAACCGGCAAAGCTGGCCAGGCCCGCCGCCGGGGCCATCGCGCCCATGGGGGCGCTATCCGTTGTGATCGACGTTGTACTCGACGTGGCCAGCACCTGGATGGCCGGTGCGGACAGGGCGGGCGCCTGTGCCGGGCCCTGGGCATGCGGGGCGTCTGCGGGGTTGGCCCGGGTCTCCTGCCCGCTGGCAGTGCGCGCCTCCTGCGTCGACTGTGCAGCGGCATGGGCAGGGGACTGCCCATTACCCTGACCACCGGGTGTGTTCCCGTATTGGGGGCGATTGAATGCGGCGCTGGCTCCGATTCCGTCAAGCATGGCTCGGCTCCTCGGGTTTCATCCGTCCGGCGCTAGTAGCGGACAGTGTGCACTTCCGGAACGCGAGTCCCGGCTCGGACCGGTGGAAAAGCAGGGACCATGCCAGGCCCTGCCGCTGATCGGCCAGGGCGCCCCATGGCGCGCCGCGTGCGCCATCCGGCCCCGCGTCCCGGTTGCATTGATCGGCAAGCACGATCCGGTCCGCCGGAACCGGGTTGCCGGCATGCTGCCCTGGCGGGGGTGGTGTTCCGGTGGCCCGGGACCGACACTATGGGCACGCGGCAGACGGCCGCGAGGACCGCAAACCGCGTACCGCGCGGCCCGCTTGGGCAAAGGAAGGAGACACCTGCATGCTGCTGGCCCTGCTACTGATGATCGCGCTGCTACTGGCAGCCGGTGCCGTGCTGATCTGGCAGGTCAGCATCATCTTCAGCATCGAGATCGAGGACGGACAGCCGCGGGTCCGCCGTGGCGACCCGCCAAAGTCGTTCCAGCACACGGTACGGGACGTGGTTCGCCGCTACGGCATCCAGCACGGTCGCCTGACCGCCGTGCGCCGCCAGCAGGGGCTGCAACTGCGCGGATCGGCCTCGATACCCCGAGAGGCCAGATCCGAACTGCAGCACGCCCTGCAGCGCATCAAGGTAGGCCGCAAGCGCCGCAAGAAGCGGCGCTGACCGAAGCCGTGCCCGTGGCTTGCGCGCCCGCGCCCGCTCCCACACCCGAGGAGACCGGCCAGCACGCCGGGGCCTGGTTCGTCTACCTGCTGGAATGCGCGGGTGGGCGCATCTACACCGGGGTGACACCGCGCCTGGCCGCCCGCATGGCGGCCCATGGCAGCGGCCGCGGTGCCCGTTTCACCCGGATGCACCGGCCCAGGCAGCTGCTCGCCGCGCGGCCTTTTGCCTCTCGTGGCGAGGCGCTGCGCATGGAGCTGCGCATCAAGCGCTACAGCCCCGCCGCAAAACGGGCCCTCGCCCGCGACTGGGCACACGCCGCCAGCATCTGCCGGCTGCCCTCGGCGACGTGACTACTCCAGCGGCTGCTGGCGCGAGTGCCGGAACTGCTCCTGCACCGAGGCGGAAGGCTTGCCGGTCAGCAGGCTCACCACGACGATGGCCACGGTCGCGAAGATAAAGCCGGGCAGCAACTCGTAGACGTCGAACAGCCCGCCCTCGGCCTGGTTCCAGAGGATCACGGTAACCGCGCCGACCACCATGCCGGCCAGCGCCCCGTTGCGCGTCATCCGCGACCAGTACAGCGCGAGGATGATCACCGGGCCAAAGGCCGCGCCAAAGCCGCCCCAGGCGTAGGCCACCAGGTCCAGCACCCCGGCCTCCGGCGCCATCGCCAGCAGCAGGGCCACCAGCGACACGCCCAGTACGGCGGCACGGCTGATCCACACCAGCTCGGTCGCCCCCGCCTCGGTGCGCAGGATGCCGCGGTAGAAATCGTTGGTGATCGCACTGGCGGAGACGATCAGCTGCGAGTCGATGGTGCTCATGATCGCGGCGAGGATCGCCGCCATCAGGATGCCCGCCACCCACGGGTTGAACAGCGCGCGGATCAGCTCGATCAGCACGGTCTCGCCGTCCGCCAGCGGCGCGTCGGCAAAGTAGGCGATCCCCATGTAGCCCGTGGCCACCGCGCCAATCAGGGCCAGGACCATCCAGGTCATGCCGATCAGCGTGGCGCGCGGCACGTCGCGCTCGGAGCGCAGCGCCATGAAGCGCGCCAGGATATGCGGCTGGCCGAAATAGCCCAGCCCCCAGGCCAGCAGCGAGATCATGCCGAGGAAGGTCATGCCCTGCAGCACCTGCACATGCGTCGGATCCACGGCGGCGACCTCGCTCTGCACACTGCCCCAGCCACCGACCAGCACCACCGCGAACATCGGCACCACCAGGAGCGTCAGGAACATCAGGATGCCCTGCAGGAAGTCGGTCCAGCTGACCGCGAGGAAGCCGCCGAGGAAGGTATAGCTGATGATCACGATGGCGCCGACCCACACGGCGGTCTCGTAATCCATGCCGAACGAGCTCTGGAACAGCAGACCGCCCCCGACCAGCCCGGCCGAGATATACAGGGTGAAGAACACCAGGATCACGATCGCGGAGACCACGCGCAGGATACGCGTGCGGTCCTCGAAGCGGTTCTCGAGGAAGTCCGGGATGGTCAGGGAGTCCTTCGCCAGCGCGGTGAAGCGGCGCAGACGCCCGGCCACGAACAGCCAGTTCAGCAGCGCACCGACCACCAGCCCGACCCCGATCCACAACTCGGACAGGCCGGACACGTAGATCGCACCGGGGAGCCCCAGCAGCAGCCACCCACTCATGTCCGAGGCCCCGGCACTCAGCGCGGCCACCCCCGGTCCCAGGCGGCGCCCGCCGAGCACATAGTCCGACAGCGTGGTGGTCGTGCGGTAGGCCGCGATCCCGAGGATCAGCATCGCCGCCAGATAGGCGGCAAAGGTCACCAGGGTGGGCATCGGCATGTTGATCTCCATGGAGCGTCTCCTCGTATCAGGCCGATGGCCCTTGTTGTTGTGGTACTCGGTCGCGTCTCGATCAAGTGTAGAGGACGCCGTGCCGCCCGGCGGCCTCGCGTCGTCAGTGCGGCGTGATCCTCACGTTCTGCTCAGTCGGCCGCCGCCAGCAGGCTGGCGTTGCCGCCGGCGGCCGTCGTATCGATGCACAGGTGGCGCTCCACCACAAAGCGTTCGGGCGCGATCAGGGCGGTTTCCAGCGCAACGATCGGCCCGTCCCGCTGTGCCAGCGCCTGACGCAGCGCTCGGGTCCAGTCGCTCACGCCGGCTGCGGCCACCGCGACCAGCCCCTCCAGCGCGGCCAGTGCGTCCGGTTCCAGCGCGCCGTCGATCCCGACCAGCGGCACGCCCTTCCCGTGCAGCGCGCGCGCCGCGCGCTCGGCCCCCGGCGCCAGCATGATCACCGGGCAGCCCGCCCCCAGCGCCTGCACCGCCTGCGCCAGCGCGATCTCCGCACCCTGGCCCAGGCAGAGCACCGGACCGCGCGGATACAGGCGCAGACGATTGCTCTCGCCGGTCGGACCCGGCAGCGTCTGCGGACTGGTGTCGAAGGCCGCGGTCTCCGCCAGGGCCTTGCGTAGCAGACCCGTGCGCTCGGGCAGCGCCTCGCGCAGCAGGTGCATGCGGTCGGTGCGCTTGGCCCAATCGCTCCCGTCCAGGGCATCCAGGGCCTGCTGCAGGCGCTGCGGGGCCACCCATTCCGCCTGCGCGCCCGCCTCCGGCGGGTCCGGCCGCTCCGCGGCAATGGACGTGCGACGGGCAAAGCGCGTCAGGTACAGCGGCCCGCCCGCCTTCGGCCCGGTGCCGGAGAGCCCCTCTCCGCCGAACGGCTGCGAGCCGACGATGGCGCCGATCTGGTTGCGATTGACGTACTGGTTGCCCACGCGCAGGCGTTCCACCACCTGCTGCACGCGGTCGTCGATGCGGGTATGTAGACCGAAGGTCAGACCATAGCCGCGGGCGTTGATGGCATCCACCACCGCATCCAGCTCGCGGGCCCGAAAGCGCGCCACGTGCAGCACCGGCCCGAACACTTCGCGCTCCAGCTCGCCGATCCCGGACAACCGGACGATGGACGGTGCGACAAAGCGGCCGTGCTCCGGTACCGGGAGGGACTTCAGCAGCCGCCCCTGCTCCTCCTGTGTCCGCAGGTAGTCGCGGATATCCGCCTGCGCCTCGGCATCGATCACCGGCGAGACGTCGGTCGCCAGCTGCCAGGGATCGCCGATGCTCAGCGCGTCCATCGCGCCCTGCAGCATCTCCAGCAGGCGGTCGTAGGCCTCGTCCTGCACGTAGAGCATGCGCAGCGCCGAGCAGCGCTGCCCGGCGGACTGGAAGGCGGAGGCCAGGATGTCGCGCACCGCCTGCTCGGTCAGCGCCGAGCTGTCCACGATCATCGCGTTCAACCCGCCGGTCTCCGCGATCAGGACCGCATCCGGCCCGGCGTTGTCCGCCAGGCTGCGGTGAATCCGCTGCGCGACCTCGGTGGAACCGGTAAAGCAGACCCCGGCAATGCGCGGGTCGGCGGTCAGCGGCCCGCCCACCGTCGGGCCATCGCCCGGCAACAGCTGCAGGGCCGACTGCGGGAGACCGGCCGCACGCATCAGCTCGACCGCGCGGGCGGCGATCAGCGGGGTCTGCTCAGCCGGCTTGGCGACCACGGTATTGCCCATGGCCAGGGCCGCGGCGACCTGCCCGGTGAAGATCGCCAGGGGGAAATTCCACGGACTGATGCAGACGAACACGCCACGTGGCTCCAGCTCCGCCTCCTGCCCCAGGCGTTCGGCCTCGCCCGCGTAGTAGCGCAGGAAATCGGCCGCCTCGCGCACCTCGGCAATGCCGTCCCAGACGGTCTTCCCGGCCTCGCGGTTGGCCAGTGCGATCAGTTCCGGGGCATGTTCCTCGTAGCAGTCCGCGATCGCCCGCAGCAGATCGGCGCGCGCCGTCACCGGGTGCGCTGACCAGTCGACAAACCCGGACAGGGCCGTCCCCAGCGCCTGTTCGACCTCCGCCGCCGTGGCCTCGCGGACCTCGCCGACCACGGCACCGGGATCGGAGGGGGAGACCGCAACGCGCGGCGCGCCCTGCGCCGCGTGACCTTCCACCAGCATGGGTGCGGCCTGCCACTGCGTCTGCGCGAACGCCTCGCGCGCGGCCAGCAGCGGCAGGATGGAGGCCGGCTCGTTGACGCGGTACCCGCGCGAGTTCTGTCGCTGTGGCCGGTAGAGATCGACCGGGTCACGGATGGCCGGGTTGGCCACGGCGTCGCCCAGCGCGTCCAGGTCGGCGATGGGATCGCGCGCGATCTCCGCGGGCGGGATGCTGCTGTCCACCACCTGGTTGACGAACGAGCTGTTGGCGCCATTCTCCAGCAGGCGCCGCACCAGATAGGCCAGCAGGTCGCGGTGCGCCCCCACCGGCGCGTAGATGCGGCAGCGGGTGCCGGCCGTCGCCTTGACGATCGCGTGCACCGATTCCCCCATGCCGTGCAGACGCTGGAATTCGAAGCCGTTACGGGCGTCGCCGGCCATCGCCAGCACCGCCGCGCAGGTGTGCGCATTGTGGGTAGCAAACTGCGGGTAGATGCGGTCGCGCCGGTCCAGCAGCATCTGCGCACAGGCGATGTAGCTGACATCCGTGTTGACCTTGCGGGTGAAGACCGGGAAGCGTTCCACGCCCAGCTCCTGGGCCTGCTTGATCTCGGTATCCCAGTAGGCGCCCTTGACCAGACGCACCATGATGCGCCGGTCCAGCCGCTGCGCCAGCGCATACAGCGCCTCGATCACCGGGGCCGCGCGGCGGCCGTAGGCCTGTACGACCACGCCAAAGCCGTCCCAGCCCTCCAGCTCCGGGTCCGCCAGCAGGGCCTCGATCACGTCCAGCGACAGGTCCAGACGGTCCTGCTCCTCGGCGTCGATATTGAACCCGATGCCGGCGCGCGCGGCCTGACGCGCCAGCTCCTGCGCCCGCGGCACCAGCTCCGCCATGACCGTCGCGCGCTGGGTGTACTCGTAGCGCGGGTGCAGCGCGGAGAGCTTGACCGAGATGCCGGGGCTGGAGCGCACGTCGCCTTGCGCCTGGTTCGCGATCTCGGCGATCGCCGTGGCATAGGCCTGGTGATAGCGGCGGGCATCGGCATCGGTGCGCGCGGCCTCGCCCAGCATGTCGTAGGAATAGGTGTAGCCCTCGTGTTCCCTCTCGCGGGCATTGCGCATGCCCTGGGCGATGGTCTCGCCAAGCACGAACTGGCGACCGAGCAGCTTCATCGACTGCGCGACGGCCGTGCGCACCAGCGGCTCGCCGACGCGCCGGATCAGGCCGCGCAGCGCGGCGGCCGGGCGCTGCGGATCGTCGTTCAGCACCTTGCCGGTGAGCATCAGCGCCCAGGTGGAGGTATTCACCAGCGGGGACGACGAGTGCCCGAGGTGAGCCGCCCAGTCGGAGGGCTCGATCTTGTCCTGGATCAGCTCGTCGATGGTCTCGGCATCCGGCACCCGCAGCAGCGCCTCCGCCAGGCACATCAGGCCGACTCCCTCCTCGGTGGACAGGCCGTACTCGGCCAGGAAGCTCTCCATCATCGACGGCGTGGTCTCGGCGCGTACCCGCTCGACGATGCGCGCGGCCTCCGCCGCGATGCGGGCGCGGGCCTCGGCATCCATCCGGATGCCGCCGCGCAACTCCCGCAATACGGCCGCCTCGTCGGCCGTGTAGGCCTCACGGATGCGGGCGCGGTGGGGATCGGACGCCGGGTCGCGTGTCGGGTGCGGGCGGGTGTGGGGCTGCGTCATCGGCCTGCTCCTGCGGTGCCGGGGTTGGCTCGACCGGGCGCCGGCCTCTGACTGGAAGCATAGACGGGCGCGTCCGGGGTCCTCGGGACCTCAGGTTCACAGATGCCCCGTCTTCACGTAGATCAGAGTCTCCTGTTCCACCCAGGGATTGTGCTGGCTCAGGTGCGGGCTGCGAATCCACGTGCCGGCGGGGTAACGCCCGTGCTCGTCGATGAATTCACCGGACAGCACCAGGATTTCCTCCCCGCCCCAGTGCCGATGGGGCTGGAAATGTTCGCCGGCCGGCCAGTGCACCAGTGCGGTGTGTTCGGTCTCGAAGCTGTGCAGATGCAGGACCCGCAGCCCGCCGATGCCCGGCTGGAACGGCGCCGAAAGGGTATCCACCACCACCTTGTCGCGGTCCTCCGGGGCGAACTGCTCGAGCTTCACGAACAATGTGCAGCCGGGGTCCGAGTGCGGCGCGTGGCGGGAACCGGGCGGGTTGCGCAGGTAGGTGCCAGCGGGATAGTCCCCGGCCTCGTCAGAGAACACGCCGTCGAGTACCAGGATCTCTTCGCCCAGTGCATGGGTGTGCGACGGGAAGCGGGCTCCGGGCTGGAACTGCACGACGCTGGTGGCGCGGCCTGCTTCCGCCAGCTCGCGTTCCAGCGGCTTGCGCACCACGCCTTCGGCGCGGCTGCCGCTCCACGACATGGCGGCCGTCTCCACCACCACCGGCTGCTGCAGATCCAGATTCAGGGCTTCCATCGCGCGCTCCGTTCATCTCCCCAGTCGAACACGCGACCCGCTGTTAGTTCCTGGACAGGGAGAGCAGGCCCTCAGTGGTGGTGCCCTTCGCGCCCCGGATGATGACCGTGATGGTCGTGATGGCTGCCCCCGGAATGCGCCCCTGGCGAGCCACCGGACTCGCTCCCGGACTCACCCTGATAGCCGCGGGCCCGTTGATAGCGCGCCTTCTGCTCCGCGTCGAGCAGCGCGTCCATCTCCAGGTGGTAGGACAGATGCACGTGGCGCAGGCGGCCACGCAGCTCGCCGATCTCGACGGTCAGCGATTCGATGGTCGCGCTGCTGATACCGCCCTCCGCGAAGCGCGCATCCAGTTCCCGCTCCCGCTCCACGATGCGCCGGCCGAGATCACGCGCTTGCTCCCGCATCGCCGCGAACAGGCGCTCGGTCTCGCGCCGCTGCTCGGGCGTCAGTTCCAGCGAGTCGGCCACCTCCAGCACATGCATCGGCCCCGGATAGCCATGCAGTTCGGCCGGCAGCGCCATGCCCATACCCCGCCCTTCCAGCAAATCCTCGGTCTCCTGCGCGGAGAGTGCCTTGATCTCGCGTGCCTGCAATTCGGAGTACGGATTGGCCGCAACCGGCGCCGCAACGGCCAGGGCAATCCCCACAACCAGCCACCCGGAAAAGCGGAATATACGATGCATGATGGAACCCTCGACGGTGAAAAGTGTTCGCATTGTAGATCGCTGGCGATCTCGGGGCGCGGGATCACTACGGGACGTCTAGACTCCAGAGCGGCACCCAGAACAACCAAAACAGAAAGGACGCGACATGCTGATTATCGGACTGATTGTGGTCGTTGCCGCGCTGGTGTTCGCCACGGCGAAACTGCGCGTGCACCCGTTCCTGGCCCTGCTGATCGCCGCCTTCGTGATGGCGATCATCGGCGGCATCGCCCCGCGCGAGGCCATCAGCGTCATCAACGACGGCTTCGGCAGCACCCTGGGCTATATCGGTATCGTGATTGCGCTGGGCACGATCATCGGGGTCATCCTCGACCGCACCGGTGCCGCCGTGGTCATGGCAGAGGCAATCATCCGTACGCTGTCCGACCGCTTCCCCACCCTGACGGTCTCGATCATCGGCTACATCGTGTCCATCCCGGTGTTCTGCGACTCGGGCTACGTGATCCTGAACTCGCTGAAGAATGCCCTGGCCAAGACCGCCGGCATCTCGGTGGTCGCCATGAGTGTCGCGCTGGCCACCGGCCTGTTCGCCACCCACAACTTCGTGCCACCCACCCCCGGCCCGATCGCGGCCGCCAGCAATGTCGGCATCGCCGATGCGCTGGGCCTGGTGATTCTGGTCGGCCTGTTCGTGTCCGCGGTGGCGGCCGCCGTTGGCTGGCTGTGGGCCAGCCGCTACGCGAAGGCCAACGACGACGAGCTGCTGGAACCGGACCCGATCAGCGAAGCGACTGGTCAGGAGATCGAGAAGGAAGAGATCAAGCTGGAGCATCGCCCGACGACCCTGGGCGCCTTCATGCCCATCCTGGCGCCGATCGTACTGATCTCCATCGGCTCGGTGGCCGCGCTGGCCACCCGCGATAGCGACCCCGGCATGCTCGCCGCGGCCCTGATCTTCCTCGGCACCCCGGTGGTGGCGCTGGCGATCGGCGTGATCTTCGCGCTGCTGCTGATCAAGGGGGCCGGCATCAAGGACCGCTTCCACCAGATGACGGTGGACGCGATCCTGCTGGCCGCGCCGATCATCCTGATCACCGGCGCGGGCGGCGCCTTCGGCAACGTGCTGCGCGAGACCCCGATCGGCGATCAGCTGGGCGACCTGCTGAGCGGGCTGGGCCTGGGCCTGCTGGTGCCGTTCCTGATCGCGGCCGCACTGAAATCCGCGCAGGGCTCGTCCACCGTGGCACTGGTCACCGCGTCCAGCATGATCGCGCCGATGCTGGCCTCGCTGGGCCTGGATTCCACCATGGGCATGGTCCTGGCGGTGATGGCCGTGGGTGCCGGGGCAATGACCGTCTCGCACGCGAATGACAGCTTCTTCTGGGTGGTCACCCAGTTCAGCCGCATGAAGGTGTCCACCGCGTACAAGGCGTTCACCACCGCTACGCTGCTGCAGGGCATCAGCGCAATGATCACCATCTACATCCTGGGGCTGATCTTTGTCTAGGGGGACGCTGACCAATCGGCACGCTCGCGTTGGTACCCCCCTGTTTCCCGAGACAAGGCGCATCGTGCAGCGGGTAGTGGTTCTACCCGCAAGCGGCGCAACGCAGCATCGGGGAACAGGGGGCACCAACCCCGAACGGGCTCGGCCGATTCTGCGCGCTGACGGCGTTGCAGCTCGCTCATGTAGCTCGGCTACACTTTACTCACCGCGCCTTGTCAGCGCGCAGAGTCGACTCGAGCGCGAACGTGCCGATTAGTCCGCGTCCCTCTGGGCATTTCCGGGTCATCGTCTGCCCGGACAGCTACAAGGGAAGCCTCGAAGCCGAGGACGTGGCGGCCGCCATGGCCCGGGGCGTGCACGCGGCCCGCCCGGCTGCCCGGGTACGCGCCCTGCCCATGGCCGACGGTGGCGAGGGCACGGCCCGCCTGGTCAGCCATACCCTCGGCTGGGCCTGGCACCTGTCCGACGTGACCGGCCCCACCGGCAACCACTTGAGCGCTGGCTGGGGCTGCGATCATCGCGAGCGGCGCGCGGTGATCGATGTCGCCTCTGCCTGCGGCCTGGACCGGATCCCCGACGATCGCCACGACCCCTGGCAGCTCCACAGCTTCGGGGTCGGCGAACTGATGCGGGCCGCCCTGGACGCGGGCGCCGAACACCTGCTGATCGGTCTCGGCGGCAGCGGCACGGTGGACGGCGGCGCGGGCATGCTGGCCGCGCTGGGCGTGCGTTTCCTCGATGCGCAAGGGCAGCGCCTGCCGCCCCACCCCGCGGGCCTCGCGGATCTACAACGGGTGGACTTCGACACACTGGACCCGCGCCTGGCCCGCGTCGACATCACCGTCCTGAACGACGTCGACAACCCGCTGACCGGGCCGCATGGCGCGGCGTCCGTGTTCGGACCGCAAAAGGGCCTGAAGACCGCGGACATCCCGGCCATGGATGCCCACATGGAGCGCCTGGCCGCCGCCATCGAGGCCGCGGGGCAGTTGCAACGGCCCGTCGACACCCCGGGGGCCGGCGCCGCCGGCGGGCTCGGCTTCGCGCTGGACTGCGTCCTCGGCGGTCGCGCTCGCATGGGGGCCGGCTACCTGGCCGAGCTGATCGGACTGGATGCCGCGCTGCGGGAGGCCGACCTGGTCATCACTGGCGAGGGCCAGCTCGACGGCCAGACCTCGCACGGCAAGGTCGTCGCCGAGGTGGTACGCCGCACCCGCGAGCAGCAGGTGCCGGTCGTGGCGGTGGCCGGCTCCATCGCCTGCGACGCGGCCGAACTGGCGGCCTTTGGCCTGAGCGATGCCCGCGCCCTGTGCGATGGCAGCATCACCCTGGACGAAGCCCTGGCCCACCCCGCGCGCTACATCGCCGAGCGCACCCGCGCCCTGGTCGAGGCCCGTCAGCCGCCGAACTCGCCATCCGCGCCGGACCCGACGCCACCCCACTGAACGCGCGCGGGCAGATCCGGTCCGACAGCCCGGACGCCAAAACACCCACCAAGGAACGATCCATGACCGAGCAGGATGACGCGCTCTTTCGCCCCTATACCCTGGGCCCGCTGGAACTGCCGAACCGGGTACTGATGTCGCCGCTGACGCGCTCGCGCGCGGCCCAGCCGGGAGACGTACCCACCGACCTCAACGCCGAGTACTACGCCCAGCGCGCCGGTGCCGGCCTGATCATCAGCGAGGCCACCCAGGTGTCGCCACAGGGCAAGGGCTACGCCTTCACCCCCGGCATCCACTCGGCGGAACAGGTGGAGGGCTGGCGCAAGGTGACCACGGCCGTGCACAACGCCGGCGGGCGCATCCAGGCGCAGCTGTGGCATGTCGGCCGTATCTCGCGCCCGGAGCTGCAGCCCGATGGCGTGCTGCCGGTCGCCCCCTCCGCGATCCGGCCCGAGGGCGCCTATACCTTCATCAGTGCCGACTCCGGCATGGTCGAGGTGCAGGAGCCGCGCGCGCTGGAGCTGGACGAACTGCCCGGGATCGTGGAGCAGTACCGCCAGGGCGCACAGAACGCGAAGGCCGCCGGCTTCGACGGCGTGCAGATCCACGCGGCCAACGGCTACCTGCTGGACCAATTCCTCCGTAGCGGCAGCAACCACCGCAGCGATGCCTACGGCGGCCCGGTGGAAAACCGCATCCGTCTCCCACTGGAGGTGGTCCAAGCCGTGATCGAGGTCTGGGGCCCGGAGCGGGTCGGCATCCGCGTAAGCCCCACCGGCAGCTTCAACGGCATGCACGACGACGACCCACTCGCGACATATAGCGCCTTCGCCCAGGCCCTGGACGCCACCGGCATCGCCTACATCGAGGTGGTAGAAGACTCCTTCCAGGGCAACCACGAGACGGGCCGCCCGGAATCCATCATCGACGCGATCCGCTCGCGCTTCAGCCGCACCTACATCGGCAACGGCGCCTACACCGCTGACGAGGCCCGCCAGCGCATCGCAGCCGGGCGCTGCGACCTGGTCACCTTCGGCCGCCCGTTCATCGCCAACCCGGACCTGCCCGAACGCTTCCGCCGGGGCGCCCCGCTCAACGAGTGGGACGAAGCCACCTTCTACGGCGGCGACGCACAAGGCTACACGGACTACCCTGCACTGACCTGATCCGCAGGTGCGAGACCCGGGTTGCAGGGCATTCACCCCACCCCGGATTGAGTCACCTCGTGCTCGCCATGCAGCGCGCAAGAGTCGGCGTCGGGTAACCCCTTCGCTCCGCTGAGGCGCGACAAGGGGCCACTCGACACCCACTGCCCCTGGCACGCGGCTGCGGCGTCAGTATTTTTTACACATTCCAACCAGCACCGCCCAAGCCCAAACTTTTACGATCAATAAATCAATACCTTGTTGATATGGCCCCTGAATTGCTTGCAGACCGCCGGGCTACGATTTTTGCTCCGGGGCACCCGCCCCGAACCGCATAAAGGAACATGACGCGAGACCCTCGGCCTCGGGTCACCTGTCGACAAGGAAGAAAGATGAACAAGAAGTCGCTTGCCACCGTTCTGGGTGGTCTTGTCCTGGCAATGAATATCTCTGCCGCCCACGCCTTCGCGATCCTGCACTTCGAGGACGCAACGGCGGGCACGAGCGTGGTACCCAGTGCGCTCGACAGCCTGGGATTGAGTGGCACAACCACGTTCACGAACAGCACCACCACCTTCAACAGCCTGATCACCAACAACCAGTACGACATGGTGATCTTCGGCGAGCAGGGTGGTTTTAGGTTCTCCGACGTCCAGACCAGTCTTTCCGGCTATCTGGCAGGCGACGGGCTGGTGCTGGGCACCACCTGGAACACCGGCTCCGGCTTCTCCGATTTCATGGGTGCCGACAACCGCACCGGCACAAACGACGCGACCCTCGAAATCGACGGCCATCCGATCTTCCTGGATCTCCCGGACCTGATCGACCTGCAGAATCCGGGCTGGGGCGTCTGGTCCAGCGGCTGGACGGCCGGCGCGGGCGCAACCGGTCTCGGCAGCCTGGCCGGCGGATCCGCGGCGGTCCTCGGCAACAATGGCCAGAGCCTGCTCCTGGGGCCGCTGTTCGACGCCTATGCCGATACCGGCGCGGGAGCGCAACTGGTCGTCAACTCCATCCAGTTCCTGCGCGGGGATCCCACCCCGGTCCCGGAACCTGAAGCCATCGCCCTGATGGCCATCGGTTTGCTGGCACTCGGCATCGTGATGCGCCGGCGTGACCCGAAAGCCGGGTAACCCCGGAGTCCACCATTACCCCCGCCGTCGGCGGGGGCGCCTGCGCGCCAGAAAACCAGACAACTGCGCGGCCGGGTAAACCGGGCGTCGCATCAGCGCATGGACTGCACCAGGCGGTAGCGATCCGCCTCGAAGGCGCGCAGCGTCCGGTGTGGCGGATAGGCGAGGCCGTCCACCGCCTCCAGCGTATAAACCGCAGGCCGCGGACTCTGCAACCCGACATGGATGCGGCTGAGGTCACCCTGGGAAATCTCCCATTCGACCTGGTTGCGGGCGATCACGCCGACCTTCACCGTGTCCCCCTCGCGCCACCAGTCCCGCAGACCGGTCGCCATTTCGCGGATCCCGTCACCCGCAACGTTGTACTGGACGTGGCTGCGCACATACCAGACACGGCCGTCGGCACCCGAGTTGGTGGCCCAGACCCCGGTCCCGCCCTCCGGGGCCGTTTGCGCGGTCATGAATTTCATGTCGAAGCGCAGCTCGTAGCCATGGAGCGGATTGGCGAACCGCCACATGCCGTCCAGTAGGGGATCATCCGTGGAATCCATCGGGGACGCTGCGGGCGGGCTCGCCGGGGCCGGTGCGGGCTCGACAACCTCGGGGGCCGGCCTCGGGGCCGCCGCCGACTCGACAGGCGCAACCGGCGCCGGTTCGCGCACCCGCCCCCGGACTGGCGACGCCGGCAGTCGCGACTCGGCCACTTCTTCGGCAGGCTCCGCCCGGGTCTCCGCGACGACCTCGCCCCCCGGCTCGGGTACCGGCTGCGCCCAGGCCTGCTGCAGGAGTCGCTCGATGAGTTCGTCCACACTGGCCTGCAGCGCACCCTCGCGGGCAATCCGGATGCGGTCGCTGGCCTGCCAGGCCTCGCCGGCCTGGGCGGTATGCGCGTTCTCCTGTTCCTGCGAATACACGACCTCGCCGGTCTCGCGCTCGCTCAACGTGTAGCGCACACGTTGGGTCACGGTCATCTCGCGACCAGCCCAGGGCTCGTCATGCTCCAAAACGTCCATCTGCAGGAAATAAGGGCTGTCATCGGACGGGTCGAACACGCCAGCCTGGCGCAAGTAGGACTCGACGCGCCCCTGGAGGAACCCCGGCGTTAACCGCGAGCGCGACACCTCGTTGCGCACCCCCACGTACCCGATCCCCTCACGCAGCGGACTCGTCGCGGGGACATCAGGCCGTTCCGCCTGCGCCACGACCACCCGAGATTCCACCGTCGCGCAGCCGCCTAACAAGACCCCGAAACCCAGCAGCCCGAGCACGGCCAGGCCGCGTGCCGTTACCCCCCGCCAACCCGCCATATCCGAACCCCGCTCGATCGATGCCCCGGGAATCATAGCCCAGGCGGCCCGGGAAATTCGGATCCACGCTGCGTCCGACTCGAGCGCGAGCGCGAGCGCGAGCGTGTACCTTGCTCCGTGCTTCCTAGACGGCGACGTCGGCCAGGTGGCCCTTGCCTTCCAGCCAGGCGCGGCGTTCCGCCGCGCGCTTCTTGCCGAGCAGCATGTCCATCAGTTGCTGGGTGTCGTCGGCGGCGTCCAGCGTGAGCTGCACCAGGCGCCGGGTGTCCGGGTTCATGGTGGTTTCGCGCAGCTGTAGCGGGTTCATCTCGCCGAGGCCCTTGAAGCGGGTCACGGAGACCTTGCCCTTCATCTTCTCCGCCTCGATGCGTTCCAGCACGCCGGCCTTCTCGTCGTCGTCCAGCGCGTAGAAGGTCTGCTTGCCGACGTCCACGCGATAAAGCGGCGGCATCGCGATGTAGATATGCCCCCGCTCCACCAGCGGGCGGAAGTGCTTCAGGAACAGCGCGCACAGGAGGGTGGCGATGTGCGCGCCGTCGGAGTCGGCGTCGGCCAGGATGCAGACCTTGCCGTAGCGCAGCCCGTCGAGGCTGGTCTGCCCCGGATCCACGCCCAGGGCCACGGAGATGTCATGGATCTCCTGGGAACCCAGCACCTGGTCGGGATCGACCTCCCAGGCATTCAGGATCTTGCCACGCAGCGGCATGATCGCCTGAAAGTCGCGGTCACGCGCCTGCTTGGCGGAGCCGCCGGCCGAGTCGCCCTCGACCAGGAACAGCTCGGTGCGCTCCAGGTCCTGGCTGGCGCAGTCGGCCAGCTTGCCCGGCAGGGTCGGCCCCTGAGTGACCTTCTTGCGCACCACCTTGCGCCCGGCACGGCTGCGCTTCTGCGCGTTCTGGATCGCCAGCTCGGCAATGCGCTCGCCCTGCTGCGGGTGCTGGTTCAGCCACAGGCTGAAGGCATCCTTGACCACGCCGGAGACAAACGGCGCGGCCTGGCGCGAGGACAGGCGTTCCTTGGTCTGCCCGGCAAACTGCGGGTCCTGCATCTTGAACGACAGCACGCTGGAGACCCGCTCCCAGACATCCTCCGGCGCCAGCTTGATCCCGCGCGGCAGCAGGCTGCGAAACTCGCAGAACTCGCGCACGGCATCGGTCAGACCGGTGCGCAGGCCGTTCACGTGCGTGCCACCCTGAGTCGTCGGGATCAGGTTCACGTAGCTCTCGCTGACCACCTCGCCGCCCTCCGGCAGCCAGGTGACGGCCCAGTCGGCAGCCTCGGTGGCCCCGGAGACCGAGCCCATGAACGGCTCCTCCGGCACGCGATCGAGACCGTCCAGGGCCTCCACCAGATAGTCGCGCAGCCCCGCCTGGTAGCACCACTCGCAGGCCTCGCCGGTGGTCTCGTCGCGGAAGGTGACCGTCAGGCCCGGGCACAGCACGGCCTTGGCGCGCAGGATGTGCTTGAGCTTCGGCACCGAGAACTTCGCCGAATCGAAGTACTGCGGGTCCGGCCAGAAATGCAGTGTGGTGCCGGTATTGCGCTTGCCGACCTCCCCCACCGCCTCCAGGTCCTGGGTCTTGTGGCCGCCGGCGAAGGCCATACGGTACTCGCGCCCGTCGCGCTTGATCTGCACCTCGAGCTGCTGTGACAGCGCATTGACCACCGATACGCCCACCCCGTGCAGACCGCCGGAGAACTGGTAGTTCTTGTCGGAGAACTTCCCGCCCGCATGCAGCGTGGAGAGGATCACCTCGACTCCCGGGCGGTTCTCGCGCGGGTGCAGATCCACCGGCATGCCGCGGCCGTCATCCGACACGGAGACCGAGTCGTCCTTGTGCAGGATCACGTCGATCCGCTTCGCGTGGCCGCTGATCGCCTCGTCCACCGAGTTGTCGATCACCTCCTGGGCGAGGTGGTTCGGGCGAGTGGTGTCGGTATACATGCCCGGGCGCTTGCGCACCGGGTCCAGCCCCTCGAGGACCTCGATATCGGATGCGGAATAGCTCACACAGGAACCCCTTTATTGATATGGACCGTGCCCCGCGCCGGGCACCGCCTCGGCCATCATGCACCGTCATTGCGAGGAGCGAAGCGACGAAGCAACCTCCCAACGAACCCCCCGGCGTTGGTCCGGGCCAGCGCCGGGACCGTCCACGGAGATCGCCACGCGCCTGCGGCGCTCGCGATGACGGTGCCTTTACCTCGTCCTTGCGAGGAACCAAAGGCGACGAAGGAACCCCTCAACGCAAGCCCCGACGTCCGCGCCTGCCGGCGCCGGGGCCACACGCATGGATCGCCACAGCGCTGCGCGCCCCGCGATGACGAGGGTGGCGGGTTTCGTTACCGGCGTGTCCCCTCGTCCCGGACTGTGCGCAGCGTACCAAAGCCCGCGGGGGAAAGGCTGCTTGCAATCCCGGGGCCGATCCCAACAATGCAGGACAGATTCCGTATCCCCGTCTTCACAGGAGGTTTCCGATGGAAGAAGCCGCGAGCATCACTGGCAACGACATCCTCGACGTGACCCAGGAGGATTTCCAGCAGGCCGTGCTGGACGAATCCCACAAGCGCCCGGTCGTGGTGGATTTCTGGGCCGCCTGGTGCGGGCCCTGCCAGCAGCTGATGCCGCTGCTGCAGCAACTGGCCGCGCAGTACGCCGGCAAGTTCCGCCTGGCCAAGGTCAACAGCGACGAGCAGCAGGCCCTGGCGCAGCAGTACGGTGTGCGCAGCCTGCCCACGGTGATGATCTTCCGTCACGGCAAGCCGGTGGACCAGTTCATGGGCGTGCAGCCGGAGCCGAACATCCGCGCGATGATCGACCAGTACCTGGAGAAGCCCTCCGACAAGCTGATCGAGAAGGCCCGCGAACAGGCCCAGGCCGGAGACACGGACGCGGCCCTCGCCACGCTGCGCGCGGCGCTGGAAGAGGACCCGGACAACGGCGACCTGCGCATCGAGCTGGCCCGCGCGCTCGCCCAGGCCGGCGACCCGGAGGCCGCCGAGGCCGAGCTCGGCAAGCTCCCGCTGGACCAGAGCGAAAAGGAAGAGGCGAAGGCCCTGCGTGCCCGCCTGGTATTCGCCAAGACGGCCGCCGGCATCGACCCGCAGGCGCTGGCACAGGAGCTGCAGGAAGGCGATCCGCGCCCCGAGGCACTGGAGCAGATGGCCGCCTACGCGATGCTGTCCGGCCGCGCCGAGGAGGCGCTGGGGCTGTACCTGCAACTGATGAAACAGCACCGCTCCTACAACGACGGGGCCGGCCAGAAGGGCCTGCTGGCCGCGTTCGAGGTCCTCGGCAACGATCACCCGCTGGTCGGTCAGTTCCGCCGGCAGATGGCCTCGCTGCTGTACTGACCGGGCTCCGGTTGCCGTCACAGCATCCTTGCAGACGGCTACGACTTCGAAGTCGCCCCGTCGGCCAGAGGGCTGGCCTCCTGCAGCACGCGGCAAGCCCCCCGTAGGAGCCGAGCCCCCTCGGCGATTGGCGCGGGGATTCGCGAGCAGGCTCGCTCCCACAAAGGGGCCCTTCCCGGGTGGGTCGAGCCGGGCCGCTGGCTGCGGCCCGGTCGACGTCCGGATCAGTTGCTGCCGAGGATGCGCTCGATCACGGCCTGCGGTTCCTGGTAACCGGAGAGCTGCTGGCCACCCTCGGTGATCAGCGCCGGGGTGCCGCGCAGGCCGAGCTGCTGCCCCATGGCCATGTGCTGATCCTGCGGCGTGGCGCAGCTGCCGTCGATATCGTTCAGCTTGTCGCCTTCCTTGGCCCGGTCCATCGCCTCTTCGCGATCCTCCGCGCACCAGATACGGTCCATGATCTCCGGGGAATCACGTCCCAGCACCGGGAACATCAGGTAACGCACCTTGATCCCGGCCGACAGATACTCCGGCAGGTCCTGATGGATCTCGCGGCAGTACGGGCAGTTCGGATCGGTGAAGATGTTCAGCACGCCCCGGGTCTCTCCGTTCGGCGAGTAGGTCACCAGCTCGCTGTCGTCGATGGCGGCGAACATGTCCGCGCGCACGCCGCTGAGCGCGGACTGGGTCAGGTTTTCGCGGGTCTCCAGGTCGACCATGTTGCCCTGGATCAGATAGCGCCCGTCCTCGGAGACATAGAGGATATCGGTGCCGTAACGGACCTCAAAGACACCTTCCATCGGCGTCTCGCGGATGCTGTCGATCTCGGTATCCGGGATGACCCGGGCCATGTATTCCTCGATGGCCTCGGTGGCCATGAGCGGGGTACTGATGACGGCCAGGGCCGCGGCAAGGGGAAGAGCGCGTTTCAGGGACATGGATTCTCTCGTGTCGGTACAAAAAAGCGGCGCCAGTTTACCAGCCTCGCGGGGGTATCCCCGGGCCATCTGGCGGAGTCCGGTAATAGACGTCAGCCGCGGGGATGATGTTCCGCATGCAGGCTCTGCAAGCGGGCGCGCGCGACGTGGGTATAGATTTGTGTGGTCGACAGACTGCTGTGGCCCAGCAGCATCTGCACCACGCGCAGGTCCGCCCCGTGGTCCAGCAGATGCGTGGCAAATGCATGGCGCAGGGTGTGCGGCGACAGCGGCGACTCGATGCCGGCACGGCGCGCGTGAGCCTTGATGCGGTACCAGAAGGCCTGACGCGTGAGCCCGCCGCCACGCCGGGTGACGAACACCGCCTCGCAGGGCGGGTGACCGTCCATCAGGTCCGGCCGTGCCTCGCGCTGATAGCGGGCCAGCCAGTGGGCCGCCTCCTCGCCCAGCGGGATCAGGCGTTCCTTGTCGCCCTTGCCGGTAATGCGCACCACGCCCTGCCGACTGTTCACCTCCGACTGCTCCAGCCCCACCAGTTCGGAGACCCGCAGTCCGGTGGCATACATCAGTTCCAGCATCGCGCGATCCCGCAACCCGACCGCATCGTCGATATCGGGGGCCCGCAGCAGGGCCTCCACCTGGGCCTCGGACAGGCTGTCCGGCAACGGGCGCCCGGCCCGGGGGGACTCGATCCCGGCGCTCGGATCATCCTCGCGCTCGCCCTGGTGGACCAGATAGCGATAAAAACGCCGGATGCTGGACAGTGCCCGGGTGATGGACTTCGGCCGTGCCCCGGCCTGCATGCGGGCGCTGACATAGCCCAGGAGATCGGCCGCACGGGCGGATTCCAGGCTTGCCCCCCTGGGTTCCAGCCAGTGCGCCAGACCCTCCAGGTCGCGCCGGTAGGCCGACAGGGTGTGGTCGGACAGACCCTCGACCGCCCAGAGCTCGTCCAGGAAACGGTCGAGGGCCGGAGATGCCGCCGTGGCGACGCTCACGCGTTACTGGCCACCAGGTTTCCCGGCATTGCCCGGGGCGTCCGGGTTCTCCGCGCGGAACTTGCCGGCCAGGTTCTCGAAGACCTTGGTCAGTTCCAGCGGCAGCGGGAAGAAGATGGTGTTGGCGTTGCCGTTGGTCGACATGTCGGACATCGTCTGCATGTAGCGCAGTTGCAGCGAAGAGGGGCTGGCCTCCATCTGCTGCGCCGCCTGCACCAGCTTTTCGGCCGCCTGCAGTTCGCCCTCGGCGTGGATGACCTTGGCGCGGCGTTCGCGCTCGGCCTCGGCCTGGCGCGCGATCGCGCGGATCATGGAGTCGTCCAGGTCGACATGCTTGATCTCGACATTGGTGACCTTGATGCCCCAGGCGTCGGTCTGGGCATCGAGGATCTCCTGGATGTCGTTGTTCAGCTTGTCGCGCTCGGAGAGCATCTCGTCCAGATCATGCTTGCCGAGCACCGAGCGCAGCGTGGTCTGCGCGAGCTGGCTGGTGGCGGCGTAGTAGTCCTCCACCTGGATCACCGACTTGGCGGAATCCACCACGCGGAAGTACAGCACCGCGTTCACGCGTACCGTCACGTTGTCCTGCGAGATCACGTCCTGGCTGGGCACGTCGAGCGTGATGATGCGCAGGTCGATCCGCACCATCTGCTGGATGCCCGGGATCACGATGATCAGGCCCGGGCCCTTCACCGACTGAAAACGGCCGAGGAAGAAGATGACGCCGCGCTCGTACTCGCGCAGCACCTTGATCGACATCACGATGATGGCGACCAGGATGACTAGCGGGACGACAAAGAAACCGAGATCGTTCATGTCCTGCTCCTTCTGCGTTATGGGCTCGGCGGCGACCGGTCAGCCGGTCGTGGCAGTGCCCGGGGTGTCTTCTTCAGTCACGGGTTCGACCCGCAGCCTGAGTCCTTCGATGGCGGTCACGCGCACCTTCTGTCCCTCGCGGACCGGTGCCGAGGTCTCCGCGTTCCACTGTTCGCTGTGGACCCAGACCCGACCGCTGCGATCGAAGTCCTCGCGCGCCTCGCCGATCATGCCGATCATCTCTTCATAGCCGGTGGCGGGCTTCTTGCCGCGCAGGCTGAACAGCCGTCCCAGCACCCAGACGGACAGGATGCCGATGGCGATGGCCGTGCCGATCACCAGTGGCAGGGCCACGTTCAGGTTGGGGTCGTCCCACAGAATGATGGAACCGGTTGTGAATGCCACGATGCCTCCTATGCCCAGCGCCCCGAAACTGGGCACGAAGGCCTCCGCAATCATGAAGATCATGCCCAGCAGCATCAGCGCCAGGCCCGCATAGTTCACCGGCATCACCTGCAGCGCAAAGAACGCCAGGATCAGCGCGATCGAACCGATCACGCCGGGGTAGATCGCGCCCGGGTTGGCCAGTTCGAAGATGATGCCGTAGATCCCCAGCAGCATCAGGATATAGGCGATGTTCGGGTTGGTGATCACGGACAGCAACTGGGTACGCCAGTCCGGATCCATGCGCACGATCTCCAGCCCTTCGGTCGCCAGCGTGCGCTCGCCGTCGTGCATGCGCACGGTATGCCCGTCGATCTGGGCGAGCAGGTCGCTCAGGTTGTCCGCCACGAAGTCGATGACGTTCTGCTCCAGCGCGGCGGTCGCGGTCAGGTTGGAGCCCTCGCGTACGGTCTCTTCCGCCCAGTCGGCATTGCGTCCGTAGCGTTCCGCCAGGCCGCGGATATAGGACACCGCGTCCTCCAGCACCTTGCGCTCCATCGCGTCGCCGCCGCGGCGCGGGGCCGGGTCGTCCTCCAGCAGTTCCTCCTCGCTGGCGGGTTCGACCTCGCCGTTGGCGGCTCCATTCTCATCCGCAGGCTCATCCGCCGCGTCGGTTTCGTCGTCGCGCGCCTCGCCATTGGCCTCGTCGGTTTCCGTATCGTCGCGCGCGTCCTCGTCCGGCTCCGGCGGGTCCATGCCCGGGAGCCCGCCGCCGCCCATCTGCACCGGGGTGGCCGATCCCAGATTGGTGGCCGGGGTCATGGCCGCGACATGCGACCCGTAAAGCATGTAGGTGCCGGCGCTGGCCGCGCGGGAACCCGCCGGGTGGACATACGTGACCACCGGCACATCCGATTGCAGGATGTTCTTGATGATGCTGCGCATGCTGGAATCCAGACCGCCCGGGGTATCCAGCATCAGGACCAGGATCTCGGCGTCCTCGGCCTCGGCCCGCTCGATCCCCCGGCGGATGTAGTCGCCGGTGGCCGGGCCGATCGCGTCATTCACCGTCAGCAACAGGCCGTGGCGATCCGCGGTCTGGGCCAGGCTCGAGGCGGCCAGCCAGCCGGCCCCGAGCACCAGGAGGGTCAGCCACAGCAGGTGGCGCCAGCGGCGCCCTCCGCCCACTCCTGCCTTGCGTCCAAATGAAACCCGCATGGGCTTCCTCTCCCGTCAGGGTGGATTCGTCGTACACTGCGTGCGCACACGCGACAGCCGACTCGCCCACCACGATAAACCAAAGGCCGGACCCGCGCCGAACCCTCAGACCCGCATGGACCCGCATGGACCCGCATGGACCCGCAGGCAAAGCAGACCCCGCCCGAGAATCTCGCCGCCGTGATACTGGCCGGCGGTCAGGGCCTGCGCATGGGCGGGCGCAACAAGGGCTGGGTCGAGTATCGGGGCCGCCCCCTGGTCGAACACGCCATCGCGCGCCTGCGCCCCCAGGCGCCGCGCCTGGCCATCAGCAGCAATACCGATATCGACCGTTATCAAGCGCTGGGGTTTCCCGTCCTGACCGATTCCCACGCCGATTATCGCGGCCCGCTGGCCGGGATCGCCGCCGCCTTCGCGGCCTTCCCCGGCCACGCGATCCTGTGCGCGCCGGTGGACGCACCCGCGCTGCCCCTGGACCTGGAATGCCGCCTGCGCCAGGCCCTGGAGACCCACCCGGCGCCCGCCGCCATTGCCCACGACGGCCACCGCCTGCAGCCCCTGTTCGGCCTGCTCGAGCCCGCGGTGGCGACGCGCCTGCAGAGCGATCTCGCGCATGGTTCGCTGGCGGTGGGACGCTGGTTTCACGAGATCGGCGCGATCACGGTGGACTTCTCCGATCAGCCGGAGGCATTCGCCAACATCAACACCCCCGGGGACCTGATGGGCTGAACGCCCCTCGCGCCCCGGCCGGATCTCGCTATACTCGGACGCGCTTAACGCAGGCAGGCCACCATGATCCAGTCCACCTCCAAGCTCCCGCGCATCGGCTTCGCCGCCTGGAGCGGCAGCGGCAAGACCACCCTGCTGAAGGGCGTGATCCCGGCCCTGCGAGCCCGCGGCCTGCGTCCGGCGATGATCAAGCATGCCCACCACGAGTTCGACGTGGACAAGCCGGGCAAGGACAGTCATGAGCTGCGCCATGCCGGCGCCGACCAGATGCTGGTGGCCTCCGGTCGGCGCTACGCCCTGATGGTGGAGACCCCGGAGACCGACGATGGCCGCGTGCCGGACCTGGACATGCTCTGCGCGCGCCTGGACCCGCGTCGCTCCGACCTGATCCTGGTCGAGGGTTTCAAGAAATGGGACCTGCCCAAGATCGAGGTGCATCGGCCGTCGGTGGGCAAGGCCCCGCTGTACCGCGAGATCCCCGGCGTGGTCGCGGTCGCCACCGATGCCGCCACACTGGACTTCGACGGCCCGCTGCTGCCGGTGAATGACCCCGACGCAGTGGCGGCCTTCGTCATCGACTACCTGGACATCCACCCCTGACCCGGAGACCCCCATGCCCGAGGCTGCCCCCGGCTGCGACGAGTTCGATCCCAATGCCAAGACCCTGGAACAGGCCCGCACCGCGATCCTGGAAGCCTGCCAGAGCCTCGAGGAACAGGAGACGGTGGCGCTGGAGCAGGCTCTCGGGCGGACCCTGGCGGAGCCCGTGGCCGCGCGCATCGACGTACCACCCGCCGCGGTCTCCGCCATGGATGGCTACGCCCTGCGCGCGACGGACGCCACAAAGGGTGCACGCCTGGCGCTGGTCGGCACCTCGGCGGCCGGGCACCCCTGGGATGGCGAACTGCAACCGGGCCAGTGCGTGCGCATCCTGACCGGCGCGGTGGTCCCGGACGGGGCCGAACTGGTCGTGATGCAGGAACAGGTGGAACGGGACGACGCCACCATCCTTCTGCAAAACGGCGACCTCACCACGGGCCACAACATCCGCGGCGCGGGTGGCGACACCGCCGCCGGGACCCCGCTGTATGCCGCCGGACAAACCCTGGGCGCGGCCGAGATCGGGGTGCTGGCGAGTCAGGGCATTGCCCGGGTGAAGGTACTGCGCCGGCCGCGCGTGGCCTTCTTCTCGACCGGGGACGAACTGGTGCCCGTGGATCAGCCACTGGGCCCGGGACAGATCCATGACAGCAACCGCCACACCCTGCGGGCGCTGCTCGCGGCCTACCCGGTCGAGGTGCAGGACTACGGCGTAATCCGCGACACCGAGGAGGCGGTACGCGAGGCCCTGACGCGTGCCGGGGAAACGGCCGACGTGATCATCACCACCGGGGGGGTCTCGGTCGGCGATGCCGACCATGTGACCCGCGTGCTGCAGGCCTCCGGCCAGGTCGGCTTCTGGAAGCTGGCCATCAAGCCCGGGCGCCCCCTGGCCTTCGGGCATTTCGGCCAGGCCCACTTCTTCGGTCTGCCGGGCAATCCGGTGGCCGTAATGACCACCTTCGCCCTGCTGGTGCGCCCGGCCCTGCAGCAGCTGGCCGGGCGCGCAGCGACCGCACCGCAGACCCTGAACGCACGCCTGCTGGAAGACCTCCACAAGACCCCCGGGCGCAAGGATTTCCAGCGCGCGGTGCTGGAGACCGACGAACGCGGCTGGGTGGTGCGCGCCGCCGGCGGCCAGGGTTCACATCAGTTGCGCGCGATGAGCGAGGCCAACGCCTACGTCGTCCTGCCACGCGAATCCGCCGGGGCCCGTGCGGGTGACTGGGTGGAGGTCCTGCCGTTTCGGGAGATCTTTCCGACCCCCTGAGGCCGAGTCAGTCGGCCTGGATCAGCGCGGCGAATTCGCGCTCCAGCAGGGCCTCGTCACCGAGGTTGAGCTCGACCAGACGGCGCAGGTGGGAGGCGGATTCCAGCGGCATGGCCTCGATCTCCACGCCCAGCCACAGGCCCTCGTGCCAGCGCACCCGGCCCTCGAAGGTGATCCGCGCCTCCTCGCTGAGCGGGATGTCGACACTGACCTCGTCGCCATCGGCCATCGCGGGAAGATCCGCGCCCTCCAGCAGCACGCCCTTCAGGGAGATATCCTCCACCCGGACCGGGCCGCCCCCGCCATCGGTGAGCAGGGTAGCCGGAAATTCCAGGGGGATACGTTGAAAGCGTCGCTCCATGCGGCAAGACTACGCCCACTCCGCACCCGCGGCCAAATCCAGAACCACCCGGAACGCCCATGACCGAAACCGCCGCCTCGTCCATCGACGGCCAGCCCTCCAGCCTGCTGCGCCGCCTGGCCGCCATCGTCTACGACGCCCTGCTGCTGGTGGCGATCTGGATGGTCCTCGGCCTGCTGGTGGTCATCCTCGGCAACACCACCGGGCTGTACTCGCCCCGCGCCCATTTCGTGCTCAACCTGATCGTGGCCTGGGGGTTCTTCTACTGGTTCTGGACGCGCACCGGGCAGACGCTCGGCATGCAGGCCTGGAACATCCAGCTGCGCACCGAGGGCGGGCACGCCGTCAATGCCTGGCAGGCGACGCTGCGCTATCTGGTTGCGGTCGCCCAGTGGCTGGTGATCCTGATGGCCATCTGGGCGGTGCGCGAATACGGCGCGGTCGCCGTTACCGTGGTTACCGCGGCGGCGCTGTTCGCGATCGGCCTGTCGCAGTTCCACCCGCGGCGCTGGATGCTGCACGACTGGCTCACCGGCACCGAACTGGTGCGCATCCCCGGCCTCGCCAAACCCCGCTGGAAACAGAACCGCAAGACCTGAAGCCCCCTCACCACTTGCTCTCACCGTAAAGAAGGACAAGGGCGGTTTACAGGAAGTCTGGAAGACAGGAAGGATTTTTGGGTTTGGCGCTCGGGTTGCCCGAGCGGGGGCCCTGCCATCGTCGTTCGGTTTCATCCTGACGCCCCAACACAATCCCCTTCCCATCTTCCAAGCTTCCTGTAAACCGCATTTGACCTTTCGTGAAGTCAAACGTCAGGGGGCGAGCCAGAGGCCGAGGTCGTCCAGGGCCTCGGCGATCTCGGTGGCAATGCGGCGGTAGCCGCGGGCATTGGGATGGACTGGGTCCGCGCGCAGATCGCTCTCGGACAGCACCCCGGAGAGCACGCCCTCGATCAGGGGCACCTGTTCCTCGTGCGCCAGCTCGCGGTAGATCGGGTCGTCCCGCAGGTGGCCCGTGGCCGCGCCCAGGGCGGAGGCCCGCGGCACCCCCAGCAGCAGGGGCTGGGCTCCATGGTCGCGAACGATCTCCACCAGTACACGCAGATCCTCGCGCACCGCGGCCGGGTCGCGCTGGCGCAGGAAATCGTTGCCACCCAGCCAGATCAGCACCAGGTCGGGCTCGTGCGCGCGCAGGCTCGGGGCGAGACGCTCGCGGGCGCTGCTGGCGCGATCCCCGGGCACCCCGTCGTTGACGATCGTCCAGCCGGTGATCGCCGCCAGGCGCGCCGGGTAGTCCTCGCCCGCTCCGGCCCCGGTCCCGTGGGTCACACTGTCGCCGAAGGCCAGTACGGTCGCCTGGCGCGGGAGCGGATCGAAGTCGCCCGGGACGCCGCCCCCGCAGGCCACCAGCATGGCGACCAGCCCCAGCAGGAAGCCCGCGCGCAGCCAGGCCATCATGTCTGGCGCCCCATGCGATACAGCGCCACCAGTGCCAGGCTCAGGAACAGCACGACCGGCAGGCTGGCGGCGACGAAGGGCGGCAGGTTGTAGACCAGCCCCAGGTGGGTCATCGCGCGCATCACGATGGCGAAGGACACGCCGATCGCGATGCCGATGAACAACCGCCGGCCGGCCCCGCCCTCGCGCTGGGAACCGAACAGGAACGGGATGGCCAGCAGCAGCATCACGAAGGTGCTGGCCGGCAGGGTCAGGCGTTGCCAGAACGCGACCTCATAGGGGGCCGAGTCCAGGCGATTCTCCTGCAGGTAGCCGATATAGCGCGCCAGGTTCTGCGCCGCCATCTGGCCCGGCTCGACCACCAGCACGTCGAAGTATTCCGGCGCGATCAGCCGCTCGATGGTCTCGGTCTCCAGACGCTCCGACTCGACACGTTCCAGCGACAGCCTTGAGCGTTCCACCTCCTGCAGCCGCCAGGCCCCGCCCTCGTACTGTGCGCTCTGCGCGCGGGTAATCTCGCGCGGCTCGCGATTTGCGTCCACCTCGATGATGCGCACCCCGATCAGCCGATTGCCCGGCAACACGGTATCCGCCTGCACCATGCGCCGGCCATCGCGTGCCCACAGCCCGATCGGGCTCACGCTCAGCTGTTCGTCGAAGGCCGTCGCCTTCAGGTTCTGCGCCCGGCTCTCGGCGGCCGGGGCGAAGAACTCGCCCACCACCACCATCGCCACCACGACGACCAGGCCGGCCTGCATCACCCAGCCGATAAAGCGGCCCAGTGTCATCCCGGCTGCGCGCATCGCGGTCAGCTCGCTGTTCGCAGCCAGATTGCCCAGCCACAGCAGCCCACCCAGCAACGCCGCCGACGGCAGCATGTCGTACATCCGACGCGGCAGGGTCAGCGCCACGTACAAAAGCGCCTCGGTGAGCCCGTAGTTGCCTCGCCCGGTGTCGCGCAGCTCGTCGATCAGCGCGAACACCGCATCCAGCGCCACCAGCAGGACCACGGCCAGCGCGGTCCCGATCAGGACCTGGCGCATGATGTAGCGCCCCAGCACCGTCGTCATGGCGTCACCTCGTCACGCTCCATGCCCCGGCCGAGGCCCAGCATGCCCTTGCGCCAGGCGAGCACCAGCCACAGCGCCAGCATCGAGCCGTGCGTCCACCACAGGCCCAGGGCCAGCGGCGTGCGCCCGTCGGCCAGCTGCCCCTGCCCCAGGATCAGCAGGTTGGCATACAGCACGTAGACCCCGATCGCCGCCGGGATGCGCGCATAACGACCGGTGCGCGGCGGCACCTGCGCCAGCGGCAGCGCGATCAGGCTCAGCACCAGGATCGACAGCGGCATGGCGAGGCGCCATTCCAGCTCCGCGCGGTGGTCGGGGCGATGCCGCTCCTCCCAGAGATCCAGCGTCGACATCGCGTTCAGCGAGCGGCGCCCCGCCCCGGCGTCCGGTTCGGTGATCTGGGTCCGCAGGCGCTCGAACTCGAGCATGCGGAAGCTGCTTTCGCCCGGAACGCCGACGTGGCGGTAGCCGTTCTCGAGGATCAGGAAGCCGCTACCCTCCGCCCCGGGATCGGGGATCGCGCGCTCGGCCACGGTCACCTGCGCCTCGCCCTCCACCTCCCGGTAGATGAACACCTCCAGCAGCGCCTCGCGGTCTTCGCTCAGGCGCTCGGCGAAGAAGACCTGCTCGCCCACCCGCGAGCGCAGGAAACGCCCGGGGGTAATCCCGACCAGGTCGGAGCGCTGCTCGGCCAGGTCGCGGAACTGATCGATCTGGGCCTCGGTACGCGGCACCACCAGCATCATCAGCACCAGCAGCAGCAGCGTCGCGGGCACGGCCACCCACAAAAGCGCGCGATAAAGCGCGGCGAAGGACATGCCGCTGGCCTGCAGCGCGACCAGTTCGCTGTCGCGCTGCAACCGGCCCAGCACCAGCATGAAGGCCAGAAACAGCGCCACCGGCCAGAGGAAGACAATGCCCTTGAAGGCACCGAAGGCCACCAGCGGCGGCAGAAAATCGACCGGGATCGTGCCCTCGGCGACGTCCCGCAGCACCCGCGCCAGCACGCCGCCGATGATGACCAGCAGCAGGACGATGGTGACTGCGGTCTGGGTGACCAGCAGCTCGCGGGCGATGAAGCGTTCGGCACGGCGCAGGATCATGCGCGCATTACCCCGCGGCCCGCGCGGCGCGTGGTCGGTCGCCGCGTGGCGCTGGTACCATGATGGAACTCATTTTCGGGAGGCATTCATGCAATTCTCCGTCACCACCTCGACCCTCGACAAACCCCGCGCCGGGATCCGCGCCGCCGGCATCAATCACAAGCGCAAGCCGGCCGCGGGCGCCAGCGCCCTGGATGCCGCGCGCGACGGCGAGATCGCGGCACTGCTGAAGGCCGGCGAGATGGATGGCGAGGCCGGCAGCCGGCTGTTGCTGCCCGGCGGTGGCAGCCCAGGCAATCAGGGGAAGGGTAGCGCACTCCTGATCGGCCTGGGGGCGAAGAAGGACTTCGACGCCCGCGCCGCGCGCAAGGCGGCGCAGGCCCTGGCCGCCGCACTGGTCGAGCGCCCGGCCACCAGCGCCGCGATCGCGGTCGCGGACTTCCAGCCGCGCGGCAAGGACATCGCCTGGGTGGTGCACACCCTGGTCGCGGCGATCTCGGATACCGCCTACCGCTTCACCCCGTTCAAGGGCAAGGAGAAGACGACCCCGGTGAAGCTGGACAAGATCCAGCTGTGCGTGGAACGCAAGGACGCCGAGGCCGCGAAGCAGGCCTGCACCGAGGCCGCGGCGATCGCCACCGGCGTGAACCGCGCGAAGGACCTGGGCAACACCCCGCCGAATGTCTGCTACCCGGAGAGCCTGGCCGACACCGCCCGCGAGATGGCGAAGCAATACAAGCAGCTGAAGGCCACGGTCCTGGACGAGAAGGACCTGGAGAAGCTCGGGGCTGGCGCCATCCTGGCGGTCGGCAGGGGTTCCGAGCGCCCGCCGCGCCTGATCGCGATGGAGTACTCCGGCGGCAAGAAGGGCGACGCCCCGGTGGTGCTGGTCGGCAAGGGCATCACCTTCGACACCGGCGGCATCTCGCTGAAGCCCGGCGCCGAGATGGACGAGATGAAGTACGACATGTGCGGCGCCGCCAGCGTGTTCGGGGTGATCGAGGCCTGCTGCGAACTGGGGCTGCCGGTCAACGTGGTCGGCGTGGTCACCAGTGCCGAGAACATGCCCGATGGCCGCGCGACGCGCCCGGGCGACATCGTCACCACCCTGTCCGGGCAGACCGTCGAGATCCTGAACACCGACGCCGAGGGCCGCCTGGTGCTGGCCGACGCCCTGACCTGGGTCGAGCGTTACAAGCCGAAGGTGGTCATCGACATCGCCACCCTGACTGGGGCCTGCATCGTCGCGCTGGGCCATCAGGGCGCGGCGATCCTGGGCAACAACGAGCGCCTGGCGAAGGGCCTGCTGGCCGCCGGCGAGGAGACCGGCGATCGCGGCTGGCAGCTCCCCCTGTGGCCGGAGTACCAGGAACAGCTGAAGAGCAATTTCGCCGACATGGCCAATATCGGCGGGCGCCCCGCCGGCACCATCACCGCCGCCTGCTTCCTGTCGCGCTATACCGAGGACTACACCTGGGCGCATGTCGACATCGCCGGCGTGGCCTGGAAGAGCGGCAAGGAGAAGGGCGCGACCGGCCGCCCGGTACCGATGCTGATGCGCTACCTGCTCGACCAGGCCTGACCCGGGTCGGGCACGGATGACCCACGTCAGCTTCTACCTGCTGCAGGACCCGGCCCCAGAGGCGCGGCTGCGCTTCACCTGCCGCCTGGCGAAGAAGGCCAGCGGCCAGGGCCATCGCGTGCACATCCACACCGGCTCGCCGGAGCTGACCCGCACCCTGGACGAGTGGCTCTGGACCTTCGAGGACACCGCCTTCCTGCCGCACAGCACCGACGTGCGCGATGCGGACGTCCCGGTCTCCCTGCACGAGGCCCATGCCCCGTCGGATCGCTGCGACGTGCTGATCAACCTGGCGCCGGAGGTGCCGGAGTACTGCGGGCGCTTCGAGCGCGTCGCGGATATCGTCGGCGGCGAGGAGTCGGAACGCGAGGCGGGCCGCGCCCGCTACCGCTACTTCAAGGAACGCGGCTACCCGCTGGAGCACCACAACATCCAGTAAAGGGGCGCTGACCGGGGCGGTTCAGACACGCGGCGGCGGATCGGGGATCTCGCGCAGCCAGGCCTCCAGCTCGAACAGGGGCAGACCGACCACATTGGTGTAGGACCCCTCGATCCATTCGACAAAGGCGGCACCGCGCCCCTGGATGGCATAGGCGCCGGCCTTGCCACGCGGCTCGCCGGTCGCCCAGTAGGCCGCGATGTCGGATGACGTCAGCGGCCGCATGCGCACGCGGGTCGTCACGGTGCGCGCCCGCATGGATGCACCGGGCCGGCCCAGCGCCATGCCGGATACCACCCGGTGCTCCCCGCCGGAAAGGCGTTGCAGCATGGCCTCGGCATCGGCGCAATCCACGGGCTTTCCCAGGGCCTCGTCGCCCACCGCGACGACGGTATCCGCGGCCAGCACCCACTGCCCCGGGATGCCGCACGCGATGGCCGCCTCGGCCTTGGCGATGGCGAGGCGCTCGACCAGCGCCTCCGGTGACTCGCCCGGGCGCGGGGTCTCGTCCACGTCCATCGGGGCCACCTCGAAGGCGAGCTGGATCTGTTCCAGCAGTTCGCGGCGGCGCGGGGATGCGGAGGCCAGCAGCAGCGGATGCGCCACGGGCGTCACGCGCGGTGGTAGGGGTGGTTGTTCAGCAGCGACCAGGCGCGGTAGAGCTGCTCGGCGACCAGCACCCGCACCAGCATGTGCGGGAAGGTCAGCGGCGACAGCGACCAGGCCCATTCCGCACGGGCGCGCACGGCCTCATCCAGGCCGGCGGCCCCGCCGATCACCAGCGCGACATCGCGCCCGTCCTGCTGCCAGTCCTCCAGGCGCCGCGCGACGCCCCTAGTGTCCACGCCCTTGCCGCGCTCGTCCAGCAGGATCACGCGGGCGCCCTCGGGGATGGCCTTCAGCAGGATCTCGCCCTCGCGCCGCAGCAGCGTGGCGGTATCCATGGACTTGGCCCCGGAGGGGCCGGCCAGGGCCTGCAGGTTCAGGTTCAGCTCGCGCGGCAGACGACCGGCGTACTCGTCGAACCCGGCCGCCACCCAGTCGGGCATGCGCTTGCCGATCGCGATCAGGTCCAGGCGCATGGCGGCGCGCCCCGGTCAGCCGCGCAGGCGGCGGACGCGCTCCAGGCTGGGGTCCTCGGGCGCGGCCTTTTCGGTATCCGCGGCCTCCTCGGCCAGCCAGAGCTTTTCCAGGTTGTAGAAGTCGCGGGTCTCCGGGAGCATCACGTGGACGATCACGTCGTTCAGGTCCACCAGCACCCACTCCTGGCTCTCCTGGCCCTCGACCCCCAGCGGCTGGATGCCGGCCTCCTTGGCCTTCATTGCCACCGACTCCGCGGTGGACTGCACGTGACGCCCGGAGGTCCCGGAGGCGATCACCATGTAGTCCGCCAGCGTGGTCTTGCCGCGCACGTCGATGCTGCGGATGTTCTGGGCCTTCATGTCGTCCAGAGCGGTGGTCACCAGCTCCAGGAGTTGTTCACTGTTCATGCTGTCGGTCATATCCCGTGATTGCGGTTCGACACGGCCCGGTACAGGCCGCGGTCGTGGATGTAGCGATTGACGGCGCCGGGGAGCAGGAAGCGCGGGCTGCGCCCGGCCTGCAGTTCATCCCGGATCGCGGTGGCGGAGATATCGAGCTGGGTCACCGGCTGGAAATAGACCCGCCCGCCCGGGGCATTGCGCAGCACCGCCGGGTCGCGGGTTGCGGCATTACCCAGCCAGCCCCCCAGATCCTGCGAGGCCGGGCTGCCGGGACGATGCGAGACCACGATATGCGCCAGATCGAAGATCTGCTTCCAGCGGTTCCACGACGGCAGGCCGGCGAAGGCGTCCATGCCCATGATCAGCACCAGCGGTGCCTCCGGCCCCAGCTCCTCGCGGAAGCTGAGCAGGGTGTCGACGGTGTAGGACGGCCCTTCGCGATCCAGTTCACGGCGATCGGCCACAAACCCCGGCACGTCCGCGATGGCACTCTCCACCATCGCCAGCCGGTCGTCGCTGCCGGTGCCCGGGCTCGCGCGATGCGGCGGCACGTGGCAGGGGATGAAGTGTACCCGTTCCAGGCCCAGATGCTGCTGGATCTCCAGCGCCGGACGCAGATGCCCGAAGTGGATCGGATCGAAGGTGCCGCCGAGGATCCCGATCACGCCGGGCGTGCCCCAGGGAGACGCTGATCCAATCGCGCGTCTTTCTTAGCTACGCACATGACCGTCGCCGAACACCACATACTTGAGGGTCGTCAGCCCATGCAGGCCCACCGGACCGCGCGCGTGCAGCTTGTCGGTGGAGATGCCGATCTCCGCACCCAGGCCGTACTCGAAGCCATCGGCGAAACGGGTGGAGGCGTTCACCATCACCGAGCTGGAGTCCACCGCGCGCAGGAAGCGCCGGGCCCGGGTGTAGTCCTCGGTCACGATGCTGTCGGTATGGTGCGAACCATAAGTGTTGATGTGGTCGATCGCCGCGTCCAGGTCGTCAACCACGCGGATCGCGAGGATCGGTCCCAGGTACTCGGCCACCCAGTCGTCCTCGGTGGCCTCGGCGATATCCGTCCCGGCATTCGCGAGGATGGCCCGGGTACGCGCGCAGCCACGCAGGCTCACCTGATGTTCCGCCAGGGCCGTCGCCAGGCGCGGCAGGAAGGCCTCGGCCTGATCCGCGTGCACCAGCAGCGTCTCCATGGTGTTGCAGGTGCCATAGCGCTGGGTCTTGGCGTTCACCGCGACCGCCAGCGCCTTGTCGAGATCGGCCCCGCCGTCCACGTACACGTGGCAGACGCCGTCCAGGTGCTTGATCACCGGGATCTGCGACTCGTTGCTGACGCGTTCGATCAGGCCCTTGCCACCGCGCGGCACGATCACGTCCACGTACTGCGGCATGCGCAGCAGCGCGCCCACCGCCGCGCGGTCGGTGGTCGGCACCACCTGCACCGCCTCGCGCGGCAGCCCGGCCTGCTCCAGCCCGGCCTGGATGATCGCGGCCAGCGCCTGGTTGGAGTGCAGGGCCTCGGAGCCGCCGCGCAGGATCGCGGCGTTGCCGGACTTCAGGCACAGCGCGGCGGCGTCGATGGTCACGTTCGGGCGCGACTCGTAGATGATGCCGATCACGCCCAGCGGCACGCGCATCTGGCCGACCTGGATGCCGCTTGGCTGATAGGCCATGTCGGAGATGGTGCCCACCGGATCGGGCAGGCCCGCCACCTGGCGGCAGCCCTCGATCATGGTGTCGATGCGGGCATCGGTCAGCGCCAGGCGATCCAGCATCGCGGCGTCCAGGCCGCGCTCGCGTCCCGCCTCCAGGTCGCGGCTGTTGGCCTCCGCCAGTTCGGCACGGCGCGCGGCGATGCCCTCGGCGATCGCGTGCAGGGCCGCGTTCTTCGCGCCCGGCTCGGCCTCGGCCATGCGCCGCGAGGCCACGCGCGCGGCACGGCCCAGCGCCTCGACCTGGGCGATCACATCGTCGGCTACGGATTCGGTGGGGTTCACGGCAGCGTTCATGCGGTCAGACTCGTTCCGGGTTCAGGGCGGGTTCGGCCACGGTCAGCGGGCGCCCCGCCATACGGGCCACCAAGTCTAGCAACCCCTGCCGGGCATTGCCGTTTTCCTGACCCTTGATCACGCGATCCACGCGCGCGGCCTCGGCCAGCAGGCCCCGCGCCTGCGTCAAGCTCAGCCGCGACATGGCCTGGCGCAGGGCCTTCTGGCCATCGCCGAAGCTGCCCTGGAAGGCCTCCTTGTCGGGCGCGCCGGCGGCCTTACGCTCCATCGCCTGCACCAGCAGCCGGCATTCGCGCGCCAGCGCCCACAGGATCAGCGGCTCCGCCTGGCCCTCCTCCAGCAAGCCCTCCAGCATGCGCAACGCGTGGCGGACATCGCCGCGCAGCGCGGTCGGGGCCAGGGCGAACAGCTCGAAACGCGCGGCGTCGGTGGTGGCCTCCGCCAGCACCGTCTCGTCGATCTCGGTCACGCCGGCCAGCGCCAGCTTCTCGATCTCCTGGCGCGCGGCCAGCAGGTTGCCCTCCACCCGCGCGACCAGCAGCGCCAGCGCCGGGTCGGTGATGCGCAGCCCGTTCTTCTGCAGGCGCGCGCGGATCCAGCTGCCCAGCTGGGCCGGCGGCACCGGCCGCGCATGGATCACCACCGCACGGTTTTCCAGGGCCTTGAACCAGGCCGCCCGGCGCATATCGCGGTCCGGACGCGGCAACTGGAGCAACAGCACCAGATCGTCCTGCGGATCGCCGGCGTAGGCCTTCAGGTGGTCGCCACCGGTCTTGCCCGGCTTGCCGGTGGCCAGGCGCAGGTCCAGCACCGTGCGCTCGGCAAACAGCGAGCGGTCGCGGATCGCGGCCTCGAACGGCCCCCAGTCGGACTGTGCGGTCAGGTCCAGCACCGTGCGCTCGAGGAAGCCCTGCTCGCGGGCGGCCGCGCGGATCGCGTCGGCCGCCTCGATCGCCTGCAGCGGCTCCTCGGCCAGCAGCAGGTAGATCGGCGCCAGCCCGCGGGCGAGATCCTGCTCCAGGCGGGCGATATCCAGCGCCATTACGGGGCCGGCTCCTCCGCCGGTTCGCGCAGGCGGCCGTCCGGCTCGGTCAGTGCCGCGATCCGGCGCTGCAGCTGACCCACGATGTCGCGGTCCATCGCCTCGCGCAGCGTGGCCTCGCGCTCGCCACGGCTGAGCACGGCGGTCCCGTCGAACAGGTAGATGCGCGAGGCGCGCAGCGGCCCCAGGTCCACTGCTTCGCCGTCGACCGGGCGCAGGCGGACCTCGACCGTGCGGATCAACTCGTACTCGGACACCCGCGCCGCCTCGGTCACCGACAGGGTGCGACGCTGGTCGTTGACCGAGCGGATCTCGAGGATCGCGCCCTGCCCCTCGGGGCGCTGGTTGACGATCTCCACGCCGGCGGAGCCCAGGGTCACGGCCAGCTCGCGGTACAGCGAATCACGCGCATTGATCCCGGTGATCTGGACCGGCTGCAGCGCCTCCGGCCACTCGCCACTGCCGCGCAGCTGGAAACCGCAGGCGGCCAGTGCAGCCACCAGCACCAGGACCAGCGCGGCGCGCAGCAGGGCGGTCATTGCGGCTTCACCACGAAGTTGACCAGCCGGCCCGGGACCACGATCACCTTGACCACATGGTGGCCCTCGAGATGGCGCTGTACGTTCTCGTCGTTGCGGGCAACACTCTCGATGGCGTCCTTGTCAGCGCCGGCCGGGACCGCGATCTCGGCGCGGCGCTTGCCGTTCACCTGCACCGCCAGGGTCTCCTGTGCGGCCTGGCGCGCGGCCTCGTCGACCGTCGGCCAGGCGGTGGTCGCGACCAGCTCGTCATGGCCCAGCGCGCGCCACAGGGTCTCGGTCACGTGCGGGATGATCGGCGCCAGCATGCGCACGATGCCTTCCAGGGCCTCCTGGCGCACGGCCGCGGCCTGCGCACCATCCTTCGGGAATTTGCCGAGGTCGTTCAGCAGCTCCATGTTCGCGGCCACCGCCGTGTTGAAGGTCTGGCGCCGGCCGATGTCGTCGGTGACCTTGGCGATGGTGTCGTGCAGCTTGCGCCGCAGCTCGCGCCCAGCGTCGTCCAGCGCGTCCACATCCAGCGCACCCGGGGCATCACCATTCACGTGCTCGTGCACCGCCCGCCACAGGCGCTTGATGAAGCGCTGCGCGCCCTCGACGCCGGAGTCGGACCACTCCAGCGACAGGTCCGGCGGCGCGGCGAACATGGTGAACAGCCGCGCGGTGTCGGCGCCGAAGCGCTCGATCAGCGCCTGAGGGTCCACGCCGTTGTTCTTCGACTTGGACATCTTCTCCATGCCGCCCACGACCACCGGCTGGCCGTCTTCGCGGTGGCGTGCGGCCTTCACCGAGCCGTCCTCGGCGCGTTCCAGCTCGACATCGGCCGGGTTGATCCAGTCCTTCCCGCCGTCACCGCGCTCGCGGTAGAAGGTCGGCGCGATCACCATCCCCTGGGTCAGCAGCCGGGTGAATGGCTCGTCGGAGGCCACCAGGCCCTCGTCGCGTAGCAGCTTGTGGAAGAAGCGCGCGTACAGCAGGTGCAGCACCGCATGCTCGATACCGCCGACGTACTGGTCCACCGGCAACCAGTGATCGGCGCGCGGGTCCAGCATCGCGGTGTCGTTGTCCGCGCAGGCGTAGCGGGCGAAGTACCAGCTGGATTCGAAGAAGGTGTCGAAGGTGTCGGTCTCGCGCCGTGCCGGCTTGCCACATTCCGGGCAGGTCGCCTCGAAGAACTCCGGCATGCGCGCCAGCGGCGAGCCGGCGCCGTCCGGGATCACGTCCTCCGGCAGGCGCACCGGCAGGTCGGCTTCCGGCACCGGCACCGCCCCGCAGTCGTCGCAGTGGATCACCGGGATCGGGCAGCCCCAGTAGCGCTGGCGCGAGATGCCCCAGTCGCGCAGGCGGTAGTTGCGCCGGCGCCGGCCCAGCCCGGCCTGCTCCAGGTGTTCGGCGATCGCGGCCTTGGCCGCCTCGGAGGCCTGCCCGTCGAAGTCGCCGGAGTTCACCAGCACACCGGGATCGGTGAAGGCCGCGGCCTGTACGTCGCACTCGGTACCGTCGGCCGGGGCGATCACCTGCCAGATCGGCAGGTCGTATTTCGTCGCGAACTCGTGGTCGCGTTCGTCGTGTGCCGGCACCGCCATCACCGCGCCGGTGCCGTATTCCATCAACACGAAGTTGGCGACCCAGACCGGGACCTCCGCACCAGTCAGCGGATGGCGGGCGGTAAAGCCCAGCGACCGACCCTTCTTCTCCATGGTCGCCAGATCGGCCTCGGCCACCCCGCCCTGCGCGCAGTCAGCGACGAACGCAGCCAGTTCGGCATCATGTTCCGCCAGCGCCTGCACCCGCGGGTGTTCCGGGGCCAGCGCCATGTAGGAGACGCCGAACAGGGTGTCCGGACGCGTGGTATAGACGGTCAGCGGTTCGCCGCCATCCACCGCGAACTCCAGCTCCACGCCCTCGGAACGCCCGATCCAGTTGCGCTGCATGGTGCGCACCTGGTCCGGCCAGCCGTTGAGGTCGTCCAGGGCCTCCAGCAGCTCGTCGGCGTAGTCGGTGATGCGCAGGAACCACTGCGGCATCTCGCGGCGCTCGACCAGCGCGCCGGAGCGCCAGCCACGGCCCTCGATCACCTGCTCGTTGGCGAGTACGGTCTGGTCCACCGGGTCCCAGTTCACGGTCGCCTTCTTGCGATAGACCAGGCCCTTCTTCAGCAGGCGCACGAACAGCCACTGTTCCCAGCGGTAGTAGTCGGCATCGCAGGTCGCGAACTCGCGCGACCAGTCGTAGGCAAAGCCCAGGCGCTTGAGCTGGGTGCGCATCTGCTCGATGTTCTGGCGCGTCCACGCGGCCGGCGGGACGTGGTTCTGCATCGCCGCGTTTTCCGCCGGCAGGCCGAAGGCATCCCAGCCCATCGGCTGTAGCACGCTTTTGCCCTGCATGCGCTGGAAGCGGGCGATCACGTCACCGATGGTGTAGTTGCGCACATGCCCCATGTGCAGCTTGCCCGAGGGGTAGGGGAACATGGACAGGCAGTAGAACGGCTCGCCGGCGGCGTCCTCGCGCGCGCGGAAGCAGTCGGCCTCCTCCCACTGGCGCTGTGCCTGCGCCTCGACCGCCTCGGGGGAATAGTGCTCCTGCATGCGCCTCACCTGTCCTGATCGCCGAAAACAAAGAACTGCGCAGAATACCAGCGCCCCCCACCCCCTCCAAGGGAAACAGCGCCCCGCAGCCTCGCGCGGCGCAGGGCAGAGATCCGGAGGGACACCCGGATCACCGGCGGCCTGTGAACCGCGTCACGTCAATTCAGGAACATGCCCCCGGCCCGGACTGCCTCACTGGGTAAAGCAACCGGAAACGTTGAACCTGACGTTCCAAGGAGGAAGGACATGCACGAGAAGGACGAGATCCCCGTTGTGCAGCGGGCCTACCCGGAGGATCTGGGCGAGACCCATCCCGAACACACGCCCGAGACCGACTCGCCCGCGATCCGTGAAGTCGCGCCCGAGGACCTCGGCACCTGGCTCGGCAAGGGCTGGCGCGACCTCTGGAAGACGCCGGTGGCCCTCGTACACGGCCTGGTGATTGCGCTGGCCAGCCTGGTCCTGTTGGGCCTGTCGTGGAACCAGCCGTGGATGGCCTTTTCCTTCCTCGCCGGCATCCTGCTGCTCGGCCCTGTACTCGCGGTGGGGGTGAACTACCTGGCGCTGCAGAAGGAACGCGGCGAGCCGGGCGGTGCCGGACTCGGCTGGCTGGGCACCCTGGGCGGATCGATCTGGGGCTTTGCCGCGCTCCTGGCCGTGCTGTTCGTGATCTGGGCCAGTTTCGTGTGGATGTGGATCGCGGTCCTTAACATCGGCGAACTCGCCATGATGGGGCAGTTGCACCATCTGGTGGGTGCGATGCTCGGCAGCGGCGCCGGGATCATCTCGCTGGTGGGGGTCGTGCTGGCCGCCATCGTGTTCGGGCTGGTGGTCTTCGCCCTGAGCCTGGCGACCATCCCGGCCCTCCTGGATCACCGGGTGCGCGCCGATGCCCCGCAAAAGAGCCTGATCGAGTCCATTGGTGTCAGCCTGAAGGCCTTCAACCACAACCCGGGCACCCTGATTCTGTGGGCCCTGATCATCACGGCCCTGTTCATGGTGTCGATCGCAACCGCCCTGCTGGCCCTGATCGTGATCTTCCCGTGGCTGGGCTTCGCCATGTGGCATGGCTACCGGGATATGGTCGAGGCAAGCTGAGCTCCGACAGGCAAGCGCGGTCGTCCCCGGGGCGCGGGCTCCGGGGGCCCGCGCTCGTGCTAACGTTAGGGACACGCCACCATCTACGCTCGCAAAGGAGAGGCCAATGAGCGAAGAACAAAAGGATCAGGAGCGCGAATCGCGCCTGAGCGATGCCTATCACCGCATGCTGAACGAGGTCACCGAGGACCTCGAGAAGCTGGAAGACAAGACCAGCAAGGCCATCACCGAGGCCCTGGAGAACGCCCGCGACCGTGTGCAGAAGGCCAGCGACCTGACCCGCGAAGAGGCCCACGAGGTGATGGACTACCTGCGCCGCGACCTGCAGGACCTCGGCGCCTACCTGGACAGTCGCAGCTCTGACTGGCGCGGCTGGCTGCAGATCGATCTGGGCCTGATCGAGGCCGGCATCAAGAACGCCCTGGAGCGGATCGCCGACCGCACCCGGATCGAGATCACCGAACTGACCGCGCGCGCCCAGGTGATGGGCGAGTGGCACACCGGCGAGATCACCGGCCCGGGCGAGCTGCTGTGCAAGAAGTGCGGCCATCCGCTGCACATGACCCGGGTCGGCCGCATCCCCCCGTGCTCTAACTGCCACAACACCACCTTCCGCCGCGGCCCCGGAGGCACCGAGGCGGAATAACCCCTCCGGGGACAGGTTCAGTCGGGCCCGCGGGCGCCGCGCCGGCGCCCGACGGCGGCACCGGCAACCACCAGCACCAGCGCGGCAAGCACGGCCGGCCCCGCCCCGGTGGCGGTCGCCGGCGTCACGCCCTGGCGCGGCTGCAGGGTGCCGGTGACTACCTCGCGGGTAAACGAGCCCGAACGTTCCAGGATGCGGCCATCGGCATCGATCAGGGCCGAGATCCCGGTATTGGTCGCGCGGATCATCGGGCGCCCGGTCTCCACCGCCCGCACCCGGGCGATCTGCAGATGCTGGGCCGGCGCCAGGCTGTCGCCGAACCAGGCGTCGTTGGAGACATTGACCAGGAATCCCGCCTCCGGCAGCGCGGCCCGGATGTGGCGCGAATACGCAGACTCGTAACAGATGCTGACCCCGGCCGTCTGGCCGGCCACCCGCATGCGCCCGTCACCGGTCCCCGGGGACAGGTCGGACATCGGGATCGCCAGCAGCCGGTCCAGCCAGTCGAGCTGGCCGCGCAGCGGGATATATTCGCCGAACGGGACCAGCTGGCGCTTGTTGTACCCCGCGCCGGTGGTCACGTTGATCACCGAGTTGTAGACGTGACGGCCGGCCGAAGCATGGTCGAACACCCCGACCAGCAGCTCGGCATCGTGCTCCGCCAGCGACTGCGCGAGCTGCCCCAGCGGGCGCTGCACTTCCACATAGAACGCCGGGATCGCGGTCTCCGGCCAGACCACCAGATCCACGTCCCCTGCCTCGCGGGTCAGTTCCTGGTAGATCCCCAGCGAATACTCGATGCCGTCGGCATCCCACTTGCGTGCCTGATCGATATTGCCCTGCACCATGGCCACCGAGAGCGCCTCGCCGCCCGGCTCTACCCAGCGTGCGAGCCCCGGCACGAGCGAAGCCAGCACCAGCACCCCGACCAGCCCCGCGCCCGCCCCGCGCTGCCCGGCCCGGAACACGCTGACCACGGCCACCGCCAGCAGTGCCACGACCAGCCCCGCCCCCAGCTCGCCGGCCAGCGGCAGCCAGGGCTGCAGCGGTGTGTCCAGCACGGTGTGCCCGAACAGGAGCCAGGGAAAGCCGGAGAACAGCCAGGAGCGCGCCAGCTCCATCAGCACCAGGCCACCGGCCAGCGCCAGCATCCCGGCCGGACGCCCCAGCGGCAGGAAGCGCGCCGCCAGCGCGGCCAGCAGCGCCGGATAGACCGCCATGGCCAGCACAAACAGCACGGTAATCAGCGAGGCCACGACCAGCGGGGCCTGGCCGAACACCAGCAGGCTGTTGAAGATCCAGGTCACCCCGACGCCGAAAAACCCGAGACCAAAGGCATAGCCGATCCCGGCGGCCCGGCGCGGGGTCACCCCGGGCAGCAGGGCAAACCAGGCGGCCAGGGCCAGTGGGGCCGCCAGGAACCAGCCCACCGGGGCAAAGGCCAGGGTCGCCCCCGCCCCGGCCAGCAGGGCCACCAGCCCCGCGGCCCAGGGCGGCAAGTCCGCGACACGGATCGGCATGACCGTCAGGGGGCGCGGTGGTCGCCCGGCTCCGGGGCCGGGCCATCGAATGGCTGCGCCCCCTCGCCGGTGGTCACGCGGCCATCCGGCTCCGGCAGGCGCATCTCCAGCAGATGCAGACGCCGGTTGTCGGCCCGCAATACGCGAAACTGCATGCCATCCACCACGATCTGTTCGCCACGCCGCGGCACATGCCCGAAGTGCGACAGCACCAGGCCTCCGATGGTGTCGAAGTCGGCCTCGCTGTAGGCGGTCTGGAAGTAGGCGTTGAACTCCTCCATCGGCGTCAGCGCCTTGATGGTGTAGCGCCCGCCGGGGTGCTGCATGATCTGGGTCAGGTAGTCCTCGACATCGTGCTCGTCCTCGATCTCGCCGACGATCTGCTCCAGCACGTCCTCGATGGTCACCAGTCCGGCCACGCCACCGTACTCGTCCACCACGATCGCCATGTGGTTGCGGCTCAGGCGGAACTCCTTCAGCAGCACGTTCAGACGCTTGCTCTCCGGCACGAACACCGCCGGGCGCAGGATCTCCTGCATGTCGAAGGCAGCATCGTCGGGCTCGCCGAAGAAGCGCAGCAGGTCCTTGGCCAGCAGGACGCCAACGACCTCGTCACGGTGATCCCCGACTACCGGCAGCCGCGAGTGCGCGGAGGCCACCACGTCGGGGAGAAACTCGGAGAGCCCCGCATCCCGGCGGACCACTTCCATCTGCGCGCGCGGGATCATGATGTCGCGCACCTGCATGTCGGCCACGTTGAGCACGCCCTCGAGCATGGTCAGGGCCTCGGGGTCGACCAGTTCGCGGGCGTGGGCGCCCCGCAGGGTCTCGATCAGCTCGCGGCGGGTAGCCGGTTCGCGGCGCGGACGCAGGGTCTCGGCGACGCGGGCCAGCCAGCGCCGCCAGATCGGTTGCTCGTCGGGTTCGGGTTCAGGCATCGGGGGCGTTTCCGGCTGGGTGCGGCGTCAGCGCGCGGGCCGGATGCTCGGCGTAGGGGTCGGGATAGCCTAACCCGGTCAGGATGGAGCGCTCAACGGCCTCCATCCGCGCGGCCTCGTCCGGCGTCTGGTGATCCATCCCCTGCAGGTGCAGCATCCCGTGCACCACCATGTGGTGGTAGTGGGCGGCCAGGGGCTTGCCCTGCTCCACCGCCTCGCGCGCCAGCACCGGCGCGCACAGGATGACATCGCCGAGATAGGCGTTCGCCTCGGGCGGCAGACCGGGCGGCAGCTCCGGTGCGGGGAAGGACAGTACATTGGTCGCGTAGTCGCGGCCGCGGAAGACATGGTTCAGGGTGCGCCCCTCGTCGACATCCACCAGGCGCAGCGTCACCGCAGCCTCGCCGGCCCCGCGCCAGGCCGCGCGGGCCGCGCGGTGCAGGGTGGTGGCAGCCGGCAGGCCGGCGCGCGGCACGGCGTACTGCACCGCAACCTCAAGCCCCATCGGCGTCCTGCCCGTCCACAGCGGCGCCGGCACCGGACTCGGGCGCCGCATCCGGTTTGCCGGAGGCGCTGTCGTGGGCGTCGTAGGCCTCCACAATGCGCTGCACCAGCGGATGGCGCACCACGTCACCCGCCTGGAAGCGGGTGATATGTACACCCTCCACGTCGTTCAGGATCTGCATCGCGTGCTTGAGCCCCGAGCGCTGGCCGCGCGGCAGGTCGACCTGGGTGATGTCGCCGTTGACGACCGCCGTGGAACCAAAGCCGATGCGGGTCAGGAACATCTTCATCTGCTCGACGGTGGTGTTCTGCGCCTCGTCGAGGATGATGAAGGCCTCGTTCAGCGTGCGCCCGCGCATGTAGGCCAGCGGGGCCACCTCGATCACCTGACGCTCCATCAGGCGCGCGGTCTGGTCGAAGCCCATCAACTCGTAGAGGGCGTCGTACATCGGGCGCAGGTAGGGGTCGATCTTCTGCGCCAGGTCGCCGGGCAGGAACCCCAGGCGCTCGCCGGCCTCCACCGCCGGGCGCACCAGCACCAGTCGCTGCACGCGGTCCTGCTCCAGCGCCGCGACGGCGGCGGCGACCGCGAGGAAGGTCTTGCCGGTACCGGCCGGCCCGATGCCGAAACTGAGGTCGTGCTGCGCAATCGCCGCCAGGTATTTCGCCTGGCGCGGGCCGCGCCCGCGGATCACCGCGCGCTTGAGGCGCAGCGATGGATCGCCCGCATTGCCGTCGGGCTCGGCCAGGCCTTCGACATGCGCCGTCTGCAGCGCCGTATGCACCTGTTCCAGGCTGACCGGCTCCTCCTGCGCCATGCGATGGAGGTCGTGGATCAGCGCCCCGGCGGCCTGCACCGCGGTCTTCGGACCGGTCAGATTAAAGCGCGGTCCGCGGTTGTGCACGGCCACGCCCAGGCGCGACTCGATCAGGCGCAGATGGGCATCCAGCGGCCCGGAGATCCGCGCGAGCGTCTCCTGGTCACCGGGTTCCAGGGTGAAATCCAGACGATTGGCCATTCCGGTCAGGCGCCGACGGCCGCAGACATGGCCCGCTCCACGGTTCGGCCGCGCAGGGAATGCGCCAGGGCATCGGTGATCTCGACCGGGATCATCTGCCCGATCAGGCCGGGGTCGCCGGCGAAGTTCACGATGCGGTTGTTCGCCGTGCGTCCGGCCAGTTCGCCGGGATTGCGCTTGGCCGGGCCCTCGACCAGCACGGGCTCGATGTTGCCGACCATGGCCTGGTTGCGTTCGCGCCCGTGCTGCTCGATCAGGGCCTGCAGCTCGGCCAGGCGGGCCTTCTTGGTGGCCAGCGGCACGTCGTCCGGCAGTGAGGCCGCCGGTGTGCCCGGGCGGGCGCTGTAGATGAAGCTGAAGGAGAAGTCGAAGTGCAGCTCCTCGATCAGCTTCATGGTCGCCGCGTGGTCGGCATCCGTCTCGCCGGGGAAGCCGACGATGAAGTCGGAGGACAGGTCCAGGTCCGGGCGCGCCTCGCGCAGGCGGCGGATCTTGGACTTGTATTCCAGGATCGTGTGGCCGCGTTTCATCTGCGCCAGGATGCGGTCGGAGCCGCTCTGTACCGGCAGGTGCAGGTGGCTGACCAGCTTGGGCTCGTCGGCAAAGGCCTGGATCAGCGAATCGGAGAACTCCACCGGGTGCGAGGTGGTGAAGCGGATGCGTTCGATCCCGTCCACCGCGGCGACGTAGTGGATCAGCAGCGCGAGGTCGGCGGTATCGCCATCCTCCATCGGTCCCCGATAGGCGTTCACGTTCTGCCCCAGCAGGTTGATCTCCCGGACGCCCTGCGCGGCCAGCGCCACCACCTCGGCGATCACGTCGTCGAACGGCCGGCTGATCTCGTCGCCGCGGGTATAGGGCACCACGCAGAAGCTGCAGTACTTGGAACAGCCCTCCATCACCGAGACGAACGCGGTCGGGCCATCGGCCTTCGGCTCGGGCAGGCGGTCGAACTTCTCGATCTCGGGGAAGGAGATGTCCACCACCGGCGCCCGCTCGCGGCGTACCGACTGGATCATCGCCGGCAGGCGGTGCAGCGTCTGCGGGCCGAACACCAGGTCCACATACGGCGCACGTTCGCGCAGGGCGTCGCCCTCCTGGCTGGCGACACAGCCCCCCACGCCGATGATCACCTCCGGCCGGCGCTCCTTGATCTGGCGCCAGCGCCCCAGCAGCGAGAACACCTTCTCCTGCGCCTTCTCGCGGATGGAGCAGGTGTTCATCAACAGGACATCGGCCTGCTCCGGATCGTCGGTACGCTCGGCCCCGTGCAGCTCGCGCAGCGCGTCGAGCATGCGATCGGAGTCGTACTCGTTCATCTGGCAGCCGTGCGTCTGAATATAGACCTTGCGGATCATGCTCTCGGTACTTCGCTGGTTGGGCCGGTCAGGGATCGCCGTGCGTTCTAGAAGGGGACGTCGTCGTCATCAAAGCCACCGGAGACCGGGGCGCTGCTGCGGTTGCCACCCTGCTGGCCGCCACCGCCATAGGCATTGCCGCCGCCATAGCCCGGGTCCTGATCGAACCCGCCACCGCCGCCGCCCCCGCGACCGCCGATCAGCTGCATGTCGTTGGCGACCACCTCGGTGCTGTAGCGGTCGTTGCCGGACTGGTCCTGCCACTTGCGCGTCTGGATCTTGCCTTCGATATAGACCTGCGAGCCCTTGGACAGATACTGCGCGGCGATATCCGCCAGGCGCCCGAACATCACCACCCGGTGCCATTCGGTGTTCTCGCGCTTCTCGCCGGAATTCTTGTCGGTCCACTGTTCCGACGTTGCCAGACGCAGGTTGGTGACGGTAACCCCGTTGGGGGTCTCGCGCTTTTCCGGGTCGGCCCCGAGGTTGCCGAGCAGGATGACTTTGTTGACGCCGCGGGCCATGGGGCCTCCTTCAGTCGGGCATGGAGAGACAGACCCGATAGTGTAGCAGCCCGCCCCCGCCGCGACAGTGCACCGGTCCACGACGCGGAGCGGGCACGTCCTGCCGGCGCTACCGGGAGGGCGGGCGCGCCAGCCAGGCCGCCAGCTCGGGGGTATCCGGACCGCCGGGCTCCACCTTCAGGTAGAGGGACCCGGCGTCCGGCGACAGCTCGGCCTCGTGCACCCCCGGCCAGTGCGCGATCAGGCGCAGCAGCTCGGCCTCGCGACCGGACCAGTGGGCGGGCAGCGCCAGCACGCGGTTGGAGCGGTAGCGCGGCTGCATCCCGCGCGCCCCCCACCACCACAGCAGCAGCAAAGGCACCCCGGCGAGGAACACGCCGACCGGCCCGGCGACCGTCAGCAAGGCGCCCCCCAGCATCCCGCCGGCGAAGATCCCGAGGAACTGCGCGGTGGCGAAGCCGCCCATCGCGGTGCCCTTGTGGGCCACCGGCGCCACGCGTGCCACCAGGGACGGCAATCCGGCCTCCAGCAGATTGAACGCGGCGAAGAACAGGATCATCAAGGCGCCCAGCGTCCACAGGCCGCCACCGTCCAGCACCAGCAGGGCCAGCAGGACCTGCACCCCGGCCAGCAGGAGGATCGCCGCGCGCAGCACGGCGTGCACGCGCCGCCGCCGCTCGCCGAAGATGATCCCCGGCAGCATCAGCACGAACCCCGCCAGCAGGACCGGCACATAGAACTTCCAGTGACTCGCCCCGGGCAGCGCCAGGGTCTCCAGCAGCAGGACCGGGATCACCAGGAAGTTCGCGGCCAGCACCAGGTGCAGCACAAAGATGCCGAGATTCAGGCGCAGCAGGTCGGGGGCGCGCAGGACCCGCGGCAACGCGGACCACACCGGCACCATGTCCGGATGCCTGCGCACCCGATCCGGGCTCGGCACCCACAGGAACAGGATCACGATCGCGACCAACCCGAGCAGCGCAGAGAGGCCGAAGACCCCCTCCAGCCCCGCCGCACGGTCCACCAAGGGGCCCAGGGCCATCGCGGCGGTAAAGGTCAGACCGATGGTCAAGCCGATGGCAGCCAGCGCCCGCATCCGACGCTCCTCGCCGACCAGGTCCGCCGTCAGGGCCAGGATCACCGCGGCCACCGCGCCGGCCCCCTGCAGGGCACGCCCGAGGATGATGCCGTGGATGGTCTCCGCCAGCGCGGCCACCAGGCTGCCGGCAACGAACAGCAGCAGGCCGGCCAGGATCAGCGGCTTGCGCCCCACGCGGTCGGACAGCAGCCCGAACGGGATCTGCAGAATCGCCTGGGTGAGGCCGTAGATCCCCAGCGCCAGCCCCATCAGCAGCGGAGTCGCGCCAGGGATACGGTCGGCATGCAGCATAAAGACGGGCAGGACCATGAACAGGCCCGCCATGCGCACGCCATAGATCGCCGCGAGCCCGGTGGTGGCGCGCAACTCGCGCGGGCTCATGGCGTCCGGAACCGGCGCATGGACGGAGGGGTGTTCATGGCAGCGGAGTTTACCGGCAACCCCGGCGCGGAAACCATGGCGCCGCACGCCCGGGTGTTAAGATGGCCGGTTTGCGGTACCCCGGATGACCGGGCACACCGCGCGACGCAACCCGGTGGAGTCGACCCAGCCCCATGGACAGCATCAGCATTCGCGGCGCCCGCACCCATAACCTGAAGAACGTGGACCTCGATCTGCCACGCGAGCGGCTGATCGTGATCACCGGCGTCTCCGGCTCGGGCAAGTCGTCGCTGGCCTTCGACACCCTGTTTGCCGAAGGCCAGCGCCGCTACGTGGAGAGCCTGTCCACCTATGCCCGGCAGTTCCTGTCGATGATGGAGAAACCCGACGTCGACCAGATCGAGGGCCTGTCGCCGGCGATCTCCATCGAACAGAAGAGCACCTCGCACAACCCGCGCTCCACCGTCGGCACCATTACCGAGATCTACGACTACCTGCGCCTGCTGTTCGCCCGCGCCGGCGAACCGCGCTGCCCGGAACATGGCGAGACCCTGGCCGCGCAGACCATCTCGCAGATGGTGGACCAGGTGCTGGAGCTGCCGGAGGGCGACAAGGTGATGCTGCTCGCGCCCGTGGTGCGCGGACGCAAGGGCGAGCATCACAAGATGCTGGAGGCGATGCGTTCCCAGGGGTACCTGCGCGCGCGCATCAATGGCGAGATTCACGACCTCGATGCCCTGCCGGCGCTGGACCCGAAGCGCAAGCACAACATCGAGATCGTGATCGACCGCTTCCGCGTGCGCGAGGACCTGCGCCAGCGTCTGGCCGAGTCCTTCGAGACGGCCACCGAGCTCGCCGACGGCCTGGCCCTGATCGCCTGGATGGACGAGCCGGAACGCGAACCGATGATCTTCTCCGCCCGCTTCGCCTGCCCGGTCTGCGGGTATGCGCTGCGCGAGCTGGAGCCGCGCCTGTTCTCGTTCAACAACCCGGCCGGGGCCTGCCCCACCTGCGACGGGCTGGGCGTACACCAGTTCTTCGATCCCGAGCGAGTGGTCTCGCAGCCGGAGCTGAGCCTGGCCGGCGGGGCCGTGCGCGGCTGGGACCGACGCAACGCCTGGTACTTCAGCCTGCTGACCAGCCTGGCCCGGCACTACGGCTTCGACGTAGAGACCCCGTGGCAGGAGCTCCCCGCGGAGGTGCGCGCGGTGGTCCTGCACGGCTCCGGCAAGGAGAAGGTCAAGCTCGCCACGCCCGCCGCCAACGGCCGCCTGCGCACCGACGAACGCGTGTTCGAGGGCGTGATCCCGAACCTCGAACGGCGCTACCGCGAGACCGACTCCTCTGCCGTGCGCGAGGAGCTGGGCCGCTACCTGGCGGAGCAGCCCTGCCCCGACTGCCACGGCACGCGCCTGAATTCCGCCGCGCGCCATGTGTTCGTCAATGACTTGACCTTGCCGGAGGTCACGCACATGAGCGTGGCCAATGCCCAGACCTTCTTCAGCGACCTGCGCCTGCCCGGGCGTTTCGCCCAGATCGCGGAGAAGATCGTGCGCGAGATCTCCGCGCGCCTCGGCTTCCTCAACGATGTCGGGCTCGACTACCTGACGCTGGACCGCTCCGCCGACACCCTGTCCGGCGGGGAAGCCCAGCGCATCCGGCTGGCGTCGCAGATCGGCTCGGCCCTGGTCGGCGTCATGTACATCCTCGACGAACCCTCCATCGGCCTGCACCAGCGCGACAATGCGCGGCTGCTCAACACCCTCAGCCACCTGCGCGACCTCGGCAACACTGTGATTGTCGTCGAGCATGACGAAGACGCCATCCGACAGGCCGATCACGTAGTGGACATCGGACCGGGCGCCGGCCGCCACGGGGGCCGAATCGTCGCCTCCGGGACCCCCGAGGCCGTCGCCGCGCATCCTGAATCACTCACCGGTGCCTACCTGCGGGGCACACGATCTATCGCGGTCCCGGAACAGCGCCACGCTGCCGATCCGGAAGCCGAAATCCGGGTGATCGGCGCGCGCGGCAACAATCTCAAGGGCGGCGATTTCGCCTTCCCTACGGGCCTGTTCACCTGCGTCACCGGCGTGTCCGGATCCGGCAAGTCGACCCTGGTCAACAACACCCTTTATCCGGCCGTCGCGACCGCCCTGCATGGGGGCCGCCACCACATCGAGGCCCACGAGCGCATCGACGGCCTGGAACGCATCGACAAGGTCGTCGACATCGACCAGAGCCCGATCGGGCGCACACCGCGCTCGAACCCGGCGACCTACACCGGACTGTTCACCCCCATCCGCGAGCTGTTCGCCGCCACCGCCGAGGCCCGTTCGCGCGGTTACAAGCCGGGGCGCTTCTCCTTCAACGTCCGTGGCGGGCGCTGCGAGGCCTGCCAGGGGGATGGCGTGATCAAGGTCGAGATGCACTTCCTCCCGGATGTCTTCGTGCCCTGTGACGTCTGCAAGGGCCACCGCTACAACCGCGAGACGCTGGAGGTGCGCTACAAGGGCAAGAACATCCACGAGGTCCTCGAGATGACGGTGGAAGAGGCCCTCGACTTCTTCCAGCCCGTGCCGGTCATCCACCGCAAGCTGGAGATGCTGATGGAGGTCGGGCTGTCCTACATCCAGCTCGGCCAGAACGCGACCACCCTCTCCGGCGGCGAGGCCCAGCGCATCAAGCTCGCACGCGAGCTCTCCAAGCGCGATACCGGACGCACCCTCTATATCCTCGACGAGCCCACCACCGGGCTCCATTTCGAGGACATTGCCCAGCTCCTGCGCGTGCTCCACCGCCTGCGCGACCACGGCAACACCATCGTCGTGATCGAGCACAACCTGGACGTGATCAAGACCGCCGACTGGCTGATCGACATCGGGCCCGAAGGCGGCAGCGGCGGCGGCGAGCTGCTGGTCGCCGGCACGCCGGAGACCGTCGCCGCCACCCCCAACAGCCACACCGGCCAGTTCCTCGCGCCGCTGCTGGCCCCGGCCGCCCGCCCTCGGGCCGTCTCCAACTGAAGCCGCGCATCCCGCGACCGGCTCGCAAACACCCCGCCCCAGACGCAAGAAAGCCGGCACGCGGCCGGCTTTCTCGGGACCGCCACCCCCGAGAGGGTGCGGTTCATTGCACTGCGAAATCTCAGGCGGCTTCGCCGTCCCCGGAATCGCCCTCGGGGCGATCCACCAGCTCCACGTAGGCCATCGGGGCGTTGTCACCCGGACGATTGCCACACTTGAGGATACGCAGATACCCACCCGGGCGCTGCTGATAGCGCGGACCCAGCTCACTGAACAGCTTGCCCACGATCTCCTTGTCGCGCAGACGCGCAAAGGCCGTGCGACGGCCATGCACGCTGTCTTCCTTGGCCATGGTGATCAGCGGCTCGGCGACCCGGCGCAGTTCCTTCGCCTTGGGCAGCGTGGTCTTGATCAGTTCGTGCCGGAACAGGGCCACGGACAGGGCCTGAAACGTGGCCTTGCGGTGCGAGCTGTTACGGCCCAGCTGACGGCCGGAATGACGATGACGCATGAGAGGCTTCCTCTAGAAAAACGATGGGCGCAGGGCGCCGTGATTACTCGTTGTCGTCGCGCAGACCCGGCGGCGGCCAGTTCTCGAGACGCATGCCCAGCGACAGCCCGTGGGTCGCCAGCGTGTCCTTGATCTCGGTGAGCGACTTCTTGCCGAGGTTCGGCGCGCGCAGCAGCTCGACCTCGGTGCGCTGAACCAGGTCCCCGATGTAGTACAGGTTCTCCGCCTTCAGGCAGTTCGCCGAACGCACCGTGAGCTCCAGCTCGTCCACCGGACGCAGCAGGACCGGGTCGATCGCACCACCGGCGGTCCCGACCACCTCGCCGGCCTCTTCCTGGAGGTCGACGAACGGGGCCAGCTGGCCCTGCAGGATCGTCGCTGCCTGACGCACCGCGTCATCCGGCGCGATCGCACCGTTGGTCTCCAGTTCCAGCACCAGGCGGTCCATGTCGGTACGCTGCGCCAGACGCGCGCTCTCGACGCGGTAGGACACGCGGCGGATCGGGCTGAAGCTGGCATCCAGCAGCAGTCGGCCGATGCCCGTATCGTCGCCCGCCTCGGACTGGCGTCGGGCGCTCACGGGCTCATAGCCACGGCCGGCCCGCGCGGTCAGCGTCACGTCCAGGTCGACGTTCTTGGTGATGGTCGCGATCACGTGTTCAGGATTCACGACCTCCACGTCATGGTCCACCTGGATGTCACCCGCCGTCACCACGCACGGACCCTTCTTCTTCAGGGTCAGGGTGGATTCGTCACGGCTGTGCATGCGCAGCGCCACGCCCTTGAGGTTCAGCAGGATGTCAACGACGTCCTCCTGCACCCCTTCGATCGTGGTGTATTCGTGCAGCACGCCCTCGATCCGGGCCTCGACGATCGCGGCACCGGGGATGGACGACAGCAGCACACGCCGCAGGGCATTGCCCAGGGTATGCCCGAAACCGCGTTCCAGCGGCTCGAGCGCGACCTTGGCCTGATTCCGGTTCTCGGCCTCGACCTCGATCTGCTGTTTCTTGACCAGTTCGTTCGACTGCATTGTGACTCCTGGCGCCAGGCCGAAAAACGATTACTTCGAGTACAGCTCGACGACGAGCGACTCGTTGATGTCCGCGGGCAGATCCGAACGGTCCGGGATCGCCTTGAAGGTCCCTTCGAACTTGCTGGTGTCGACTTCGACCCAGCTCGGGAAACCGGTCTGCTCGGCCAGGGTCATCGCATCCTGGATGCGGACCTGCTTGCGGGCCTTCTCGCGGACCGTGACCACATCCGACGGCTGAACCTGATAGGCGGCGATGTTCACCACCTGGCCATTCACCATGATCGCGCGATGCGCCACCAGCTGCCGCGCTTCCGAGCGGGTGGCGCCGAAGCCCATGCGGTACACGACGTTGTCCAGACGACCTTCCAGCAGCTTCAGCAGGTTCTCGCCGGTCGAGCCCTTGCGCTGGGCGGCCTTCTTGTAATAGTTGCGGAACTGCTTCTCCAGCACGCCGTAGATCCGGCGCAGCTTCTGCTTCTCGCGCAGCTGCACGGCATAGTCGGACAGGCGGGTACGGCGTTCACCGTGCTGACCCGGCGGCTTGTCCAGCTTGCACTTGGTTTCCAGCGCGCGGGCGCCGCTCTTCAGGCCCAGATCCACGCCTTCGCGGCGGCTGAGCTTGCACTTCGGTCCAATGTAACGAGCCATTCTCGAACTCCAGCCTTAAACGCGGCGTTTCTTGGGCGGCCGGCAGCCGTTGTGAGGGATCGGGGTCACATCACTGATATTCGTGATCTTGAACCCGGCATTGTTCAGCGCACGTACCGCCGATTCGCGACCCGGACCCGGGCCCCGCACCATCACGTCGAGATTCTTCACGCCGTGCTCGGCCGCAGTCGTCCCGGCTCGCTCGGCCGCAATCTGCGCCGCGAACGGCGTGGATTTGCGGGAACCACGGAAACCAGAGCCACCCGAGGTGGCCCAGCTGATCGTGTTGCCCTGCCGGTCCGTGATCGTGATGATCGTGTTGTTGAACGTGGCATATACGTGAGCCACGCCCTCGGCGATATTCTTGCGGACCTTCTTCTTGGTCCGAGTCTGCGCTTGTGCCATGTACCTGAGATCCCAGTCTGATTACTTGCGAATCGGGCGACGCGGGCCCTTGCGGGTGCGTGCATTCGTCTGCGTCTGCTGACCCCGCAACGGGAGGCCGCGGCGGTGACGCACGCCCCGGTAGCAGCCCAGGTCCATGAGCCGCTTGATGTTCATGCTGACTTCCCGGCGCAGATCCCCTTCCACGGGGATCTTGTCGATCTGCGCGCGCAGGGCATCGACTTCGGCATCGGTCAGATCCCGCACCTTGATGTCCCGACGCACACCCGCGGCATCGCAGATCAGGCCGGCCCGGGTGGGGCCAATGCCATAGATCGCGGTCAGCGCGATTACCGTGTGCTTCTGGTCAGGAATATTGATTCCAGCGACGCGAGCCATCCAACCTCTCCATCTAAATCCGGCAAAGCCGGCTATAGTAGCAATGAATATCCGTTACGCCAAGCGTTAGCCCTGGCGTTGCTTGTGGCGGGCATCCGAACAGATCACCCGCACCACACCGTTACGCCGAATCACCTTGCAGTTTCGGCAGATCGGCTTTACAGATGCACGTACCTTCATGGTTTTTCTCCTGGTCTAGCGGATCCCGGTCCCGCCGAAACCCTTCAGATTCGCTTTCTTCATCAACCCTTCGTACTGGTGGGACACCAGGTGCGACTGCAGCTGCGCCATGAAATCCATCACCACGATCACGATGATCAGAAGCGACGTCCCACCGAAGTAGAACGGCACGTTCCAGTACAGGATCAGGAACTCGGGCAGCAGGCAGACCGCAGTGATATAGACCGCGCCCACCGCCGTCAGCCGTGTCATGACCCCGTCAATAAACCGTTCCGTCTGCACCCCGGGACGAATCCCCGGAATGAAGGCGCCCTGCTTCTTCAGGTTCTCCGCGGTATCCCGGGAGTTGAACACCAGCGCGGTGTAGAAGAAGCAGAAGAAAATAATTGCGGCCGCATAGAACATCACATACAGCGGCTGCCCCGGAGCGAGCGTCGTCGAGATCTCGCGCAGCCAGTCCATCCCTTCCGCCTGCCCGAACCACTGCCCCAGCGTCGAAGGAAACAGGATGATACTGGACGCGAAGATCGGCGGAATCACCCCGGCCATGTTCAACTTCAGCGGCAGGTGCGAGGACTGCCCGCCAACCATCTTCCGCCCCACCTGACGCTTCGCATAGTTGATCGTGACGCGTCGCTGACCGCGTTCGACGAACACGACGAACGCCGTCACCGCCAGCGCCAGCACGATCAGGATCACCACGAACGCCGCCGCCAGTTCGCCGGTCCGCGCCAGCTCGAGGGTGCCACCAATGGCGCCCGGCAGCCCCGCGACAATGCCGGCGAAGATGATGATCGAGATCCCGTTGCCGATGCCGCGCTCGGTAATCTGCTCGCCCAGCCACATCAGGAACAGGGTACCGGTCACCAGCGAGACGACCACCGTAAAGATAAAGATCGGCCCCGGGTTCAGCGCCATCGGCATGCCCTGAATGGTCTGTCCATTCAGAGCAATCCCGATCCCGATACTCTGAAACAGCGCCAGCGCCACGGTCCCGTAGCGCGTGTACTGCGTGATCTTGCGCCGCCCCTGCTCGCCTTCCTTCTTCAGCTGCTGCAGGGCCGGCACGGTGGCCGCGAGCAGCTGCATGATGATCGCGGCGGAGATATAGGGCATCACCCCGAGGGCAAAGATCGACAGCCGTTCCAGCGCCCCGCCCGAGAACATGTTGAACATGTCCAGGATCGTGCCGCTTTGTTGCTCGAAGAACTGCGACACCGCGACCGGGTTGATGCCCGGCACGGGGATGAACGTCCCGATGCGGTACACCACCAGGGCGCCCAGCACGAACAGCAAGCGTTGGCGTAACTCGGTAAAACCGGTGAGTCCGCCACCGGAACGTGCTGTCGCTCCACGCGCCATTATTTAGGCCTCGACGCTCCCGCCGGCCGCTTTGATCGCGGCCCGCGCACCCTTGGTCACACCCACGCCCTTCACGGCGCAGGCACGGGAGACTTCACCGGAGGCGAAGATCTTCGCGCTCTGGGCGTCGCTGCGCACGACACCGGCGGCCTTGAGGCTTTCCAGGGTCACGTCGCCGTCCACCTTGGCCAGCTCGCTCAGGCGCACTTCGGCCGCGTACTGCTGCTTGCGGGAGCGGAAGCCCACCTTCGGCAGGCGCCGCTGCAACGGCATCTGGCCGCCTTCGAAGCCGACCTTGGTGAAGCCGCCGGAGCGGGACTTCTGGCCCTTGTGGCCACGGCCGCCAGTCTTGCCCAGACCGGAACCAATGCCACGACCGACGCGCTTGCCCGGCTTGCGGGCGCCGTCGGGGCTTGCAATCTCATTCAGTCGCATCGTTAGACTTCCTCTACCTTCAGCAGGTACGACACCTTCTTGACCATGCCCAGATTTTCCGGGGTGGCCTCGACCGTCGAGGTGCTGTGGGTCTTGCGCAGCCCCAAGCCGCGGACGCACGCCTTGTGCGATGCGATGCGGCCGGCGGTGCTGCGTACCAGGGTCAGTTTCAGCTTGCTCATGGCTTAGCTCGTCACTTCGTCAACGGTCTTGCCGCGCTTGGCCGCCACGCGCTCCGGCGAGCTCACCGTGGTGAGCCCGTCGATCGTGGCCTGCACGACGTTAATCGGATTGCGCGATCCCACGCACTTGGCAAGCACGTTACGCACCCCGGCCACTTCCAGCACGGCACGCATGGCCCCGCCGGCGATGATCCCGGTACCTTCCGAGGCGGGCTGCATGTAGACGTTCGCGGCACCGTGGCGGCCATTGACCGCGTAGTGCAGGGTCCCTTCGTGCAGGGCCACGTTGCGCATCTCCATCCGCGCCTGCTGCATTGCCTTCTGGATCGCGGCCGGAACCTCGCGCGCCTTGGCATAGCCATAGCCCACGCGACCTTCTCCGTCGCCCACCACCGTCAGTGCGGCAAACCGGAACTGGCGACCGCCCTTGACCACCTTGGCCACGCGGTTCACGCCAATCAGCTTTTCCTGCAGGCCGTCTTGCGCTTCGCTTACATCGTTACGTGCCATATCTCTCTCCGCTCGATCCCGTTTGACTAGAACTGCAGGCCGTTTTCACGTGCGGCGTCGGCCAGAGCCTTCACCCGTCCGTGATAACGGAAACCCGCGCGGTCAAACGCGACCTGTTCAATACCGGCCTTGCGCGCGCGCTCGGCAATCGCCTGCCCCACACGGGCCGCCGCCTCGGCGTTCCCGGTCGAACCGCCGGCATTCTTCAGATCCTTCTCCACCGTTGACGCCGCGGCGAGTACCGCGTCGCCGGACGGGGCAATGATCTGCGCGTACATGTGGCGGGGCGTCCGGTGGATACAGAGACGATGCACCCCCAGCTCACGGATCTTGAACCGTGCGCGACGCGCCCTCTTAAGTCTGGCCTCTTTCTTGTCCACTGGTGCCTACCTACTTCTTCTTGGCTTCTTTGCGCACAATGCGCTCGTCTTTGTACTTCACGCCCTTGCCCTTGTAGGGCTCAGGCGGGCGGAAGGCGCGAATATTCGCGGCCACCTGGCCCACCTTCTGGCGATCGGTCCCCTTGACCACGACCTCGGTCGGGGTCGGCGTTTCCACCGTCACACCCTCGGGGATCTCGAAGTCGATCGGATGCGAATACCCGAGGGTCAGGTTCAGCTTCGCGCCCTGCATCTGCGCGCGGTAGCCGACACCCACCAGCTCCAGGGCCCGTTCGAACCCCTGGCTGACACCGTGGACGTGATTCCCGAGCAGAGCACGGATGGTGCCGGCGAGCGCGACGTTCTTCGCATTCTCGGCGGCCTTCACCCGCACGACGCCGTCCTCGACGGTAACCGTCACCGCCTCCGGGCAGGTGAGCTGAAGCTCGCCCTTCGGGCCCTTGATCTTGATCTCGCTGTCCGTCTGCTCCACGGACACACCGCTCGGCAGCTGGATCGGCAGATTTGCAATGCGCGACATGGCTGATTCCTCAGTAGATCTTGCAGAGGACCTCGCCACCCTGGCCAGCGGCCCGGGCTGCGCGGTCACTCATAACACCCTGCGGCGTGGAGATCACCGCGACACCAAGGCCCGCGTTGATCCGCGGCAGTTCGTCCTTGCCGCGATAGATCCGCAGACCCGGGCGGGAAATCCGTTCGACGGTCTCGATGACCGGCCGTCCCTCGAAATACTTCAGCTTCACCACCAGCTTCTTCTGTGCGGCTTCGCCCTCGACCTGCATGTCGCCCACGAAACCCTCTTCCGCGAAGACCTTCAGGATGCGCTCCTTGGCCTTGCTGTAGGGAATGGCGACCTGCTCCTTGTTCGCGCGCTGCGCATTGCGCACGCGGGTGAGCATGTCGGAAATCGGATCGGTCATCATCGCTTCAAATCTCCTTACCAGCTCGCCTTGCGCAGGCCCGGAATCTCGCCCTTCATGGCGTATTCCCGCAGCTTGTTGCGCCCCAGGCCAAACCGGCGGTAATAGCCCTTCGGCCGGCCGGTCACGCCACAGCGGTTCTTCTGACGCACGCGCGACGAATCACGCGGCAGTTTCTGCAGCGCATGCATGGCCGCCAGACGTTCCTCGGAGGACTTGGTGTCGTCCACCAGGATTGCCTTGAGTTCGGCCCGCTTGGCCGCGTACTTCTTTACCAGTCGTTCGCGCTTTTTCTCGCGCTCGACCATCGATACCTTCGCCATGTGCGCCTACCTCGTTTACTGCCGGAACGGGAATCGGAAGGCCTCCAGAAGGGCCTTGGCTTCCGCGTCCGTCTTTGCGCTGGTTGTGATGGTGATGTCCATGCCGCGCAGCTTGTCGACACGGTCGTAGTCAATCTCCGGAAAGATGATCTGTTCCTTGATGCCCAGGCTGTAGTTGCCGCGGCCGTCGAACGCCTTCGCGGAAAAACCGCGGAAGTCGCGTACCCGGGGCAGCGCCACATTGATCAGGCGATCCAGGAATTCGTACATCTGCCGGCGCCGCAGGGTCACCTTGCAGCCGATGGGATAATCATCACGGATCTTGAACCCCGCAATCGACTTGCGTGCCTTGGTGACCACCGGCTTCTGCCCGGCGATCGCGGTCATATCACCGACCGCGTGTTCGATCACCTTCTTGTCCGCGACCGCATCGCCGAGACCCATATTGAGGGTCACTTTGGTGATGCGCGGAATCTCCATCACGTTGGCATAGCCGAACTGCTCGCGCAGGGCCTGCTTCACGTTGGATTCGTATTCTTCTCTCAAGCGTTCCATAAACCGTCCGTCCCGCGTTATGCGTCCACGACCTCGCCGTTCGAGCGAAAGACCCGCACCTTGCGGCCGTCTTCCAGGGTCTTGAACGACACGCGATCACCCTTGTCGGTTGCCGGGTTGAAGAGCATCACGTTCGAGACATCGATCGGCATTTCCTTCTCGATGATCCCGCCACCGACACCCTGCTGCGGGTTCGGCTTCTGATGCTTCTTCACCATGTTGATGTTCTGGACCAGGACCTTGCCGTCCAGGACCTTGATGATGGTCCCGCGGCGACCCTTGTCCTTGCCCGCGATCACGACGACATCGTCGCCCTTGCGAATCTTGTTCATCACGTCCTCACAGCACTTCCGGGGCGAGGGAGATAATCTTCATGTACTTCTCCCCTCGCAGTTCACGCGTCACCGGCCCGAAGATACGGGTGCCGATCGGCTGGTGCTGGTTGTTCAGCAGGACCGCGGCGTTGCGGTCGAAGCGGATGATCGAACCATCCGGGCGCCGCACGCCGGAGGCGGTACGCACCACGACGGCGTCGTACACATCGCCCTTCTTGACCTTGCCACGCGGGATCGCGTCTTTGACGCTCACCTTGATGACATCGCCCACGCGGGCGTACCGGCGGTGCGAGCCGCCCAGCACCTTGATGCACTGGATGCGTCGGGCGCCGCTGTTGTCGGCGGCCTCGAGCACGGTCTGCATTTGAATCATGACTTATCTCCTGGCAGCCGATTCAGAGCGCGTCCTGCCCGACCACTTCGATCAGGGCAAAGCGCTTCTGCTTGGAAACCGGCCGGCATTCACGGATACGAACCCGATCGCCCATGCGGGAGACGTTCTCCTCGTCGTGGACGTGCAGTTTCGTGCTGCGGCGGATGAACTTGCCGTACAGCGGATGACGCACGCGACGCTCGACCAGGACCGTCCGGGTCTTGTCCATCTTGTCGCTGATCACCCGCCCCACGACGGAACGCTGAGTCTTGGAACCTTCTTCGGTCATCTTCTTAGCCTGCCCTTCTGCGTTCATTCATCAGCGTCTTGATCTGCGCGATCTCGCGCCGCACCTTGCCGACGCGATCCGGGCGCGCGAGCTGCCCGATCGCCTTCTGCATACGGAGGCCGAACTGCTCCTTGTAGAGCGCTTCCAGCTCCTGGTTCAGATCGTCATCCGACTTCTTTCTGAGTTCTTCTGCTTTCATTACATCACCTGCCGACGGGTGAAGACCGTCTTGACCGGGAGCTTGGCGGCGGCCAGGCGCATGGCCTCGCGGGCCACGTCCTCGTGAACGCCTTCCATCTCGTAGAGCACGCGGCCGGGCTGGATCTTGCAGACCCAGTACTCCACGCCACCCTTGCCCTTGCCCATACGCACTTCAAGCGGCTTCTTGGTCACCGGCACGTCCGGGAACACCCGGATCCAGATCTTCCCGCCACGCTTGATGTGACGCACCATCGCACGACGCGCGGCCTCGATCTGGCGCGCGGTAATGCGACCGCGTTCAACGGCCTGCAGGCCGTACTCGCCGAAGCTGACCTTGGCACCGGTCGAGGCCATGCCCCGGTTCCGGCCCTTGAACTGCTTGCGGAATTTGGTTCTTTTTGGCTGCAACATGGTCTATGTCCTAGCTCGCGTTGGCCGCAGCGCGCGTCCCTTCGACCGGCTCGAGACCGAAGACTTCGCCCTTGAAGATCCACACCTTCACACCGATGATCCCGTAGGTCGTACGGGCCTCGGCGAAGCCGTAGTCGATATCGGCACGCAGGGTGTGCAGCGGCACACGCCCTTCCCGGTACCACTCGGAACGCGCGATCTCGGCGCCGTTCAGACGGCCGGAGACGTGCACCTTGATCCCCTGGGCACCCAGGCGCATGGCATTGCCGACGGCGCGCTTCATCGCACGGCGGAACATGATGCGGCGCTCGAGCTGCTGGGCAATCCCTTCCGCCACCAGCTGGGCCTCGATCTCGGGCTTGCGCACTTCCTCGATATTGATCTTGACGTTGCCCTGGTCCAGGCCCGTCTCCGCCGCGACTTCACGACGCAGCTTCTCGATGTCCTCGCCCTTCTTGCCGATCACGATCCCCGGACGCGCCGTATGGATCGTGATGTGCGCGGCCTTGGCCGGACGCTCGATAGTAATGCGGCTCACCGACGCGTGCGCGAGTTTCTTCTGCAGGAATTCGCGCAGCTTGATGTCGTTGTTCAGCGTCTCGCCAAATTCACGACCGTCGGCGTACCAGGTCGCCGACCACGGGCGAGAAATGCCCAGCCGGATGCCGGTTGGATGTACTTTCTGACCCATGGTTAGTTCGCTCCCTTCTCGCTAACGCCAATCACGATGTGACTGGTGCGCTTCATGATGCGGTTGCCGCGGCCCTTGGCACGCGCCTGCATGCGCTTGAGCACGGGGCCCTCGTCGACCTGGATGCGCGAGATGCGCAGCTCGTCGATGTCGGCGCCGTCGTTGTTCTCCGCATTGGCGATCGCGGATTCCAGCACCTTTTTCACGATGGCGGCCGGCTTCTTCGGGCTGAAGGTCAGCTCGTTCAGGGCCTCTTCCACGCGCATACCACGAACCTGGTCGGCGACCAGCCGCGTTTTCTGCGGCGAGATGCGCGCGTAGCGCAGTTTTGCAATCGTCTCCATCGTTCGTCCTCAGCGCGACTTCTTGTTGGCGATGTGACCCTTGAAGGTCCGCGTCAACGCAAACTCGCCCAGCTTGTGGCCGACCATGTTTTCGTTGACCAGCACCGGAACATGCTGACGCCCGTTGTGAACCGCGAGGGTGAGACCCACCATCTGCGGGATAATCATCGAGCGACGCGACCAGGTCTTGATCGGCCGGCGATCGTTCTTCTCGCGCGCCTCTTCCACCTTCTTGCGCAGGTGGTGGTCGACGAACGGGCCTTTTTTCAGTGAACGCGGCATGCTGGCACTCCGTTACTTCTTGCGCCGACGCACGATCATGCCGTCGGTACGTTTGTTGTTGCGGGTCTTGTAACCCTTGGTCGGACGGCCCCACGGGGTCACCGGGTGACGCCCGAAGTTGCGCCCTTCACCACCACCATGCGGATGGTCGACCGGGTTCATCGCGGTGCCGCGCACGGTCGGGCGCACGCCCGTCCAGCGCTTGGCACCGGCCTTCCCGAACTTCTTCAGGCTGTGCTCCGTATGCCCGACCTCGCCCACCGTGGCGCGGCATTCGGACGGGATGCGCCGCATCTCGCCGGAGCGCAGCCGGATGGTGGCGTGGGCGCCTTCGCGGGCCACGACCTGGGCCGAGGCACCGGCGGAACGGGCGATCTGGGCGCCCTTGCCCGGCTTCATCTCGATGCAGTGAATCACCGTGCCGACCGGGATCGAGCGCAACGGCATGGCGTTACCGACACGAATCGGCGCCTGCGAGCCGCTGTGCACCGCGTCACCCTGCTTCAGGCCGCGAGGCGCGATAATGTACCGGCGTTCGCCGTCCGCGTACAGCACCAGTGCGAGATGAGCGCTACGGTTCGGGTCATATTCGAGCCGTTCAACCTTGCCCGGCACGTTGTCCTTGTTCCGCTTGAAGTCGACGATGCGATAGCGCTGCTTGTGCCCACCACCCACGTGACGGGTGGTGATGCGCCCGGAATTGTTTCGGCCGCCCGTGCGCGTCTGCTTCTCCACCAGCGCCGCATGCGGGGCGCCCTTGTGCAGACCGTCACCGCGGATCTGAACCGCGTGACGGCGTCCGGCCGACGTCGGATTGGTCTTGATAATCGCCATGACTAGACCTGTTCTCCTTCACCCATGTCGATGCTCTCGCCCTCGGCGAGCGCGACATAGGCCTTCTTCCAGTGGTTACGACGACCGAACTGGCGACCGAAGCGCTTGTTCTTGCCCTGCTGGTTCAGCGTGCGGACCTGCTGGACACGAACCTCGAACAGCTTCTCGATCGCGGCCTTGATCTCGGCCTTGTCGGCATCCGGCAGCACGCGAAACACGTACTGCCCGACTTCCCCGGCGTTGGTCGATTTCTCGGACACCACCGGACCCTGAATAATCTGCATCAGACGCGAATTCATGCCAGCCACTCCTCGAGCTTGCGGATGGCGCCTTCCGTGATCACGACCGTCTCGGCCCCGACCAGGTTGGCAGGATTGACGCCGTTGACGTCGATCACGTCCACGTGCGGCACGTTGCCGAGGGCGCGGGCGGTCATCGCGTCCTCTTCGGCCAGGACCACCAGACCCTTCTCCAGGCCCAGTTCCTTCAGCTTCGCGACGCCGTCGCGGGTCTTGCCGGATTCAACGGCAAAGCCCGCCACCACCTTCAGGCGATCCTGGCGCAGCAGCTCGGAGAGGATCGACGCCATCGCGGCGCGATACATCTTCTTGTTGAGCTTCTGCGAGAAATCCTGGGTGCGCGCCGCGAATACCTTGCCGCCCCCGGTCCACAGCGGGCTGCGGATGGTGCCGGCACGCGCACGGCCGGTGCCCTTCTGGCGGAACGGCTTGATGCCGCCGCCGCTCACCTGGGCGCGTGTCTTCTGCGCACGGGTGCCGCTGCGGGCTCCGGCGAGCTGCGCGACCACGCTCTGATGCACCAGGGATTCGTTGAATTCCCGCTCGAAGCAGACGGCGGACAGCTCGACGCTGGCCCCGGTATCGGCAGTCGTTACTTGCATTGTCTTAACCCTTCGCCTTCACGGCCGGACGAATCATCACGTCGGAACTCGGCGCGCCCGGCACGGCACCCTGAACCAGGACCAGACTGCGATCGGCGTCGACACGCACCACCTTGAGGTTCTGGATGGTCTTGCGCTCCGCGCCCATGTGGCCGGCCATCTTCTTGCCCTTGAACACGCGGCCGGGGCTCTGGTTCTGCCCAATGGAACCCGGGGCACGGTGCGCCAGCGAGTTGCCATGGGTCGCGTCCTGGGTGCGGAAGTTGTGACGCTTCACCGCACCCTGGAAGCCCTTGCCCTTGCTCTGCGCGGTCACGTCGACGATCTGACCTTCCTCGAACCGGTCAACGGTGATCGCATCACCGGCGGCCAGGCCTTCCAGATCGGCCTCGTCCACGCGGAATTCCCACAGACCACGACCCGGTTCCACCGACGCCGCAGCAAAGTGACCGGCCTCCGGCTTGCTTACCCGAGACGGCTTGCGCGAGCCCGCCGTCACCTGGACCGCGTTGTAGCCGTCGCCTTCAGTGCGCTTGATCTGGACCACGCGATTGTTGTCCACCTGCAGCACCGTGACCGGCACGGAGACGCCGTCGTCCGTAAAGACGCGCGACATGCCGAGCTTGCGACCGATGAGTCCAAGAGCCATTACAAAACCCCTTCCGTATCAGACGGCGCTATCAAGCGCCCTAAAGCCGTGGCCCGGCGAAAATTCCGCCGGGCCACGGAAAGCCCAATAGTATGGCAGAAAATTTAACGTTAGTTAAGCCTGATCTGAACATTGACGCCCGCGGCCAGATCCAGCTTCATCAGGGCATCCACGGTCTTGTCGGTCGGATCGAGGATATCCATCAGGCGCTTGTGCGTACGCAGCTCGTACTGGTCACGCGCGTCCTTGTTGACGTGCGGGGAGACCAGGACCGTGTACGCCTCGCGCTTGGTCGGCAGCGGAATCGGTCCCTTGACCCGGGCGCCGGTCCGCTTCGCGGTCTCGACAATCTCGGCCGCGGAGCGGTCGATCAGTCGATGATCAAAGGCCTTCAGACGAATTCGAATGCGCTGGTTAGCCATCTCGTTCACTCAATAATCTTGGAGACGACGCCGGCGCCGACGGTGCGGCCACCTTCGCGGATCGCAAAGCGCAGCCCGTCTTCCATCGCGATCGGGTTGATCAGGGACACCGTCATCTTGACGTTGTCGCCCGGCATCACCATCTCGGTGCCTTCCGGCAGTTCCACCGAACCCGTCACGTCGGTCGTACGGAAGTAGAACTGCGGGCGGTACCCATTGAAGAACGGCGTATGACGACCGCCCTCGTCCTTGCCCAGGATGTACACCTCGGCCTCGAAATGGGTGTGCGGGGTGATCGAACCCGGCTTGCACAGCACCTGACCACGCTGCACGTCGTCACGCTTGGTGCCACGCAGCAGGATGCCGACGTTGTCGCCCGCTTCGCCCTGGTCCAGCAGCTTGCGGAACATCTCGACACCGGTGACGGTGGTCTTCTGGGTGTCGCGAATCCCGACGATCTCGATTTCTTCGCCGACCTTCACCACGCCGCGCTCGACGCGACCGGTCACCACGGTGCCACGACCGGAGATCGAGAAGACGTCTTCCACCGGCATCAGGAACGCGCCGTCCACGGCACGCTCGGGCTCCGGAATCCAGCTGTCCATCGCCTCCACCAGCTTGTAGATCGCCGGGGCGCCCACTTCGCTCTCGTCACCTTCCAGCGCCTTCAGCGCGGAACCGGTGATCACCGGGGTGTCGTCACCCGGGAAATCGTAGGAGGACAGCAGGTCGCGAACTTCCATCTCGACCAGCTCCAGCAGCTCCGGATCGTCGACCATGTCGGCCTTGTTCAGGAACACCACGATGTACGGCACACCGACCTGACGCGCCAGCAGGATGTGCTCGCGGGTCTGCGGCATCGGGCCATCGGCCGCCGACACCACCAGGATCGCGCCGTCCATCTGCGCCGCACCCGTGATCATGTTCTTCACATAGTCCGCGTGCCCGGGGCAGTCGACGTGCGCATAGTGGCGAATGTCGCTTTCGTATTCGACGTGCGCGGTCGCAATCGTGATCCCGCGCGCCTTCTCTTCCGGCGCATTGTCGATCTGGTCAAACGCACGGGCTTCGCTCCCGTACTTCTTACCCAGCACCGCCGTCATCGCCGCCGTCAGCGTCGTTTTCCCATGGTCCACATGACCAATCGTCCCCACATTCACATGCGGCTTCTTACGCTCGAACTTTTCCTTGGACATTTCTCGCTTCCCCGGATCGTGACGCTAAAACTCAACAGCGACGCAGGTTGTACGCTGACATTAATATGGAGCTCATGACCGGATTCGAACCGGTGACCTCTTCCTTACCAAGGAAGTGCTCTACCGACTGAGCTACATGAGCCGGATAACTCTATTGCTCTGGCTGCCAGGGCCTCGGCCGGGCCGCCCGCAAGGACGCACCACAACAGGCCAAACGTGGAGCGGGTGATGGGAATCGAACCCACATCATCAGCTTGGAAGGCTGAGGTTCTACCATTGAACTACACCCGCAGAACCCTGGCTTGCCTGACCACCGCCCACTATGGCCGCTGGCTTCAAAAACTCGATGGTGGAGGGAGGAGGATTCGAACCTCCGAAGGCTGAGCCAGCAGATTTACAGTCTGCCCCCGTTGACCGCTTGGGTATCCCTCCTCGATCAAGCCGCGTATTCTGAACCAGCGCGAAGCGCAGCGTCAAGCGCCTCGAGCATTCGCTTCCGGCCGCGGCGCAACAGCCTTGTCTTCTGCGGGGTTGATTCCTATGATCGGGGGCACAGCGGGGGGCGCCAGTGGTCCGCCAGGGCGTTTCCCTTCCGCCGCGGACGCACGTATTGTGTGGCCCATCACTGGTTTGTATACGCAGAGGCCCATGGCGAACACCACTACGGCACCGCGGCTCCCCGGGCTGGCCAAACGCCTGGTCGAGGCCGGCCTGATCGCGGAGGACATCGCCTCCCAGCTGGTCGAGGAGGCCCAGTCCCAGCAGACCCCCCTGATGACCCTGCTGGCCAGCAAGGGCCAGGTGGCGGAGGCCCGGCTCGCGGAGGCCGCCGCCGAGGAATTCGGGCTGCCGGTATTCGACCTCGCGACCTTCGAGCCGGAACTGCTGCCCAAGGATCATCTGAACGAGAAGCTGATCCAGAAGCATCACGCCCTCCCGCTGATGGTGCGCGGCAACCGGCTCTACATCGCCGTCTCCGACCCGACCAATCTTGGCGCCACCGACGAGTTCAAGTTCGCCACGGGCATGCCGGTGGAGGCCGTGCTGGTCGAGTCGCACAAGCTCGACCGCTTGATCGACAGCGCCCTGAGCGCCGCCTCGTCGCTGATGGACGACCTGGGGGACGACGGCCTCGACAGCCTGGCGATCGAATCGGGCGACGACGACAAGGACAGCTCGGACACCGCCGAAGGGGCGGACGATGCCCCGGTAGTGCGCTTCGTCAACAAGCTGTTGATGGACGCCATCAACCGCAAGGCCTCCGACATCCATCTCGAGCCCTTCGAGAAGGACTTCCGCGTGCGCTTTCGCATCGACGGCGTGCTGCACGAAGTGGCCCACCCGCCGAACTCCCTGGCACCACGGATCACCGCGCGGGTCAAGGTGATGTCGCGCATGGACATTGCCGAACGCCGCGTGCCGCAGGATGGACGGATCAAGCTGAAGCTGTCGCGGACGCGGGCGATCGACTTTCGTGTCAGCACCCTGCCGACGCTGTACGGCGAGAAGATCGTGATGCGTATCCTCGACCCCAGCAGCGCGTCGATGGGGATCGACCAGCTGGGCTACGAGGAACATCAGAAGGAAGCCTATCTGCAGGCGCTCAGCCGGCCCTACGGGATGATCCTGGTGACCGGCCCCACCGGGTCGGGCAAGACCGTATCCCTCTATACCGGCCTCGGCATCCTGAACACCGCGGACCGCAACATCTCCACCGCCGAAGACCCGTCGGAAATCAACATGCCCGGGGTCAACCAGGTCAACGTGAACCCGAAGGTCGGCCTGACCTTCGCCAGCGCCCTGCGCGCCTTCCTGCGCCAGGATCCGGACGTGATCATGGTCGGGGAGATCCGTGACCTCGAGACCGCGGAGATCGCGATCAAGGCCGCGCAGACCGGCCACTTGGTGCTCTCCACCCTGCATACCAACGACGCGCCACAGACGCTGACTCGCCTCGCCAACATGGGCGTGCCACCGTACAACATCGCGTCGTCGATCCTGCTGATCATCGCCCAGCGCCTCGCGCGGCGCCTGTGTCCGAACTGCAAGGAACCGGAACAGCTGCCGGAAGAGGTCCTGCGCAAAGAGGGCTTCACCGACGCCGATATCCAGGCCGGGGTGACTGCCTATCGCGCGGTGGGATGTGACCAGTGCACGAACGGCTACAAGGGCCGCCTCGGGATCTACCAGGTCATGCCCATCAGCGAGGAGATGCAGCGCGGCATCCTGGAGGGCTACAACTCCATGCAGCTGGCGGAACAGGCAGAAAAGGAAGGCATCGAGGACCTGCGCCGCGCCGGTCTGATGAAGGTAATGGCGGGGCTGACCAGCCTCGAGGAAGTCAATCGCGTGACCAAGGACTAGTGCCGCAAGGGGCACGGGTCACCAGCTACAGGGGGACAGGGGGATGGCCGACTCCGGGACGATCTACACCTGGGAAGGACTGAACAAGAACGGCGACCGGGTCAAGGGCGAGACCCCGGCCGACAACGAGGCCACCGCGCGCGCCGAACTGCGCAAGAACGGCATTAACGTCGTCAAGATCCGCAAGAAGCCGAAGTCGCTGTTCTCCGGCGGCAACAAGAAGATCGTGCCGGCCGACATCGCCTACTTCCTGCGGCAGATGACCACGATGCTGCAGTCCGGTGTACCGCTGGTGCAGGCGTTCGAGATCGTCGGCCGCGGGAACGAGAAACCCGCGATGCGCGACCTCGTTCTGAAACTGAAGGCGGACGTGGAAGGCGGCGAGACCTTTGCCAAGGCCCTGTCCAAGCACCCGCGTCACTTCGACGACCTGGTCACCAACCTCGTCGAGGCGGGCGAGCAGGCGGGGACGCTCGAGACCCTGCTGGATAAGATCGCCACCTACAAGGAAAAGACCGAGGCCCTGAAGGCCAAGATCAAGAAGGCCCTGTTCTACCCCGCCGCGGTCGTCGTGGTGGCCATCGTGGTCACCGCGATCCTGCTGATCTACGTGGTCCCGCAGTTCGAGGCCCTGTTCCAGGGCTTCGGTGCCGACCTGCCGGTGTTCACACGGATGGTGGTGGACCTCTCGGAGTTCACCCAGAGCTGGTGGTGGGCGATCCTCGGGGTCATGGTGGCGATCGGCTTCGTCTTCGTGCAGGCCAAGCGGCGCTCGCCACGTTTCGCCCGCTTCCTCGACATCATCATCCTCAAGGCCCCGGCCTTCGGGCCGATCCTGCGCAAGGCCGCGATCGCGCGCTTCGCCCGCACGCTGTCGACCATGTTCTCCGCAGGGGTCCCGCTGGTGGATGCCCTGACCTCGGTCTCCGGGGCCACCGGCAACGCGGTCTACCGCGAGGCGACCCTGCGCATGCGCGACGAGACCGAGGCAGGCGGGCAGTTGCAATGGTCGATGCGCAATACCGGCGTGTTCCCCAACATGGTGGTGCAGATGGTCGCGATCGGCGAGGAATCCGGCTCACTGGACTCCATGCTGGCCAAGGTCGCGGACTTCTACGAGGACGAGGTCGACAACGCCGTCGACAGCCTGTCCAGCCTGCTGGAACCGCTGATCATGGTGGTTCTGGGCGTGCTGGTCGGCGGTCTGGTCATCGCCATGTACCTGCCCATCTTCCAGATGGGTCAGGTGATCTAGGGAATGCTGGCCGAGACCGGCGCGCAACTGGGCGCCTGGGCCCTGCCGATCGCCGGGGTCTTCGGGCTGCTGATCGGCAGTTTCCTGAACGTGGTCATCGCGCGCCTGCCGGTGATGCTGGAACGCGACTGGGAACGCGAGGCCCGCGCCATCCTCGAGCACGAACCGCCGGGCGCAGAGGAGCGTTTCGACCTGGTGCGCCCGCGCTCGCGCTGCCCGCAATGCCAACGCCCGATCCGAGCGCTGGAGAACGTGCCCCTCCTCAGCTATCTGCTTTTGCGCGGGCGCTGCCCTGGCTGCGGCACCCGCATCAGCTGGCAGTATCCCGCGGTCGAGGCGCTCACCGCGCTGCTGTTCATCGTGACGATCTGGCACCTGGGGCCGAACGCCACAGGCCTCCTGGCCCTGGTGTTCACCGGCGTGCTGATTGCGGCGGCCGGCATCGACGCGCGCACGACCCTGCTCCCGGACCAGCTGACCCTGCCCCTGCTGTGGCTGGGCCTGCTGGTCAATATCCCGGGGACCTTCACCGACCTGCAGTCGGCGGTCATTGGCGCCGTCGCCGGCTACCTGGTGCTGTGGCTGATCTTCCATGGCTTCCGCCTGCTGACCGGCAAGGAGGGCATGGGCTTCGGGGACTTCAAGCTGCTGGCCGCGCTGGGCGCCTGGCTGGGCTGGCAGGCCCTGCCGGTCATCCTGCTGCTGGCCTCGCTGGTCGGCGCCGTAGTCGGGATTGCGTTGATCCTGCTGCGCGGCCGTGATCGCAATATCCCGATCCCGTTCGGCCCCTATCTCGCCGCCGCCGGCTGGCTCGCGCTGATCTGGGGAGACGAGCTGCTGGCCCTCTACTTCCCCCAGGGATTCTAGGCGACGGGCATGCTGCGGGTCGGACTCACCGGGGGGATCGGCTGCGGCAAGAGCCGGGTCGCGGGGTTGTTCGCCAGCCTCGGCGTGCCGGTGCTGGATGCCGACGCCATCAACCGCGAGCTGCAGACACCGGGACACGACCTCTACGCTGCCATCGTGAACCGCTTCGGGCCCGGCGTCCTGGATGCCCGCGGGCACCTGGACCGCGGCGCCCTGCGCAGCCGGATCTTTGCCGACCCGGGGGAGCGCCAGGCGCTGGAGGCCCTGGTCCACCCCGCGGTGGAGGCCCGCATCGAGGAAGACCTCGCCGCGCTGCCATCCGACACGCCCTACGCCCTGATCGTGGTTCCACTGCTGTTCGAGGCCGGCTGGGAGAACCGCTTCGACCATGTGATCGTGGTCCACTGCGAGCCCCACGAGCAGATCGCCCGCGTCACCCAGCGTGACGGCCGCAGCAGCGCCGAGGTGGAGGCCATCCTGGCGGCCCAGATGAATCCCGAGGAGCGCCGCCTGCGCGGGGACAGCGAAATCCGCAATCGCGAAGCCACAACGGAGGCCGACTTGGCGAACCAGGTAGCAGAACGCGACGCCGCCCTGCGCGAGCTGTCCGCCACGACCGCCTCCCGGGTGGAAATCCGCCCCCCGAATACCTGATACTGCCGGGATTCCCGGGCCATGCACCTTCAGCCCTCCTGCCGAACGGGCACGCCGTGAGCCAGACCCTGACCTTCGAACAACCGCTGCATGAACGCGTGCGCCTCCTGCTGCGACTGGAGGCCCTGAACGCGCGCTTCGCCGACGCACTGGAGTCGGGGCGGCCGTTCGACCACCACGAGGCCCTGGTCTCCCTGGTCGATATCTACGCGCTGGTGACCCGCGTCGACATCAAACGCGAGCTGATGGGCGAGATCGAACGCCAGACGGTCAACCTGAACCGCCTGGCCAACCAGCCGGGCGTGGATGCCGAGCGCTTCCGCGAAACCATGGACACGCAGAAGCGGCTCCATGATGCGCTGGAGGAACAGGCCGGCGCCCTCGATCACCGCGTGCGCGGCAGCGAGTTCTTCTCCAGCGTACGCCAGCGCATGGCCCTGCCGGGCGGCGCCTTCGACTTCGACCTGCCGATCTACCACTACTGGCTCGCACAGCCAAGCCAGGCGCGCAGCGAACTCCTGCTGGAGTGGTTCGAGCCGCTCAATACCGTCGCCGAGGCGACCGCCCAGGTGCTGCGCTACATGCGCCGCTCGGGCCACGCGGAGCCGGTCACAGCGGAGGAGGGCTACTTCGAGCGCAGCCTGGACACCAGCCATGCCTGGCAGCTGATCCGGGTGACCGTCGACCCCACCCTCGGGGTCTATCCGGAGATCAGCGGCGGACGCCAGCGCTTTACCGTGCGCTTCTTCGCCCCGGGCGACTTCCGCGAGCGCCCGGTTCCGGCCAGTCGCGACGTCCCCTTCCAGCTCTGCTGCTGCGCGATCTGACACCGTGACCGGGCTCGTTGCCCGGCGACGGGATCAACCGTCCAGCAGCCCGCGAATGCCGGCAATCCCCTGCGCTCCCGCCCGGCGCGCCTGGGCCAGGTGCCCCGGGGTCATGCCTCCCAGCGCATAAACCGGTACGCCCGCACCGGTCGTCCAGGCAGTGAAGCGCTCCCAGCCCAGCACCTCGGCCCCGGGGTGGGTGGCGGTCACCTCCACCGGCCCGAGGACCACGAAATCCAGCCCCAGCGCGGCGACCCGCGCGAGCCCGGCCCGGTCATGCACCGACGCGCCGATCCAGCCACCCCGGTCCGGACGCGTCTCCAGTTCGCGCCAGCGCCGCTCCGGCAGATGCAGCCCCACCTCCGGGAACCCGGTCAGCCAGTCCGCCGGGGCGTTGGCCAGCACCGGGATACCCAGCGCGCCGGCGGGCCCGGCGATGGCCGCGAGGAAGTCGCGATAGGCCGACGCGTCCAGCGCCGGCGCCCGAACCTGGACCATGCCGGCCCGGCCCGCGCGCAGGGCCCGGACCACGCGCTCCGCGATCGCGTCGGCCTGGCCCGCATCGTCCGGGGACGGGGTGATCAGATAGCGCTCGGGGAGCCGCAGCGCGTTGAGCATCGCGCGGTTGGCCGCCGGGAAATCCGCCGGGTCGAGGGTGTCCGGGCGCAGCCACGCCATGGTCTGGCCCTCGCGCGGCGCGGGTTCGCCGGACCACGTGCTCACGCGAAACACGTGCAGGCGCACGGAGCGCTCCGAATAGCGGTGATCAATGGTCAGGCACTGAACCGCAGCGCCGACCCGGACGCCCAGTTCCTCATCCAGCTCGCGGGCCAGGGCCGTGGCCGGCGATTCCCCCGCGGCCACCTTGCCCCCGGGGAATTCCCGAAACCCGGCCAGGTGCTGCCCGCGCGCACGGCGCGTGACGAGCACGCGGCCCCGGGCATCCAGGATCAGCCCGATCGCGACCTCGACCGGCCGGGAGACAACCGGTTCAGGACCGGTATTCGGCATTGATGCGCACGTACTCGTGGGAGAAGTCGCAGGTGTACTTGCGCGCGCCCGCGGGGCCCCGGCCGAGGTCGATGCGCACATGAATCTCGTCCGCGCCGAAGGCCCGCTGGCCATCGGCCTCTGCATAGGCCGGGGCCCGGCCACCGTCGCGAACGATCTCCACATCATTCACGTGGATCGCGACCCGCTCGATCGCCAGGTCCGGCACACCGGCGCGCCCCACCGCCGCCAGGATCCGGCCCCAGTTGGGGTCCGAGGCGAACAACGCGGTCTTCACCAGCGGGGACAGCGCGACCGTCTCGGCCACCTGCGCCGCTTCTTCGCGCTCCCGCGCCCCGGTCACCTCCACGGTGACGAACTTGGTCGCGCCCTCGCCATCGCGCACGATCGCCTGGGCCAGCTCCAGACACACCGCCGCCAGCGCGGCGAGAAACGCCTCCCGATCCGCCGGCGTGGCGAGCCCGGCGCCGCTGGCGCCACTGGCCATCACCACGACCGCATCGTTGGTCGAGGTATCGCCGTCCACCGTGATCGCATTGAAGCTGTCGCGGTTGGCCACGCGCAGCAGGCCCTCGAGCTCGGCGGCGTCGATGGCGAGATCGGTCCCGATGAAGGCCAGCATGGTCGCCATGTCCGGGTGGATCATGCCGGAACCCTTGGCGATGCCCGTCAGGGTCACTTCGCCCTGCGACAGGGAGACGCGGCGGCTGCAGCCCTTGAGCACGGTATCGGTGGTCATGATCGCGCGCCCGGCCTGCATCCAGGTATTGGGCGCCAACCCGGCGTACAGGACCGGCAGGGCCGCGACAATCCGCTCGACCGGCAGCGGCTCCCCGATCACGCCGGTGGAAAACGGCAGGACCGCATCCGCGACGGTCCCGGTCAGACCGGCCACCGCCTCGCAGCAGGCGCGCGCGGCGGCCAGCCCGGGCTCGCCCGTACCGGCATTGGCGTTTCCGGCGTTAATCAGCAGCCAGCGAGCGTGCCCCCGCGCCTGGTGCTCGGCGGCCACCACCACGGGCGCCGCGCGGAAGGCATTGGTGGTGTAGAGCGCGGCGATGGTCGCTTCCGGGCCGGCGTCGATCAGGACCAGATCGTCACGCCCGGCGTAACGGATGCCGGCTGCGGTCGCGGCCAGGCGGATCCCCGGCACGGGATGAAGGACCTCCGGGGCGATCAATCCAACGGCCATTGTGGGCGTCCCCTACAGCTTGCCGTGGCAGTGCTTGAACTTCTTGCCCGAGCCGCACCAGCAAGGCTCGTTGCGCCCCAGCTTGGGCTCCTCGCGGCGATAGGGGGCCTCGCCACTGGCGACCGGCTCGCGGCCCTCCGCCTCGCCCTCGGCATCGGGCTTCAGGGCGCTGTCGGGGTTCTGGTGCTGGAACTGCAGGTCGTCCTCGGCCGGCGCGGCCTTCTTCGGCTGTAGCGCCTCGACCTCCTCCGGCGAACGCAGCTGCATCCGCAACAGGAACTTCACGACATCGTGCTTGATGCGTTCCAGCAGGGACTGGAACATGGCAAAGGCTTCCTTCTTGTACTCCTGCTTCGGGTTGCGCTGGGCGTAGCCGCGCAGCCCGATGCCCTGGCGCAGGTAGTCCATCGCGGCCAGGTGTTCCTTCCACTGGCTGTCCAGGACCTGCAGCATCACGTCGCGCTGCAGCCGGTTCATGGTCTCGTCACCCAGCTGCTCGCGCTTGCCGGCCAGCATCTCGCGGGCATGGCCGACGATGCGTTCGCGCAGCGGCTCCTCGTGGAGGTCGTCCTCGTCGTCCAGCCACTGCTGCACCGGCAGGTCCAGCCCGAACTCGCCGTTGAGGGCCTGCTGCAGGCCCTCAACGTCCCACTCGTCCTCGATCGAGCCCGGCGGGATGTACTGGCTGATCTGGGCGTTGACCACGTCCTCGACCAGGGTGTCGATGGTGTCGCTGATGTCTTCGGTGGTCAGTAGTTCGGCGCGCTGGTCATAGATCACGCGGCGCTGGTCGTTGGCCACGTCGTCGTATTCCAGCAGCTGCTTGCGGATATCGAAGTTGTGGGCCTCGACCTTGCGCTGGGCGTTCTCGATGGCGCGGGAGACCCAGGCGTTCTCGATCGCCTCGCCCTCCTTCATGCCCAGGCGCTGCATCAGCCCGCGCACCCGCTCGGAGGCGAACACCCGCATCAGGTTGTCTTCCAGCGACAGGAAGAAACGGCTGGAGCCCGGGTCGCCCTGACGCCCGGAGCGCCCGCGCAGCTGGTTGTCGATGCGCCGCGACTCGTGGCGCTCGGAGCCGATGATGTGCAGACCGCCGGACTCGAGCACCGCATCATGGCGCTGCTGCCAGTCGGCCCGTATGGCCTCCTGCCGGGCCGTGTCCTCCGGATCCACCTCGGCCAGCTCGGCATCCAGCGAGCCGCCCAGGACGATGTCGGTGCCGCGCCCGGCCATGTTGGTCGCCAGGGTCACGGCTTTGGGACGGCCGGCCTGGGCGATGATCGAGGCCTCGCGTTCGTGCTGCTTGGCGTTCAGGACCTCGAAGGCGATGCCGGTCTTTTTCAGGGCGTCCGCCAGGCGTTCGGAGCTCTCGACGGAGGCGGTCCCGACCAGCACCGGCTGACCGCGATCCACGCACCACTGGATCTCCTTGATGATGGCGGTGTATTTCTCTTCCTGGGTCAGGAACACCAGGTCCTGCATGTCGTCGCGCACCAGCGGTTTGTTGCCGGGGATCACGACCACTTCCAGGTCATAGATGGTCTTGAACTCGTAGGCCTCGGTATCCGCGGTACCGGTCATGCCAGCGAGTTTGTCGTACAGCCGGAAGTAGTTCTGGAAGGTGATCGAGGCGAGCGTCTGATTCTCGCGCTGGATCGGCACGCCTTCCTTCGCCTCGATGGCCTGGTGCAGCCCCTCGGACCAGCGCCGCCCGGCCATGATGCGTCCGGTGAACTCGTCGATGATCTGGACCTTGTCGTCGCGCACCAGATAGTCGACGTCGCGATGGAACAGGGCGTGCGCGCGCAGGGCCGCGTTCAGGTGATGCAGGACCGCGATGCTCGCGGAGTCGTACAGGGTCTGGTGTTCTTCCAGCAGACCCGCCTGGCGCAGCAGTTCCTCGGCCTTCTCGTGACCCTCTTCGCTGAGGAAGACCTGTTTGGCCTTCTCGTCGACAAAGTAGTCGCCCTCGCTCTCCTCGTCTTCCTGACGAGTGAGCTGCGGCGGGATGGTGTTCAGCCGCTCGTAGAGCTCCGAGCTGTCGCCGCTGGGGCCGGAGATGATCAGCGGGGTACGCGCCTCGTCGATCAGGATCGAGTCGACCTCGTCCACCACCGCGAAGTTGAGCGCCCGCTGCACCCGCTGGTCGGCCGAGAAGGCCATGTTGTCGCGCAGGTAATCGAAGCCGAACTCGTTGTTGGTCCCGTAGGTGATGTCCGCCGCGTAGGCCTCCCGACGGGTGACCGGGCGCAGGTGCTCGAACCCGCCCTCCTCGGCGTGATAATCCGGATCGAAGAGATAGGAGGCGGAGTCCACGCCCAGGCCGCCGGAGCTGTTGACCACGCCCACCGAGAGCCCCAGCGCGTGATAGAGACGCCCCATCCAGGCGGCATCGCGCCGGGCCAGGTAGTCGTTCACCGTGACCACGTGCACCCCGTCGCCGGTCAGTGCGTTGAGATAGGCCGGCAGGGTCGCGACCAGGGTCTTACCCTCGCCGGTACGCATCTCGGCAATGCGGCCGTCGTTCAGGACCATGCCGCCGATCAACTGCACGTCGAAATGGCGCAGGCCCATCACCTGCGCGCTCATCGCGCGGCACACGGCAAAGGCTTCCGGCAGGAGCTTCTCCAGGTCCTCGCCCTCGCCCAGGCGGCGCTGGAATTCCCGGGTCTTGTGGCGCAGCTCGTCCCGCGACAGCGCCTCGGTGGAGTCGGCCAGGGCATTGATGCGTTCCACCGCGCGGGTATAGCGCTTGAGGATGCGATCGTTGCGACTACCGAAGATCTTCTGAACGAGCTGCTTGACCATGGGGATCCGTAAGGGTTGGCTGAAACCCGCCTAGGATAAACGATCCGCCGGGGAAACGCTGTGCCGGGAAAGCGGCTTTCCGGGAGGCCACCGACGCCGAATCCCGCGCCGCGCAGCCACTAGGGAGTGATTTAATCGCACGTCCGCGTTGGTGCCCCCTGTTTTCCGAGACAAGGCGCGTCGTGCAGCGGGTAGTGGTTCTACCCGCAAGGGGCGCAACGCAGGGTCGGGGAATAGGGGGCACCAACCCCGCAAGCGATTGAATGCAGGGGCTCGGGCGCCCGTTGCTGATCAAAAACGGGCGCGCGCACGGCGTTGCGGTTGTTCCCTTGTGCAGAGTGACTGCACGGCAGTCACCGCGCCTTGTTCGCACGCAAAAGCGACTCGAGCGCGGACGTGCGATTCAATCAGCGTCCCCCTAGGTGTCAGTCCCGATCGGGAAGGAAGTTGTAGGGGTTGAGGGCCTTGCCGGCATCCACCACCTCGTAGTGCAGGTGGGTGTCGGTCGCGCGGCCGGTGCGGCCCATGGTCGCGATCACCTGGCCGGCCTCCACGCGCTCGCCAGCCTCGACCAGGATCTCCGCATTGTGGGCGTAGCGCGTGTTCAGGCCGCCGCCGTGGGCGATCTCGACCAGGTTGCCGAAGCTGCTGCGCCGCCCCGCGAACACCACCAGACCGCCACCCGCCGCGCGGATCTCGGAGCCGGGCCGACCGGCAAAGTCCATCCCTGAGTGGAACCGCCGATTGCCGGTGAACGGATCCTCGCGGTAGCCAAACGCCGAGCTGATCCAGGCATCATCCTCGACCGGACGAAGCCGCGGCGACAGGGCCTCGCGCGAGGCATCCAGGCGCAGCTCGGAGCCCACGAGGTCCACCGCGGCGCTGTGCCGGCCCAGCAGGTGCTCCAGCGCCAGCAGGCGGTCGTGCACCTCCAGCGGCGAATCCGGTCCTTCCAGCAGGGGCCCGCCCTGCCCCCCGGTCTCCGGCGCCAGATCGGCCACGTCGAGCCCGAGGGAGTCGCCCACCGAGCGGATGCGCAGATCCACACGCGACAACTGGCGTTCCAGCGCCACGACCCGTTCGACCAGATGATTCAGGCCCTCGCGGGCGGCTTCGCGCTCCACCGTCTCGACGGCCACAGGATCCAGGGTATTGGTCACCGGAATCCGGACCACCTCGCGCTGGCTCTGGCCGACCAGGTAGGCCGCCACCACCGCGGCCGCCATCAGCAGCACCAGCACGCCCCCCGACACGGCCATCGCCCACAGGGGCAGGCGTGCACAAAGGCCGTCCGGACGTAGTACGATCAACTGCATGCGAATCCTCTTGTTCTCTCCGCCTTGCGCCACCGGGTTACCGGGATGACACCGCAGCGGATCACCCGTTTCATCGCCCGCGACTGGTCCGCGCACTCCGGCCGCGACCGCGGCGTGGAGCGCGCCCTCGAGGGCCTCGCCGGCAATGCGCTGAAGGCGCGGCGACTGGCGTTCACCCTGCGCGAGGACACCCTGGTCGCGATCTGCGCGGACCGCGGCCTGGCGACCGAACTGCGCTTCCAGCAACGCGAACTGCTCAAGACCCTGCGTGCCGCGGGCTTCGAGGGCATCGAGCAGATGCGCATCCGGCTGTCCCGGGTGCCCCGCCCTGCCGAACCGGCCGCGCGGCTGGAACGGCGCGAGATCCCGGAAGCCGCCCGGCAGATCCTCGCCGACACTGCCTCTCGCATTCAGGATCCCGAACTGGCCGGTGCGCTGGATCGGCTCGCCCGCGCGGCGCGCCCGTCCCCGCCGAAGCCGGACTGAACCGGCGCCGCGGTATTCAGCCCGCCGGCGTCGGTGCCAGCTGGCCGAAGGAGATCGGCAGGCGCTCGTTCGGGTCCTCGAAGGTGACCTTTTCCCAGGCCGTCTCGTCGGCCGCGAGTTGGCGGATCAGCTGATTATTCAGTGCATGCCCGGACTTGTGCCCGGTGAAGGCGCCGATCAGGCTGTGGCCGAGCAGGTACAGGTCCCCGACCACGTCGAGGATCTTGTGCTTTACCAGCTCGTTGTCGTAGCGCAGACCGTTCTCGTTCAGGATCTTGTAGTCATCGAGCACCACGGCATTGTCCAGGCTGCCGCCCAGCGCCAGCTGGTTGGCCCGCAGGGCCTCGATGTCGCGCATAAACCCGAAGGTTCGGGCACGCGAGACCTCCTTCACGAAGGAGGTGGACGAGAAATCCAGCTCGGCGCGCTGGCTCCCGTCGGTGAACATCGGGTGTTCGAAGTCGATGCAGAAACCGACCTTGAACCCCTCGTAGGGATCGAAGCGCACCCATTTGTCGCCCTCGCGGACTTCCACGCTGCGCTTGACCCGAATGAATTCCTTGGGCGCGTCCTGCTCTTTCAGCCCGGCGGACTGCAGCAGAAACACGAAGGGACCGGCACTGCCGTCCATGATGGGCACCTCGGCGGCGCTCACGTCGACGTGCAGGTTGTCGATGCCCAGTCCGGCTATGGCCGAGAGCAGATGCTCCACGGTCGAGACCCGGACATCGCCATTGACCAGCGTGGTCGAAAGCCGCGTGTCGCCGACATTGTCGGCACAGGCGCGGATCTCCACGGACGGATCAAGATCGCAGCGATGGAACACAATCCCGGTGTTCACCGGGGCCGGCCGCAGGGTCAGCACCACCTTCTCTCCGGTATGCAGTCCTACCCCGGTCGCCCGAATGCTGTTCTTGAGCGTTCTTTGCCTGATCAACGAATTGAGCCTCTCTCTTTCAGGAGAGCGCATAAGGGGAGCCCGGGCCCTCCCGGGCTCCTCATGCACACAACGATTGCCGCATTATTGCAGGATTCCGCTCGTCCTGCATGTGCCGGCGCTCTCAGTCCGCCTGTTTGCGCAGAAAGGCCGGAATATCCAGCACATCAATGCCTTGCTGCTGGTTGTAGTCCACCGCCAGATTGTCGCCACCGCGGCGCTTGACGGTCGGCTGATCGAGGTCGACTTCGACGTCGGAACCGACCGCCTTCTTCGGCTGGGCATCAACCACCCGCACCTGCGGACGTTCGGACTGCGAAGCCGGGGCCCCCAGGCCGGTCGCCACCAGGGTGACCCGCAGCTCGTCGGTCATCTCGGGGTCGATCACCGTCCCGACGACGACGTTGGCGTCTTCCGAGGCCAGAGCCTTCACCGCCTCCCCGACTTCCTCGAACTCGCCGATACCGACATCCATGCCGCCGGTCACGTTCACCAGGATGCCGCGCGCGCCGGAGATATCGATGTCCTCCAGCAACGGGCTGGCGATCGCGGCTTCGGCCGCCTCACGGGCACGGTCCTCGCCGGAACCAGAGCCGGTCCCCATCATCGCCATACCCATCTCGCGCATCACGTTGCGCACGTCGGCGAAGTCGACGTTGATCAGGCCCGGGCGGGTGATCAGCTCGGCAATGCCCTGCACCGCGCCGAACAGCACGTCATTGGCGGCCTTGAAGGCGTCCAGCAGCGTGGTGTTCTTGCCCAGCACCGTCAGCAGCTTCTCGTTGGGGATGGTGATCAGCGAGTCGACCTGCTCGGTCAGGGCCTTGATCCCGGACATGGCCACCTGCATGCGGCGCTTGCCCTCGAACGGGAACGGCTTGGTGACCACCGCCACGGTCAGGATGTTCATCTCCTTGGCGATCTGCGCCACCACCGGCGCGGCCCCGGTACCCGTACCACCGCCCATGCCGGCGGTAATGAAGACCATGTCCGCGCCCTGCAGCAGGTCCTGGATGCGCTCGCGATCCTCCAGCGCAGCCTCGCGGCCCACGGAGGGATCCGCCCCGGCCCCCAGGCCCTTGGTGATGTCGCCACCCAGTTGCAGCAGCGTCTTGGAATCCAGGCTCTTCAGGGCCTGGGCATCGGTATTGGCGCAGATGAAGTCCACGCCCTCCAGTTGCGAGTTGACCATGTGCTGCACGGCGTTGCCGCCGCCGCCCCCGACGCCGACGACCTTAATCGTCGCGTTCTGGCTATAGGTATCCATCAGTTCGAACGTCATGATTGCGTCCTCTCGTTGCGTGTGTACAGGTACTTCTGTTGGCCTGCGTCATGGCCGGAGAGCGGTCCGACCCCCAAAGATTCCGGTGTCCTGGTCATCAGAACTGCCCGGAAAACCAGCGCTTCATGCGCGCCCATACGCCCTGGAACCCGCTGCTCACGGGCCGGGCCTCCTGCTCCGCACGCGACTCGCGGGCGTAGAGCAGCAGCCCCACTCCCGTCGCGTGGATCGGATTCTTCACCACATCCAGGAGCCCGGTGACGCGTTGCGGCACCCCCAGGCGTACGGGCATGTGGAAGACCTCTTCGGCGAGGTCCACCACACCTTCCATTCGAGACGATCCGCCGGTCAGTACGACCCCGGCGGCGATCATTTCCTCGGTTCCGCTGCGGCGCAGCTCCGCCTGCACCAGCTGCAGCAGTTCCTCGTAGCGCGGCTCGACCACGGAGGCGAGCGTCTGACGCGACAGCCGACGCGCGGCCCGATCGCCCACCCCGGGCACCTCGATGCTCTCGCCCGGGTCGGCCAGCGAGCGCAGCGCGCAGGCGTACTTGATCTTGAGTTCGTCGGCGTACTGGGTCGGCGTGCGCAGGGCGACCGCGATGTCGTTGGTCACCTGATCCCCGGCAATCGGGATCACCGCGGTGTGCATGATCGCGCCATGGGCGAACACCGCGATGTCGGTGGTGCCACCGCCGATGTCCACCAGGCAGACACCCAGGTCCTTCTCGTCCTCGCTGAGCACCGAATAGCTGGAGGCGAGCTGTTCCAGGATGATGTCGTCCACCCGCAACCCGCAGCGCTCCACGCACTTGACGATGTTCTGCGCCGCGGACACCGCGCCGGTGACCAGGTGCACCTTGGCCTCCAGCCGCACCCCGGACATCCCGATCGGCTCGCGGATGCCCTCTTGCTCGTCGATGATGTATTCCTGCGGCAGCACGTGGAGGATGCGCTGGTCGGCCGGGATCGCGATCGCGCGCGCGGCGTCGATCACCCGGTCGACGTCGCCCGCGACCACCTCGCCGTCCTTGATCGCCACCACGCCGGTGGAGTTGTAGCTCTTGATGTGAGAGCCGGCGATCCCGGTGTAGACCGAGTGGATCTCGCAGCCGGCCATCAGCTCGGCCTCCTCGACCGCGCGCTGGATCGACTGGACGGTGGACTCGATGTTCACCACCACACCCTTCTTCAGCCCGCGCGAAGGGGAGGACCCGATCCCGATGATCTCGATCTCGCCTTCCTCGGTCAGCTCCCCGACCACCGCCTCGATCTTCGAGGTCCCGACGTCCAGGCCGACGATCAGACCGGGTTCCGACTTCTTTGCCATCATCTTTCTGCGTCCTGTCGTTCGTGTCATCGGGCGTCCCCCGCACCGTCATCCGCCGCATCCGCCCAGGCCACCGCGAGCCCGTGCGGATAGCGCAGGTCGATCCGTTCCACCGGGGCATCGCGATAATCGCGAATCGCCGGCACCGCGCGGACCAACTGACCCAGGCGGCTCAGATCGGCATCCCGGCCCATCAGCACGCGCACGCCGTCCGCCAGGTGGATGCTCCAGTCATGGCGCGCCCCTTCCTGCAGCCCGGTGACCTCCAGCCCGGCATCGGCCAGGCGCGCGGAGACCTCCAGGTAGCGATGCATCAGCACCACCTGCCGCCCATCCGTCCCTGCGAGGGCCGGCAGCCCCTCCCAGTCATCCAGCGCCACCGGCCCGAACAGCCGGCCGTGGCGGTCGACCAGGTGGTCGTCGCCCCATTGCGCCACCGGCACCGGCTCGCGGATCTCGACCACCAGCGTGTCCGGCCACTGGCGGCGCAGGCGCACCGTGTCCACCCAGGGCTGGGCCTCCAGCGCCGTGCGCAGGCGCTCCAGCTCGACCCCGACAAAGCCCGATGCATGGGCGCGGGCCAGCTCCTGCACGGCCGCGACATCCGCGTGCTGCGGGTTGCCGGTCACCTCGATGCGCTCGATCGGCAGCCAGGCATCCGGGTCGAACTGCAGCCAGGCCAGCGCGCCCAGCACCAGCATCCCGGCAAGGCCCATGCCGGCCATCAGGCGCAGCCCCGGGCCGGCCAGGCGGCGCAAGGGCGATGGCCCCTGCGCCTGCGGCCGGCGCGCGGGTCGGGTTGTGCGGCGTGCGTTCAACGCAGCCCTCCACACTCGAAACTGGAATCGAGGATGCGCAGGCACAGCTCGTCGAAGTCGATCCCGGCCTGCGCGGCCGCCTTGGGCACCAGGGAGTGATCGGTCATGCCCGGGATGGTGTTCACCTCGATCAGGAAGTTCTCGCCGTGCTCGTCCTGCAGGATGTCCACCCGGCCCCAGCCGCAGCCCTCCAGCGTCGCGAAGGCCGCGATCGCCAGGGACTGCAGCTCCAGCAGCGCGCTCGAATCCAGCGGGGGCGGGCAGACGTAGCCGGTATCATCGGCCTCGTACTTCGCGTGGTAGTCGTAGAACCCACCCGGGGTACGGATCTCCACCACGGGCAGCGGCTCGTTGCCGAGGATCGCGACGGTGTACTCGCGCCCGCGGATCCACTGCTCGGCGAACACCTGGCCCGGCTGCAGCCGGGCCGCCTCGAACGCCGCCGGCAGATCCGCGACGCGATCGACCCGCGTGATGCCGAGGCTGGAGCCCCCGCGGGCCGGCTTCACGATCAGCGGCAGGCCCAGGGCCTCGGCGACCGCCTCCGGATCGAAACCGGGTGTCAGCAGGCGGTAGGGCGCGCTGGGCAGATTGCTGCCCGCCCACAGCCGCTTGCAGGCCAGCTTGTCCATGCCCAGCGCGGAGCCAAGCACGCCGGTCCCGGTGTATGGCACACCCGCCATGTCGAGGCAGCCCTGCAACGTGCCGTCCTCGCCACATTCGCCGTGGAGCACGATAAACACCCGGTCGAAGCCCTCCAGCGCCAGGCAGCGGGCACTCTCGCGGGTCAGGTCCAGCGGGTGGGCATCCACGCCCTGGCGCTGCAGGGCCGCCAGCACGGCCTGGCCACTCTGGAGCGAGATGTCGCGCTCGCCGGACCAGCCACCCATCAGGACCGCGACCCGGCCGTAGTCTTGTGCGCTTCGCTTGCTCATGCCGTTCCCTCGCTTGTCTCGTTCGCACCCGCGGCGCGTCCCAGCACCCGGACCTCCGGCTCCAGGTGCACCCCGAAGCGCCGCTCCACTTCGTCCTGGGCATGGCGCAACAGCCATTCGATATCGGCGGCGCGGGCCGTCCCGTCGTGGGTGATGAAATTGGCGTGCTTGGGCGAGATCTCCGCCGCGCCGCGGCGCAGGCCCTTCAACCCGGCCGCCTCCACCAGACGCGCCGCGTGATCCCCCTCCGGATTACGGAAGACCGAACCGCAGGACGGCAGACCCAGCGGCTGCTTCGCCGAGCGCTCGCGCAGGAGTTCGCGGATGCGTCGGGTTCCGGCTTCGGGGTCGCCCGGGGCCAGCCGCAGCACGCAGCCGGTGAACCATTCGTCTTCCGGGCCCCGGACACTGCGGTAGCCGATGGAGTAATCCGCTGGCGTGCGGGTATGCAGTTCACCGCGCACATCCACCGTGGCCACCGATTCCACCAGCGGCCAGATCTCGCCGCCCCAGGCGCCCGCATTCATGTACAGCGCGCCCCCCACCGTGCCCGGGATGCCGGCCAGGAACTCGGCCCCGACCAGCCCCTCGCGGGCCCCGAAGCGCGCGGCCTGGGCACAGGCCAGCCCGGCGCCCAGCAGGAGACGATCACCGTCCAGACGCCGGCGCTCGTTGAGGACACCCGACAGGTGCACCACCAGCCCCTCGACACCCCCGTCGCGGATCAGCACGTTGCTGCCAAGCCCGAGGAAGGTCACCGGCATCTGCGGGGCGTGGGTCGCGTGGTCGCGCAACGCGGCCACCAGATCGTCGAGGTCGACCGGCTGGAACAGCCAGTCGGCCGGCCCGCCGACCCGCCACGACGTGAGCCCGGCCAGCGGCACCCGGGCCTGCAGCCGCCCGCGCGGCTCCCCGGCGAACGGCGTCGCCATCGGCTCGATCTCGCGCGCCGCCATCATGTGCCCCCCTTGCCGGACGCGCTCAGCTGTTCGGGCAGCAGACCGGCCAGCCGGCCGATGTCGCCGGCGCCCTGGGCAATGACCACGTCATCCGCGCGCAGCATGCGCCCGAGGACGTCGACGACGTCGTCGGCCCGCTCGACAAACACCGGTTCGACCTGACCGCGCAGGCGGATGGCCCGCGCCAGGCTGCGGCCGTCGGCACTGGGGATCGGCTCCTCGCCGGCGGCGTATACCTCCAGCAGGATCAGCACATCGGTCTCCGACAGCGCCTCGACAAAGTCCTCGAACAGGTCGCGCGTGCGGGTATAGCGATGCGGCTGGAAGATCGTGATGCGCCGCCGATCCGGCCAGGCATCGCGCGCGGCGGCCTGGGTCGCGGCGATCTCCCGCGGGTGATGGCCGTAGTCGTCGACCAGGGTCACCGGGCCGCTGGGGGCCTGCCAGGACTGGACCTGGAAGCGCCGGCCGATGCCCTGGAAACGCTCCAGCGCGGCCTGGATCGCGGTCGGCGCCACCTCCAGCTCGTGCGCGACCGCCGCCGCGGCCAGGGCGTTCAGCACGTTGTGGCGGCCGGGCAGGTTGAGGGTCACGGGGAATGCCGCCTGCCCCGGCAGGGCCAGGTCGAAGTACATGCGCACGCCTTCCTGGCGCACATTCAGGGCGCGCACGTCGGCCGGCTGCTCGATGCCGTAGGTCAGGCGCGGGCGCTCCAGTTCCGGGTACAGGTCGCGCACCTGCGGGTCGTCCGCGCACAGCACGGCGATGCCGTAGAACGGCAGGTGATGCAGGAACTCGAGGAAGGTGGCGCGCAGCTTGCCGAAGTCGTTGCCATAGGTCCCCAGGTGATCGGCATCGATGTTGGTCACGATGCTGATCATTGGCTGCAGGTGCAGGAACGAGGCATCGCTCTCGTCGGCCTCGGCCACGAGGTAGTCACCGGCCCCGAGGTTGGAGTGGCTGGCCGTGCTGTTCAGGCGCCCGCCGATCACAAAGGTCGGATCCATGCCCGCCTCCGCCAGGACACTGGCGACCAGGCTGGTGGTGGTTGTCTTGCCGTGGGTGCCGGCCACCGCGATGCCGTAGCGAAAACGCATCAATTCGGCGAGCATTTCCGCGCGGCGCACGATCGGGATGCCCCGACGACGGGCCTCCTGGACCTCGGGGTTGGACGGGTTGATCGCACTGGAAACCACCAGCACGTCCGCGTCCGCCACGTTCGCCTCGGTATGGGCCGCCACCACCGGGATGTCCATCGCCTTCAGGCGCTCGACCATCGCCGACTGCCCCAGGTCGGAACCGGAGACCCGGTAACCCAGCTGGTGCAGGACCTCGGCGATCCCGCTCATGCCGGAACCCCCGATCCCGACGCAGTGGATACGGCGAATGCGGCGCATTGCGTGACGCGGCAGGCGCGTGGCGTTCATGACGATCCCTCCGGGCGGGCACCCGCCATCTCCATGCAGGCGTCGGCCAGGCGCTGCACCGTGTCCGGGCAGGCCTGCTCGCGCGCCAGGACCGCGCGGGCCCGCAGGGCCTCGCGATCCAGCGGCCCGACCCGGTCAAAGATGGCCTGGGCCGTCAGTTCGGCATCCGCGATCCGCCAGGCCGCGCCCGCGCGCACCAGGGCCTCGGCGTTCGCGGTCTGGTGGTCATCCACCGCATATGGATAGGGGACGAAGAGCGCCGGCACCCCGGCGGCGGCCACCTCGGCCACGGTCAGGGCCCCGGCGCGACAGATCACCAGGTCCGCCCAGGCGTAAGCGGCGGCCATGTCCTCGATAAAGGCGGAGATCTCGGCCGCCAGCCCGGCTTCGGCGTAGGCGGACCGGGCCTCCTCCAGGGTGCGTTCGCCGGCCTGGTGGCGGATGTTCAGGCGCTGTTGCGCCGCCACCATCGCCAGGCCCGCGGGCAGGGTCCGATTAAGAGAGCGCGCGCCCAGGCTGCCCCCCAGGACCAGGATGTTCAGCGGGCCTTCGCGCTCGTCGAAGCGGACCTCCGGGACGGGCAGGCCGGCGATCTGCGCGCGCACCGGGTTGCCCACGACCGTGACCGCCACCCGTTCGGGAAAACTGTGCTCGAAGCCGGAGTACACCCGGTCGGCGACCTTCGCCAGCCAGCGGTTGGTCAGGCCGGCCACCGCGTTCTGTTCGTGGATCGCCAGGGGGCGCCCCAGCGCGGCCGCCATCAGGCCGCCGGGCCCGGCCGCGAAGCCGCCGAAACCGATCACGGCGTCCGGGCGCAGGCGCGTCATCAGGCCCAGCGCCGCCCACAGCGACAGACCCAGCCGCCACGGCGCCAGCGCCAGCCCGATCACGCCCTTGCCGCGAATCCCGGCGATGGGGAGGGTTGTCAGTTCGATGCCGGACTCCGGTACCAGCCGCGCCTCCACGCCGCGGGCGGTACCCAGCCAGCGCACCTGGGCGCCGCGGGCACGCAGCTCCTCGGCCACCGCCAGCCCGGGGAACACATGCCCTCCGGTGCCGCCAGCCATGATCAGGATGCGCGGGGCGTTCATGCCGCACCTCCCCGCCGGCGACGGGACGGCTGCGCCGCCCGGGGAGCGGGCACCTGGGCCTCGCGGTAGACGCGCATCACCAGGCCGATGGCCGCCAGCGAGACAATCAGCGAACTGCCGCCGTAACTGAGAAACGGCAGGGTCAGCCCCTTGGTCGGGAGCAGCCCCATGTTCACGGCGAGGTTCAGGAAGGCCTGCAGGCCCATCCAGATCGCCACGCCGAACGCCAGATGGGAGGCGAAGGCATGGCCGGCGCGCTCGGCATACAGGCCGATACGGATGCAGCGCCAGACCAGCACCCCGAACAGCGCGATCAGGGCGATAACGCCGACAAAGCCGAACTCCTCGGCAAAGACCGCAAACAGGAAATCGTTGTGCGCCTCCGGCAGGTAGAACAGCTTCTGCACGCTGTTGCCCAGCCCGGCCCCGAACCAGCCGCCGGAACCGATCGCGATCAGCGACTGGGTCAGCTGAAAGCCGGTGGCGAACGGGTCCTGCCAGGGGTCGAGGAAGGCCGTCAGGCGCGCCACGCGGTAGGGTGCCGCGACCGCCACCACCGCCATACCGGCGCCGATCGTGACCCCCAGCGCGGCGAACTGCCACAGCTTGGCACCGGCGAGGAACAGCATGCCCATGCCGATCGCCAGCATGATCGCCGCCCCCCCGAAGTCGGGCTGCAGCAGCATCAGGATGGTGCCCACCCCGAGCACAATCAGCGGACGGATGAAGCCGAGGAAATGCAGGCGCAGCGTCGAGTAGTGGCGCACGATGTAGCCGGCGAGGTACATCACCACCAGCAATTTCACCAGCTCCGCCACCTGGAGGTTGAACATGCCCAGCGGGATCCAGCGGGTCGCCCCGTTCACCGTGCGGCCCACCCCGGGGATCAGCACGGCGATCAGCAGCACCATCACCAGGATCAGCAACCAGGGCCCCGCGCGCTCCCAGCGTGCCAGCGGAACCGACCACAGGAAGGTCGCCACCGCCAGACCGATGGCGGCGAAGATCACCTGGCGCTGGAAGAAGTGCCAGGTATTGCCGAAATAGCGCTCGCCCAACCCCATGGAGGCCGAGGCGACCATCACCAGCCCGATCCCCAGCAGGGTCGCCGCGACCGCCAGCAGAGGCAGGTCCACGTGATCGCGCAGGCCGGCCACCAGGCCGCGATCCGGCAGTCCGAGGCGGCTACTCGAGACACTCATGCCGCGAGCCCCCGCACCGCGCGGGCGAAGTCGTCGCCGCGCGCCTGGTAATTCTCGTACATGTCCAGGCTGGCACAGCCCGGCGACAGCAGCACGGTATCCCCGGGCTGCGCCCAGGCGGCGGCCTGGGCGACCGCGGCGGCCATGTCGTCGACGCGCTGCACCGGCACCACTGATGCCAGGGCGCGGGCGATGGCCGGCGCGTCTTCGCCCAGCAGGACCACCCCGCGGACCTTGCCCGGTATGTAATCCGCCAGCGGGGCGAAGTCCTGGCCCTTGCCCTGCCCCCCGGCAATCAGCACCAGCGGCCCCGGCGTGCCGCGCAGCGCGGCCAGAGTGGCGCCCACGTTGGTACCCTTGGAGTCGTTGATGTATGCGACCCCGTCGACCTCGGCAATCCACTGCGAGCGGTGCGGCAGCCCGGCGAACTCGGCCAGTGCCGCCAGTGCGCGGGCCCGGGGCGCGCCTGGCTCCAGCCACGGCCAGGCCAGCGCCAGCGCGGCCAGGGCGTTGGCCCAGTTGTGCTGCCCCCGCAGGCGCAGGCGACCCGTGGCGAGAAGGCCCTCGTCGCCATGCACCAGCTCGGGGCCATCCTCGGGGGCCGGACGCACGCCGAAGTCGACCGCACGCGGCGGGGCGTCGAGACCGAAGGAGATCACCTGCAGGTCCTGCGGCAGCGCAATCTCGCGCAGCCAGGTGTCCTCGCGATTCAGCACGCCACGCTGGGCGCGATCCAGGATCCGGGCCTTGGCGCGTACATAGGCGTCCAGATCGGCGTAGCGGTCCAGGTGGTCGGGGGAGATATTCAGGATGGCGGCGGCGGCCGGCGCCAATGTGTGGCTGCGCTCCAGCTGGAAGCTGGACAGCTCCAGCACGTACAGATCGGGCGCCGATTCCAGCAGGTCCAGCGCCGGGGTCCCGAAGTTGCCGCCGACCGCGACACGGTAGCCAGCGGCCTGGAGCAGCTCGCCCACCAGGGCGGTCACGGTGCTCTTGCCGTTGGAGCCGGTGATCGCGATCACCGGGGCGGGCGCCTGCTCGGCGAACAGATCGATGTCCCCGATCAGGCGGGCACCGGCCGCCTGCGCCTGCTGCAGGACGGGGTGTTCCAGGGCGACGCCGGGCGAGACCACGATTCGGGAGAACCCCGTGGCATCCAGATCGTCCAGCGGCCCCACCCAGGCGGCGTTCACCCAGTCCGCGCCCGTAGCCAGCGCCACGGGGGCCGCCCGAGTATCGGTGAGCGCAAACGACTGGCCCTGCGCGCGCAGGAAGCGGGCCACCGACAGTCCGGTCGCCCCCAGGCCCACGATCAGGTTGTCGCCGCTGGCTCGCATCATGGGATCAGCGCACCTTCAGGGTCGCGAGACCGATCAGCACGAACACCACGGTCAGGATCCAGAAACGCACGATCACGCGCGGCTCCGGCCAGCCCTTGAGTTCGAAGTGGTGATGCAGCGGCGCCATGCGGAAGATGCGCCGCCCGGTGAGCTTGAACGAGGCGACCTGCAGCATCACCGACAGCGTCTCCAGCACGAAGATGCCGCCCATGATCAGCAGGACGATCTCCTGGCGGGTCAGGATCGCCAGCATGCCCAGGGCCGCACCCAGCGCAAGGGCCCCGACATCGCCCATGAATACCTGGGCCGGGTAGGTGTTGAACCACAGGAACCCGAGCCCGGCGCCGACCAGCGCGGCGGTGAAGATCACGACCTCGCCCACCCCGGGCACCGCCGGGATGCCGAGATAGTCGGCGAACACCGCATGACCCGCCGCGTAGGCAAACACGCCCAGGGCCCCGGCCACCAGCACCGCAGGCATGATCGCCAGGCCGTCCAGCCCGTCGGTGAGGTTCACCGCGTTCGAGGAACCGACCACGACCAGCCAGACCAGCGGGATGAACAACCAGCCCAGGCTGAACTGGATGTCCTTGAACACCGGCAGGTAGAACGTGGTCTCCACCGGGCCCTGCGCGGTGTACATGATCACGCCGGCCGCGATCAGGGCGAACAGGGTCTGCCACAGGATCTTGGCGCGCGCCGACAGCCCCTTGCTGTTGCCATAGCGCAGCTTCAGGTAGTCATCCCAGCCGCCGACCGCACCGAACGCGAGGGTCGTCAGCAGCACGAGCCAGACGAAGCGGTTGGTCAGGTCGCTCCAGAGCAGGGTGGCGATGGCCACCGCGACCAGAATCAGCGCGCCGCCCATGGTCGGGGTGCCGGCCTTGGTCAGGTGCGACTCGGGGCCGTCGTCACGGATCTGCTGGCCGACCTTGCCGACGGTGAGGCGGCGAATCATCGCCGGGCCGATCAGCAGCGCGATCGCCAGCGCCGTGACCACCCCGAGGATGGCGCGAACGGTCAGGTACTGAAAGACCGTGAAGGCGGAATAGAACTGGCTCAGGTACTCAGTCAGCGCGTAGAGCATCCGCCACCTCCGGCGCTGCCGAGGCTAGGTCCAGCCCCTCGATGATCCGTTCCATGTGCTGGCTGCGCGAGCCCTTCACCAGCACCGTCGTACCCTCGGCCAGGAGCGCCTCCAGGCGCGCCTGCAATGCGCCGTGATCGGCAAACCATTCGCCACCGTCACCGAACGCCTCGGCACTGTCGCGCGCGGCGTCGCCCAGGGCGAGGCAGTGGTCGATGCCCATGGCCCGGGCCAGCCGGCCCGTTTCGCGATGCAGTTCGCGGGTCTCCGAGCCCAGCTCGCCCATCGCACCCAGCACCAGGATGCGCCGGCCGGGCATGGCCGCCAGCACCTCCAGCCCGGCCCGCAGCGAGTCCGGGTTGGCGTTGTAGCTGTCGTCCCACAGGCGTGCGCCAGTAACATGCCACAGTTCCTGCAGGCGCCCGCGGACGGGCTTCCACTGCGCCAGGCCCTCGACGATGCGGTCGATCCCGATGCCCACCGCATTGGCCGCGGCGGCCGCGGCAACAGCGTTCGCCGCGAGATGGCGCCCGGGGCCGGCCAGGCGCAGGTCGCGCCCGGCGCCGAGGATCGCCAGCCGCAGCCGGTCCGGGGCCTGCCACATCCCCTCGACCTCGCCGCCGCCCTCCAGCGAGAAGCGCTGGCAGTGGTGGTGCTCGTTCAGGGACAGCCAGTAGTCGGCAAACGGGTCGTCCAGATTGATCACGGCGGTACCGCCCTGGGCCGGCAGACCGGAGTAGATCTCGGCCTTGGCATGCGCCACGCCCTCGAGGCTCCCGAAGCCCTCCAGATGGGCGCGCCCGGCATTGGTGATCATGGCCACCTGTGGCTCGACCCAGCGCACCATGCGGCCGATCTCGCCGGCGTGGTTGGCGCCCAGTTCGATCACCGCGTAGTCCACGTCCTGCGGCATGGCCAGCAGCGTCAGCGGCGCGCCGATCTCGTTGTTCAGATTGCCCGCGGTGGCATGCACGGACCCTGCGCCCTCGAGGATGCAGCGCAGCATCTCCTTGGTGGTGGTCTTGCCGTTCGAACCGGTCAGGGCGATCACCCGCGCCCGGCTCTGGCGGCGCCAGTGGCGGCCGAGCCGACCCAGCGCCTCGCGCGTATCGGAGACAATGACCTGCGGCTGCGGGACATCCAGGGCCCGCTCGACCAGCAGCACCGGCGCCGGCAGATCGGCGGACACCTGCGTGTGGGCATCGAAGTTGGGCCCCTTCAGCGCGATAAACAGCGCCCCGGGGCGAGGCTCGCGGGTGTCGGTGAACACACCCTCGAAGGCCACGTCGCCCGCCCCCTGCAGGCGTCCCTTCACGGCCTCGGCCAGTTCCTGGCTGGTCATGCGAATCATTCTCCCTCCTCCCTGGTCGCGCGCTGCGGGTCGCGCGTGTCCTGCGGATGCCGACGCCCCACGGCCCGCACCTGCTCGCGGTCGCTGAACGGATACCGCTGCCCGCGAATCTCCTGAGTGGTCTCGTGGCCCTTGCCGGCCACCAGCACTACATCGCCCGCACCGGCCTCGGCCAGGGCACTGGCGATCGCGGTGGCGCGGTCACCGATCTCGTGGCATTCGGCGGCCGTGGCACAGCCGGCAAGAATCTCGGCTCGGATCTCGGCCGGGTCCTCGCCGCGTGGGTTGTCATCGGTCACGAAGACCACGTCCGCGCGCTCGCAGGCCACCCGCCCCATCGCCGGGCGCTTGCCGCGGTCGCGCTCGCCACCGCACCCGAAGACCACGCTCAGGCGTCCCTCGGTGTGAGGCCGGAGGGCGCGCAGCGCGGCGTCCAGCGCCTCGGCGGTGTGGGCATAGTCGACCACCGCCAGGGCCCCGTTGGGCAGCGGGAAGCGCTCCATGCGCCCGGGCACGCCGGGCAGCCGCGCGAGGGCGGCGATGGCCTGTTCACGCTCCAGGCCCAGCGCCTGCAGCGTGGCAAGGGTCGCCAGCAGGTTGCCCACCTGGAACAGGCCGAACAGCGTGGACTGGACCGTGCGGGTCTGGCCCTCGGTCTCGAGCGTGAAGCACAGCCCGTCCGGCGTCGCCGCCACGTCGCGGGCGCGCAGGTCGGCCGGCGCCCCGGTCGCGCTGTAGGTCAGGGCGCGAACACCCGGCGGCAGTCCCCCGGCGATCCGGCGCCCGAAGGCGTCGTCGATATTCAGCACCGCCGTCTGCAGGCCGGGCCAGGCAAACAGGCGGGCCTTGGCCTCGGCATAGGCCTCCTGACTGCCGTGGAAATCGAGGTGGTCGGAACTCAGGCAGGTCAGCACGCCGACCGTGATCGGGACCCCGGCAAGGCGCCCCTGCGCCAGGCCGTGCGAGGAGGCCTCCAGCGCCACGGCCTGGCAACCGGACCCCGCCAGATCCGCCAGATGACGATGCAGATCGAGCACCCCGGGCGTGGTGTGCCCGGTCGCCTCCAGCTGCCCGGGACGCCCGACGCCGAGGGTGCCGATCAGGCCGGTGGGCCGGCCCAGGGCCTCCAGGGCCAGCGCGATCAGGTGGGTCACCGTGGTCTTGCCATCGGTGCCGGTCACCGCCACCAGGGGGGCCGCCTCCGGCCACGCCCCGAACAGGGCGCGCGCCATCTGCGGCAGCCGGTCGCGCAGACCCGGCACATGAATCAGCGGGACCTCCACGGCGGATTCCGGGGGCTCCCCCTCGTCCCAGAGGATGACCCGGGCGCCACGGGCGGCCGCATCGGCGGCATGCGCCAGGCCGTGCCCGTGGGTGCCGGCCAGGGCCACAAAGGCCGCGCCGGGGCCGACCCGGCGGCTGTCCTGGACCAGGTCGGCGACCGGCAGGGCCGCCTGTTCGGGACGCAGGGACCCGGCGGGCAGCAGATCGCCCAGCACGGGTGCAGCCGCGCCTCGGGTATCGCGGGCGGCCATCATGTGGCCCCCTCGTGTTCCGCCGCCAGGCGCATCGGGATTTCCGGCATCGCGTCCGGGCGCACATTGAACATGCGCAGGGCCGAGCCAACGACCTGCCGGAACACGGGGGCCGCGACGGCCCCGCCGTAGTAGACCCCGGCATCGGGTTCGTCGATCACCACGGCCATCACGAAGCGCGGATCAGAGGCCGGGGCCAGGCCGACAAAACTGGAGAAATAGCGGTCCTCGGTATAGCCACCCGGCCCGCTCTTGCGGCTGGTGCCGGTCTTGCCGGCCACCCGGTAGCCATCGATCGCCGCCTGGCGGGCCGTGCCCTCGGTGCCGATCACGTGCTCCATCATCGCCAGTACCTGGCGCGCGGTGCGCGGGGACATCACCCGCGCCGGTTCGCGCAGATCGTCGGCGGTGCGCACCAGCCGGACCGGCACGCGCTCGCCGTCGTTGGCGAAGGCGGTGTAGGCGGCCGCCATCTGCAGCGGCGACAGCGACAGGCCGTAGCCATAGCCGAGCGTGGCCTGCTCGACCTCGCGCCAGGTGGTGAAGTCCCGCAGGCGCCCGCGGGCCTCGCCGGGGAAATGGGTGCCCGGCGCCTGCCCGAATCCGGCCTGGTGGAGGGTCTGCCAGAAGCGATCCGCCGGGGTTTCCAGCGCCAGCTGCGTGGCCCCGACGTTGCTGGAGCGGGCAATCAGGGTGGTCAGGTCGATGGTCCCGTAATCGCGCAGGTCACGAACGGTCAGGCGCCCGACACGCATGGTACCGGGGCCGGTCTCCAGCGTGGCGTTGGCATCCACCACCCCGGCATCCAGGGCCGCCGCGACGGTGAAGGGCTTCATCACCGAGCCCGGCTCCATGGTATCGGTGATGGCGCGGTTGCGAGCGCGGTCGGAACGGATGGCACCACGGTTATTCGGATTGAAGCCGGGCTGGTTGACCAGCGCGAGCACCTCGCCGCTGCGGGCGTCCAGCATCACCGCGGAGCCGCCCCGCGCGTTGTGTTCGGCGACCGCGGCCTTCAGCTCGCGGTAGGCCAGGTACTGCAGGCGCTGATCCAGGGTCAGCGCCAGCGTATTGCCGTCCCGCGCGGGGCGAATGCTGGCGACGTCGCGGATGGTGCGGCCGTGGCGATCGCGCAGCACGCGCTTGGCTCCCGGCTGGCCCGAGAGCCACTGATCGAAGGCCAGCTCGACGCCCTCCTGGCCCTGATCGTCGATGTTGGTGTAGCCGAGTACGTGCGACGTCGCCTCGCCGTGCGGATAGTAGCGACGGAACTCGCGGGTCAGCCCCACCCCCTGCATGCGCAGCGCGGCCACGCGTTCGGCCTGTTCCGGCAGCATGTGGCGGCGCAGATAGACGAACTCGCGCGAGGACCGGCTCTCGATCCGCTCCGCCAGCCAGCCGAGCTCCACCTCCAGCGCCGCCGCCAGATCCGACCAGCGATCGCGCTGTTCCATCAGGTCCTGCGGATTGGCCCAGGCGGTCTGCACCGGGGCCGAGATCGCCAGCGGTTCGCCATGGCGATCGGTGATCATGCCGCGATGGGCGGACTCGGTCAGGGTGCGCACCTGGCGCTGTTCGCCCTGCGAGGTCAGGAAGTCCCGCTCCAGCACCTGCAGGTCGACGGCGCGCAACAGCAGCGCGATGCCCGCCAGCGCGAACACGCCGATCACGACCTTCAGGCGACCGCCGCTGATCTGCCGCTTCAGCGCGCCCACGCATCACCCCCGATCACCACGATGCGGTCGGAATCCGGCTGGATCATGTCCAGCTGCCGGCGCGCCTGTTCCTCGACCCGGCCCTGGGTCGCCCAGGTCGACTGCTCGATCTGCAACTGCGTCCATTCCAGATTCAGGACATCGCGCTGGGCGAGCGCCTGCTGCTGGTCGACGAAGGCCTGGCGGGCCTCGTGCTTCGCCGCGACGACCCCGATCGCCGAGGCAAACACGCCGGTCGCCAGCGCCACTGCCAGAAGTCCGCGCACGACCATCAGAGTCGCTCCCCGACACGCAGCACGGCCGAGCGCGAGCGCGGATTGATGCGCTGTTCCTCGCGATCGGCGTGCACCGGCTTCCCGACCGGCCGCAGCTTGCGCTCCGGCTCCTCCGGCATCACCGGCAGGCCCTTCGGTAGCCGCACGTCGGACACCGGCTTGCGCAGGGCCTGCTTCACCATGCGGTCTTCCAGCGAATGAAAGCTGATGACCACCAGCCGCGCGCCGGGCGGCAGGACGTCCGGGATCGTGGCCAACCACTGCTCCAGTTCGGCCAGCTCCCGGTTCACAAAGATGCGCAGGGCCTGGAAGGTGCGGGTCGCCGGGTGCTTGCCCGGCTCGCGCTTCGGCACGGCCCGGCGCACGATCTCGGCCAGCGCGGCGGTGCGGGTGATCGGCGCCTCGGCCCGCGCGGCCACGATGGCGCGGGCGATACGCCGCGAGTGGCGCTCCTCGCCATAGTGGTAGATCACATCGGCGATCTCGCCCTCGTCGGCGCGCGCCAGCCAGTCCGCGGCGCTCTCGCCACTGGCGGGGTCCATGCGCATATCCAGCGGACCATCATGCTGAAAGCTGAAGCCGCGCTCGGGCGTATCGAGCTGCGGCGACGACACGCCCAGATCCAGGAACACCCCGTCCGGACCGCGTTCGGGAAAGCGCCGGCGCAACGTGTCCGCCATGGTCGAGAACGGCCCGGCCTCGAAGGCGAAGCGGGGGTCGTCGGCCAGCGCCTCGGCGGACGCCGCGGCTTCCGGGTCGCGGTCCATGGCCAGCAGCCGGCCCTCCGGCCCCAGCCGCGCCAGGATGGCCCGGCTATGGCCACCGCGGCCGAAGGTGCCATCGACATAGAAGCCGTCAGCTCGCACGGCCAGGCCCTCCAGCACCGCGTCGCGCAGCACCGGAATATGGGAGACGGATTCCATGCCCGTCACAACGCGATGGACTCGAGCGCTTCGTCATCCACGTCACCCCCCAGCACCTGGGCGCAGGTCTCCTCCCAGGTGGCCTCGTCCCAGATCTCGAACTTCTTGCCCTGCCCCAGCAGCACGACCCGCTTTTCCAGGCCGGCGTACTGACGCAGGGGCGTGGGCAGCAGCAACCGGCCGCTGCCATCCAGCTCGCATTCGGTGGCGTGACCCACCAGCAGGCGCTGCAGGTTGCGCACCTTGGGATTCATGTTGGGGCGGGACATCAGGTTCTGCTCGATGCGCTCCCATTCCGGAAACGGGTAGAGGAGGAGGCAACGGGAGGGATCAACGGTAATCACCAGCTGGCTGTTGCAGCTCGCAGCGAGGTCGTCGCGATACCGCGCCGGCATGGCCAGGCGGCCCTTCGCATCCAGATTGAGCTGGCTGACGCCTCGAAACATGGCTGGTAGCGGTGGTTACCCACCTTTCCCCACTTTGACCCACTTTTCGACACTATAGGTACGGGCATCCTCCAGAGTCAAGAAAATCGACCCCGAAAAACAAAAAATAAGCGTTGAATCACAGAGACTTAGCGCGACCGACGCGAGGGCGCCGAAAGGGCCGGAGGAAGGGTATTAAAAGCCGCGCCTTGAGGGCCACACTTAAGAAACTACTTCACGAGTTTTCGGCAGCAACCGCCGACATGGCGACACACCGGCCCGCGGATGGGGCCGCAAAGGTGGGAAAAAGTGGGAGCCGGCCATAAGCCGGGTTCTGTCGTGGACAGTCATTCATCTGGGACGTCCGTCACCGGACGCCTCGTGCAGCCTACCCGGGTGCGATGCGGGCCACACCATGCACCCCTATTTGGCCTTGCTCCGGACGGGGTTTACCCTGCCACGAACTGTTACCAGTCGCGCGGTGCGCTCTTACCGCACCATTTCACCCTTACCTGTGCCCGAAGGCCATCGGCGGTGTATTTTCTGCGGCACTTTCCGTCGGCTCGCGCCGCCCAGGTGTTACCTGGCGTCCTGCCCTGCGGAGCCCGGACTTTCCTCCACATCCGAGGATGCAGCGACTGCCCGGCCGACTCCCGCGCTCCTTGTACGCCGCCCCGCCCCGGAACGCAAGGCTTTTCAGGGGCCTGGCCGCCGACGCCCCCCTTTTGTTCACCACGAAGCACACGAAGGCACGAAGAAGGGCAAGGTCAAAAGCAATGACAGGAAGGCTGGAAGGATAGAAGGGCGTTACTGCTGGCAGGATTGGCCGGACACTCATTGCTACACCGTCCGAGCCCAGTGGGTTCAACCCGCATTCATTCCTTCAAACCTTCGCGACTTCCTGTGAAGCGCCCTTGACCTTGCCCTTCTTCGTGCCTTCGTGTGCTTCGTGGTGAAAACCAAGCCTTAGCTTTGGGCGTCCTTGAGGGCCAGGGCGCGGGCGTAGACGCGGTTGCGTGGCAGGTCGGTCGCATCGGAGAGCAGGCGCGCGGCACGCTTGAGGGGGAGCTCCTGCAGCAGCGCGGTGAGCAGGCGCTCGTGTTCGGCCGCCAGCGGCTCGTCGGCCTCGCCGCCGGTTTCCGGGGCCGGCGCCGCCCCCAGGATCAGGACAAACTCGCCGCGGGTGCGGTTGGCATCCGCATCCAGCCAGGCCGGGAGGTCCGCAGCGACGCCCCGGTAGTGCTCCTCGAACTGCTTGGTCAGCTCGCGCGCCAGGAATACCTCGCGCTCGGGCGCCAGTCCGGCAAGGTCCCCGGCCGCAGCCCGGATACGATGAGACGACTCGAATACGATCGTGGTAACCGGCTGGGCCAGCAGCACCTCCAGCTGCCGCCGACGCGCCCCGGCCGCGTGCGGCAGAAAGCCCTCGAAACAGAAGCGGTCGGATGGCAACCCCGCCACGGCCAGCGCCGCCAGCGGGGCGCTGGGGCCCGGAACGGCCCGCACCGGCGCGCCCACCTCCCGCGCCGCGCGCACCAGACGGAAGCCGGGATCGGACACCAGCGGCGTGCCCGCATCCGAGACCAGGGCCACCGACTCCCCCGCCTGCAATGCCTCGAGCAGCGCCGGGATTCGCTCGGCCTCGTTGTGCTCGTGCAGGCTGACCAGCGGCGTATGCACACCCAGGTGGGCCAGCAGTCCGGCGCTGTGTCGCGTATCCTCCGCGGCAATCCGCTGCACCCGGGCCAGGATCTCGCCCGCACGCGGGCTCATGTCGCCGAGATTACCAATCGGCGTGGCCACTACCCACAACGTGCCCCAGTTCGTTGACACGGCCTGATGCGCTTTCAATACTGACTCCTCATTCGCCAGGGAAACCTCGTGACCACCATCGTGCCCCGACCCCTTCATCGCGCCGGACACGCCCGGCCCCTGTCCCGCCTTGCTCTGTTGCTACTGGCCGCGGCCATTGTGGTCGGGTGCGCCACGCCGCGCCCGGACCCGGAGCCGGCCCCGGAACCCGAACCCCGCGCGGACCTGGCTGAACTCCCGCCGGAGGTCCGCGCCAGCCTGCTGCTGAGCGAAGCGCGTTCGCGCCCGGAACCCGAGACGGTCCGGGGTGCGATCGAAGCCGTCCTGGCACTGGACCCGGCGACGCCGGATCAGCTGGAGCGGGCCGACACCCTCTGGGCCGAGCTGCCCGACGCCGAACGGGACTCCCAGGCCGGCCGCCTGCTGGGCGCGCGCCTGGCGGCGGCCCAGCGTGACTGGGACCTGGCCCGCGAGCGTCTCGGGGCGGACGATCCGGACGATCCGACGCGTTCACCGGAGGTCTATCGTGAAGGCCTGTCGCTCCACGCCCGGCTGCTGGAACACGAAGGCCAATGGTATCAGGCCCTGGACGCCCGCCTGCGCCTGGACGGGCTCCTGATCATGGAGCCGGATCTGCACAGCGAGAACCAGCAGCGCCTGTGGGGTCTGCTCGCGGCCCTGCGCCCGGCCCAGCGCGAACGAGTGATCGGCAACCACCCGCCGGATGGCGATGCCTGGGTCAGCCTGTTCCGGTTGCTGCGCGGCGCCGACACGCAGGACGCAGCACGCCAGGCCGCTGGCCAGTGGCGGGAACGCCATCCCTCGCACCCGGCCAACAGCCTGCTGCCGGAGCTGCTGGCGTCCCATCCCCTGACGCCGGACGCACCGGGCGACACTCTGGTGCTCCTGCCCCTGTCGGGCGATCTCGGCGAACTCGGCAATGCGGTCCTGGACGGCATCACCCGCGCCTACTACGCAGAGGGGGCCAGCAACGGGCGCCTGATCGTGCGCGACACTCGCGGGGAGCCGGATGCCGCGGCCGCGCTCTACCGTCGCGGCGTAGAATCGGGCGTCGCGCGCATCATCGGCCCACTGCGGCGCGAATCGGTTCAGCAGGTCGCAACCAGCGATCAGGCCGTTCCATCCGTGCTGCTGAACCGGGCCGGCACCATTGTCCACGAAGCGATGACCACGCTGGCCCTGAACCCGGAAGAGGACGCCCGGGCGGTGGCCGATCGCGCCGCGCGCGCCGGCTGGCTGCACCCGCTGGTGATCCTGCCGGAGGGGGCCTTCGGCGATCGCGTGGCGAGCGCCTACCAGGCGACGCTCGCCGAGGACGACCGACGCCCACGCGACGTGATCCGGGTCCAGCCCACTGCGGGCGAACTGAACGCCACCATTGGCAATGCCCTGGGGATCCCGCAAAGCGAATCCCGCATTCGCGAGGTGGCGCGCCGGACCGGACTGGAACTGGAGGCGGACCCGCAGGTACGTGCCGATGTGGACCATCTGTTCATCGCCGGGTCGGCCCCGCAGGTGCGGCGTATCGTGCCGCACGTGCACTTTCACCGCGCGAGCCACCTGCCGATGATGGCGACCGCCCATGTCTATTCGGGCCGTCCGGATGCCAATCGCGATGCCGACTTGAACGGAATCGTGTTTCCCGACGCGCCGCGCCTGTTCGACCGAGTCCACCCGCTTGACGAAGAGGCAGACGCCGGCGACGAGGCACTGCCTCGCTTTGTCGCCCTGGGGATGGACGCGCTGCGCCTGAGCCTGCGCCAGGAAGCGGTGCGCAGCGCCCCGCATCACCAGCTGGTCGGCGCCACCGGGACCTGGGGCCTGAACCCGTTCAATCATGAATGGGTGCGGGAGCCGGCCTGGGCGCGCTTCGAGCGCGGCGAACCCCGGCGCATCGACCTCCCCGCCGGAGGCTCCTGAGTGTTTCGCCCGGGCGTCTCGGGACAGGCCGCCGAGGACCGGGCCGCCGCCTACCTCGAGACCCGCGGCCTGGAGATCCGGGCGCGCAACGTCCGCCGTCCGTATGGCGAGCTCGACCTCGTCGCCCAGGAGGGCGACACGCTGGTGCTGGTGGAGGTACGCAAGCGCAGCCACCCGGGATTCGGCGGCGGCGCGGAGAGCATCGACCGACGCAAGCAGGCGCGCCTGCTCCGGGTCGCCGAGGCCTATTTGCAGGAGCATGCCTGGAACGGGCCGGTGCGTTTCGATGTCATGACCCTGGATGGCCGCGACCGGATCGAGTGGCTGCAGGACGCCATCCAGGCACCCACCGATTAAACCGGCTCCCTTGAATCCAAAGCCCGCCCCATGACTCCACTGACCCGCGAACTGGAACAACTGCTGGCACCCGGCGACCGGTTGCTCGATCCGGCGGACTGCTGGACGTATGGCGCGGACAACTCGAAGCTCCACGCGGTCCCGGACGCGGTGGCCTTCCCGCGCGACGCGGATACCGTGCGCGAGCTGGTGCGACTGTGCCGGCGGCTGGGCGTTGCACTCACCTGCCGGGGGCGCGGGACGGGCACCACGGGCGCCGCGGTGCCGGACCACGGGGGGCTGGTGGTGTCCTTCGAGCACATGAACCGCATCCTCGAGGTGGACCCGGACAATCGCTGGCTGATCGCGGAACCCGGCGTCACCAACGGCGAGATCCAGCAGGCCGCGGGACGCCACGGCTTTTTCTGGCCACCGGATCCGACCAGCAGCGCCTACTGCAGCCTGGGCGGCAACCTGGCGTACAACTCCGCGGGGCCGCATGCGGTGAAGTACGGCACCCCGCGGGACAACACCCTGGGCCTCGCCGGCGTGGCCGGCACCGGAGAGGCCTTTCGCACCGGGGTCCACACCACCAAGGGTGTCGTGGGTTACGACCTCACCCGGCTGCTGATCGGCTCCGAGGGCACGCTGGCCGTGATCACGGAGGCCACGCTGCGCCTCACCCCCAGGCCGGAGGCGACCCGCCTGATCCAGGCGGTATATCGCGATGTCGGCGACGCTGCCCGCGCCGTCTCGCGCCTGATGGCCCGAGCGGAAGTCCCCTCGTCGCTGGAATTCATGGACCACTCCGCCATTGCCATGATTCGCGACTATGATCCGGACTGCCCCCTGCCTGCGGGCGCCGGCGCCATCCTGATGATCGAAACGGATGGCACCGAGGCCGGTATCGACGCCACCACCGCCGGCGTGCGCGCCGCGGCCGAGGGCCCGGGCTGCCTGGAGACCCACAGCGCCGACACCCCCGAGGCGGCACAGGCCTTGTGGGCCGTACGCAAGGCCCTGTCCCCGGCGCTGCGGACGGTGGCGCCGAAGAAGATCAACGAGGACGTGGTCGTGCCGGTCTCGCGCATCCCCGAGCTGATCGCGGGCCTGGACCGCCTGGCCACGGAGCATGCGATCAAGATCGTGAATTTCGGCCATGCCGGCAACGGCAACATCCACGTGAACCTGCTGGTCAACCCGGACGATCCGCAGGAGCTGGCGGCGGCCGAACGGTGCCTGGACGGGGTCTTTACGCTGGTCCTCGCGCTCGGCGGCACCCTGTCCGGCGAACACGGCATCGGGCTGGTCAAGCGGCCCTATGTGGCGCGTGAGCTGGACCCGGTGGCACTGGGGCTGATGGCGGGCATCAAGCGCGAGTTCGATCCCGACAACATCCTCAACCCCGGCAAGGCACCCGGCCCGGCCTGAGGCTACGCCCCCTTCGTCCGGCACACATCCCCGGAAAAGAAACGGGCCCCATACGGGGCCCTGCGCACTACTTGACGACCTTGAGCGACGGCCCCTTGCGCCTGGGCGCCGGGGCATCCTCTCCGCCCCCGCCATCACCGGACCCATCCGGCGGCGCGCCTGGACCATCGTCCTCGGGGCCGGGCCCCGGCTCACTGCCGAACATCATGCCCTGCCCGTTCTCGCGGGCGTAGACCGCCAGGACCGCTGGCATCGGCACAAACACATCCATCGGGTTGCCGGCGAAGCGGGCCGAGAAGGCCACGGCGTCGTCCCCGATATTCAGCGCCTGTACCGCGGAGGGACCAACGTTCAGGGTGATCTTGCCCTGATCCACAAAGGCCTCGGGCACGACCACACCCTCGACCGTGGCGTCGACCAGGATATGCGGCGTGAAGCCGTTATCCGTGACCCACTCCCACAGCGCACGGAGCAGATAGGGGCGCGACGAAGTCACAGGCGCAGCTCGCGCTCGGCCTCGGTCAGACTCACCTGGAAAGACTCGCGCTTGCACACACGGTCGGCGTATTCCTGGATCGCCTGCGGCAGCGAGGTCAGGTCGATACCGACCGCCGGAAGCCGCCACATTACGGGGGCAATGGCACAGTCGACGATGGAGAACTCGTCACTCAGGAAGTACGGCTTGAGTTCGAAGATCTCCGCCGAGCTCACCAGGCTCTCGCGCAGGATCTTGCGCGCCTTGGTCAACCCCGAGCCGGAGGCCTTGTAGACCGCGTCCAGCCCCTCGTACCAGTCGCGTTCCACGCGATAAAGCGCCAGCCGCGCGGCCGCCCGCGAAACCGGATCCACCGGCATCAACGGCGGATGCGGAAAACGCTCGTCCAGGTATTCGGTGATGACATGCGTCCCGTACAGGGCCAGATCGCGATCCACCAGGGTCGGGACCTCGTTGTACGGATTCAGATCGGAGAGATCCTCGGGCAGCTCGTCCGGCCCGAGATTCACGACATCCACGGCGATGTCCTTCTCCGCAAGGATGATGCGCACCCGGTGGCAGCGCACACAGTCGTGAGCAGAAAACAGGGTCATAACGGAACGACGGTTGGCGACCAGCGCCATGGCTTTCTCCCTAGCCCGGCCAGGCACGAGGCCACGCCGGGCAGACGGTCAATAACACCGGCGCGCGATCATCCTTGGTCAGTGCGCCGGCGACGGTTCAGGCCGCCTAGTGTACGTCTTTCCAGTACTCCTTTTTCAAGAAGTAGGCCAGGATCGTGAAGATCCCGAGGAAAATCAGGACGTACAGGCCGATCCGCTGGCGGTCCAGCTGCATCGGCTCGCCCATGTAGGAGAGGTAGGTGACGATGTCGCGCACGGCGCGGTCGTATTCGCTGGGCGTCATGCTACCGGAGCGCACCAACTCGAGACGCTCGTTGCCGTCCTCGTCGACAACCTTCTCCTGCCAGCCCTGGAGCTCCCACAGCACGTGCGGCATGCCGACGTTGCTGAACACGGTATTGTTCGCGCCCAGCGGACGCGACTCATCCACATAGAAGCTCTTCAGGAAGGTGTAGACCCAGTCCTCGCCATGGATGCGGGTGGTCATGGTCAGGTCGGGCGGGACCACGCCGAAGGCCTCTTCGCCGTAGTCGTCGCTCATGGCGTTCTTCATCAGCGAACCCACACCGACCGGATCACCGGCTTCGTCGGTAATGAAGATGAAGTTCTCTTCCATGTGCTGCTCGGTCAGCCCGATATCCCGCGCGACGCGGTTGTAGCGCATGTACTCCGTGGAGTGGCAACCCATGCAGTAGTTCATGAACAGGTTGGCACCGCGCTGCAGCGAGGCCTCATTGGTCACGTCAATATTGGCCTTCTCCAGGTCACCGTCGTACCCGGCCGCCGAGGCGGCCGGGACGGTGAACAGGGCCGCAGCGGCCAGGAACGTAGTTGCAATCAGCGTTTTCATTACGAAGTCACCCTTTCCGGAACGGCACGGTCACGGCCCAGGCCACGCGCGAAGGCGGGGGCCACCATGGTCACGAACAGATACACGGTCGGAATCAGCCAGGACCACATGATCAGACTCGCGTCACTCGGATCGAAACGCAGGATGTCGTAGATCGTGTAGATACCCACCACCACGGCGAATGCGATCAGGCTGAAGACCGCGGAGCGTTCCTTGCTGAGGAACCACAGCAGGAAGAAGAACGCGAAGTAGACCGTGGAGAAGCGCAGGCTCATCTCGCTCACTTCCGTGGTGGCCTGCTGCAGACCCAGCCAGCCGAGGATCACGAAGGCCACCACGAACACCGCCAGGTTGAACTTGGCCGCGAACGAGCGGTAGCGCATCGACAGTACCGGATTGCGATCCAGCCACGGGATGAAGAACAGCATCACCACCGCAAGGCCCATCGCGACCACGCCGAGGAACGGATCCGGCACGGATCGCAGCACCGAATACATCGAGGTGAAGTACCACACCGGCGGGATGAGATCCGGGGTGACCAGCGGGTCGGCCGGGATCATGTTGTCCGGCTTCAGGAACAGGCCGCCACCGGTCGGGAAGAAGAACATGATCACGGCAAAGACCATCAGGAACACGCCGACACCGACCAGATCCTTCACAGAGTAGTACGGGTGGAACGGGATGCCATCCTTCGGGATGCCGTTCTCGTCCTTGTTTTCCTTGATGTTGATGCCGTCCGGGTTGTTGGAACCCACTTCGTGCAGCGCAATGATGTGCGCGGCCACCAGCATGATCAGCACCAGCGGCAGGGCAATCACGTGCAGCGCAAAGAAGCGGTTCAGCGTGGCATCGGAGAGCAGGAAGTCACCGCGAATCCAGGTCACCAGGTCCGGCCCGATGTACGGGATGGTCTGGAACAGGTTCACGATCACCTGTGCGCCCCAGTAGGACATCTGGCCCCACGGCAGCAGGTAGCCGGCGAAGGCCTCGGCCATCAGCACCAGGTAGATCAGCACACCGAAGATCCAGATCAGCTCGCGCGGCTTCTTGTAGGAGCCGTACAGCAGTGCCCGGAACATGTGCAGATAGACCACCACGAAGAACATCGAGGCGCCGGTGGAGTGCATGTAGCGGATCAGCCACCCCCACTCCACGTCGCGCATGATGTACTCGACCGACGCGAACGCGAGTTCCGCATCGGGCTTGTAGAACATGGTCAGGAAGATGCCGGAGACGATCTGGATGACCAGCACCAGCAGCGCCAGGGAGCCGAAGAAATACCAGAAGTTGAAGTTCTTCGGCGCGTAGTACTGCGCCAGATGCTCGTTCCACATCTGGGAGAGCGGGAAGCGGGCATCGACCCAGCCCAGCAGACCGCCCTGGATCTTGGTATCAGGATTGCTGGCCATTTAGATCGCCTCCCCGTCTTCGTCTTCGCCAATGACAAGCAAGGTGTCCGTGCGGTACATGTGGCGCGGGATCACCAGGTTGGTCGCCGCCGGCATGTTGCGATACACGCGGCCGGCCAGGTCGAAGCGGGAGCCGTGGCAGCCGCACAGCCAGCCACCCTGCCAGTCGGACCCCATCTCGGGGTCGCCGATCTCCGGGCGGTAGGTGGGCGAGCAGCCCAGATGGGTGCAGATGCCGATCACGACCAGGAACTCGGGATTGCGCGAACGGTGCTCGTTCTGCGCGTATTCCGGCTGCTGGCTCTCGACCTCGGACTCCGGATCGCGCAGACGGTCGGTCACCTCGGACAAACCGGCGATCATCTCTTCGGTGCGTCGCACGACCCAGATGGGCTGGCCGCGCCATTCGACGCTGACACGCTGGCCCGGCTCGACAGCGGACACGTCGAACTCGACAGGGGCCCCGGCCGCCTGAGCGCGCGCGCTGGGCTGCAAGGACGCCAGGAACGGGGCCGCGACAGCGGCGACCCCGGCTCCGCCTACGACAGATGTCGCGGCGACGAGGAACCGGCGCCGGCCTCGGTTTACGCCTTGGTTTGCCATGTTTGTCTCTCCAAACAACGTGTTGAAATCGTATTCCCGCAGCCACGCAACCAAGGCGCAGCCTGAACGCGAGGGGCCTTGGCCGCACGCGCGAATACCCATCTGGGCGGGCTGTAAAATCCGATAGAATTCCCGAACACGCTAATAAGGTCAAGTAGATTACTGCCTTAAGACCGAGCATTGCGCTTGGTCACGCGCGTCGAAAACCTACATAACCAACTGATTACAGACGGGCGCGGACGGGGTGTCCGGCACGCCCCCAAAGCGAACAGGCTGCACGGCAATCTCGCACGCAGTCGCGTGCGGGCGGGATCACCCCCGCTCAGGCGGGATTGTCGATCTCGATAAACTGGTGTTCGAGACCGAAGCGCTCCGCGCACCACTGGCCCAGGGCCGGGGCCCCGTAGCGCTCGGTCGCATGATGTCCGGCAGCGAAGTAGTGCACCCCCAGCTCGCGCGCCTCGTGGGTGGTCTGCTCGGAGATCTCGCCACTGATGTAGGCATCCACTCCCTGTGCCGCGGCCTCGGCAAGCAGGGACTGGGCCCCGCCGGTACACCAGGCGATGCGGCGGATGGGATGGTCACCGGCCTCCACGCACAGCGCCTCGCGCCCCAGCACGTTGCTGATATGCGCCTGCATGTCGGGCGCCGACATCACCCGCGCCGGGCTCCCCACCTGGCCGACGCCGTCCTCGCGCAGCACACCGTCGATCGCGAATCCCAGGCGCCCGGCCAACTGGGTGTTGTTGCCAAGCACCGGGTGGGCATCCAGCGGCAGGTGGTAGGCGACCAGGTTGATGTCATGCGCCAGCAGCAGGCGCATGCGCTCGCGCTTCATGCCGGTCACCTCCTGCGGTTCGCCCTTCCAGAAGTACCCGTGGTGCACCAGGATCAGGTCGGCCCCGGCCTCCACCGCCGCCTCCACCAGCGCCAGGGAGGCGGTCACCCCGCTGACGATCCGACGGATCTCGCGGCGCCCCTCCACCTGCAGACCATTCGGGCAGTAATCGCGGAAACGCTCCGGCTCGAGCTCCGCATTCAGTGCCTGCATCAGTTCATCGCGATTGACCACGGCGGGATCCCCTGTTGAACGCTGATTCGGTATATTCGACATATGGTGAATTTCTCTCGCTTTCTGCTGCAAGCCGCGCTGACCGGTATTGCCCTGGCCGTGGTGATCGCGGTGTTCTTCCCCGAGATCCTCGGCCGCGACGAATCCGGCGCCGATCTGCAGGTCGCCGAACCCGTGCCGGCCCCGGGCGCCACGGGTGCGCCGGCCAGCTACGCCGACGGCGTACGCCGCGCCGCACCCGCGGTCGTCAACATCATGACCTCGCGCACCATCGACCGGCCCTCCGGCCTCGGCCTGCATGAATTCTTCGGCCAGCCCCTTCCGCCGGGTGAACAGGAGCAGTCCAGCCTCGGTTCCGGGGTCATCATGACCGAACAGGGGCACATCCTCACCAATCACCACGTGATCGAGGAGGCTGATGCCATTGCCATCATGCTCCCCGGCGGCGAGGCCCACCCCGCCGAGATCATCGGCATCGATCCGGATACCGACCTTGCCGTTCTGCGCGTGCGCGCGCCGGGGCTCGGTGTGGCCACGGTGGGGCACTCCAGCGACCTGCGGGTGGGCGACGTCGTGCTCGCCATCGGCAACCCCTTCGGCGTCGGCCAGACGGTGACCCAGGGGATCGTCTCCGCCACCGGGCGCAACCAGCTCGGGATCAACACCTTCGAGGACTTCATCCAGACCGACGCGGCGATCAATCCGGGCAATTCCGGCGGCGCGCTGATCAATGCGCGCGGCGAGGTCGTCGGCATCAACACCGCGATCTTCTCGCGCTCCGGCGGCTCCCACGGCATCGGCTTCGCGATCCCGGTGGATCTGGCGCGCAGCGTGATGACCGAGATCATCGAACAGGGCTATGTCGCCCGCGGCTGGCTGGGGATCGAGGTCCAGGCGATGAACCGCGAACTGGCCGAATCCTTCGGCCTGGACACGCCGCGCGGCGTGCTGGTCGCCGGCATCCTGCGCGAGGGGCCTGCGGAAGAAGCTGGAATCCGACCGGGGGACATCATCACCCACCTGGACGGCAGCAGCGTGAACACCCCGCGAGAAGCGCTCAACGTGATCGCCCGCACCTCGCCCGGCGCGACCCTGGACATCCGTGTCCAGCGCGAGGGCGAGGACGTCGAACTCGCCGCCACGGTCGCCCAGCGACCCATCTGACGCCGAACCGCTAGCGCCCGCGTCGCCTATCCACCGGCCGGCGAACTGACCGTGGTCAGTACCGCGGTCAGCAGCAGGATCGACCCGACCAGACCGCCCTCCAGCGCGATACTGCGGCGCAGCCGCCCGGGGGCCCCGGGTTCGCCGCGCTCGAACGCCGGCACCAGCCGCCACTTGTTCGCGGCGGCCAGCAGCAGGAGCAATCCGACGATCAGGACCTTGCCGATCAGGAACTGCCCATAGCCCGTGGTGAGCAATGGCGTGACACCGCCCAGCAGCAAGGCCGCCAGCACCACACCGGCCAGCACCAGCAGCCCGACCCCGAACACCGCCACCTGGCCAAAGCGCGCCAGGATGCGCGCGGCATCACAACCCGCCGGCGGGTGCCCCGCCAGGCGATACAGCGGCCACAACGAACCGACCCAGAAGGCCGCAGTCAGCAGATGCAGCACCAGCAGCCCTCCCAGCAGGACGCGCGGCTCGTCCACCGTGTGCCCGACCTGCACGAAGGCGAGCATCACCAGCAATACGCCGGCAAGGCTGAGACCGTAGCCCAGCCCCGGCAACCGACGGGCATCCAGCAGGATCGCCTGCACCAGCAACAAACCGCTCACAGCCAGCACCAGCCGGGTTCCCTGCGCCCCCTCGAACACCACGCCGAGCAGCATGGGGTCGAAGGCAGCCGCACCATTGCCACCCCCGAGGTATCCGGCCTGCAGCGGCCACTGGACCAGGGCCAGCACGATCGCGACCCAGGCCGCGATCGCACCCATGCGGCTGGCCGCCCGGCGATCCGGATCAGGCAGATCCGGAAACGCCAGGCGAAACAGCACCGCCCCGGCCGCCAGCAAGGCACCGGCATAGAACCCGGCCGCCACCAGCATCATGGCGCCCGTCCAGGCATCCACACCGGACAGCGCAGACAGCCAGGCCACGGCCTAGTTCTCCACCGTGAAGCGGAAGCTCCCGGACATCATGTGGCCGTCGCGGGCCAGACCGCGCCAGCGCACCTCGTAACGACCCGGTTCCAGATCGCCGGCCGGACGCACATGGTACTCCTCGGTCGGATCACTGCCCGGCTCGTTCTCGAGAGACACGCGGCCTTGCGGGCCGATCACGTCGAACTGGGTGATGCGCATCGCGCCATCGAAGTGAATCCCGATCTCCTCCGGGGTGCCCTGCACCGTGGAGCCATCCTCCGGGACCTGTCCCATTTCGCCCTCGTGGGCCAGCAGGGGGCTGGCGAAGGCCAGCAGCAGGGCCGCAAGGGCGGAACGCAGGATATTGCGGTTACCAATCGTCATCATGTCGTCCTCAAGTTGTTCAAGTGCAGTCGTGTCGTCTCAGAGTCCGCCGGCCGCAGGCCACCGGGGGCCGCCTTGCAGCGGTCCCGGCACCTGCACCCGTGGACGCTTAGTGGTTGTGGCCTCCGTGGCCGTTGTGTCCTCCATGCCCCCCATGACCTCCATGCCCACCGTGGGCATCGCGGCTGGGGGTCGGGAGCCCGTCGGAATCCGCACCCGCGACCTTGCCGCGGCGCACCGGACTGCCGAAATCGGGATCGCTGCTCACGCGGCGGGCCACCTCCCCGTCCGGGTGCCAGTACCAGCCCGGATCACGGAAATCCCCGGGCTCCAGGTCGTCGCGCACCTTGATCAGGGTGAACATGCCGCCCATGCCGATGTTGCCGAACGGCCCCTGGCCCATCCCCATCGGCAGGGTGTTCTCCGGCCCGCGCATGTGGCCGCCGTCGGTATGGTCCTGGTGATCCGCCATGCCGTGTTCGCCCATGGCCATATAGCCGGGCAGCAGCGTACGGATCTCCTCCTCGAGGCCGGACTGGTCCACACCCAGGGTGTTGGCGATGCCGTGCCCCATCGGGTTCATGGTGTGGTGGGACATGTGGCAGTGGAACGCCCAGTCACCCGGTGGCGCGACGAACTCGATATCGCGGGTCTGGCCGACCGCGACGATCTCCGTGGTCTCCTTGCGCCACTGGTTGCGCGGCCAGCGCCCGCCATCGGAACCGGTGACCTCGAACGACACCCCGTGCACGTGCATCGGGTGGTTCCACATCGACAGGTTGCCCATGCGGATGCGCACGCGCTCGCCGGTCTTCGCCACCAGCGAGTCGATGGCCGGGAACACCTTCGAGTTCATCGACCACAGGTCGAAGTCGACCATGATCGACGGATCCGGCGTGCGCGTGCCCGGGTGCAGGCCCCAGTTGTGCAGCAGGATCGCGTAGTCGCGGTCCACCGGCTCGATCTCGCCGTCCTTCGGGTGGATGATGAACATCCCCATCATCCCCATCGCCATCTGCACCATCTCGTCGGCATGCGGGTGATACATGTGCGTGCCGTGCTGGTTCAGCTCGAACTCGTAGACGAAGGTCTCGCCCGGATGGATCGGCGGCTGGGTCACGCCCTTCACCCCGTCCATGCCCGAGGGCAGGTGGATGCCGTGCCAGTGCACCGAGGTGTATTCCGGCAGGCGGTTGGTCACGTAGATGCGAACCTTGTCGCCCTCCACCGCCTCGATGGTCGGCCCCGGGGTGGTGCCGTTGTAGCCCCAGCACTTCGCCACCGAGCCGGGCGCGAACTCGTGCTCGATCTCCTCGGCGACCAGGTGGAACTCCTTCACGCCGTTGTTCATTTCATATGGCAGGGTCCAGCCGTTCGGCGTATGCACCGGCATGTAGCCCTGTTCGGTGCGTTCGCCGGGCGTGGCATCGCCCTCGTTGTGGTGCTCGTGACCCGTTTCGGCCATCACCCGGGTCAGGGTGGTTGCCGGCAGCATTGCCGCGCCGGCGGCCAGCAGGAAGTTACGCCGTTTCATCAGTGATGCCCTCCGTGACCGTCGTCGCCGTGGTCACCGTGATCGCCATGGTCATGATCCCCGTGATCCCCGTGATCCCCGTGATCCCCGTGATCCCCGTGATCCCCGTGATCCCCGTGATCCCCGTGGTCCCCGTGGTCCCCGTGGTCATGATGGTCGTGATCCATCTCGGACGGGTCATGCTCCAGCGCGTCGGTTTCGAGGTAGCCCTCGTCACCCGGCGCCCCGCCCGGCAGCTCGCCGGCCACCGTAAAGGCCAGATCCACCCGGGCCCGCCAGTAGTCACCCAGCGCGGCCACGGCCCGCTGCCAGTCGGCCAGCTCTTCCTGCTTGGTCACCAGCAGGTCGAAGACATCGTCGAACATGAAGTTCACGCGCTCCTGCACGCGCTCCAGTTCGATCTCCCGGGCCGGCAGCAATTCATAGCGCTTGGTGCTGAACTTGTCGCGGTGATGGGCCAGCCGCACGAAGTGCTGGTGCACATCGGCGGTCACCGCCTGCTCCAGCTTGGCCCGCCGGGCCTCACCGTCCTCCAGCCGCGCCTCGGCCCGGGCGATGCCGGCCTGGTTCTGGTTGAAGATCGGCAGGGTGAAGGAGATGCCACCGCCCCACAGGCGGGTGCCGTCCGTCTCGCGCTCGAACTCGATACCGGGCTCGATGTCACCCAGCCAGCGATAGCGCCGCACCAGGGCCACGCCCTCGGTGAGCCCCTCCAGGGCATGGTCCAGGGCCCGCAGGTCCAGACGCTGCTCCAGCGCCTGCTCGACCAGGGCATCGCGATCGTCCACACCGGCCAGCGGCAACGGCAGCTTGCCGGGGACCTCCCAGCCATCCACCTGGCCGGGCAGCCCCATCAGGTGGGCCAGGCGCAGACGGGTTTCGCGCTCGCGCTGCCGCGCATCCTCGAGCTTCAGCCGGGCCTCGGCCGCACGGATGCGCAGCTGTACCCGCTTCAGGTCGGGGATGTTGCCGGCGTCATAGAAGCGCTCGCCCAGCAGCGAGCCGAGATCCGCGGCGCGGGTCTCCAGCGCCTGCACCTGCGCCCGCTGGCGCGCGGCCACCGCGTCATACCAGGCACGCTCGGTGTCCGAGGCCAGGGCCACCATGCCTTCGGCCAGCTGCAGACGTGTGGACTCCCAGTGGGCCTCGGCAATGTCCTGACGCGCACTGCGCATCAGCAGGCCGGAAATCCCCCAGGCCAGGCCGACCCCCGTCTCGTTGCCGCCACCGCCCTCGGGGCGCATCACCGACAGCGACAGGGTGGGATTGGAAAACTGGGCGGCCTCGACCACGTCGGCAGCCGTCAGATCCAGCTTGGCGTAGGCCTGCTGCATGCGCGGGTTGCGCCACAGGGCCTGATGAATGGCCTCCTCGAGCGTCAGCTCGCCGGAGGGGCGGGGCATCTCCGACTCGGGCAGGTCGATCCCCTGCACCGAGATGTCCTCCGCCAGTTCGGAGCGGTCCAGCTCGGGCGCAGTGACCGCGCAACCGGCGAGGAACAGCACCGAAACGACGGGGAGCAGCAATCGGGTTGCTCGCATCGTGAAAATCTCCTTGATCGGACTTCGATTCCGCATCCCGCGCGAACGCGCGACACGGCCTTGCCATCCGCCAGCACCGGGTGGAACCCGGACGTGCGGACAGCCCCGGCGCTCGGGCCGGTAGTCAGATCAGGAGAGGATCGGGGGTCGGTATAACGCGGCCGCAGGCGGGCCGCTCTGGAAGGAATACAGGCGCATGGCCTGCGTGACCGGGGTCAGCAGGTGCATGCCGGTGATGGACGGCATGCCCTGGCAGTGGCTGCAGGCCGAGCAACTCGCCAGACAGGCGCCATCCAGGCAATCCGCGTGCACGATCACCCCGCTGGCGTCAGAGGAATCGGATGCTTCATGGGCGTGGTCGCCGCCATGCCGAGTATCGGCGGGACCGTCCTGCGCATGGTGATCATGGTGGTCGCCGTGCGCGTGATCATGCGAATGATCATGGTCCGCGTGATCCGCCGCCTTGTCGCCCTGCGACTGGGCCCCGTGCATCGCATGCCCGGCGTGACTGCCTCCCTCGCTCGCGACGGCTGCAAGTGCCGGCAGGCCGGCAATCGCCAGCACCAGCATCCAGCACAGCAGTCGATGGAAGACCCGTTTCACGTCGGCCAAACCCTCATCTCAGGAGGCATCACCCCGATAACCCGCCGATACGCTACCACAGCCCGCACACATCAGCGCACCCCTGTGGGCTTGTGGGAGCGTGCCTGCACGCGAATGCCCCTGCCCGCGTCCGGCTTTGGCGGGGGCATTCGCGGGCAAGCCCGCTCCCACACACATTCCCGTCGCCCCATCGGCCAGGGGGCTGGCCTCCTACGCGAGCGCGCGTTCGATCACGTCGCGCAGGTCGCGCGACAGTTCGAGCGCGGCGAGGCGCTCGAGTTCCGCGCGCATCTGTGCGCCGCGAACGCTGTCCACCTTCTGCCAGCGCGTCAGCGGCTGGGCCAGGCGGGCGGCGGTCTGCGGGTTCATCGCGTCCAGCTTCTCGACGAAGCCGCCCATGCGGCGGTAGCCCGCGCCGTCTTCCTGGTGGAAATGGCGTTCGTTGCGGGCCATGAACGGCCCCAGCACCGCACGCACCCGGTTCGGGTTGGTCCAGCGGAACCCGGGGTGCTCCAGCAGCGCCTCCAGGCGCTCGAAGCCGCCGGGGACCTGGCTGCCGGCCTGCAGACCGAAGTACTTGTCCAGCACCAGCGGGTCGTCGCGGTAGCGCTGCTCGAAGTCCGTCAGCAGCACCTCGCGGGCCTCGTGATCCAGTTCGTTCACCGCGTTCAGCGCACCCATGCGCATGGTCATGCTGCGCGCCTTCTGGTACTGCGCCAGGGCCTCGGGCACCGCGGCCTGGTCGCGGGCCGCCACACGCAGCGCCAGCAGACGGTTGCGCAGCTGGCGCAGGCCCATCGCCTCGGCGGTGAAGGCACCATTGTCCACGTCGTCCAGCTTCGGCTGGATCTGCTGCATCGCGCCGGTCAGCGGGGCATAGAGGCGCTTCTCCAGGTCGTCGCGCTCCATGCGCAGGCGCACCGGATCGACGCGCTCGAACAACTCGGCCAGCTCGCGCGTGGGCGGCAGCTGCAGGATGGTCGCCAGCAGCACCGGCTCGATCGCCGGATCCTCGATCAGGGCGTGCAGGGCGTGCTCGATGGCGGCCTCCAGCGCGGAGTCGGCGGCGTCGTGCTCGATGCGCGCACGGATGGCGCGACGGAACAGGGTCTGCGCGGCCTCCCAGCGGGCGAAGGCATCATCGTCATGCGCCAGCAGGTGCGCCAGTTCGTCCACGCCCTGGTTGGCGTTCAGGATCACCGGGGCGGAGAAGCCGCGTAGCCAGGAGATCGCGGCCACCTCGGCGGACAGGTCCTCGAAGCAGAAGGTGTGCTCGGCGGCGTCCAGCTCCAGCACCCATTCGTCGCGCGCGGCTTCGTCGCCGTCCCGGCGCGCGCGGATGCGCTGGCCGTCGGCATCGAGAAAGGCCATGCGCACCGGGATCACCACCGGCTCCTTGTGCGCCTGGCCCGGGGTCGGCGGGGTCTCCTGCGCGAGTGTGATACGGGCCGGTCCGCCGGGGCCGTCGAACGCGGTGCCTGCGGTCACATGCGGCGTGCCGGCCTGAGTATACCAGCGCTTGAAACGGGCGAGATCGCGCCCGCTGGCCTCGGCCATCACCGCGACAAAGTCGTCCGTCGTCACGGCCTGACCGTCGAAGCGCTCGAAGTATAGGTCCAGCCCGCGGCGGAAGGCCTCGCGCCCGATCAGGGTGCGCAGCATGCGGATCAGCTCGGCGCCCTTCTCGTAGACGGTCAGGGTGTAGAAGTTGTTGATCTCGGCGTAGTGGTCCGGGCGCACCGGGTGCGCCAGCGGTCCGGCGTCCTCCGGGAACTGGAAGGCGCGCAGCATGGCGACATCGTCGATGCGCTTGACGCCGAACAGGGTGCAGTCGGTGGTGAATTCCTGGTCGCGGAAGACCGTGAGCCCTTCCTTGAGTGACAGCTGGAACCAGTCGCGGCAGGTCACGCGGTTGCCCGACCAGTTATGGAAATACTCGTGGGCGATCACCGACTCGATGGCGACAAAGTCACTGTCGGTGGCGGTGTCGGGGCTGGCGAGCACGTACTTGGCGTTGAACAGGTTCAGCCCCTTGTTCTCCATCGCCCCCATGTTGAAGTCGTCCACCGCGACGATCATGTACACGTCCAGGTCGTATTCGCGGCCGAAGGCCTCCTCGTCATAGCGCATCGCGCGCTTCAGCGACGCCAGCGCGTGGTCGCAGCGATCCGCGTTGTGCGCCTCGACATACAGTTCCAGCGCGACCTCGCGCCCGGACATGGTGGTGAAGGTGTCGCGCTGGCAGGCGAGATCCCCGGCGACCAGCGCAAACAGGTACGACGGCTTGGGGAACGGGTCCTCCCACACCGCGTAGTGGCGCCCGCCATCCAGCTCGCCGGCCTCCACGCGGTTGCCGTTCGCCAGCAGCACTGGGTACTGCGCCCGGTCCGCCTCCAGGCGCACGCGGTAGGTGGTCAGCACATCCGGGCGGTCGGGGAAGAAGGTGATGCGGCGAAAGCCCTCCGGCTCGCACTGGGTGCACAGGTTGCCGCTGGAGGCGTACAGGCCTTCCAGCGCGGTGTTCTGCTCCGGGTGGCAGCGGCTGACGATCTCCAGTCGCGCCGCCTCCGGCAGGCCGTGCAGCAGCAGGCCCTCGGCATCCTGCTCGAGCAGGCCCTCGCCCGGCTCCGCACCATCCACGGTCAGCGACACCAGCTCCACACCATCGCCGTACAGCCGCAGCGCCCCATTCGGCTCCGCCGCCTGCGGGTTGCGCCGCACCGCCATGCGCGTGGTCACCTCGGTGGTCGCCGCGGCCAGGTCAAAGTCCAGCTCCAGGCTCTCCACCACAAACGCCGGCGGCTGGTAATCGCTCAGATAAACCGCCTGGGGACTCGCATCACGCATTCCAAACTCCAGTTCAAAATCAAAATCACTGCAAAAGGTTTAACACGGCGCAACGGTCCCGGCGCCAAACCCGGACGCCAGCGCCGTCATTGCAACGCCCGGGCTCCTCGCGATGATGTGAGACCACCACCGTCATTGCGAGGAGCGCAGCGACGAAGCACAAAAGCGCGAAGCGCGTTGAACGGCCGCAGGCCGGCCCGCAGGGCGAGCGCAGCGAGTAATCTCCCGGCCCGAAACCACCGGGGCCCTCGAATCCACCGCACTGCCAGCCGCAGGAGATTGCTTCACCGCCTTCGGCGCCTCGCAATGACGGCGCCGGGGATCTGGCGCTGCGCGTCCAATCCGTTAGCATACCGCGCATGGAATGGATCGATATCTGCTTCAACCTCACCCACGAATCCTTCAACAAGGAACGCTCCGAGGTCCTCGAGCGCGCCCGCGAGGCCGGCGTCTCCTGGATGCTGATCACCGGCGCCGACGCCCACCAGAGCGAGAAGTGCCTGGAGATCGCCGACCAGTACCCGGACTGCTGCCGCGCCACCCTGGGCGTACACCCGCACCTGGCCAGACAGTGGACCGACGCGATCGCCGCGCGGTTCAGTGACCTCGCCCGCGCGGACGCCAACGTCGTCGCCATGGGCGAGATGGGGCTGGACTACAACCGCGACCACTCGCCGCGCCCGCAGCAGCGCATCGCCTTCGAGGCCCAGCTGGAGCTGGCCGCGGATCTCGGCCTGCCGGTGTTCCTGCACGAGCGCGACGCCCACCACGACTTCGCCCAGATCCTGCGCCGCTGGCGCGACAAGCTGCCGGCCGCCGTGGTGCACTGCTTCACCGGCGAGGCCGACGCCCTGGCCGAATACCTCGACCTCGACTGCCACATCGGCATCACCGGCTGGGTCTGCGACGAACGCCGCGGCACCCACCTGCACCCGCTGGTCCCGCGCATCCCGCGCGGCCGCCTGATGATCGAGACCGACGCGCCCTACCTGCTGCCACGCACCCTGCCCAAGGGCAGCGGCAAGAAGATCGGCAACGGCCGGCGCAACGAACCCGCCTTCCTCCCCCACATTGGCGAATACGTGGCCCAGCTGCGCGACGAGACCCCGGAAGACCTCGCCGCCCACACCACCGCCACCGCCCGCGCCTTCTACAGCCTGCCCGAAACCGCCGACGCCTGAGAGCAGCGATGGTGCCGTTCCTCGAGCGGTGGCGCAGTGAGCAACATCCAGCGCATTGTCATGGCCTGCAAGGGCGCGCAGGATGGTTGGTCCGATAGCGATTCGTGTGAGGAAGTGCGTATGAAGACTTCGGTGATTCTGACGGTGATCGGGCCGGACCGGCCGGGGCTGGTGAGCGCGGTGGCGGCGCGGGCTCGGTCGGCGGGCGGCAACTGGCTGGAAAGCCGGATGACGCAACTGGCCGGACAGTTTGCCGGAGTGGTACTGCTGGAGGTGGATACCGAGAATGCCGACGCGCTGGAGGCCGCGCTGCGCGGGCTGGCAGGCGACTCGCTGCAGGTGCATATCCAGCGCGGCAGCGAGCTGCCCCCGGCGGCGCGGCATCCGGTGGTGCTGGACCTGATCGGGCACGACCGACCGGGGATCGTGCAGGACATCACCGCCGTACTCTCGCGCCACGGCGTGAGTGTCGAGACGCTGGAGACGGCCTGCGAGCCGGGCTCGATGACCGGCGAGCCGATGTTCCGCGCAAAGGCCCGCCTGGGCGTGCCGGAAGGCCTGGACCTGCACACGCTGCAGGACGACCTGGAGGCCCTGGCCAACGAGTTGATGGTCGACCTCGAACTCCACGACCCGCTGCAGGAACCACCCGAGGCCGTAGCCTGACCGCCGCCCGACACAGGTAGGCAACATCCTGCAACCGTAGGGTGCCGTTGAGCGCAGCGAAACGCACCACTCCCCGCTCGGTGCATCCCCCGATGCGATTCGCTTCGCTCATCGCATCCTGCGACGTGGCGACGGGCAGACCCCGTTCCAATCAGGGTGCGGCGCGGTGGCGGCGGGCGGCGTCGAGGCGGCGGACGAAGTCCTGCATCAGGGTGGTGTAGAGGGTCTCGCCGAGGACCTTGTCCTCGATGCCGGCGTCGAGGTTGGGGTTGTCGTTGACCTCGATGACCATCACGCCGCGCGGGGTCTGCTTGAGATCGACGCCATAGAGGCCGTCGCCGATCAGGTTGGCGGCCTTCACGGCCGTCTTGACCACGGCGGCGGGCACGTCCGCCAGTGCCAGGGTGCGGAAGCCGCCCTCGCGCGGGCCACCCTTGGCGTCGTGATTGACGATCTGCCAGTGCTTGCGCGACATCAGGTACTGCGAGGCATACAGCGGCTGGCGGTTGAGCACGCCGATGCGCCAGTCGAACTCGGTGTAGACAAACTCCTGGGCGAGGATCAGATCGCTCTCCTTCAAGAGGCGTCGGGCGATGGATTCCAGCTCGGCGCGGTCGTTCGCCTTGAACACCCCGCGCGAGAAGCTGCCGTCCGGGATCTTGAGCACCACGGGATAGCCGATCTGTTCCTCCGCGCGCAGGATGGTCTCGCGGGTGAGGATCACGGTCTTTGGCGTCGGCACGCGATGGGCGGCCAGGCGCTCAGCCAGATAGACCTTGTTGGTGCAGCGCAGGATGGAGTCGGCATCGTCGATTACCACCATGCCCTCGGCCTCGGCCTTGCGCGCGAAGCGATAGGTGTAGTGGTCGATGGCGGTGGTCTCGCGGATGAACAGGGCGTCGAACTCCGCCAGTCGTGGCAGATCGCGCGCCTGGATCAGCTCGACATCCATCCCCTGTTCCTGCCCGGCGCGGGCGAAGCGCTTGAGCGTGGCCGGCGTGGACGGGGCCATCGCCTCGTCCGGGTTGTGCAGGATGGCCAGCTCGTAGCGCGCGCTGCGTGCCCCGCGGCGGCGGCGCCAGGGTTTGGAGAGGTAGCGCTCCAGCGCGGCGAAGAAGGCCGGCTCCTGCTCGGGTTCCAGCGCGTTCAGCGCGAACGAGCGAAGGGCGTGGATCTGCCAGCGTCCCTGCAGCCGGAACTCCACCCGGAACATCGGCGCGGGGAACAGGGCGAACAGCTGGCCGGCGATCTCCTGCAGCGCCGGCTCGTCGCACTGGCCGAACAGCACGGTCAGCTCCAGGCGCTCGGGCTGCGCGCCCTGGCGGCTGCGGCCCAGAACGCGTGCCACGCGCTCGTCCAGTTCCTCGGTATCCAGGCTGTAGATGGACTTGCGCGACAGGTCCTGCAGGGTGCGTACGCTGGGGATCACCCGGTGCCCGCGCGCCTCCGCCAGCAGCGAGCCGTAGTACCCGGCGGACAGGTAACGCTGGCTGCGGCACAGGTTGATCACACGCAGGTTGGCCGGGTCGTCGGCAGCGGGGCCACGCAGGTAGTCGTCAATAGCCATGACCGGAAGGTCGGGGAAGTGCGACTTCCAGTCCGCCCGGCGCTCGACCAGGATGCGGTGCTCAGGCATGCGCGCCCTCCGCCGTACGGCGCGGGCCGACGATCACCGCCGCCTGCAGCCCCGCGCGGCCGTAGCGCGCCATGCGCTCGAAGTCCGCACGCGCGATCGGCATGTTCACCGAGTCCACCGCGCGCCCCCCTTGCTCCACGTCCACGAACGGGTCATGCACGTAGACAAAGCGCTCGTCGAAGCCCGTCACCGTGACCCAGTGCGGGAAGCGCTCGGCATACAGCCGCACGCTGCTGATCAGCACCACCGGCACCCCGCCCTCGGCAAAGCGCGCCTCCAGCTGGGATACGTTCACCGGACCGTGCACCACCGGCACCCCCAGCTGTTCCAGCTCCTCGACCATGTCCTCCTGCACCAGCTGCATCACCTCCTTCTTCTCCGCGCTGCGCACGGAATCCGCGAACGCCACGCCGCGATCGCGCACCAGCAGTTCCACCTCGAACCCGCGATGGGCCGCGGCCAGCGCGAGCCCGTACGGCCCGCAGCCGCCGTGGCCCGAGGTCATAAAAATCGTGGTGGCGTCGCGCCACAGGCGCAGCTCCAAGCGCCGGTCCAGCTTCAGCGCCGGGTCCACCGTGCGCATCGCCATCATCAGCGCGGCCGGGCCGCAGGTGAACTCCAGCGTCTGCGCATAGTAGGGCGCGCGTACCAGCGCCGGATCGGGGCCGATCGCCAGCGACTTCTGCAGCCGCAGCGCATCCATGTGGTCCTCGTAGTAGTCGTCGATGGTGCCGAAGTCGCGATAGCCGAGCCCGCGGAACAGGGCCAGGCTGGCCGCATTGTCGCGCCGCACCTCCAAGCGCAGATCGGTCCGCCCGTGCTGGCGCGCCGCGTCTTCCGCCGCCTCCACCAGACGCCGTCCCAGCCCCTGGCCGCGCGCCCGCGCGCTGACCGCAATCGAGTACAGCCGCGCCAGCGACGTACCGCGGCTGAACAGCAGCATCACGTAGCCGAGCAAGCCCTCCCCGCCGGCATCCTCCGCCACCAGCGTGACCGCATGCCCACGCGTGAGCAGGTAGCGAAATTGCCGCCGCGAGATGCGATCGATCTCGAACGCCGCATCTTCCAGCGCGACTAGCGCCTCCAGATCCTCCACCGTGGCCGGACGGATCAAGGGCGATTCTGCGGCGGGCGCGACCCGTTGCTTGACCTGCTGGCTCACGCTCCTCTCCCGGCGGCGGACCGATCTCCATCGTAGCGCAACCACCGGGCGCCAATAGCCCGCTCCAGCAGGAATATTTGCCGACGGCAAGACCCCGGCTAACGCAGTGCCCTGGCCAGTTCGTCCAGGCTGCCGATGGTGGCCGTGGGCTCCCCACCCCAGGGGTCGAACAGCCGCTGCCGCGCCCGGTCGAGCCAGACCGTACGCATGGCCGCAGCCTGCGCACCGATCACGTCGAAGGGGTTGCCTGAAACCAGCCATGCCTGCTGGGGCAGCACATTCGCCCTCTGCAGGAAATGCCGGTACACGCGCGGGTCCGGCTTGAAGCAGCCGATCTCGTCCACGCTGACGAGATCCTCGAAGCGATCCTCCAGGCCGGCGTTCCGCAACAGCCCGCTGACCGTCTCAGCCGTCCCGTTGGAGAACGCAAACAGGCGGTGTCCGTCCGCGCGCAGCTCGTCCAGGGCCGGCCCTGCATCGGCGAAGGCCGGGAGCTCTCGGTAGCACCGCAACAACTCCGCCTCCTGCTCCGCTTCGAGCGCGATACCCAGTGCCTCGCAGCAGTACCGCAGCGCCTGCTCAGTGCAGGTATCGAAATCCGCGTACGCCCCCATCAGCCCGCGCCGGAAGGTGTACTCCAGCTGCTTCTCGCGCCAGGCACGTGCCAGCACCGGTGCCCGCTCGCCAATCCACCCTTCGAGCGTCGCCGTAACCCCCTGGGTATCGATCAGCGTCCCGTACACATCAAACGCCAGCGTCTGCCGCATAGCCCCTCCCGGATGTAACCACCAAACCGCCATCTCGCACTACCGGCCGCAAGATGCCAGTATGAGAATTCCGCTTGCGCCGGTCATCGCCCCCAGCGATACCAGGAAGATGGTGACATGAAGATCAAAGACCTTATTGACGAAGCCGAGTCCCTGCCCGTGGAAGAGCGCGCTCTGGTGGTCGATTCCCTCCTGCGCAGCCTGAACCCGCCCGATGCGGGCGTGGACCGCAAATGGGCGGAGGTCTCGCGGAAGCGCCTGGAAGAGATCCGCTCGGGCACAGTCGAAGCGATTCCGGGCGAACAGGTCTTCGAGAGGATATGGAGCCGGTTTGAACGATGAGTTTTCGCTTTCACCCGGAAGCGGAGCAAGAACTCACCGAGGCCGTTCAGTACTACGAAGAAATCGAGCCCCGCCTCGGGAACGATTTTGCAGTTGAAGTGTTTGCAGCGGTGCAACGCGCCATCGCCTACCCGCGTGCCTGGACCGTTCTGGAGGGCGAAGTGCGGCGCTCATTCGTGAAGCGGTTTCCGTATGGGGTTCTCTACGCAGAAGAGGACGGGGCATCCTGATTCTCGCGGTCATGCACCTGCACCGCCACCCGGATTACTGGAAGGAACGCACACGGGAAGGCTGATGACTGCCCCCCAGACAGCGGCAGCCATGCGGCTGGCCAAGGATCTGGACATGCGGGTACGACACGGCACACTGAGTGCGATGTCCCGTCAATCGAAGCACTGGAGTCGTCGATGAGCATGCAGGAGACCATTACCCGGAAGCTGGAGGAGCGCTTTGCGCCCGAGCATCTGGAGGTGGTGAACGAGAGCCACATGCACAACGTGCCGCCGGGCTCGGAGTCGCATTTCAAGGTGACGGTGGTGTCCGAGGCCTTTCGCGACCAGAAGCTGATCGCGCGGCACCGGCTGGTGAACCAGGCCCTGGCCGACGAGCTGGCCGGCGGCATCCACGCCCTGGCGCTGCACACGCTGGACCCGGACCAGTGGTTCGAGCGCGCCGGCAAGGTCGCCGACTCCCCGCCCTGCATGGGTGGCGACGGCGGCAAGGCCTGATCCCTTGCCGCTAACCGAGATCCCCGCGCCCGAATCGGCCGTCGACCACATCCTGCGCGCCCGGCTGGAAGCGCCGGGGCTGATGGACCTGCTCGGCCAGATTGAGGCCAACCTGAACCCGGCGGCCAGCCACCCGCCGCTGCCGGGCGTATCCGAGCACCTGGGGCCGGACCGCCACATCGTGCTGTGGCTGATCGACGGCTTCGCCACCCGCTATCGCCGCCACACGCCGCTGCTGGGAGCGGACTACGTGACGGACCTCGAGACCGTGTTCCCCAGCACAACGGCCACCGCGATCACCAGCATCCTCACCGGCCGCCACCCCGCGCAGCACGGACTGCTGGGCTGGCATACCCGACTGGCAGCGGCGGAACGCACCCTCACCGTACTGATGGGCCAGGAACGCGATGGCGAGGACCGCGCGGCTACGCTCGGCTACCGCGAACTGACCGGCCGCGTGCAGCCAGACCGCCTGGTCGACCGGCTCGGCTGCCACACGACCATGATCGGCCCGGACTGGATCGGCGGCACACCGTACAACCGCATGATGAACGGCTCCGCCGCGTTCATCGGCTTCGAGGACCTGTCCGAACTGCCGGCGCGGGTGGCCGCGCACGTGAACGCGACCCCGGGGCCGCATTTCACCTACGTCTATTGGTCGGAGCTCGACCACCTGGGCCACGCCTACGGCCCGGAGAGCCCGGAGGTGGAGCGTCACCTGAAGCAACTGGACCTGGCCTACACCGCGACCTGCGCGCAGATCCAGCGCCCGGAGAGCGTGTTCCTGACCACCGCCGACCACGGCATGCGCACCATGGAGCGCCGGCTGGACCTGCGCGAGCACCCGGCGGTGCAGGCCTGCCTGCGCCACCGCCTGACCGGCGAGCCACGTGCCGCCATCGCCCACGTGCGGGAGGGCCTCAATACGGAGTTTCGCCGCGCGCTGCACGCGGCCTTCGGTGAGGACGTGGCCGCAATCCCCGCCGCCGACTGGCTGGGGCACGGCACACTGGGCCTTCCGCCTGGGCATAACCGTGAGCACCCCGAGCTGCGGGCACGCGCCGGCGACTACCTGCTGCTGCCCGCGGAGGACGCCTACCTGGTGGACCCGCCGGACGACGACGAGGGGCCGTTCTTCGTCGGCGCCCACGGCGGACTGTCCCCCGAGGAGCGGCATATTCCCCTGTTTCTTCGGAATATCGGCCAGTCGCGGTAAACTGCCGGGTTCTGTGCCGGTCAAACGGGCTGGCGCTGGCTGAAACAAGACTGTCCCGAGATCCCATGAACGACACCGCCGACCAGACCTACAACAATGCCGCCCAGCACCTGATCGAGCTGGCGAACCGGCTTGCCGATGACGGCCAGGCCGCTGAAACCGGCGATGTCGCCGACGGCCTGCTGGCCGGTGCCGTGCACTTCTGGCTGTACAGCCGCCAGCCCTGCGGCGATCCGTTGTGCGAAGACTGCGCCCCGTTCGCGGACGCCGAGAGCCGTCTGGCCATGCTGCACGAGCTGATCGACGAGCTGGCGCGCGACAGCGACTACTTCCACGCCACCACCGACACCACCGTCGGCCACGCCTGACCCGCTACGCCCGAACCGATGCCGGTCACGCCCTTTCGCCCCGCGACCGATACCTGGTTCGGCGAGGCCTTCGGGCAGGCGACCGCGATCCAGTCGCGCGGCTGGCCCGCGATCCGGGCCGGCCACCACTGCCTGCTGATCGCCCCCACCGGCAGCGGCAAGACCCTCGCCGCGTTCCTCAGCGCCATTGACCGCCTGACCGGCGAGCCCGCACCGGATGCCCGTCACGGCTACTCGGTGCTGTACATCTCGCCGCTGAAGGCGCTGGCCACCGACATCGAACGCAACCTGCGCGCCCCGCTGACCGGCATCGCGCAGACCGCCGCGCGTCTGGGCCAGACCGTAGGCGAGAGCGCAAGCGAGCCGGTGGTACACATCCGCACCGGCGACACCCCGCAGGCCGAGCGTCGCGCCCAGGCCCGCGAACCCGGCGACATCCTGGTGACCACCCCCGAGTCGCTGTACCTGCTGCTGGGCTCGAAGGCCGCCGAGAACCTCGAGTCAGTGCACACGGTGATCATCGACGAGGTACATGCGCTGGCCGGCAACAAGCGCGGCGCGCATCTCGCCCTGTCGCTGGAACGCCTGGCCGAGCGCTGCGGCGAGGACCCCCAGCGCATCGGGCTGTCCGCCACCGTGCACCCGGTGGAGGTGGCGCGCGGCTTCCTCGGCGGTGATCGCGAGGTGGAGGTGATCGACGCCGCCGAGCCACCGCGCCTCGACTTGGAGATCCTCGCCCCCGAGGAACCACCCGCCGAGCACGCACCCGCCACCGTCGAGGGCCCGGATACGACGAGCCCCTCAGCCGGCCCGATCCCGTCCGGCTCCATCCTCGGCGCGGTCTACGGCCAGGGCACCGGGCAGCTCCCCACCGCTGGCGGCGACCGCGCCGCACGCCTGGAGCCGCGCCTGCTGGCCGCGATCCTGGAGCACCGCTCCACCATCGTGTTCGTGAACAGCCGCGGGCTGTGCGAGCGCCTGGTCCAGCGCATCAACGAGGCCTGGCGCGAACAACAGCCGGAGGATGCCGAACCGGTGGAGGACCTGGTCGCCGCCCACCACGGCAGCGTGTCCCACGAGCGCCGCGCCGAGATCGAGGGCCGGCTGAAGACCGGGCGCCTGCGCGGCATCGTCGCGACCAGCTCGCTGGAGCTGGGCATCGACATGGGCGCGGTGGACCTGGTGATCATGGTCGAATCCCCCGGCGCGGTCGCGCGCGGGCTGCAGCGCGCCGGGCGTGCCGGGCACGGCGTGGGCCAGGTCTCGCGCTCGCTGCTGCTGCCGCGCTTTCGCGGCGACCTGCTCGAATGCGCGGTGATCGGCGAGCGCATGCAGGCCGGCGCGCTGGAACCGATCCACGCCCCGCACAACCCGCTGGACGTGCTGGCCCAGCAGCTCGTCGCGATGGTCTGCGAACGCCCGCGCACGGTGGACGAGCTGCATGCGCTGGTCCGCCGCGCCGCGCCCTGGCGCGAGCTGTCACGGCCGCTGCTCGAGGCCACGCTGGACATGCTCTCCGGCCATTATCCCAGCACCGACTTTGCCGACCTGCGCCCCTGGCTCGCCTGGGACCGCGCCCGCGACGAGCTGACCCCGCGCCGGGGAGCGGCTCTCGCCGCGCGCCTGAACGCCGGGACCATCCCGGACCGCGGGCTGTACGGCGTGCACGTCGGCGAGGGCGGGCCGCGCATCGGCGAACTGGACGAGGAGATGGTGTTCGAGCTGAAGACCGGCGAGAACGTGACCCTGGGCGCCAGCACCTGGCATGTGGAGGCGATCACCCGCGACCGCGTGCTGGTCTCCCCCGCCCCCGGCGAGGTCGGCAAGCTCCCGTTCTGGCATGGCGACGGCCCCGGCCGCCCGATCCAGCTCGGGCAGGCCATCGGCGCCGCCACCGAGCGGCTGGCACGCATGGGCCGCGCCGAGCGCACGGCCTGGCTCAGGGAACACGCGCCACTGTCGGAGGCGGCGGTGGAGGCCCTCTGCGACTACATCGACGAGCAGCGCGAGGCCACCGGGCAGCTGCCATCCGACCAGCGCATTGTGGTCGAGCGCTTCCGCGACGAGGTCGGCGACTGGCGCGTCTGCATCCTGACCCCGTTCGGCGCGCGCGTGCACGCCCCCTGGGCGCTGGCCCTGCAGGGCGCACTGACCAGCCGCTCCGGCTTCGAGGTGCAGGTGATGTACACCGACGACGGCATCGTGCTGCGCCTGGCCGACAGCGAGGACCTGCCCGAGCTGGACGCCTTGTTCCCCGACCCGGAGGAGCTGGAGGAGGCGGTCACCCGCGAGCTGGGCCACTCCACCCTGTTCGCCAGCGCCTTTCGCGAGAACGCGGCGCGCGCCCTGCTGCTGGTGCGCAACCGCCCCGGCCAGCGCACCCCGCTGTGGGCGCAGCGCCTGAAGTCGCAGCAGCTGCTGGCCTCAGTGCGCGAGTACGCGAGCTTCCCGGTGGTGCTGGAGACCTACCGCCAGGTGCTGGCCGACGTATTCGATCTGGACGCGCTTCGCCAGATCCTGCGCGGTGTGCAGGAGCGGCGCATCCGCGTGCACGAGGTGGAGACGCCGCAGGCCTCGCCGTTCGCCCGCAGCCTGGTGTTCGCCTATGTCGCGGCCTACATCTACGAGCAGGACGCGCCGATGGCCGAGCGCAAGGCCCAGGCGCTGACGCTCGACCGCGGCATGCTGGCCGAACTGCTGGGCCAGGCCGAACTGCGCGAGCTGATCGACCCCGCGGCCCTGGCCGAGCTGGAGGCCGAGCTGGCGCACGCCACCGAGACGACCCGGGTGCCCGACGCCGACGCCCTGCACGACCTGCTGCGCCGGCGCGGGGACCTGACCCCGGACGAGGTCGCGGCCGCCTGCGCCGAGGCGCCGGGGCCGTGGCTGGAACAGCTCACCCGATCCCTGCGCGCGGTGGAGGTACGCATCGCCGGCGCGCCGCGCTGGATCGCCTCCGAGGACGCCGCGCTGTACCGCGATGCCCTTGGCGTGGTGCCCCCGCCCGGCCTGCCTGCCGCTTTCCTGGAACCGCCGCAGCGTCCGCTGGAACAGCTGCTGCGCCGCTACGCCCGCACCCGCGGCCCGTTCCGCGTCGAGGACCTGGGCGCACGCTATGGCCTCGCGCCGGGCGCCCTGCTGCCGGCGCTCGAGAGCCTGGAACGTGCCGGCGTGCTGCTGCGCGGCGAGATCCGCCCTCAGGGCACGGGCGAGGACTGGTGCGAACTGGACATCCTGCGGCGGCTGAAGCGCCGCACCCTGGCGCGGCTGCGCGACGAGGCGGCCGCAGTGGATGCCCGTGCGCTCGGCCGCTTCCTGCCCGCCTGGCAGGGCCTGACCGAGCCCGGCCGCGGAGCCGGCGCCCTGCGCGACACGCTGACGCAACTGGAGGGCATCGCCCTGCCCTGGTCCGCCTGGACCGCCCACGTACTGCCGATGCGGGTGCGCGACTTCTCGCTGGATGCGCTCGACCGCATCACCGCCTCCGGGGAGTTCGTCTGGGTGGGCAGTGGTGCGCTGGGCCAGCGCGACGGGCGCGTCCGCTTCCTGCGCCGCGAACAAGCGATGGTGCTGCTGGAGCCGGAGGCCGATGCCGCGGATACCCCGGCCAGCGACGAGCCGCTGGCGCAGGCGATCCTCGAGGCCCTGGACCGGCGCGGCGCCTGCTTCTACCTGGAGCTGGAACGCGCGGCCCTCAGCGCACAGCCGGACGCCCGCCAGGACGCGATCGAGGCCGCGATCTGGGACCTGGTCTGGGCCGGGCAGATCACCAACGACACCTTCGCGCCACTGCGCAGCCTGGGCCAGCGCAAGACGTCCGCGCGTGGCCGACGGCGACCGGGACAGGGTCTGGCCGGTGGGCGCTGGTCACGGGTCGCCGAGCTGATCGACCCCGGCGTGTCGCTGACCGAACGCGCCCGCGAACAGGCCGAAAACCTGCTGGCCCGGTACGGCGTGGTCAGCCGCGAGATGGCCCGCGGAGAGGGCCTGCCGGGCGGCTTCGGGCGCGTGTATCCCGTCTACCGCGCGATGGAGGACGCCGGCAAGCTGCGCCGCGGCCACTTCGTCGAGGGCCTGACCGGCGCGCAGTTCGCCCGCGCCGGCGCAGTGGACCGCCTGCGCGCCCTGGAACGCGCGGCCGACGACACCCCCGAACCGCAGTGGCTGGCGAGCGTCGACCCCGCCAGCCCCTGGGGCCAGCTCCTGCCCTGGCCGCAGCCGCCGGAAGCGGCCGAGGGCCGCCTGCGCCGCGTCGCCGGGGCGCTGGTCGCACTGGCAGGGGGCCAGCCGCTGCTGTACCTGGCCGCCTCCGGCCGCCAGCTGTTCGTCTGGGAGACCATCCCCGGCATCGACACCGGCGAGGCCCACGCGGCCCTCGTCACCGAGGCGATCCGCCAGCTCGCCGGGAGCCGCTGGCTGCCGAAGCGCCGCGGCGTGACCATCGAGAGCATCAACGGCGAACCGGCGCGCCAGTCGCCGTTCGCCCCCGCCCTGCGCGCCGGCGGTGCGCTGGGCGAGGTCCGCGGCCTGCGCCTGGAGCCACCCGCCGGCCGCCGCTAACCCACCTGGCAGCGTGAAGGGCCGGGAAGGGCTTTTCACCAAAGAGGGCACAGAGGACACGGAGAAGTTCGGGTCGCGGTTAACAGGAAGACGAGAAGGCTGGAAGGAGAGCTTCGGGGGTGTGGCCGATTGGGCGGCATCCCGCCGCAGGGCGGCATTCACATGCCCCCCAGCCAGTAGGAGCCTGCTCGCAGGCGAAGCCCCTGCCCACGGTGGTGCGACCCGGAAAGTGTCAGGTGGAGAGGGCCTGCCCCAGCGCGGCGAGGAAGGCGTCGTTTTCGTCGGGGCGGCCGACGGTGACGCGCAGGCAGTCGGCGAGCAGGGGATGCGCGCGGCCGACGTCCTTGATCAGGATGCCGGCGTCTCGCAGGGCCGCGAAGGTCGCATGCCCGTGTCCCTCGCGCACCCGGAACAGGATGAAGTTCGCCTGGCTCGGGAACACGTATTCGATGCCGTCAATCGCCGCGAGTGCGTTCGACAGACGGCCACGTTCCTCGATGATCCCCCGCGCCTGGGCATCCAGTGCCTCGCGATGCTCCAGGGCGAAGGCGACGGAGCGCTGGGTCAGGGTGTTGATGTTGTACGGCAGACGCAGCCGGTCCAGCGCGTCGATCCAGGCCGGGGTGCCGGCCAGATAGCCGAGCCGAGCGCCGGCCAGCCCCAGCTTGGAGACCGTGCGCATCACCATCAGGCCGTCATCCGCGCCGACCCGCGCGAGGAAGCTGTGAGCGGCGAACGGGGCATAGGCCTCATCGACCACGGTAACCCCCGGATTCGCGTCGACGACCGCCTCCACCGTCGCGGCGTTGTCCAGCGTCCCGGTGGGGTTGTTGGGGTAGGCCAGGAACACCACGGCCGGGTTGTGCTCGGCCATCGCCGCGCGCATCGCCGCAAGGTCCAGGGTGAAGTCCGCGTTCAGGGGCACACCAACGAACGGTACGCCCAGCGCCCGGGCCAGCACGCCGTACATCACGAAGGTCGGTTCGGGCGCCAGCACCGGTCGACCAGACCCGGCGATCGCCGTGATCAGGATCTGGATTAGCTCGTCGGAGCCGTTGCCGAACATCAGCCCGGCGGCCTCGGGCACGCCGTGGGCGGCGCGCACCTGCCCGGCCAGGCCCAGCGCCTGGGCATCCGGGTAGCGATTCAGTTGCGGGTCGCGCAGGGCCTCCAGCCAGGCGTCTTCCAGCGCGCCGGGCCAGGGGTGCGGGTTCTCCATCGCGTCCAGCTTGATCAGGCCGGTGGCATCGGCCACCTGATAGGCCGGCTGCGCCAAGACCTCCGGGCGCATCAGGGCGTCCGGGGTTCGTGTCGAGCGTGCGGTCATCGACTGCGCAGTTCGGCGGAACGCGCGTGCGCGGTCAGGCCCTCGCCGTGCGCCAGCGCGGCGGCGGTCGTGCCGAGCTTCGCCGCGCCCGCGGCCGAGCAGTGGATGATGCTGGAGCGCTTCTGGAAGTCGTACACCCCCAGCGGCGAGGAGAAGCGCGCGGTACGCGAGGTCGGCAACACGTGGTTGGGCCCGGCGCAGTAGTCGCCCAGGGCCTCGGAGGTGTAGCGGCCCATGAAGATCGCGCCGGCGTGACGCAGGCCGGCGTCCAGCATGGCCTGCGGATCGGCCACGGACAGCTCCAGGTGTTCCGGGGCGATGCGGTTGGCAACGGCAACGGCCTCGGCCGAGTCGCGTACCTTCACCAGCGCCCCGCGCTTGTCGAGGCTGGTGCGGATGATCTCGGCGCGCGGCATCTCGGCCAGCAGGCGGTCCATGGCCTCGGCGACGCGGTCGAGGAAGGCCGCGTCCCAGGACAGCAGGATGGACTGGGCCTGTTCGTCATGCTCGGCCTGCGAGAACAGGTCGGCCGCGATCCAGTCCGGGTCGGTCTCGCCGTCGCAGACCACCAGGATCTCCGACGGGCCGGCGATCATGTCGATGCCGACCGTGCCGAACACCTCGCGCTTGGCCGCCGCCACGAAGATGTTGCCGGGGCCGACGATCTTGTCCACCGCCGGGATGGTATCGGTGCCATAGGCCAAGGCCGCCACGGCCTGGGCACCGCCCACGGTGAACACGCGATCCACCCCGGCCACGGCGGCGGCGGCCAGCACCAGATCGTTCAATTCGCCGCCCGGGGCGGGCACGACCATCACCAGCAGCTCGACGCCGGCGACCTTCGCCGGGACCGCGTTCATCAGCACGGAGGACGGGTAGGCCGCCTTGCCACCGGGCACATAAAGGCCGACGGAATCCAGCGCGGTCACGCGCTGACCGAGGACCGTGCCGTCTTCGTCGGTGAAGTCCCAGTCCTGCATCTTCTGGTGTTCGGCGTACTGGCGGATGCGCGCGGCGGCGGTCTCCAATGCCGAGCGCTGCTCCGGCGGGATCGACTCCAACGCGGCCCGCAGGCGCTCGTGCGGGATCTCCAGGTCCGCGACCGCAGGGCGATCGAGGCGATCGAATTTGGCGGTGTAGCGCAGCACGGCCGCGTCACCCTCGGCGCGCACGGCCCCCAGGATCTCGTCCACCGCATCGCGTACGCCGGTGTCGGCAACGGACTCCCAGGACAGCAGGTGCTCCAGGGCCTGGTCGAAATCGGGCTGCTGGGTATCGAGTCGGGCAATGGAGGGCATGGCGTATTCCTCGGTTCAGACGGGCACGGACGTCTTGTCAGGCAGGCACGGGCGTCTTGCGGCGGGCCCGCACGGCCTCGGCCAGCAGGCGCAGGGTGGCCTCGCTGTCGTCCCAGCCCATGCAGGCATCGGTAATGCTCTGGCCGTATTTCAGCGGCTTGCCGGGCAGGATGTCCTGGCGGCCGCCGGTCAGGTGGCTCTCCAGCATCACACCCATGATGCGTCGGTCACCGCCGGCGATCTGTTCGCCCAGCACCCGTGCCACCTCGACCTGCTGTTGCGGGTCCTTGCGGCTGTTCGCGTGGCTGCAGTCGACCATCACCATCTCCGGCAGCTCGGCCATGCGCAGCTCCTTGCAGGCCTGTTCGATGCTCTCGGCATCGTAGTTCGGCTGCTTGCCGCCGCGCAGGATGATGTGACAGTCGTCGTTGCCGGTGGTGGAAAAGATCGCCGAGCGACCGGCCTTGGTCACCGACAGGAAGTGGTGCGGGCGCGAGGCGGAGCGGATCGCGTCGATCGCCACCCGCAGGCTGCCGTCGGTGGAGTTCTTGAAGCCCACCGGGCAGGACAGGCCGGAGGCCAGTTCGCGGTGCACCTGGCTCTCGGTGGTGCGAGCGCCGATCGCGCCCCAGGCGACCAGGTCCGCGATGTACTGCGGGCTGATCAGGTCGAGGTATTCGGTAGCCGCCGGCATGCCCTTGACCGCCAGATCGCGCAGCAGCCCGCGCGCCACGCGCAGGCCCTTGTTGATGTGGAAGCTGCCGTCCAGGTCCGGGTCGTTGATCAGGCCCTTCCAGCCGACCGTGGTGCGCGGCTTCTCGAAATACACCCGCATCACGATGTGCAGGGCATCGGAGAGTTCCTCGCGCAGGGTCTTCAGGTGATCGGCATAGTCCAGCGCGGCATCCACGTCGTGGATCGAGCAGGGGCCGACGATCACCTGCAGGCGATCGTCCTCGCCGTGCAGGATGCGATGGCAGGCCTGGCGTGCCTCGAACACGGTGTCGGCGGCCGCATCGGTGATCGGCAGCTCCTCGCGGACGGTGTCCGGGGCGGACACCTCCTGGATTTCGCGGATTCGGAGGTCGTCGGTATCGGCGGTCATGGTGTTCTCGGTTACGTCGTCGCGGGCGTGACGGCCTCCCGCAGGCCCTCGATGAGATTTTGAATGGTTCTATGTCGCATCTTCATGGCTGCCTGGTTCACGATCAACCGGGAACTGATAGGGGTAATCAGTTCCAGCGGCTCCAGGCCATTGGCCTTGAGGGTGTTCCCGGTATCGACCAGGTCCACGATGTAGTCGGCCAGACCGACCAGCGGCGCCAGTTCCATCGAGCCGTAGAGCTTGATGATCTCGACCTGACGGCCCTGCTGGGCGAAATAGTTCTGCGTGATGTTCACGAACTTGGTGGCGATGCGCAGGCGCTGCTGCGGGTCCGGCTGCTGGCCCGGGCGCCCGGCCAGCATCAGGCGACACTGGGCGATATGCAGGTCCAGCGGCTCGTACAGCCCCGCGGCCCCGTGCTCCATCAGGACATCCTTGCCGGCCACGCCAATGGATGCCGCGCCGTGCTGCACATAGGTGGGCACGTCGGTCGCGCGCACCACCACGATCTTCACGTCCTCGCGGTTGGTGTCGAGGATCAGCTTGCGCGTCTTGTCCGGATCCTCCAGCAGTTCAATCCCGGCGCTGGCCAGCAGCGGCAGGGTGTCCTTGAGGATACGGCCCTTGGACAGGGCGATGGTCAGGGCGTTGGGATCCATCATGGGTCAGGCGTTCGTCCGGTTCCGTGTGAGTCGCGTATCAGACCGGCTCGCGACGGATGGTCGCGCCGATCTGGCTCAGTTTTTCCTCGATGCACTCGTAGCCGCGGTCGATATGGTAGATGCGGTCCACCTCGGTCTCGCCCTCGGCCACCAGGCCGGCGATGATCAGGCTGGCCGAGGCCCGCAGGTCGGTCGCCATCACCGGCGCGCCGACCAGCCGTTCCACACCCTCGACGATCGCGGTATTGCCCTCGATCGTGATGTGCGCGCCCATGCGTTGCAGCTCCAGCGCGTGCATGAAGCGGTTCTCGAAGACCGTCTCCACCACCGAGCCGGTGCCCTCGGCGACCGTGTTCAGCACCATCATCTGGGCCTGCATGTCGGTCGGGAAGGCCGGGAACGGCGCGGTACGCAGGTTCACCGCCTTCGGCCGGCGGCCTTCCATGTCCAGTTCGATCCAGTCGGGCCCGGTATCCACGCGGGCACCGGCCTCGACCAGCTTGGCCAGGACCGCGTCCAGCAACTCCGGGCGGGTATTGCGGCAGCGCACGCGCCCGCGGGTCACGGCCGCCGCGACCAGGAACGTGCCAGTCTCGATCCGGTCCGGCATCACGTCGTATTCGCAGCCGTGCAGGCGTTCCACACCCTGCACCCGGATGGTGTCGGTGCCGGCGCCCTGGATCTTCGCCCCCATCGCCGTCAGGCAGTCCGCCAGATCGATCACTTCCGGCTCGCGCGCGGCGTTCTCGATCAGAGTCTCGCCCTCGGCCAGGGTCGCGGCCATCAGCAGGTTCTCGGTACCGGTCACGGTGACCTGGTCGAACACCACCCGCGCGCCCTTCAGGCGATCCGCGCGCGCATGGATGTAGCCGCCGTCGACATCGATTTCGGCGCCCAGGGCCTCGAGGCCACGCAGGTGCAGATTCACCGGCCGCGAGCCAATCGCACAGCCACCCGGGAGCGACACCTCGGCCTCGCCGAAGCGCGCCAGCAACGGCCCCAGCACCAGGATGGAGGCGCGCATGGTCTTCACCAGATCGTACGGCGCCACGCACTGGGTCAGCGTGGTCGGGTCGACCTCGATGCGCATGCGCTCGTTGACCGTCAGGCTTACGCCCATGCGCCCGAGCAGCTCCATGGTCGTGGTGACGTCCTGCAGGTGCGGGACGTTGCCAATGGTCATCGGCCCGTCCGCCAGCAGGGTGGCGGACAGGATCGGCAACACGGCGTTCTTGGCCCCGGAGATCCAGACCTGACCCTCGAGTCGGCCGCCTCCGGTGATGATCAGCTTGTCCATGGGGTGCCCGGATTCACCGCCGGACCGATCATGGCCCGGCGAAACGCGCCATGATAACGAATCCGCGCGGCACTCGCCCGTTCACCCGGGTCAGGCCACGGAACGGGCCGCGGAGTCGGTAATGATCGCCTCCAGGTCATACAACCCCAGCAACGGCCGGAGCCCGTCGGGCAGGGGTTCGAAGACCAGCGTGCGGCCCTGCTCCCGTGCCCGGCGCCAGAGGATGACGAGGAAGGCCACGCCGGCGCTGTCGATGCGTCCGGCCCGGGACAGATCCACCCGTGCATGCTCCGGCAGGTGCGCCATCAGCCCGCGCGCCCGGGCCTCCAGCCCGGAGACAGTGGCGAAGGTCAGCGGCCCACTGACGACCAGGCCACCGTCATCGGCCCGGATCTGTGCATCGCTCACGGGTTGCCGGCCCCGTTGTCCTGGATGGCATCGCCCACCGCGTCCTCGACCAGACTCTCGTCCCCGTCTTCCAGGCGCTCGATCAGGGCGTCCAGACCGTCGCGGTTGATCTCCTCGTTGAATCGGGTGCGGAAGTTGCCCACGAAGCTGAGCCCCTCGGCCTCGACATCGAAGACCTTCCATTCGCCGTTCACCGGGCGCAGCCGGTAGTTCACCTGGATGTTCGACTGGCCGGATCCCATCACCACCTCGGTGGCCACCACCGCCATGCGCTCGTCCTGGCGCGAGCGGCGCTCGATCACGCGCACATCCTTGTCCAGATGGTCGGCCAGTTGCACCCCGTAGGCCTGCAGCAGCGTGTTCTTGAAGGCCTCGGTAAACCGGCTTTGCTGCTCGCTGCTGGCATCCCGCCAGTGGCGCGCCAGGACCAGCCGGGCCATGCCATTGACGTCCACGCCCGGCAGGATCTTGTCCTCGATGACACCGATCACGAAGTCGGGATCCTCCTGCGCACGCGACTCGTTGGCGCGCAGCTCCTCGTACACCGCGTCGATGGACTGCTGGATGATCTCGGCGGGATTGTCGGCCTGGGCCGGCGCCGCCAGCAGCAGGACCATCAGCCCCAGCGGCAGGCTCCACATATAGTCACGCAACCGTGTCATGTCTCTTGCTCCGGGTTTGGGCGAATCAGTCACTACCCATGTTGGTCATGAAACGACCAATGAGGTTCTCCAGCACCAGGGCCGACTGGGTAAACATCAGCTCGTCGCCGTCCTGCAGGGTTTCGTAGTCGCCGCCCGGCTCCAGGGCGATGTACTGCTCGCCCAGCAGCCCCGCGGTATGGATGGCCGCCTGCGTATCCATCGGCAGATAGTCGTGCTCCGAGCGGATGGCGAGGGTCACCTCGGCGCGGAAGCGCTCCGGATCGTAGCGGATATCCGCGACCCGGCCGATGCGCACACCCGAGACCGTGACCGGGGCCCGGGTCTTGAGCCCGCCGATGTTGTCGAAGTAGCCAGTCACCGTGTAGGTGTCGCGGTCGTGGTAGTCGGTCACGTTGCTGACCTGGACCGCCAGGTAGAACAGCGCCCCGATGCCCAGCAGTACGAAGACACCCACTGCCAGTTCGAAGAAACGTACCTTCATATTGCCACCCTAGGGAAATACTGGTTGGTCAACCCGCGCCGAACATCAGCCCGGTCAGGATGAAATCGAGGCCCAGCACCGCCAGCGACGCGACCACCACCGTTTGCGTGGTCGCGCGCGAGATGCCCTCGGAGGTCGGCTGCGCGTTGAAGCCCTGGAACACCGCGATCCAGGTCACCACGAAGCCGAACACGATGCTCTTGATCACGCCGGACAGCACATCCTCGTTCCAGTCGGTCACCGACTGCATCTGCGAGAAATAGGCGCCGCTGTCCACGCCCAGCAGCCCCACCCCGACGATATAGCCACCCATCACCCCTACGGCGCTGAAGATCGCGGCCAGCAGCGGCATGGAGAGGAACCCGGCGACAAAGCGTGGCGCGAAGATCCGGCGATAGGGATTCACCGCCATCATCTCCATCGCCGAGAGCTGCTCGGTCGTCTTCATCAGGCCCAGCTCTGCGGTCAGCGCCGAGCCGGCGCGGCCGGCGAACAGCAGCGCGGTGACCACCGGCCCCAGTTCGCGCACCAGCGACAGCGCCACCACCCCGCCCAGGGCCTCGGCCGCGCCGAAGTTCACCAGCGTGATGTAGCCCTGATACCCGAGCACCATGCCGACGAACAGCCCCGACACGATGATGATCAGCAGCGAGCGCACGCCCACCGAATACACCTGGGCGAGTGTCAGGCCGAACCGACGGATGACGATATCGAGGCTCGCCAGCACCCGCATCAGGAAGACGAAGGCGCGACCGAACACCACCAGGGCGTTGATCGTGGTCCGGCCCAGCGAGGCAATCGCGTCAGTCATCGCGGCGCTCCCCCTGCCCCAGCAGGTCGTCGCGATAGGACGCGCCCGGATAGTGGAACGGCACCGGCCCGTCCGGGCGGCCCTGCAGGAACTGCGCGCTCCAGTCGGAGGCGCGCGCCTCCAGCTCGTCCGGCGGCCCGGCATCCACCACCCGGCCATTGGCGATCAGCACCACATGGTCGGAGATCGCCATGGCCTCCGCCACATCGTGCGAAACCAGCACGCTGGTGAGCCCCAGGCTCTCGTTGGTCTGGCGAATCAGGCTGACGATCTGGCCCATGGTGATCGGATCAAGCCCGGTGAACGGTTCGTCGTAGAGGATCAGGTCCGGGTCCAGCGCGATGGCCCGCGCCAGGGCGACGCGCCGGGCCATGCCCCCGGACAGCGAGGCCGGGTCCAGCTCGCGCGCCGCGCGCAGACCCACCGCCTCCAGCTTCAGCAGCACCAGTGCGTGCAGCACATCCTCCGGCAGATCGGTGTGCTCGCGCAGCGGGAAGGCGACGTTCTCGAATACGGAAAGGTCGGTCAGCAGCGCGCCGCTCTGGAACAGCATGCCCATGCGCTTGCGCAGGGCGTACAGGCGGCGGGTGGAGAGCTTCGCCACCTCCTGGCCATCCACCCAGATGCGCCCCGCGTCCGGGCGCAGCTGTCCGCCGATCAGGCGCAGCAGGGTCGTCTTGCCGCTGCCGCTGGGGCCCATCACGGTCGTCACCTGCCCGCGCGGGATACGCATCGACAAGTCGTCGAAGACCACCTTGCGCCCGCGCCGGAAACGCAGGTTCTCGATCACGATATGCGGACTGTCTGCCACTGCCGGGTCAGCCACGCGCGCTCCTCGCCATTAAGGAACCCGGAAGTCTGGCCGCCGGCCGGTGGACCGTCAAACCCACGGGGAGATGCTCATCCCATTCCCAGTAGCTGGGCGATGGTCCGAAAGTCCGACAGACGGTCCGGGCGGGCCCGCAGGAAGACCGGAGTCTCGCCGCTTCCGCCGGCCGCACCCAGGGCCTCCACCAGCGCACGCCAGCCCGGCGCGCCCAGGCCCGGCTCGGGGGTGATCTGCCAGGCTCCACCCACGGTCGTCGATCCCGTCGGGGCGGGATAAAACAAAGCCGCCTCGGCGTGGGTGATCGTATGTGGCTCACCGGGTCCATAGACCATCAGTCGCGCCAGGCCGGCCGCCTCGAGCGCCTCCCGGATCGCCGAGACCTGCGCCGCCGTCATCGGCCCCGGCGCCACTGCCTGCAGACAGGGGCCCGCGGCCTCGGCAAGCGCGAGCGCCCGCGCGGCCCCCGACTCGGGCGTAACCTCCGCCGGCCACTCGAGCGTCAGCCGCAGCGCGGGGGCGACGGCCTCGTCCCAGTCGCCGAACGCGGGGGCCGAGGTCTCCAGCCACAGCGCGGCGGGCAGCAGCAGGCGGCTGTGATAGTGGGTGTAATACTCGAGTTGCCACTCGCGCGGCAGATCCTCCGGGAAGAAGCCTTCCCACCAGTCCTCGCCGGGGCCCGCGACTCCGGCGGCCTGCAGCGCCAGCGCTTCCTGATCGTTCGTCATGTCTCTCCTTCCGTGCCGTCACCGCCCGGCCATCACCACGTTGTAACCGTATCCTCGCGCAGTCTGCTTGTATCGCCCCCGTGCGCGCGGCACAGTTGCGCCATGCGCTTCGACCTGTTCCATGAACTCTCGGTGCCCGACTTCCTGCAGACCTCCGAATCGGAGGTGCTGGAGAACACCCTGCGCCTGTGGGAGCGGGCCGACCGTCTGGGCTTCGGCACCGCCTGGCTGGTGGAACACCACCTGATGCCGGAGTTCTCGCACTCCACCGCGCCGGACCTGGTCCTGGCCGCCGCCAGCCAGCGCACCGAGCACCTGCGCCTGGGGCTCGGCGTAGTGCCCCTGCCCTACCACCACCCGCTGCGGGTGGCCCAGCGGGTCGGCATGCTGGACCAGCTCTCCGGCGGTCGGCTGGACCTCGGCATCGGGCGCGGCTTCTCGCCGCGCGAATATGCCACATTCGGGGCCGAGATGAGCGAGTCCCGCGCGCGGGTCGATGCCGGGCTGGACGCGCTGCGCCAGGCCTTCGCGACCGGCCGCATCACCCAGGACGGCCCGTTCCATCACCTGGACGACGTGCCCGTGATGCCGCGCCCGGTGCAGGCCCCGCACCCGCCGATCTGGACCGCCGCGGTCAGCCCGGAGTCCTTCACCTGGGCGGCCGAGCAGGGCATCGGGGCGCTGGCGGGCCCGTTCAAGCCCTGGCAGATGATCCGCGAGGACATCCGCCTGTACCACGAGGCCTGGGATGCCTCGCGCGCCGATATCGCCCATCCGCCGCGGGTCGGCATGACGCTTGGAGTCCTGTGCCTGCCGGACGGCAAACGCGCCCGGCGCGAGGCCAAGCCTGCGTTCGAGTGGTTCTACCGCCACATGTTCCAGCAGACCCTGCCGGTGCTGGAACGCCTAATCGAGGGCTACGACTACTACCGTTCGCTGGGCCGCTTCCGCCACCTGGTCAAGGCCGGGATCAACCTCAAGATCCTCGACATGCTGGGCATGACGCTGGTCGGCACGCCCGCCGAGTGTCGCGAGCGCATCGAGGGACTGCGCGAGGCGGGGGTCGACCAGGTCCTGCTCGCCTTCGGCGCCGGCGCCGTCCCGCAGGCCCTGGCCGAGGAGTCCATGGACTGCTTCGCGGAGGAGGTCATGCCCGCGTTCGCCGATCCCGCTCCAGCCGTCGCCCGCAGCGCGACCTGAGGGCCACACGGACCCATGCATATCGCCGTGACCGGCGCGGCCGGATGCGTGGGACAGGCCCTGCTGCCCGCCCTGGCGCGCGAGCCGGCGATCCTGCGCATCCTCGCGCTGGACCGGACCCCGCCGGCACTCCCCCCGCCGGGAGGCGCCGCCGTCTGCGAGGCCCGTGTGGGCGACCTGACGCGGCTCCGGCCGGAGGATCTGGGCGGGGTCGACACCCTGGTGCACCTCGCCTTCCAGTTGATGGGGGGCCACGGGCGCCGCCACGACCGTGCCTGGGTCCGGCAGCAGAATGTCGCCCTCAGTGATCAGGTCTTTCGGACCGCCATCGCCGCCGGCGTGCGCCACCTCGTGTTCCTGTCCAGCGCCGCGGTCTACGGCCCCTGGCCGGACAGCCCGCAGCCCCTGACCGAAGACCACCCGACCCGACCGCGCTTCCCCTATGCGGAGGACAAGGTGGCCGTGGAGCAGGCCCTGCGCGCCCTCGCTCGCGAACACCCTGAATGCCGCGTGACCATCCTGCGTCCGCCCGCGATCGTCGGGCCGCATGCGCACCCGCTGCTGCTGCAGATCGCCCGCGGACGTTTCTATCCCGCCGCGGGCGAGCAGCCGGTGCAGATCCTGTGGGAGGACGACGCCGCGGCGGCGATCGCCCGCAGCGTGACCACCCGCACACAGGGCACCTTCAATCTGGGGGCCGAACCCGCCTGGTCACTGCGGGCCATGGCTCACCACCAGCGGCGCTGGGGGGTACCGGTCCCCCTGGGGCTGATCCGCGCCCTGCACCCGCTGGCCTGGCGCCTGAGCGCCCGCGCGGGCGACCCCGGGTGGGTGCGCGGGCTGGACGGCCCGCTGGTGCTGGACTGCACCCGCGCTCGCGAGCAGCTGGGCTGGACCCCGCGGGTCAGTACCGCCGCGTGCCTGGAGCGCCTGCGCCACTGACACAGCGCCCCAATCCGCTACAATCGCGGCCTGACCGTTCGGGACCCGTCTGCCCCATGGCCCTACCCATCGCCGCCGTCATCGTCGGCCTGATCCTGCTGACCTGGAGTGCCGACCGCTTCGTGTTCGGCGCCTCCGCCTTTGCCCGCGGGGTCGGCGTGAGCCCGCTGGTCATCGGCCTGACCATTGTCGCCTTCGGCACCTCGGCCCCGGAACTCGTGGTCTCGGTCCTCGCGAGCCTGCAGGGCAACCCGGGCGTGGCGGTAGGCAACGCGATCGGTTCGAACATCGCTAACATCGCACTGGTGCTGGGGGCCGCCGCGGTGGTCGCACCGCTGGCGATCGGCCGCGGCATGGTTCGCCGCGAACTGCCGATCCTGTTGCTGGTCAGCTTCGGCGCACTGCTCCTGCTGGTCGGCGGCGAGCTGGGCCGGATGGAAGGCATCGCCCTGCTCGCTGGACTGACCGCTTTCACCGCCTGGATGGCGTTGACCGCCCGCCGCGCGCAACAGGCCTCGGGCGAGGATGCCCCCGAAGTCGTGCGCGGCATGGTGGAGACCATCCCGGACAGCGATCGCCTCGGTCCCGCGATCGCCTGGCTGGTGTTCGGGCTACTGCTCCTGCTGGCCAGCAGCCAGGCCCTGGTCTGGGGCGCGGTGGAAATCGCCGAACAACTGGGGGTCAGCGATCTGGTCATCGGCCTGACCATCGTCGCGATCGGCACCAGCCTGCCCGAGCTGGCCACCTCCGTGGTCGCCGCCTTCCGCCGCGAGGCGGGGCTGGCGATCGGCAACGTGGTCGGCTCCAACCTGTTCAACCTGCTCGCGGTGCTGGCGGTTCCGGCCCTGATCGCGCCGCTGGCAATCGACGCCGACGTCCTCGCACGCGACTATCCCGTGATGCTGGCACTGACGGTGGCCCTGTTCCTGATCGCGCTGGGCCGCCGGGGACAGATCCTGCGCTGGCAGGGCGCCCTTCTCCTCGTCGCCTTCGCAAGCTACCTTGTCTATTTGGGAATTACGGCAACTGCATGAACTTCAACCCCGAAACCACCCGCAACCTGGCCCTGGCCGTCCTCAACGACGAGGCCGAGGCCGTGCACAACCTCGCCCGGCGCATCGACGACAGCTTCCTCGAGGCCTGCCGCTACATCCTCGAGTGCAAGGGCCGCGTGATCGTCACCGGCATGGGCAAGTCCGGGCACATCGGCAGCAAGCTGGCCGCGACCCTGGCCTCCACCGGCACCCCCGCGTTCTTCGTGCACCCGGGCGAGGCCAGCCATGGTGATCTCGGGATGATCACCCGCGAGGATGTGGTCATCGCGCTGTCGAACTCCGGCGAGACCGACGAAATCCTCACCATCCTGCCGCTGATCCGGCGCCTGGGCGTGCCGCTGATCGCGATGACCGGCAACCCCGGCTCGCGTCTGGGCGCCGACGCCACCGTGCACCTCGACGTCAGTGTCGAGCGCGAGGCCTGCCCGCTGGGCCTGGCCCCCACCTCCAGCACCACCGCGGCGCTGGCGATGGGCGACGCCCTGGCGGTCGCGGTACTGGATGCACGCGGCTTCACCGCCAACGACTTCGCCCGCTCGCACCCTGGCGGCCGGCTGGGCCGGCGGCTGCTGGTGCATGTCGCCGACATCATGCACACCGGCGACGCGATCCCGCGCATCACGCCGGAGGCCCCGCTGAAGGACGCCCTGTTCGAGATCACCCGCAAGGGCCTCGGGCTGGTGATCGTGGCCGGCGCCGACGACCGCATCCAGGGCGTGTTCACCGATGGCGACCTGCGCCGCACCCTGGATGCCGGGCACAGCCTGGACGGCCTGACCATCGGCGAGGCGATGACCACCGGCGGCCACACCGCGCAGCCCGACTGGCTGGCGGTCACGGCACTCGAGACCATGGAGAGCCGGCGCATCAACGCCCTGCCGGTCACCGACGCCGACCAGCGCCTGGTCGGCGTGATCAACATGCACGACCTGCTGCGCGCCGGGGTGGCCTGATGAACCTGGATGCCGCGACCCTGCGCACCCGCCAGCAGGCCGTACGCCTGCTTATCCTGGACGTGGACGGCGTGCTGACCGACGGCAGCCTGTTCCTGGGCGATGGCGGCGAGCAGTACAAGGCCTTCAACAGCCGCGACGGCCACGGGATCCGCCTGGCGCTGGACGGCGGCCTCGACATCGCCATCCTGACCGGGCGCACCTCCGGGGTGGTCGAACACCGCATGCGGGACCTGGGCGTGGAGCACCTGATCCAGGGCCGCCGCGACAAGGGCGAGGCCCTGCACGAGTTGCTGCAGCGCACCGGCCATGACCCGGCGGAAGCCGCCTTCATGGGCGACGACATCGTCGATCTGCCGGCCATGCAGCGGGTCGGGCTCGGGATCGCGGTCGGGGACGCCCACCCGCTGGTATGCCGCCACGCCCAGTGGGTCACCGAGGCCCACGGCGGGCGCGGCGCCGTGCGCGAGGCCTGCGAGGGGCTGCTGGCCGCGCAGGACCGGCTGGACGCCCTGCTCGAGACCTACCTGAACGGATGAGCCGGCGGAGACGCAACCGGTACGGTCTGGCGCCGCCGTTGGTCCTGTTCACGCTGGCGTGCGCAAGCCCCGCAACCGCCGAGGTCACCCCGCCCGAGGGCGAGGTGACCCTGCAGATCGACGGATTCACGCTGCACGCCACCGGCGACGACGGTGAGCGGACCCACCGGCTGCAGGGCACCCGACTGCGCGAATTCGGCCGCGACGGGCCGCAGTGGGTGGATGACCCGGAACTCGACCTGTTCGCCGATGGCGGTATCGAATGGCGCTGGACCGCCCCGGCGGCCCTGCACCGCCCGGCTGACGAAACCCTGGACCTGGTCGGCCCCACCCACGGCGTACAACCAGCCCGCGGCGAACGCGTGCAGACGGTCATCGACTCGCGGGATGTACGTATCGCCACAGACACCATGGTCGCCACCTCGGACGCCCTCTCCACCCTGAACCAGCCCGGGCTGTTCCAGCGCGGCACCGGCCTGCGCGTGGACTCGCGAGCGGATACCATAGAGCTGTTCCATGACGTGTACTCGCTCTACAGCGAGGCGAGCGAGGAGGACCCCGCGCATGACCCCGATCCCGAATAGCCGCCGCCTGCCGGGCCTGCTTGCGGCGGCCGGCCTCCTCTCCGCCCTGCTGGCGACGCCGGCCCTGGGCCAGCAGGGATCGGGACCCTCGCTGCCGGTGGAGATCACCGCCGACCGCGCGGAGATGGACGAACGCCAGGGCCTGGGCACCTACACCGGGGACGTGATCGTGATCCGCGGCGACATGACGCTGGAGGCCGACACGGTCTACGTGCGCACCCGGGATCGTCGCCCCTACGAGATGGAGGCCCACGGCGAGCCGGCCCGCCTGGAATCCCCCGACCCCGAGACCGGCGAGATGCGCATCGCCACCGCGCTGCGCATCGACTACCTGCTGAACGAGGACCGCATGATCCTCACCGACCAGGCCCATGTGATCACCACCCGCGAAGAGGCGCGCGGCAAGCGCATCACCTACGACCTGACCACCGACGTGATCGAGGCCGAACGCGGCGAGGGCGACAGCGAACGCGTACGCATCACCATCCAGCCACGCGACGACGAATGAACGCACCCGCCACCAGCCCGGCGCCGGCACCCGCCGAGGCCCGTGATCGCCTGATCGGGCGCGAACTGACCAAGCGCTACGGCCAGCGCACCGTGCTCGACCAGGTGGATGTCGACCTCGCACCCGGTGAAGTGGTCGGCCTGCTGGGTCCCAACGGCGCCGGCAAGACCACCTGCTTCTACAGCCTGGTCGGGCTGATCCGTCCCAACGCCGGGCGCATCACCCTGGGCGGGCACGACATCACCCGCGCGCCCATCCACGTGCGCGCCCGCGCCGGTCTCGGCTACCTGCCCCAGGAGGCCTCGATCTTTCGCCGCCTGAGCGTGTGGGACAACCTGCAGGCCGTGCTGGAACTGCGCCCCGGCCTGGACCGCCACGAACGCCGGCGTATCGGCGACGCGCTGATCGAGGAGTTTCAGCTCGAGACCGTGCGCCACAGCCCCGGGATCGCGCTGTCCGGCGGCGAACGTCGGCGCGCCGAGATTGCGCGGGCCCTGGCCGGTGACCCGCAATTCATCTGCCTGGACGAGCCCTTTGCCGGGGTGGACCCGATCTCGGTGGGCGATATCCAGGATGTAATTCGCCACCTTGCAGCGCGCGGCATCGGGGTTCTGATCTCCGATCACAACGTGCGCGAAACCCTCGGGATCTGCCACAGGGCCTATATTCTGAGCGAGGGGCGCCTGCTGGCCGCCGGGACACCCGACGAGCTACTGGCCGATCCCCAGGTGCGCCGGGTCTATCTCGGCGAGAATTTCCGCCTGTGATTCCGGCACGCGCACAACCCGCGCCGGTGCACAAACCACGAGGCAGCATTTAAGATCGCTCTTATGGTCACCCGCGACCCGCACAGCCAATGCTGAAACCCGGCCTGAATCTTCAGCTGGGTCAAACGCTCACCATGACCCCGCAACTGCAGCAGGCCATTCGCCTGTTGCAGCTGTCCACGCTCGAACTACAGGTGGAGATCCAGCAGGCGCTGGAGAGCAACCCCATGCTGGAACAGGTGGAGGACGAGGACGACATGGGCGGGGCCGAGCGCCTGGACGCGGAGGGCGAGGTGGTGGAAGGCGACCGCATGGAGGCCACTACCACTAGCGATGACGTGATTCCCGAGGAGCTCACCACCGACAGCCGCTGGGACGACATCTACGAACCGCCGCCCGCCCCCAAGGGCGTGGATGACCGCGACCCGCTGGAAAACACCAGCGACGACGACGGCGAGGGCCTGCAGGACCACCTGCTGTGGCAGCTGCACCTGAGCCACCTGACTCCGCGCGACCAGCGCATCGGCGCGGCCCTGATCGACGCGATCAGCCCCGACGGCTATCTCGAAGGCGACCTCGAGACGCTGGCCGAGACCATCAGCCGCGGCGAGGAAGAGCCCGTCGGCGTGGATGAGGTCGAGGCAGTCCTGCACTGGATCCAGCAGTGCGACCCCCTGGGCGTGGGCGCGCGCGATCTGCGCGAATGCCTGGAGATTCAGCTGCGCGAACTGGCCCCGGACGCCCCCGCCCGCGAGGCCGCCCGGGCGATCCTGGAACACGGCATGGACAGCCTGGGCAAGCGCGATTATAAAGCCCTGCAACGCCAGTCGGGTGTGCGCGACCCGGACGAACTGGCGCGCGCCCTGGACCTGATCCGCACCCTGAACCCGCGACCGGGCGCGCAGATCAGTGCCGCCACCTCCGAATACGTGGTGCCCGATGTCTACGTGCGCCACACCCCGGAGGGCTGGCGCGTGGAGCTGAACCCGGAGATCGCGCCACGCATCCGTATCAACGACCTCTACGCCGGCATGGTGCGCCAGGTATCGGATGCCCGCGACAGTGCCTTCATGCGCGACCAGCTGCAGGAGGCGCGCTGGTTCCTGAAGAGCCTGCACAGCCGCAACGACACCCTGCTCCGCGTTGCCGAGGCGATTGTCCATCGCCAGCAAGGCTTCCTGGAACATGGCGAGGTCGCGATGCAGCCATTGATCCTGCGCGATATCGCCGAGATCCTGGAGATGCACGAATCGACCATCTCCCGGGTGACCACCCAGAAATACATGCACACCCCGCGCGGAGTCTTCGAGTTCAAGTATTTCTTCTCCAGCCACGTCGGCACCAACGACGGTGGCGAGTGTTCCGCCACCGCCATCCGTGCCATGATTCGCGAATTGATCGACGACGAACCCGCGAACAAGCCGCTCAGCGATGCCCGGCTCGCCCAGATCCTGGCGGACCGGGGCATCAATGTGGCGCGTCGCACCGTGGCCAAGTACCGCGAGGCGATGCACATCCCTTCATCCAGCGAACGCCGGCAGATGGCCTCCATGCCCACCGGCCACAAGTAACCAAGGAGTCCCGACCATGCAGATCAACCTGACCGGCCACCATGTGGACCTCACCGACGCCCTGCGCGACTACGTCAACGAGAAGTTCGCGAAGCTGGAACGCCACTTCGACAAGGTCATCGACGTGCACGTCGTGCTGACCCATGAGAAGACCCAGAACCAGTTCAACAAGGCCGAGGCGAATCTCCAGGTCAGCGGCAATCACATCCACGCCGAGGCCTCCCACGAGGACATGTACGCCGCCATCGACGCGCTGATCGACAAGGTCGACCGCCAGCTGATCAAGCACAAGGAAAAGGTCAAGGATCATCACCGGGCCGAGGGCGCCCAGCGCAATCGCGAGCAGGCCTCCTGACCCATGTCCATTGCCGAGTTGATCACCGCCGAGCGCATCCGCCTGGAGCCGGAATGCTCCAGTCAGAAGCGGGCCCTGGAGGCCCTGTCGGAACTCCTCGCCGGCGGCGGTGATGCCGGCGGACCGGGCAGCACCGCGATCTTCGAGGCCCTGTCCGCGCGCGAAAAGCTGGGCTCCACCGGCCTGGGCCATGGGGTTGCGATCCCCCATGGCCGCCTGGCCGATCTCGAGGCTCCGCGCGTGGCCGTCCTGCGCCTGGAGAGCGGCGTCGACTTCGACGCCATGGACCACGAGCCGGTCGATATCCTGATCGCCCTGCTGGTCCCGGAGGCCGCCACCAGCGATCACCTCGACCTGCTGGCCCAGCTGGCGCGCGGGCTTTCGCAACCGGACACCATTGCCGCCCTGCGCCGGGCCGGCGATGCCGCCAGCCTGGAACAGGAACTCGTCCGCCGCTTCCGCGAGGGCTGATCCCGTGCGCCCCGCACCCTGCCACGCCACCGATCCCCGCCGGCCCTGCTCATGAACGAGGCACTGGGCGAAGGCGGGATTGCCCGCGACATCAACGTGGAGAGCCTGATCCAGGCTATGGGCAACCGCCTGGATCTGCGCTTCGTGCATGGCGAGCACGCCGCCCCCGACCGCAAGCTGGTCGGCGAGGACGGGGATGACCTGCCTCTGGCCGGCCACCTCAACCTGATCCGACCCAACCGCATCCAGGTCATCGGGGACTTCGAGGCCCGCTACATCGCCGGCCTCAGCGACGACCAGCGCAACGACCTGATCCTGGAGATGGCCCGCACCGGCACCACCGCGGTGATCTTCGCCGAGGACACCTGCCCGTTCTCGGAGATGCCCCATGCCCCGCAGGAGGCGCTGCCGCTGATCCTGTGCTCCAGCACCAGCAGCCACGAGATCATCGCGCTGCTGCGCTACTTCCTGCAGCAGCGTCTGGCGCACTTCGAGGTGCGCCATGGCGTGTTCATGGAGATCCTCGGCATCGGCGTCCTGATCAGCGGGGCCTCCAGCGTCGGCAAGAGCGAGGTGGCGCTGGAGCTGATCTCGCGCGGGCACCGCCTGATCGCCGACGATGCCCCCGAGTTCGCGCGCATCGCCCCCGACATCGTGCGCGGTCACTGCCCGGCCCTGCTCCAGGACCTGCTCGAGGTACGCGGCCTGGGGGTGCTGAACATCCGCGCGATGTACGGCGACTCCGCAATCAAGGGCGGCAAGTACCTGCGGCTGATTATCGACCTGCGCGATCACGGCGAGCCCTCTCCGGTCCCCGACGACCGGCTGAACGGGCGCCGCGGCGAGATCGACATCCTCGGCCTGCGGATTCCGCTGATCAGCCTCCCGGTGGCGCCGGGTCGCAACATCGCGGTGATGATCGAGGCCGCCGTGCGCAACCACATGCTGCACATGCAGGGCTACATCGCCGGGGATGACCTGCGCGCCCGCCAGCGCCGGCAGATGAGCGGCGAGGCCGAGGAGCCGCCCTACCACCGGGCCGTGCCCGCCACGACCGTCCCTAACCCGGACCCGGAGGGCTGAGTCCGCCATGCGCCTGCTGATCGTCAGCGGTCTGTCCGGATCCGGCAAGACCGTCGCCCTGCACACCCTGGAGGACGCGGGCTATTTCTGTGTGGACAACCTCCCGCTGCCGCTGCTGCCGGACCTGATTCGCCAGGTGCGCCAGGGCCACTACGACACCGAGGGCGATCGCCATCTGGCGGTGGGCGTCGACGTGCGCAGCGGGCTGGAGGCCCTGAAGGGGTTTGCCAGCCTGCTGGCCGGGCTACGGGCGGAGGGCCTGCAGGTGGAGGTCCTGTTCCTGCAGGCCTCAAGCGACGTACTGCTGCGGCGCTACCACCTGACCCGGCGGCGTCACCCGCTGGCGCGCGATGGCGTGCCCCTGGTGGAGGCCATCGACCGCGAACGCGAGTGGCTGGGCCACGTCGCGGCGGAGGCCGACCTGACGGTGGACACCTCGCGGCTGTCGATGCACGACCTGGCCCGTACCCTGCGCGACCGCATGGGCGAGCGCGGAGAGCACGAGCTGTCCCTGCTGTTCCAGTCCTTCGGCTTCAAGCACGGCGCGCCGATGGACTCGGACTTCGTATTCGACGTGCGCTGTCTGCCCAACCCCTACTACGAACGCGAGCTGGCCGGCCTGACCGGCCGCGACCCGGCCGTATGCGAGTTCCTCGAGGGGCACGGGGAGGTCGCGGCCATGTTCGACAGCATCCAGGGCTTTCTCTCACAGTGGCTCCCGCGGCTGCTGGAGGACCACCGCAGTTACGTGACGGTCTCGATCGGCTGCACCGGCGGCCGACACCGCTCGGTATACCTGGTCGAACGCCTTGCGGGGGCGTGGCGGGACCGGGAACATGTTACTGTTAGCACCCGTCACCGCGAGCTGGGCAAGCAGTAACCACGAAGCGCGGGGGCAGGCCCCTACGGAACCCGCAATTGGAGCAGATCCATGGGCGTTGGTCTCATTCTGATCACGCATCAAAACCTGGGCGACACCCTCTTGCAGACCGCACAAAGCATGCTTGGCGGCCTGCCCGATGACTGCGAGTCCATGGCGATGTCCCAGAACGACGACCCCGACGAGGTCCTGGCCCGCGCCCGCGAGCGCCTGACCACTCTGGACAGCGGCGCCGGGGTACTGATCCTGACCGACATGTTCGGTTCCACCCCCTCCAACGTCGCCAGCCGAGTGGCTCGCGGGGCCAACGCGCGCGTGATCGCCGGGATCAACCTGCCGATGCTGATCCGCGTCCTCAACTACCAGCATCTCCCGCTGACCGAGCTGGTCAACAAGGCCCTGTCCGGCGGGCATGACGGAATCCTTCTCTGCGACCAGGAGTGCAGCGATGCCGCAGCGCGTAGTCCCCATCGTTAACCGTCTGGGGATGCACGCGCGTGCTGCGGCCAAGTTTGTCAGCCTGGCCAGCCAGTACGCCGCCGATGTCACCGTCTCCCGCAACCAGCAGGAGGTCAACGGCAAGAGCATCATGGGGGTCATGATGCTGGCCGCGGCCCAGGGCAGCGAGATCACCATCGAGACCGAAGGCGAGGATGCCCCCGAGGCGCTGGACGCGCTGACCGAACTGGTGGCCGACCGTTTCGGCGAAGAGGCCTGACCCTCCACTGACGCCTGTGTGCCGCTGAACAGGCGGCTATCCCCCTTCTCCCGGCCCTAACCCGGCCCGGCACCGAGGTCGGACACCGCCGCCGCCAGCCCCTCGAACCCGCGCTGCGCGAGCTTGCGCTCGGCCAGGCGCACGGCCGCGTACAAAGCCTGCTCGGGGGGCGTGCCGGAGACCAGTGCATCGATCAGGCCGGCATTGAAGGCATCTCCCGCACCCACGCTGTCCACGACCTGCAGACCGGGCGTGGGTGCACAGTGGTGGATCGCGCCACGGGCAGCCAGCCAGGCCCCGGCGCTTCCGGCCGTCACGGTCAGGATGCGGTCGGGGAAGCGGCTCGCCATCTGCCGCAGCGCGTCCTCCGGTGTATCCGCCACGGTGGCGGCCCAGTCCCGCGAAAGCATCAGGACGTCGGCATACTCCAGGCAGGCCTCCAGGCCGGGACGGGGTTTCTCCAGCTCCAGCGATACGGGCTGGTCGAAGATACTTGCGCGCGCGGCTGCCAGGATCGCGACCAGGGCTTCGGGGTTACGGCCCTCGAAGTGCAGCCAGTCGTATTCCGACCAGGGCACGCCGGAGACATCCGCTTCCTCCAGTTCGGGGAGATCGCGGTGGTGGACGATGGTACGGCTGCCGGTGGCCCGGGAACGCAGGATATGCGAGGTCGGCGTCGCTCCGGGCCGCCGCACGCAGTGCTGTACGTCCAGCCCGCGCGCCTGCAACTGCTCGACCAGGGCATCCCCGCCCGCGCCCCGGGCAATCACCGCGGCCAGCCCCGGGCGGTGCCCGAACTGGGCCAGGATCGCCGCGGTATTGGTGGCGTTGCCGCCGGGCTGGGTCGTGCTGGCGAGCGCGCGGATCTCCGCGTCCTCGGCGGGAAATGCGGCGACGTCGAGGGTATGGTCGAGGGTCACAATGCCGGTGGCGAGGATGCGTGCCATGCGGGCTCCAGAGGTCCGGGGGCGCCATTCTGGCGGCTCGAGCCGACCACGTCATCTCCCGGCCCGCCCCGCATTCGTCATCGGGAAGCGCTCCTGCGACAATAAGCATTCCGTTTCTGGAGCTCCCCCAACGCGTATGGCCACGTTCCCCTCTCCCCAGTCCGCGGAAGCCGCGTTCTACGAAGCCTTTCAGGCGGGCGACCCGCAGGGCATGCGCGAGGTCTGGCACGACAGCGACGAGTGCGTCTGCATCCACCCCGGGGGCGAGCGTCTGCAGGGCACGGACGTGATCCTGGAGAGCTGGGACGACATTCTGCCCGGCATGCGCGGCGTCGTGGTCCACCGCACCCAGGTGACGGCGATCCCGGGCGATGACCTCGTCCTGCACGTCCTGCGGGAAAACCTCTACGTCCACGGCGAGCGCCGGGGCGTGATGCTGGCGACCAACGGCTACCGCCAGGTGGGCGACAGCTGGCGCATGGTGCTCCACCACGCCAGCCCGGACCCGGAACCGGCCCCGGAATGGCCGACCGGGGGCATGCACTGATGGAGACCGATGCCGACCGCTGCGTCGAGGCGTACTACACCGCGTTCCGCGCCGCCGACATCGAGCAGATGATGCGCCTGTGGGCCGAGCGGCCGGACATCGTCTGCATCCACCCGGGCAGCCCGCGCGCGCACCGCGGCGTGGCGGAGGTGATGGAGAGCTGGCTGCTGGTCTTCGCGCGCGAACTGAATATCGGCATCGAGCCGAAGATCGTGGGGCGCCACGAGAGCGGCGAAGTCATCAGCCTGGTCATCGAGGAGGCGATCACCCGCCCGGGCGACGTGGCGCCGACCGGGACCATCCTGATCAGCCAGACCTGGCGGCGGGTGGATTCGCGCTGGCGGCTCCTGTTCCATCACGCCTCGCACGGCCGCCGCTCGCCCCCCTCCCAGGAAGGCATGTTCGTCCCCGACGGCGGCGGCAACACCCGCCACTAGCCGCCTGCACCACGCAGGCCCACGCGGAATTGAAGGTCAAGGGCGGTTGCACCACAGAGGGCACGAAGAACACGAAGAAGGGCTGAATTCTTGGGCGGCCGGTAAGGGGATGTCACGTCTGCCGGGGACGTTCACAACCACTGTGGTTCAAGGGTTCGAAAACCAAAGAATCGGGACGATCTCGTACCTTTGTGGGCTAAGTGGCACACAAATCCTTTCCCTTCTCTGTGTCCTCCGTGACCTCTGTGGTCAAAACGCTTTTGACCTACTTCGTGTCTTCGTGAGCTTCGTGGTCAATTCGACCCAGCGTCGGAGCGGGGTTGGCAGAGGTCGGGGCGCTGGACCTGGAGGGCCGAGCACACGCCTTTGACGGCGTCGCGCACACGGCGACCCTTGCCCTCCAGGGTCAGGCTGGCGATCTCCTGATAGAGCGGGTCTCGCGCCTCGAACAGCTCCTGCAGCCGCGCCTTCGGATCCGCCGCCTCCGCGATCAGCGGACGCTTGCGGTTGCGCCGAGTGCGGCGGAACTGCTCTTCAACCGGGACGCGCAGGTAGATCACGAACTGATCGCGCAGCCGCTCGCGGTTCTCCGGGCGTTCGACAATCCCGCCGCCCGTGGCGATGACAGCCCCCTCCTGTTGCAGCAGGGATTCCAGCATTGCCGTCTCGCGTTTGCGAAACCCCGCCTCGCCCTCGAACTCGAAGATGGTCGGGATATCCACGCCGGTACGCCGCTGGATCTCCTGATCGGTATCGAAGAAGGGACGCCGCAGCAGCCCGGCCAGGCCACGCCCGATAGTGCTCTTGCCGGCCCCCATCGGGCCTACCAATACGATGTTCTGCATGGTCACCAAGGCTACTGGCTGCACCCACCAAAGAAAAGCCAGGGACAGGCCCCGGCTTTCTGGTTCGGACGTTAAACCTCGCGCGCAACGGGCGCTCCGTGCGCCTAGTCAAGCACCCGCGGCGTCACAAAGATCAACAGCTCTGCCTTCGCATTCTCGGTCGCACGATTCCGGAACAAATTACCCAAGAACGGTATATCACCAAAGAATGGCACCTTTTCCAGAGACTCGCTGCTCTCGATTTCGTAGACACCACCAAGAACCACCGTCTCTCCGTCCCCGACAAAGACTTGTGTCTCAACCTCACGCTTGTTGATAGTCGGCACACCGAGTACCGCCTGGGCAAAATCAGGCTCATCCTTGTTCACGCGAATGTCGAGAATGACATTACCGTTGGGCGTGATCTGAGGGGTTACCTCGGTCGCCAGAAGAGCCTCGATGAACTGGGTAGAGGTCGCCCCGGATGCTGTCGCCTCCTGATACGGAATTTCTTGACCGTCCTTGATATACGCGGTCTGACCGTTTGCCGTGATAACACGCGGGCTGGAGATGATCTCGCCCCGGCCCTCAACCTCCAACGCCGAGAGTTCAAGATCCAGCAACACCCCGCTTCGCAGAATACTGATGCCAGCACGACCTGCGTCATTCCCTGCAGGTAACGAACTATTCAAACGATTGCCTAGTTCGACCCCGGTCGCCAACTCACCGGCCCCTCGGCTGCCAGAAGACGTCCCTCGCGCGGCACTCGCGCCGTCAAGAGACCCACCCGCACCGAGCTGAGTCCGTCGCCCCTCGCCACGCGAACCAGAAACACCAAAACGGGCACCAAGTTCGCGATTAAAGCTGTCTCGAGCAATGACGATACGCGTCTCGATCAGGACCTGCTGCACCGGCACATCCAGCGTCGAGACCAAGCGCCGCACGTCCTCGATGCGGCTCTGAGTGTCCTGCACCAGCAGCGTATTTGTGCGGCTATCGATCGTGACATTGCCGCGCTCGGAAAGGAATTGCGCCCCCTCGTCACTCCGGATCAGGGAAGCGATCTGTTCGGCTTGGGCGAAATTGATCTGCACGAACTCGGTGCGCAGGGGCTCGAGCTCCTGGCGATCACGTTCGGCCTCCATCTCCATGCGTTCGCGCGCGGCGATCTCCTCACTGGGGGCGACGTACAGGACGTTGCCATCCATGCGCTTGTCGAGGCCGCGGGCCTGCAGAATGATGTCCAGGGCCTGGTCCCAGGGGACGTTATTCAGGCGAAGCGTGATGTTGCCCCCCACGGTATCGCTGACCACGATGTTCAGATCGGTGAAGTCCGCCAGCAGCTGCAGGACGGAGCGCACCTCGATGTCCTGGAAATTCAGCGACAGGCGTTCACCCTCGAATTCCTCTTCCTCACGCGCACGGGCCTGGCGCTCGGCCTCGGAGATCGGGGCGACCTCGAGGACAAACTGGCGGTCGCTCTGGTAGGACAGGATCTCGTATTCCCCGCGCGCCTCGACCTCCATGCGCACGCGGTCACGTTCCGCGACGGTATCGATCATATGCACCGGGGTGGCAAAGTCGACGACGTCGAGGCGGCGCTCGAGGGCTTCGTCGATCATTGCGCGAGGGAAGGTCATCTCGATGCGGCCCGCCTGCTCACGGACGTTGATCTCCGCGCCGGAGCGCGACAGATCGACCTCGACGCGACCCTCGCCCTCGCTGCCGCGACGGAAGTCGATTCCGGTAATCTCGACCGGGCGCGCACTGCGGGTGACCGGGGTCGGTTCACCCGCACGGTCCACGACCTGCTGGGTCCGGGCATCCGCCTCGGAGACGCCGCGTCCCAGGGTCAGGATCAGATTGTTGCCCTCCACCCGAGTCTGATATTCGGAGGCCTGGGTCAGATTCAGGACCACGCGCGTGCGATTGCCCGCTTCCACGGAGCTGGCGCGCAGTATGGGCCCGACGTTCAGGTCGGTCTCGCGCTGTGGCAGCGCGTTGCCCACGTTGGGCAGGTCCAGCGCAATCCGCGGCGGCGAGTCGATCGCAAAGGCGCGGATGTCGGAGGGCGGTGCTTCGGAGAAGCGCAGGTTCACCTGCACCCGGTCCCCGCTCAGGCTGCCGGCCCGGATCTCTTCCAGTTCGGTGGCAGCCACCCCCTGGGACACCATGAACAGCAGGCCGGCCACGACCGTCCCTGCGAAAGTGCGCATGGAAGAACCCATGTTGAATCCCCTGTTGGTTATGCCGACCTTGCGGCGAATGCTCGTCATCATGTTCTTCTCCCCCAACCGCTATTCGGTCAGCGCTACCGAATTCTCGCGTTCAACATGGCCCCCGAAGGCATCCGGCACCACCTCGATCAGCCGGATCTGGGTGGGCGTGATTTCGACGATTTCGCCGTGGTTCTGTCCCATGTAGTTGCCTTCGGTTACCCGCTGGACCCCGCGGTCCGGGGTTCGGACCAGGGCATAGCGAACGCCATGCTGCTCCAGCGACCCGACCATGCGCAGGGAATCCAGCGGGAAGCCCTCGAGGAACTCGCGCGGGCGATCGGGATCGACCTCGGCATCACCCGGCTGCCCCTCGGCCGCCGCCAGCTCCGGCTGCGCGATTACCGACGAGTCAAACGGCGACCGCGTATGTCCGGGATAGAGGTACGGTTCGTGCGGGTCCAGGGTCGGGATCGGCTCGATCCCGCTCCCCGGGCGCTCCTTTACCTCGGCGATATAGCGCTCGAGGTCGCGGTTATCCTGGGTACAGCCGGAAAGCAGGAAGCCACCCGCCAGCACCAGGGCCAACCCGGGCCACACCACCTGCATGGAAGAATGCTTCATCAGTTCTCCTCCAGGTAGCGGTAGGTGCGGGCGACCGCATCCATCAGCAGGTCATTGTCGGAATCACCGGGACGGATATGCATGTTGTGCATGGTCACCACCCGAGGCAGGGCCGACACCCCGCTGACGAACTCGGCAAGGTCCTCGTATCCGCCGCGGACCCGCAGCCGGATCGGGACCTCGGCGTAGAAGTCACGGCGGTTCTCGCCGCGCGGCTCGAACAGCTCGATTTCCAGCCCCGCCTGCAATCCGGTCTGCGAGATGTCCACCAGCAGACTGGGGATCTCCGCGCTGCTGGGCAGCAGCTCGAGCAGGGAGGCGAACATGCGCTCCATCTCCTCCAGCTGGTCCTCGTAGGCCTGAAGGTTGGCGGCGCGCTGCTGTTTGTCCTCGAACTCGTCGCGCAGCTGCAGTTCACGGCTCTCCGCGCGCTCGAGATCCGTGCGCTGATCACCGATGAACAGGTAGTAGGACAGGCCGAGGATGGCCAGGACAATTACGACCAGGATCAGGCCCTTGACGCCCCAGGAGGCCTCCCCGATGTTGTTGAAGTCGATCTGGTTGAGTTCCTTGAGATCCATCAGGAATCCCCCTCTTCGGCATCCGGCCGGGTCTGCGTGGCATCCAGACGGAAGTCACGCACCTGGAGACGGCCCTCTTCCCGGGTCTCGATGATCTGCAGGTTGGAACTGCCCAGCCAGGGCGACGCGTCGATCCGGCGCATCAGCGCGGAGATCCGCGTGTTGGACTCGGAACGCCCGACCAGCCGGACATTCTCGCCCTCCTGACGAACCTCGCTGAGGAATGTGCCATCGGGCAGCGTCTCGACCAGCTGGTCAAACAGGTGGACCGCCTCGGGACGGCGGGCCTGCAGGGTCTGGATCACTTCCATGCGGGCGATAAGCGCCTCGCGCTGCTCGTCCAGATCTCGGATCCGGGCAATCTGGCGGTCCAGCTCGCGGATCTCGCTCTCCAGCATCTGGTTGCGCGACTGCTGATGGTCAATCAGCGCGCCCATGAAGCTGTAGCCGGCGAAGGCCAGCAGGACGCCGACCACGGCGGCGCCGCCGGCCGCACCGAAGAACTGCTTGCGCCGTTGCTCGCGGGCCTTCTCGCGCCAGGGAAGGAGGTTGATGTAGATCATGACGCATACCCCCGCATGGCCAGGCCACAGGCGGTCATCAGCGCCGGGGCATCATTGGCGAAGCGTTCCTGGTTGACCCGCTTGGCCAGCGCCATGCCGCGGAACGGATTGGCGATGGAGACCGGCGTGCCGGCAGCCTCCTCCAGCAGTTCGTCCACACCCGGGATGGCCGCACACCCGCCGCCCAGGAGGATGTGGTCGATGGTGTCCTGCGGGCGCGTGACGTAGAAGTACTGCAGCAGCCGCTGGATCTGGTCGACCATGGTCTGCTTGAAGGGCTCGAGGATGGAGCTGCCGTAGTCGGCCGGCAGGTCACCGCTCATCTTGGCGGACCCGGCTTCCTGATAGTTCATGCTGTAGCGGCGCATAATCTCCTCGGTAAGCATGCGACCGCCGAAATTCTGCTCGCGGGTGTAGACCACGCCCTCGTCCTGGCTGACGACGTACACCGCGGTGACCGAGGAGCCGACGTCCACCACCGCCACGATAGGCTTGCTTTCGCGATCGGGGATCTGCTCCATCAGGCGCTCGGCGGTGTGCTCGATCGCGTAGGCCTCGACGTCCACCAGCTCGGGGGTCAGCTTGGCGGCCTCGGCAATGGCCACGCGCGAATCGACGTTCTCGCGGCGCGAGGCCACCACGAGGACATCCACCATCTGCGGGTTCTTCTCGTTCTTGCCCAGGACCTGGAAGTCCAGGTTGACCTCTTCGAGGGTGTAGGGGATGTACTGATCGGCCTCCACGAAGACCTGGCCTTCGAGTTCCGCATCGCCCAGCGCGGCCGACATTTGAATGGTCTTGGTGATGACAGCGGAGGAGGGGACGGCCATCGCACAGTGCTTGAGTCGAGTCCCGGACCGCTTGACCGCCCGGGCCAGGGCATTGCCCACGGCCTCGGTGTCCTGACAGACCTTGTCGACCATCACCCCGTCCGGCAACGGCTCGACCGCGAAGGCCTCGACCCGGTACCCCTTACCCTGTCGCGCCAGCTCCAGCACCTTGACGGCTGCCGAGCTGATGTCCACGCCCAGGACCCCATGTTTGGATTTTCCGAGACTCAGCACACATCCCCCTGTATACCCCAACGAAAGTAACTGGTAGCGTTACAATCACGTATGCTAGCTCGTTCACAATATACACCGCGACTTCGAGGTTGCAAGTCGCATTGAATGCGACTTCTCACCTTGGCCTCACTTTTTTTGCTGTCATGAATCCGGTCTTTAAGATTATTACGGCGCTGCTGGCCCTGATTCTGGCAGCCGGTATCGGCCTGTCCGTCGCCCTGGCCGCCCTGTACGTTCACTACGCACCCACCCTCCCCGAGGCGGACGCCGTGCGGGACGTGCGCCTGCAGACACCCCTGCAGGTACGCAGCGCGGACGGACGCCTGATGGGCGAGTTCGCGGAAGAGCGGCGCATCCCGGTGCCGATCGACGCCATCCCGCAGCAGGTTCGCGACGCCTTTATCGCGGCCGAGGACGAGCGTTTCTACGATCATCCGGGCGTGGACGTGATGGGGCTGGCCCGGGCCGCGCTCAACCTCGTCTCCACCGGCGGCCAGCGCACCCAGGGCGGCAGCACGATCACCATGCAGCTGGCGCGCAACATCTTTCTTACGCGCGACCGCACGTATGAACGCAAGCTCCGCGAGATCTTCCTGGCCATCCGTCTGGAACAGGAAATGTCCAAGGACGAGATCCTCGAGCTGTATCTGAACAAGATCTATCTGGGCCAGCGGGCCTACGGTATCGAGGCTGCCTCGCGGGTCTACTTCGGCCGGTCGCTGGAGGATCTGGAACTGGACGAGATCGCCACCCTCGCGGCCCTGCCCAAGGCCCCCTCCACGACCAACCCGGTCGCCAGCCCCGAACGCGCCGAGATCCGCCGCAACTATGTGCTGCGACGGATGTTGGAGACCGGCGCAATCGACGAGGCCGCCTTCGAAACGGCGGTGTCGCGCCCGGTCCTGTCGGAACGCCACACCGCCGCGACCGAAATCGACGCCCACTGGGTCGCGGAGATGGCACGCCAGATGGTTGTGAACCTGTGGGGTGACGAGGCCTATCGCCGCGGGCTCCAGGTGCACACCACGATTGATTCCCGCCAGCAGGAAGCGGCCAATCAGGCCCTCCGGGAAGGATTGCTGGAATATGACGAGCGTCACGGTTTTCGCGGTCCGGAGATGCGCATTCCGGAGGCCACCCTGGACGATTCCGATGCCCGCGAACGGGCACTGAAGGCCATCGGCATCCACGGACGCCTGCTTTTTCCCGCAGTGATGCTGGGCCTGGACGAGGACGGGACCCTGCGGGTCGACGGTGGCCGCATCGGCGAGCAGACAATCCTGCCGGAGGACCGCGAATGGGCCGGATCGCCCGATTTCGCCCGCGGCGACGTCATCCGCATCCGCCCCTACACCGACGGGCGCTGGCGCCTGGCGCAGAAGCCGGAGGTTACCGGGGCCGTGATCGCGCAGGCCCCGGAGGACGGTGCCATCACAGCCCTGGCCGGCGGGTTCGATTTCTTCGAAAACCGCTACGACCGGACGACCCAGGCCCAGCGCCAGCCCGGCTCGGCCTTCAAGCCACTGGTGTACGCCCTCGCCCTGCGCGAGGGCTACCGCCCCGAAGGGACCGTCATCGACGCCCCGATGGTCTTCAACGACCCAGCGCTCGGGGCGGAATGGCGACCCCAGAACTACACCCGGCGCTTCCATGGCGAAACCACCCTGCGCGAGGCACTGGCCAACTCCCGCAACCTCGCGTCTATCCGGCTGCTGGACCGCCTGGGTACCGGGAACGTCCATCAGGAACTGACCCGCTTCGGCCTGGACCTGGAAACCCAGCCAAACAACCTGTCCATGGTCCTGGGCACGGGAACTCTGACCCCGCTGCAGCTCAACAACGCCTATGGGGTATTCGCCAGCGGCGGCCGCCTGAACAGCCCCTGGATCATCACCCGCATCGAGACCGTGGATGGCGAGGTGCTCTACGAGGCGCCCACCGAACGCGCCTGCCCGGCCCCCTGCTCCAGCCCCAGAGGGCAGGACCTGCCGCTGGTCGCGAGCAGCGGGCCCCTGCAGTACACTGACCCCACGCCGGTGCTGCAGCCCGGGGTCGCCTGGCAGATGAGCGAGATGCTGCACGGGGTGATCACCTCGGGCACCGGCCGGCGCGCCCTGGAACTCGGGCGCTCGGACCTGGCCGGCAAGACCGGCACCACCAACAACTACCGCGACGCATGGTTCGCCGGGTTCAACGCGGATCTGGTCGCGACCGCCTGGATCGGGTTTGACGACAATCGCGAACTGGGCCGGCGCGAGAGCGGCGGACGCGCGGCACTGCCGATCTGGACGCGCTTCATGGGGAGCGTTCTGGCGGATGAGCCGGAACGCCCGCTGGAGCGCCCCGACGACCTCGTGCGCGTCGCCATCCTGCCGAATGGCCAGCGCGCGCCCAGTGACAACACGCCGGGCGCGCGCAACCAGTGGCTACTGCCCCATCAGATCCCGGAGCGCGGCCACGTGATCCCGGGGAGCAACGGCGACAGCGGCAGTCAGCAACCCGAACTGGTGTTTTGATGGGCACCCCTTCGCGTATCCGCCAGGAACTGGCGCAGGAGGCCGCGCGCATCATGCTGGACGACGGCATCCGCGACTTTGCGCTCGCCAAGCGCAAGGCCGCCGAGCACCTGGGAGTGGACAACCGTCACGAGATGCCCGGCAATCTGGAGATCCAGGATGCCGCCATCGAGCGCAGCCGGCTGTTCGCCAGCCCGGCCAGCCGCGCTGCCTATCGGGAACGACTGGCGGCGGCCCTGATCGTGATGGAGCGCCTGCGCCATCTCGAGCCGCGCCTGGTCGGCCCCCTGCTCCAGGGCCTGGTCGAATCCCAGCCCCTGCTCAATCTGCATGGTTTTGCCGAGACCGTGGAGGAGGTGATCCTGGAACTGGGTGAACGGGGTATCCAGTGCGAGACCGGGGAACGCCGCTATCGCAGCCGTCAGGGCCGCGAGCAGCGCATTCCCTTCCTCGCCTTTCGCGGACCCGACGACACCGACGTGGAACTGACGGTCTTCCCGCTGGACGGGTTGCGCCAGTCGCCCCCCTCCCCGGTGGACGGGCGACCGATGCCCCGGGCCACGCGCGCGGAGGTAGAAAGGCTGCTGGCAGAGGCCGACGCCGAAGAAGCGCCGGCACCGGCGGACTGAGCGGGGCCTCAAGAGCAGGCGCCGCCAGCGAAAAGCGCGGTTCGTGGAATGCCTCGGCGGCCCGTCCGGGCCGCGGCGAGCCGGATGCCGCTATCGGCGGTAGTTCGTGACCGTATCCACCATCGCGGCGACGCGCTCGGGGTCGATCCCCGGGTGAACGCCATGACCCAGGTTGAAGACGTGGCCGGTATCGCGATCGAAGCCGTCCAGCACCCGCCGCGTCTCCTCGCGCACCACGGCCTCCGGCGCGTAGAGCACCGACGGGTCCAGATTGCCCTGCAACGCGACGCGGTCGCCGACCCGCCGGCTGGCCTCGCCGATCTCGATGGTCCAGTCCAGGCCCAGGGCATCCGCCCCGGTGTCGGCCATCGTCTCCAGCCAGGCACCGCCGCCCTTGGTGAACAGCGTCACCGGCACACGGCGACCGTCGTTCTCGCGGATCAGGCCATCGACGATGCGCTGCATGTAGGCCAGCGAAAACTCGCGATAAGCGCGCGGGGTCAGGGAACCGCCCCAGGTGTCGAAGATCATCACCGACTGGGCGCCGGCGCGGATCTGGGCGTTGAGGTAGTCGGTGACCGCGGTGGCCACCTTCTGCAGCAGGGCGTGCATCGCCTGCGGCTCGCCGTACATCAGACGCTTGGTCTCGGCGAAGTCGCGCGAGCCCTGGCCCTCGACCATATAGGTCGCCACGGTCCACGGGCTGCCGGCGAAGCCGATCAGCGGCACCTGGCCGTCCAGTTCGCGGCGGATCAGGCGCACCGCATCCATCACGTAGCGCAGTTCCTGCTCCGGGTCGGGCACCGGGAGGTTCTCGATCGCCTCCAGCGTGCGGACCGGCTCGCGGAATCGCGGGCCCTCGCCGGTCTCGAAGTACAGCCCCAGCCCCATCGCATCCGGAATGGTCAGGATGTCGGAAAACAGGATCGCGGCGTCCAGCGGGAACCGGCGCAGCGGCTGCATGGTGACTTCGCAGGCCAGCTCCGGGTTCTGGCAAAGGCTCATGAAGCTGCCGGCCTGCGCGCGGGTCTCGCGGTATTCCGGCAGATAGCGCCCGGCCTGGCGCATGATCCAGATCGGCGGACGGTCCACCGGCTCGCGCAACTGGGCCCGCAGGAGACGATCGTTTTTCAGGCTATTGGACATCGAAAGGCTCAGACGCCGAGGTATTCGAGGATGCCTTCGGCGGCCTCGCGGCCCTCGAAGACGGCGGTGACCACCAGGTCGGAGCCGCGCACCATGTCGCCGCCGGCAAACACCTTCGGGTTGCCGGTCTGGAAGGCATGCTCGCCCGCGGTCTGCACGCGCCCGCCCTCGTCGATACCGATCTTGTAGTCGGCAAACCAGTCCGAGGGCGACGGACGAAAGCCGAAGGCGATCAGCACCCGGTCGGCCGGGATCACGTGCTCCGAGCCGGGGACCGGTTCGGGACGGCGGCGGCCGCGTTCGTCCGGGGCACCCATCTGGGTGCGCACGACCTTCACGCCCTCCACCTTGCCGTCGCCGACGATCTCCACCGGCTGCACGTTGAATTCGAAGTGCACACCCTCTTCGCGCGCATGCACCACTTCCTTGCGCGAGCCGGGCATGTTCTCTTCGTCGCGCCGGTAGGCGCAGGTCACCGAGGCGGCGCCCTGGCGAATCGAGGTGCGGTTGCAGTCCATCGCGGTATCGCCGCCGCCCAGCACGACCACGCGCTGCCCGGCCATGTCGATGAACTCGCCGCCCTCTTCCTGCGGCCAGTTCATCACCTGGCGGATGTTGGAGATCAGGAACGGCAGGGCCGGATACACGCCCGGCAGGTCCTCGCCAGGAAAGCCGCCCTGCATCGCCGTGTAGGTGCCCATGCCGAGGAACACGGCATCGTATTCCTCCAGCAGGGCGTCCATCGCGATGTCGCGGCCGATCTCGGTATTCAGCCGGAACTCGACCCCCATGCCCTCGAGGATCTCACGGCGGGTGCGGATGACGTGCTTTTCCAGCTTGAACGGCGGGATGCCGAAGGTCAGCAGGCCACCGATTTCCGGATAGCGATCGAACACCACCGCCTGCACGCCGTTACGGGCCAGGATATCGGCGCAGCCCAGCCCCGCGGGGCCGGCGCCAATCACCGCGACCCGCTTGCCGGTCGCGGTGACGTCGGAGAGATCCGGGCGCCAGCCGGCCTTCAATGCCTCGTCGGTGATGTACTTCTCGACCGAGCCGATGGTGACCGCGCCGAAGCCGTCATTCAGGGTGCAGGCGCCCTCGCAAAGACGGTCCTGCGGGCACACACGGCCGCAGACCTCGGGCAGGGAGTTAGTCTTGTGCGAGAGCTCGGCCGCGGCAAACAGGTTGCCTTCCTCCACCAGCTTCAGCCAGTTGGGGATGAAGTTGTGGACCGGGCATTTCCATTCGCAATAGGGATTGCCGCAAGCCAGACAGCGGCCCGCCTGCTGCCCCGCGGTCGCCGGGTCGAACTGACCAATGATCTCGCCGAACTCGTGGATACGAATCTCGGCAGGGGTCTTCTGAGGGTCCTGGCGCGGCAGGTCCAGGAACTGCATCGGATTGGAAGCCATGGATCACTCGCTCCGACGGGAACCGGCGGCATGACGCCACGGGGTTCAACCGTTCATGCGTTCAGGAATGGTCCGTTTCGCTCAAACGAGCGTAACGGTCAAGAATGCCCCAGTGCGGACCGGACCTTCTGGCTCACCTGACCCATGTCGGCACGACCGAAGACCCGGGGCTTGAGTACGCCCATCACCTTGCCCATGTCGCCGGGGGCCGCGGCGCCGGTCTCGGCGATCGCCTCCTGCACCAGCTGATCGAGGGCCGCCGCATCCAGCGGCTCCGGCATGTATTCCTCAATGATGGCGATCTCGGCGGCCTCGCGCTCGGCGAGATCCTCGCGACCACCCTTCTGGTATTGATCGATGGAGTCGCGCCGCTGCTTGAGCATGCGATTGAGGATTGCCAGAACGGTGTCGTCGTCGGCCTCGCGCCGCTCGTCGACCTCGAACTGCGACACCTCGGCCTGAATCATGCGCAATGCCGCCAGGCGGTCCTTCTCCCGGGCCCGCATGGCCTGCTTCACGTCATCCTGCAACCGGGCCTTGAGCGACATGGTCGGGTCCTCGGGTCCGGGCAGCTACCCGGACAGGGGTTCAGTACAGGCGCACCCGACGGGTCATGTCGCGGGAGTTCTTCTTAAGCTGGCGCTTCACCGCGGCCGCGGCCTTGCGCTTGCGCTCGGTGGTCGGCTTTTCGTAGTACTCGCGGCGGCGGACTTCCGCGACCACGCCGGCCTTCTCGCAGGTGCGCTTGAAACGGCGCAGGGCGACCTCGAAGGGCTCATTCTCACGAACTCGTACGTGCGGCATACAATCTCCGAAACGGATGCTGGATCTTTTCGATCAAAAACAACAAAACCGGCCGCCAACACTCCGGGCGACCATGCAGAACTCCCTATGGTAATCCAACCCGCACCAATTGCAAAAGTCCGTGAAGCGATCCGCAGCACGGCGCATGCCCGGCTTACGCCATCATCGGCCCGCACGCTATGATGGCGTACATGGAAAGCCTCAATGTCGAACTGGGCGAGCGCGCCTACCCGATCCACATCGGGCCGGGCATGCTGGCCGCCCCGGAACACCTGCGCCCGGCGCTGGCGGGCCGGCGCGTCGCGGTGGTGACCAACACCACCGTGGGCCCCCTGTACGGCGACGCCCTGCGCCGCAGCCTCGCGGCCTGCGACCTTGACGGCGAGCCGTTGTGGATCGAACTGCCCGACGGCGAACAGCACAAGACGCTGGCCACGGTGGAAAGCATCCTGACCCGGCTGCTGGAGGCTCGCCTGGACCGGGGCAGCCGGATTGTCGCCCTCGGCGGCGGCGTGGTCGGCGACATCGCCGGGTTTGCCGCCGCCATCTACCAGCGCGGCATCGACTTTGTGCAGGTGCCGACCACCCTGCTCGCCCAGGTCGACTCCTCCGTGGGCGGCAAGACCGGGGTCAACCACCCGCTGGGCAAGAACATGATCGGCGCCTTCCACCAGCCGCGCGCGGTCGTGATCGACACCGACACCCTGAAGACCCTGCCCCGGCGCGAGCTGCAGGCCGGCCTGGCCGAGGTCATCAAGTACGGCCTGATCCGCGACGCCGACTTCTTCGCCTGGCTGGAGGAGCACATCGACGCCCTCGGCGCGCTGGATCCGGAGGCGCTGGCCCACGCCATTCGCCGTTCCTGCGCCTGCAAGGCCGAGATCGTCGCCGCCGACGAGCGCGAGGGCGGCATCCGCGCCCTGCTGAACCTGGGCCATACCTTCGGCCACGCGATCGAGGCCGGCATGGGCTATGGCGCCTGGCTGCACGGGGAGGCCGTCGGCACCGGCATGGCCATGGCCGCACGCATGTCGGAGCGCATGGGCTGGCTGGACCGCGCCGGCCGCGAACGCGCGGAGGCCCTGATCCGACGCGCCGGCCTGGCCCTGGAGCCCCCGGCCGAGGTCACCCCGGAGCGCTTCCGCGAATTGATGGCCATCGACAAGAAGGTCGCCAGTGGCCGCCTGCGGCTGGTCCTGCTGCGCGGCATTGGCGAGGCCGTGCTGACCGACGCATTCGATCCGGCGGCCCTGGACCATACCCTGCGCGAGCATGCCCGTGTCGCCTGAGGCCATGACCACGCCCGGCAGCCTCACACCGGGACTGGCACCCTGGGCCTACGATCCCGCGCACTCGCGCGGGCGCGCCAAGGCGGAGCCCGCCCCCCGCCACCGCAGCGACTTCCAGCGCGATCGCGATCGCATCGTGCACTCCAGCGCCTTTCGCCGCCTGGAGTACAAGACCCAGGTCTTCATCAGCCACGAGGGCGACCTGTTCCGCAACCGTCTGACCCACTCGCTGGAGGTCGCGCAGATCGGGCGCTCGATCGCGCGCGCCCTGCAACTGAACGAGGACCTGGTCGAAGCCATCGCCCTGGCGCATGACCTCGGCCACACGCCGTTCGGGCACGCCGGGCAGCACGCCCTGAATGCCTGCATGCGCGAGCACGGCGGCTTCGAGCACAACCTGCAGTCCCTGCGCATCGTCGATCTGCTGGAGCGCCACTACGCCGAGTTCGACGGCCTCAACCTGACCTTCGAGACGCGCGAGGGCATCCTCAAGCACTGCTCGCCCGAAAAGGCCCGCCAGCTGGGCGAGGTCGGGGTGCGCTTCCTGCAGAAGGAACAGCCGAGCCTGGAGGCCCAGCTCGCCAACGTGGCCGACGAGATCGCCTACAACAATCACGACGTCGACGACGGCCTTCGCTCCGGCCTGCTCACCATGGACCGCCTCGCCGAGGTCACCCTGTTCCGCGACTGCCGCGAGAAGGTCCAGGCCCGCTATCCGGATCTGGATCCACGGCGAACCCAGCACGAGACCGTGCGCCGCATGATCGACACCCTGGTCAGCGACCTGATCGGGAGCAGCCAGGCGGCCATCGACCGCCACCGCCCGCAGTCCGCCGATGACGTCCGCCGCGCCGGGGAGGCCCTGATCCGCTTCAGCCCGGAGGTGGCCGAGCAGGCGCGTGAACTCAAGGGCTTCCTGCGCGAGAACCTCTACCATCACCATCAGGTCCACGGGGTCATGCACAAGGCACGTCAGCTGATCCACGACCTGTTCGCCGCGTTCGAGTCCGAGCCCCGCTTGATGCCCGAGAACTTCCAGCGCCACGCGGACGCAATCGCCGCGCATGATCCGCACGCCCTGCAACGCGCCATCGCCGACTACATCGCCGGCATGACCGACCGCCACGCCATCCGCGAACACCACCGCCTGTTCGACCTGGGCACGCTGACCTGAGACCGAATCCGATGGCGCTTTCCGAACAATGCCTGGAACAACTCGGCCTGCACGCGCCGCCGTTTGACGACGCCCCCGACGAGACCTTCATCTACAGCGACCCGCTGCTGGACGGCCAGCTGGAATCGGCACGGGCTGCTCTGAACGGCCCCGGGGCGGTCGTCCTGATGACCGGGGAGAACGGCTCCGGACGCAGCCTGCAGCTGATGCGGCTGCTGGCCATGCTGCCCGACCCGTTCGAGCTGATTGCCTTCCGCGCACGGATCAATACCCAGTTCGAATCGGTGGACAACACCATTCGCAACTACCTGCGCTCGCAGAACGCGGACGACCCCGACCGCCCCCTGACCGAATTGCTGGCCGACCGCGTCGCCGACGGCGTCGACCCGGTCATTGCTATGGACGACGCCCACCTGGTGGGGACCGACATCGTCAACAATCTGATGCGGATGCGCAGCGAGGTCCTCGCCAAGCACGGCCGCGCCCCGCGCATCATCCTGGTGGGGTCCGGCGGCCTGCTGCGCCGCCGCCTGTACCTGCCCGATCCCTCCGACGAGGATCAGGTCACCCGAGTCAGCCTGCGCGCCTTCAACCTGGAACAGACCGCGGCCTACCTGCGCCACCGCCTGCAGGCGGCGGGCCTGACCGACCCCGACCGCCTGCTGGACGCGGACGCCATTGCCCACCTGCAGACCACCAGCCAGGGCCTGCCGGGCAACCTCAACCGCGAGGCCAACAGCTTCCTCGAACGCCAGTGCCGCAGCGAGCGCCGGGCCAGCGCCGCGGCGACCACCGGCAGCGCCGCGCCCGGCGTGGCCGCAGGGGACGCCGCCGAGGTCGATACCCCCGACCCGGAACCGGACACAGAAGAACCGGCCTTTCACGCCGCTCGCAGGGAGCCCGAGCCGACCCCCGAGCCCGCCCCGGACCCGGAACCGAGCCTCCGGGCGAGCCGCGACGACGAGGACTTCACGCCCGCGGCCGAAGCCCTGTCCACCTCCACCGCCGAGCCTCCCGCCCCGGAGAGCTCCGCGAGCGAGCCGGGCAGCATTGCGGCCGACGACCGTATCCCCGAGCCCCCGGCACCGGAAAACGCCGCGTTCTGGAACCAGCGCTGGTTCGTACCCGCCGTCGCCATCACCGTGGCACTGGGGATCGCCGCACCGGTCGCCTGGCAACTGCTGGAGGGCGAGCCCGCGCCCGCCGACAGCGAGATCATCGAGCTACCCCTGCCCGAACCGCGCGTCACCGAGGCCGAGCCCGAACCCAGGCCCGAGCCGGCGCCCGCGCACGATGACGAGATCGCCGTGGCCGACCCGCTGGATCTGCCCCCGCCGGCCGCGGCCGAACCGTCCGCGCCCGGGACCGACTCCCCGGAACCGGCCGCAGAAGCACCCGAACCCGAACCTGAACCCACCGCAGAAGCCGGTGACGCAGAACCCGCTCCGGAGCCGGAGCCAGCACCCGAGCCGGAGCCAACCCCCGAGCCCGCACCGGAACCGGCGCCAGAGCCGGAACCGGAACCCGAGCCGGAACCCGCCGCCGAAGCACCGGCCGTGGACGACGCCGACGCCGCGCGTCTGGCCAGTGACCGCGACTGGCTGAACAACCAGGACGGCAGCGCCACGACCATCCAGCTGCTGGCCGCGCCGAACATGGAGGCCGCACGCGCATACGCGGACCAGCACGATCTGGGTGCCATCCGCTACATCCCGACCCGGGTCAACAACCGCGACTTCGTGGTCATCCTGGCCGGAGTCTTCTCCGACCGGGCGGCCGCCCAGCGCGCCGCCGAGGACCTGCCGGCCGCAGTGCGCAACGACGAGCCCTGGATCCGCTCCATCGGCTCGGTCCAGAACGCCGTCCGTGACTGACCTGGGACAGGCCCCTTACTCACCACGAAGCACACGAAAAAGATCAAGGGCGATTCACAGGAAGAAGAGAAGGTCGGAAGGTAGACAGGAGCTGAGGGGCTCGTTGCTGGACACAGGTGGTTGCTACTTGATGTTGAGCGCAGCCAAAAATCAGTAACCCTTCCTGCCTTCCAATCTTCCTGTGAACGCTTTATCAGGGTTTCTTTTTGGCTTCGTGGTTCGCGCCCTGCCGGACTTTAACCTGCGCGGGTGTCGTGTCTTTTTGACCGGGCCCGGTTTGCCGGGAGAATGGCGGTTCGCTATATTCCTGCGCCTTTTTTCGTGTTCTTGTTCCCAGGGACGGCCCTGACCCACGTACCGCGCCCGCGCAAGGCCCTGCGCGCTGCGACCGGAGTTCACCGATGCGACAGAACCAACTGAACGGCACCCTCTACCGCCCCGAATTCGAGCGCGACAACTGCGGCTTCGGCCTCATTGCGCACATGGACGGCGTCGCCAGCCACTGGGTGGTGGACACGGCAATCAAGGCACTGGAACGCATGACCCACCGCGGCGCGATCGCCGCGGACGGCAAGACCGGCGATGGTTGCGGGCTGCTGATGAAGGCCCCCGAGGCCTTCCTGCGCACCCTGGCCTCGGAGTCGAACATCGAGCTGGCCGAGCGCTTCGCCGCCGGTATCGTGTTCATCAACCCGGAAAAGATCGCCGAGACGCGTGCCGCCGTGGAGAACGCGATCGAGCGCGGCCCGCTTACGCTTGCCGGCTGGCGCGAGGTCCCGGTCAACCCGGAAGACGCCTGTGGTGCCGAGGCCCTGAAGAGCCAGCCGCACATCCTGCAGGTGTTCATCAACGCCCCGGCCGACATGGACGGCGATGACTTCGAGCGCGCCCTGTTTGTGGTACGCCGCCGCGCCGAGATCGCGATGGGCGACGACCCGGTGTTCTACGTGCCGAGCCTGTCCGCGCGCGTGGTCTCCTACAAGGGCCTGGTGATGCCGGAAAACCTGCCGGTGTTCTACCGCGACCTGCAGCGCCCGGAGCTGGAGACCGCGATCTGCGTGTTCCACCAGCGCTTCTCCACCAACACCTTCCCGCAGTGGGGCCTGGCGCAGCCGTTCCGCTTCCTCGCCCACAACGGCGAGATCAACACCGTGCAGGGCAACCGCAACTGGGCGGTCGCACGCCAGCACAAGTTCGCCACCGAGAAGCTGCCGGAACTGGCCGAACTGGAGCCGCTGGTCAACCTGGAAGGCTCCGACTCGCAGAGCCTGGACAACATGCTCGAGGTCCTCCTGGCCGGCGGCATGGACCTGTTCCGCGCGATGCGCCTGCTGGTCCCGCCGGCGTGGCAGAACGTCGCGCACATGGACTCCGACCTGCGCGCCTTCTACGAATACAACTCCATGCACATGGAGCCCTGGGACGGCCCGGCCGGGATCGTGCTGACCGACGGCCGCTACGCCGCCTGCACCCTGGACCGCAACGGCCTGCGCCCGGCGCGCTATGTGATCACCAAGGACCGCCACATCACCCTGGCCTCCGAGATCGGCGTGTACGACTACGCCCCGGAGGACGTGGTCGCCAAGGGCCGCCTGAAGCCCGGGCAGATGCTGGCCGTGGATACCGAATCCGGCGAGCTGCTCCATCCCGAGGACGTCGACCGCATCAACCGCACGCGCCAGCCCTACCGCCAGTGGCTGCGCGCCCACGAGAAACACCTGAAGAGCCAGCTGGACGACAACCAGCTGTTCTCCGGCGAGCCGATGCCGGCCGAGCGCCTGGAGACCTACGAAAAGCTGTTCGACGTGACCTTCGAGGAGCGCGACCAGATCCTGCGCGTGCTGGCCGAGGCCGGTCAGGAGGCCGTGGGCTCGATGGGCGACGACACCCCGTTCGCGGTGCTGTCGCAGCACACCCGCTCACTGTACGACTACTTCCGCCAGCAGTTCGCCCAGGTCACCAACCCGGCGATCGACCCGCTGCGCGAGAGCATCGTGATGTCGCTGGAGACCTGCTTCGGCCGCGAGCAGAACCTGTTCGAGGAGACCCCGGACCACGCCCACCGCCTGGTATCCGACTCCCCGGTGCTGTCCGAGGCCAAGTTCCGCGAACTGTGCAACCAGACCGAGGACGCCTTCCGCGTCGAGCGCATGGACCTCAACTACGACGTCCATGCCGGCTCCCTGGAAGACGCCGTGAAGGCCCTGACCGCAAACGCAGTCGAGGCCGTGCGCGGCGGTGCCGTGGTGCTGGTGCTGTCGGACCGCGGCATCGACCCGGAACGCCGCCCGATCCCGGCCGCGCTGGCCGTGGGCGCGGTGCATCACGCGCTGATCCGCGCCAAGCTGCGCACCGACGCGAACATCGTCGCCGAGACCGCCACCGTGCGCGACCCGCACCACTTCGCGGTCCTGCTCGGCTTTGGGGCCACCGCGATCTACCCGTACCTGGCCTACTCCGCGCTGCACGGCATGTGCGAATCCGGCGAGATCCCGAACGCCGACCCGCTGACCCTGGCGCAGAACTACCGCCGCGGCATCAACAAGGGCCTGTTCAAGATCTTGTCGAAGATGGGCATCTCCACCATCGCCAGCTACCGCGGCGCGCAGCTGTTCGAGATCGTCGGCCTGGCCGACGAGGTCGTGGACACCTGCTTCACCGGCACCACCAGCCGCATCAAGGGCACCCGCTTCGCCGATATCGAGGCGGACCTGGAGACGCTGTCCAGGCGCGCCTGGAACCCGCGCAAGAGCGCCGGCCAGGGCGGCCTGCTGAAGTACGTCCACGGTGGCGAGTACCACGCCTACAACCCGGACGTGATCCAGACCCTGCACCGCGCCGTGCAGTCCGGCGACTACGGCGTGTACCAGGAATATGCAGACCTGGTGAACGAACGCCCGGTGACCGTGCTGCGCGACCTGCTGAAGGTCCGCGACGACATCGAGCCGATCGCGCTGGACGAGGTCGAGCCCGAGGCCGAGATCCTGCCGCGCTTCGACTCCGCTGGCATGAGCCTGGGCGCGCTGTCGCCGGAGGCCCACGAGGCCCTGGCCACCGCGATGAACCGCCTAGGCGGGCGCTCCAACTCCGGCGAGGGCGGCGAGGCCGTCTCCCGCTACGGCACCGAGCGCATGTCCAAGATCAAGCAGGTGGCCTCCGGCCGCTTCGGCGTGACCCCGCACTACCTGGTCAACGCCGAGGTGCTGCAGATCAAGGTTGCCCAGGGCGCGAAGCCCGGCGAGGGCGGCCAGCTGCCGGGCCACAAGGTCAACAAGATGATCGCGGAGCTGCGCTACTCGAATCCGGGCGTGGCCCTGATCTCGCCGCCGCCGCACCACGACATTTACTCCATCGAGGACCTGGCGCAGCTGATCTTCGACCTCAAGCAGGTCAATCCGGATGCGCTGGTCTCGGTGAAGCTGGTCTCCGAGGCCGGGGTTGGCACGATCGCCGCCGGCGTGGCCAAGGCCTACGCCGACCTGATCACCATCTCCGGTTACGACGGCGGCACCGGCGCCAGCCCGCTGACCTCGGTGAAGTACGCCGGCACCCCGTGGGAGCTGGGCCTGACCGAGACCCACGCGACCCTGCGCGGCAACGACCTGCGCGACAAGGTGCGGCTGCAGACCGACGGCGGCCTGAAGACCGGCCTCGACGTGATCAAGGCGGCGATCCTGGGTGCGGAGAGCTTCGGCTTCGGCACCGGCCCGATGGTCGCGCTGGGCTGCAAGTACCTGCGGATCTGCCACCTGAACAACTGCGCAACGGGTGTCGCCACGCAGGACAAGGTGCTGCGCATGAACCACTTCATCGGCCTGCCCGAGATGGTCATGCACTACTTCCAGTTTGTCGCCCGCGAGACCCGCGAGTGGATGGCGAAGCTGGGCGTGCGCAGCCTGACGGATCTGATCGGCCGTACCGATCTGCTGGAGATCCTGCCGGGCGAGACGCCGAAGCAGCAGCACCTGGACCTGAACGGCCTGCTGGCCAGCGGCGACCTCGCCGACAAGCCACGCTTCTGCAAGGAGCCGAAGAACGAGCCGTTCGACAAGGGCGAGCTGGCCGAGAAGATGGTCGCCGAGATGCTCGAGGCGATCGAGAACAAGGCCGGTGGCGAGTACCGTTTCGACGTTGCCAACACCGACCGCTCGATCGGCGCGCGCCTGTCCGGCGAGATCGCCAAGCGCCACGGCAACCAGGGCATGTCCGATGCCCCGATCACCGTGCGTATGAAGGGCACGGCCGGGCAGAGCTTCGGCGTCTGGAACGCCGGCGGCCTGCACCTGTACCTGGAAGGCGATGCCAACGACTACGTCGGCAAGGGCATGACCGGCGGCAAGCTGGTGATCCGCCCGCCGGAAGGCTCGGGCTTCGCCAGCCAGGACACCACCATCATGGGCAACACCTGCCTGTATGGCGCGACCGGCGGCAAGCTGTTCGCCGCCGGCCAGTGCGGCGAACGCTTCGGGGTGCGCAACTCCGGCGCGATCGCCGTGGTGGAAGGCATCGGCGACCACGGCTGCGAGTACATGACCGGCGGCGTGATGGTGGTGCTGGGCAACACCGGCATCAACTTCGGCGCGGGCATGACCGGCGGCTTCGCGTTCGTGCTGGACCGGGAGAACGACTTCCCGGACCGCATCAACAACGAGCTGATCGACCTGCACCGCCTCGACACCGAGGACATGGAGGCGCACCGCAACTATCTCGAGGAACTCATCACCGAGTTCGTGCACGAGACGGACAGCGCCTGGGGCCGCGAGATCCTGGAACGTTTCGACGACTACCAGGGCTCGTTCTGGCTGGTGAAGCCCAAGGCCTCCGAACTCCGGGGCCTGCTGGCCAACCTGCGCCAGGCCGCCTGACCCGCCACCCGGCGGCACGACGACGCGGGCCCCTCACGGGGCCCGTTTTGTTTTGGCCCGTCTCAGTGCGGAACCGAGGCGTTTGGAGAACCGTCGGGCAAGCCGATACTCCTGCTAGACTCGAGGCCATGGAAACGAGAGCCGAAATTGCGGATATCCGGCGCACGCTGGAACAACATCCGGAACTGGAGCTGGCCATCCTGTTCGGATCGCTGGCTCGCAGCGGCGCACGGTTCGACAGCGACCTCGACCTCGCCGTCAGCGCCGGATCGCCTCTGGATACCCAGGCACGCATCGAGCTGATCGATGCCCTGGCCGCGGCCACCGGGCGTCCGGTGGACCTCGTGGACCTGACTCAGGCGGGCGAACCCCTGCTGGGCGAGATCATGACTCGGGGCATCCGCGTGCTTGGCAGCGACGAGACCCACGCGCGCTACCTGACCCGTCACCTGATCGAGCAGGCCGATTTCCTGCCCTACCGTAATCGCATCCTGGCCGAGCGGAGAGACGCGTGGACCCGCGCGTAGTCGAGCAGAAACTCGAGACCCTACGGTACTGCGTTAACCGGGTCAGCCAGCGTTGCCCCGCCACGGCCGAGGAACTGGCCCGGGACCCGGACACTCAGGACATCATTGCCCTGAACTTGTCGCGCGCCGTGCAGCAATGCGTAGACATCGGGGCACACCTGGTCACCTCGCTCGACCTCCCGCCGCCCAACACCATGGGCGAGACGTTCGACCGCCTCGTCGAAGGCGGCGTGATCGAGCAGACCCTGGCCGAGCGACTCAAGAAGGCGGTCGGCTTCCGCAACATCGCCGTGCACAACTACGAACGCATCAACTGGGACATCACCCACTCGGTCTGCTCCCGGCATCTGGATGATTTTCGGGCCTTCGCACGCTTGGTTTCCGACCGCATCTGACCCACAAGCCGCGGCAGCCGGTATCATCCGGATACCCCCACGGCTCAGGCACCCCAGCAGACCCCCATGGCAGGCCTCATTCCACAGGCATTTATCGACGAGCTGCTCGAGCGCAGCGACATCGTCGAGGTGATCCAGCGCCGCGTGAGCCTGAAGAAGGCCGGGCGCGAGTTCGCCGCCTGCTGTCCGTTCCACGGCGAGAAGACGCCGTCGTTCTATGTCTCGCCGCAAAAACAGTTCTATCACTGCTTCGGCTGCGGGGCGCACGGCACGGCCATCAGCTTCCTGATGGAGTACGAGAACCTGAGCTTCCCCGAGGCGGTGGAGCAGCTGGCCGAACAGGCCGGACTGGAGGTCCCGCGCGAGGCCGGAGGGGACGACAAACGCGAGGCCCACGCCCCGCTGTACGAGGCCCTCAACGCGGCCGCCGACTACTACGTGCAGCAGCTGCGCCAGACGCCGAAGGCAGTCGAATACCTGAAAAACCGTGGCATCGACGGCACCACGGCCCGCGACTACCAGATCGGCTGGGCCCCGCCCTCGGGCCTGATCGAGGCCCTCAAGCCCCGCTTCACCCCGCAGCAACTGGTGGATGCCGGGCTGGCCGCGCGCCGCGACGACGGTGGCATCCGCGAGCGCTTCCGCGCGCGCATCATGTTCCCGATCCGCGACCGGCGCGGGCGCATTACCGGCTTCGGCGGGCGCCTGATTGAAGACGGCGAGCCGAAGTACCTGAACAGCCCGGAGAGCGAGGTCTTCCACAAGGGACAGACCATCTACGGCCTTTTCGAGGCCCGCAAGGCCGGCACCCGACTGGATGACATCGTGGTGGTCGAGGGCTACATGGACGTGGTCGGGCTGGCCCGCGCCGGTTTTCGCCGAGCGGTGGCCTGCATGGGCACCGCCCTGACCCGCGCCCACCTGGACAGCCTGTTCCGCCAGGTCTCGCGCATCACCCTGTGCTTCGACGGCGACGCCGCCGGGCGCCGCGCGGCCTGGCGCTCGCTGGCCGAGGCCCTGCCCGCGATCCAGGGCCTGCGCGAGGTGCGCGTGTTGTTCCTGCCCGAGGGGGACGACCCCGACAGCCTGGTGCTGCGTGACGGCCTCGCCGGCTGGGAGGAACGGCTGGCCGGTGCCCTGCCCCTGTCCGAGACGCTGGTCCGGCTGCTGCGCGAGGAACACCCGACCGACACCGCCGAGGGCCGCACCCGCTTCGCGCATGCCGCGATGAAGCTGGTTGCCACCACGCGCGATCCCCTGTTCCGCGACCAGCTGGTCGAGCGCATCGCCGAGGAGACCCATCTGAGCCACGAGCGCCTGGAACAGGTCTTGTCCGAGCAGCCCCCCGAACCCGCCCGCGCGACGGCCTCGGGTTCGGGGGGCGATCTCCCGGCCAACCCCGCCACCAGCCGGGCACCCCGCGGCGAAAGCCCGCCGGCCCTGTGGGGCGCCCTGCTGGCGCGTGTCCTGCAACATCCGGAACTCGACTGGTCGCAGCCGGAGATCCGCCAGCTCGTCGAACTGCCCGGCGTGGCCGCGGCCACCCTGCGCGAGCTCCTCGCCGCCCTGGACGAAAACCCCGAACGGCATACCGCCGGGCTGCTGGAACGCTTCCGCGAGGAACGCCACTTCCAGCGCCTGATGGCCCTGGCCCACCAGGCCCTGGAGGACGGCGAGGTGGCCGTCACCCGGCAGACGGCGCTGGACTGCGCCCGCCAGCTCCTGCGCCAGCACTACCGTTCGCGAATTCGTGAACTGACTCGCCCCGGCACCGAACTGGGGACGGAACAACGCGCCGAGCTCGCCCGTCTTACCGAGCAGCTGCAGCGATTCGACCGGCCGCAATAGCCAGCCCGGGCCTTGAAGCGGACGCGATTGCCCGCATTGTTCAGACAGCCGGAGGGCGCCACATGGCGCGCCGCGCAAGGCCTTGACCGCAATCAGCGTCCGGCAACCGGCAATATAAGAATCTTCTGCTACAATACAGGATTGATTTTTCTGCGCCCCAATTTCCTAGAGCCGTCCTGTAGCGGCTCGACCAAGCACCTCGGAGTACGACCGCAATGAATCGTGAAGAGCAGCAATCCCAGCTCAAGGAACTGATTGCCAAGGGCAAGGAGCAGGGATACCTCACGTATACCGAGGTGAACGACCACCTGCCCGACTCGATCATCGACTCCGACCAGGTCGAGGACATCATCGCGATGATCAACGACATGGGCATCGCGGTGCACGAGCAGGCCCCGGACGCCGACAGCCTGCTGCTGTCCGACGGCTCCGTCTCCGCCGACGAGGACGCCGAAGATGCCGTGGCCGCGCTTGCCTCGGCCGATTCCGATTTCGGTCGCACCACCGACCCCGTGCGCATGTACATGCGCGAGATGGGCACGGTCGAGCTGCTGACCCGCGAAGGCGAGATCCGCATTGCCAAGCGCATCGAGGAAGGCCTGATGCAGGTTCTGTTCGCGCTGGCTCACCACCCGGGCGCGATCGAACGACTGATCCACGAGTACGACCAGATCGTCGAAAACAACGGTCGCCTGACCGATCTGGTGGTCTCCTTCATCGACCCGAACGACCACGCCAACGGCGAGGCCGTGGCCCGCGGCCTGGTGACTCCGGAACAGGCGCAGAAGGCCCAGGACGAGCAGAAGGCAGCCGCTGCGGCGGCTGCCGAGCAGCAGGCCAGCGCCGAGCTGGATGCCATCGTCGACGAGGTGGAGGACGCCGAGGAAGACGAAGAAGCCGCCGAACCGGTCGACACCGGTCCGGACCCGGAAGAGGCCCGCGAACGTTTCGAGAAGCTGCGCAAGCTGCACGCCAAGGCCCACAAGGCCTTCGAGAAGGGCAACCGCGAGGCCTACGCCGTCGCGCGCGAGGCCACCGCCAAGTACTTCATGGAGTTCAAGCTGGTCCCGCGCATGGTCGACCAGCTGACCACGCAGCTGCACGGCAGCATCGACCAGATCCGCCGCCACGAGCGCCGTATCATGGCGCTGGCCGTGGAACAGGCGCAGATGCCGCGCAAGACCTTCATCGACAGCTTCCCCAAGAACGAGACCAACCTCGACTGGATCAAGGAAGCCTGCAAGGCCAAGGGCAAGTACACCACCGCCCTCGCCGAGCACGAGGACGAGATCGTGCGCCTGCAGAAGAAGCTCGCCGAGATAGAGCACGAGGCCAGCCTGAACATCTCCGAGATCAAGGAGATCAACCGCCGCATGTCCATCGGCGAGGCCAAGGCCCGCCGCGCCAAGAAGGAGATGGTCGAGGCCAACCTGCGCCTGGTGATCTCCATCGCCAAGAAGTACACCAACCGCGGCCTGCAGTTCCTCGACCTGATCCAGGAAGGCAACATCGGCCTGATGAAGGCGGTGGACAAGTTCGAATACCGTCGCGGCTACAAGTTCTCGACCTACGCCACCTGGTGGATTCGCCAGGCCATCACCCGCTCCATCGCGGACCAGGCCCGGACCATCCGTATCCCGGTGCACATGATCGAGACCATCAACAAGCTCAACCGCGTCTCCCGCCAGATGCTGCAGGAGATGGGCCGCGAGGCCACGCCGGAAGAGCTGGCCGAGCGCATGGAGATGCCCGAGGACAAGATCCGCAAGGTGCTGAAGATCTCCAAGGAACCGATCTCCATGGAGACCCCGATCGGCGACGACGAAGACTCCCACCTGGGCGACTTCATCGAGGACGAAAAGGTCGCCTCGCCGTCGGATTCCGCCGCGCAGGAAAGCCTCACCGAGGCCACCCGCGAGATCCTCTCCACGCTGACCCCGCGCGAGGCCAAGGTCCTGCGCATGCGCTTCGGCATCGACATGAACACCGACCACACCCTCGAGGAGGTCGGCAAGCAGTTCGACGTCACCCGCGAGCGCATCCGTCAGATCGAGGCCAAGGCCCTGCGCAAGCTGCGTCACCCGACCCGCGCCGAACTGCTGCGCACCTACACCGACGCCGAGTAACCGGCGTCCCGGCCGGACGGCCGGAACCTGCCCTGCCGCTGCGGCGCCATCTCTCCCTTTCCGGGTAGAATGGCGCCGCAGTCGTTTGTACCCTCCCCGAATACGGGCCTGTAGCTCAGTTGGTTAGAGCAGGGGACTCATAATCCCTTGGTCGTCGGTTCGAGTCCGACCGGGCCCACCACATTTTCCGATAGTTACGAAACGTGGCTGCACGCTCCACAAACTTGTAGGTACCATGTAGGCGAGTATTTCGTTTCCTCGGGCGTCCAGTCGGGAATGCCACCCCATGTACAACAGGTTCCACCATGGGCACTATGTGGATTCTGTTGGTGTCGCCCAAGTATAGGCTAGACGAACACAGCCCGAGAAAATGCGTCCACTACACTCAATAAGCGCTGAAAACTTTCTGAGCCTGAATGACGTTCAGGTTGAGCTGAGGGATCTCAATGTCCTCGTCGGGCCGAATGCGGCCGGAAAGACCAATCTTCTCAAGGTCATCCAGTTTCTTGGTGACACTGTCCGGACTGACCTGCTTCCCGCGATTGAGAGTCACGGTGGTTTCGAGGCGTTGCGTTTTAGAGGCGCTCGCGGCAAGTCCACATCAAGCAGCAATAGGATAAAGATTGGCATCAAGGCGCAAGTTACCACTTACGCCAGCGCCAACGCGCCTGATGAATACGGGCTCACCTTTTGGCAACGTCGGGTTCGCTCGGCAAAGTCAGGCGATGAAAAAAAAATATTAGCTCGCATCGAGAATCTCCAATTTAAGAGGACGCAAGGCCGCGGGCGACGCATCACCGTTCGAGGCGGAAAAGTGACCATCGACGATGGGGCTCGCACGGACTCTGACCAACAAGAACTAGGTCTTGCCTCCCGTTCGTCGGGGCTTTCCACACTTCGACGTCTTGGGCGCAACGCAGGCGCGATCCAAGTTGACGAACTTGCCAAGTTATTCGAAACCTTTCGGGTTTTTGAGGTAGATGGTTGGGCAGCACGCCGCCCCTCTCGAGAGACGACCACATCGCGTTTGGAGTCGGACGGCAGCAATGTCGCCGCCTTTCTTTCATGGTTGTCGGTGGCCCATCCAGAGACATTTGACCTGTTGAAGGATGACCTGAGTACGATAGTCCCCGGGATCATCGACCTTGAGCTTCACCCCATTGGCGGCAGCCAGGAAGGTGTCGAAATCCGGATTGTGGAGGAGTCTCTCACTGGCACGACACCCTTGGGTGCGGCCTCATTCGGGACCGTAAGGGCCATCGCGATTCTGGCTATGCTGCATGACCCGAATCCACCGCTACTGACGTGCGTAGAAGAAATTGACCATGGATTGCACCCACACGCGCTAGATCGCATCGTAGAGCGCATGCGCGACGCCAAGGAGCGCACGCAGCTTATCGTCGTCACGCATTCTCCGGCGTTAGTAAATCGTCTAGACCCTTCTGAGCTAATCGTCTGCGAGCGCAATCATCTCGGTGAATCGGTGATTCCGGCAATTGATCCCGAGCTCGTCGCAGAAATGACCGATTCCACAGAGCTTGATCTGGGAGAACTTTGGTTTTCTGGCGCACTTGGTGGTGTTCTTTGAAGCACAGGAAGAAGGATAAAAAGGAGCGAAAGCGACCTCCTGTAATCTTGATATTCGGTGAGGACCAAAACGACACAGAGTCGCTCGCGTGGCTTACGCACGCGCTGCGGAATGACTTGCCACGCCCCCAACCTCGGCGCAAGCCTCAAGTGCTCGTTAGGGGGAGGGAAGAGGCTAAGGCGCGCAAGAACGCCATTGGAATTGCTGAATTCATAAAGGCCGAGCGCTGCGCGCGGGATGTTCTTTTTGTCATAGCTCACGAAGACTGCGACAACGTGGAACCCGCCCATGAAGTGCTTTCCTCTCGAATCGAAAGACTACTTTCTGAGGAAGGAGTAAACGCCATAGCCGCGACCCCTGCCTGGGAACTCGAGGCGTGGTGGTTCTTGTGGCCCGAAGCTGTTCGGTCAGTCAACAGAAAGTGGCGCGATCCGTCACGTTCAGGGTCAAACGTCGGCCTGATTCAACACGCAAAAGAAGAGCTTCGGCGAGCCCTGCGCCCACAGCGCTCTACCACAAGAGACTACCGGGAGAGCGACTCCCGGGAGATAGCGAAGATGGTGTACGAGCTCGGATTGGTAGACGCGCGTGATGCCACTAGCGACTCGTTTGCTCGGTTTTCTGAATCGATTAGAAGCTGGGGAAGATCGTAACCGCATCCAAGCGAATCCCGGGGTCTACCTTTGGATTTCGCAGGCCGGCGAAGGGTGTTGAGGTGTTCTAGACTCGAGACGGCGGCGGAGGTGTGGCTTGTGGGGTCCGCACTCCGCTTGGACGTGCTCGGTTCTGAAATGCCGCCTTCGCCGCCCCTGCATCATCCGGAGCGTCCCACGTGGATGGTGCCCACTCTTCTGGAGTGATGGCTGAAAGGTAGACGAGACGCCGGATGAGTTTTGGCGTCGGATCTTGCCTGGAGGTCACCGCTATGGATACCCCTCTTCTTGTAGCCGTGGATGTCGGCAGTCGTTTCCACCAAGTGGCGGTCGGCGATGGTACGGGACATGTGCTGGACGAGTTCCGCATCGATCACGAACCGTCTGGATTTACAGCGTTCTTCGAACGAGTGGAACGCCATCGTCGGTCGCCGGACCAGAGGGTCCAGGTGGCGATGGAAGGTTACAACGGCTGGGCACGCCCGCTGGA
>NZ_KB905908.1:57145-262220 GCF_000381105.1 Thioalkalivibrio sp. ALE12 | reverse complement strand
GGGCTCAAGGTCAAGACAACGGCTGTCCCGACGGTCTTGCCAGTGGATGAAGGCTAGGTCTTCGCACATCTTGGGCACGCTCGGCCTTCGGCCATAGCGTGCCGCGCCCGCGGTGCGGGCGCCGGGGGGTTCAGGCGGCAGGGCCGTTGTCGTGTCGTGGCGTTGGGATGCCTTCTGTTTTGACCTTCCCCTCCCGTATGGAGCCCCTTGCGGAAGGGTCCTCGGGCCGGAAGAAGGCGCTGGATGTCTGAGCGAAGCGCAGCGTAGCGAGTTCAGCGCCGCCGGCCCGAGGGCCCTGGAGCAAGGTTCCCGGGCGAAATCCGGGTGCCCTTCTTTGGGTCCTTTCTTGGGCAAGCAAGAAAGGACCTCGCGGCGCGCTGGCGAGTCAGCGCTCGGCAGTACGTGGACCGAAGGCACGTAAACACCGGAGGACGAACCAGGCCCAGCCACATCATGGCAGGCGGCCGGACGAAGCCATCGCAATCACCGGGGCTCGAAGCGCCAGCGCCAGCCTCGGGGCACGGGATGATGGCCCAGAGGCTGGAAACGGCAGGGCGGGTCAGGCGGTTTCGAGGCCCTGGGCCTGGAGGTCGGCGTGGTAGGACGAGCGGACCATCGGGCCGCTGGCCACCTGCTTGAAGCCCATCTCGCGGGCACGTTCGCCCAGCTCGTCGAACTCCTCCGGCGACAGGAAGCGCGTCACCGGCAGATGGTGGCGCGACGGCTGCAGGTACTGGCCCAGGGTCAGCATGTCGCAGCCATGCTCGCGCAGGTCCTGCAGGACCTCCAGCAACTCCTCGCGGGTCTCGCCCAGCCCCAGCATCAGGCCGGACTTGGTCGGCACGCCGGGGTGCTGCTCGCGGAACTGCCGGAGCAGGTCCAGCGACCAGGCATAGTCGGCGCCGGGGCGCGCCTCGCGATACAGGCGCGGAACGGTCTCCAGGTTGTGGTTGAAGACGTCCGGAGGGGCCTGGTGCATGATCTCCAGCGCGCGGTCCATGCGCCCGCGGAAGTCCGGCACCAGGATCTCGATCCGGGTGTTCGGGTTCAGGCTGCGCACCTCGCGGATGCAGTCCACGAAGTGCCCGGCCCCGCCGTCGCGCAGGTCGTCGCGGTCCACCGAGGTGATGACCACGTAGTTGAGGCCCAGCGCCTGGATGGTCTCGGCCAGATGGCGCGGCTCGTCGGCATCCAGTGCCTCCGGGCGGCCGTGGGCCACATCGCAGAACGGGCAGCGACGGGTGCAGATGTCGCCCATGATCATGAAGGTGGCGGTGCCGTGGGCGAAGCATTCGCCCAGGTTGGGGCAACTGGCCTCTTCGCAGACGGTGTGCAACTTCTGTTCGCGCAGGATGCCCTTGATGCGCTGCACCTCGGGACGGGCCTGACTCTGGGCGCGAATCCACTTGGGCTTGCGCTGCGGGCGCTCGGTGGGATTGATCTTGACCGGGATGCGCGCGACTTTGTCGGCGGCGCGCTGTTTCTCTCCGGGCTGGGGGCGGGTGCGTGTGTCCATGGACCTTCCCTGAATCTCTCGGGCGGCCGGTGTGTGGGCGGCCGACGTGGGGCGACTGGGCGGTACCGGGTCAGGCAACCTGACGAATCAGTTCCTCGACCTCCTGCCGCGCGGTCTCGATCGCGGGCAGGCTGCCATCCTCGTCGAGGATGAAGCCGAGCCGTTCCACGGCCCGCAGATCGGCGAGCGGGATGCGGTCGGCAAGCGGGTCGTCCTCGGCATCTCGCGGGCACGCGGCGCGTGCGATACGCACGATGTCCGTCAGGACAGGGGCCTCGGGGTTCTCCGGGCCGCCGGAATCGCGAATGGCGTCAATGATATCGGATGACAGATCCCATTGCTGGGCAACCAGTTCGCCGATCAGGCCTTCGAGACGAAACAACACCCGTTCGACCTCTTCCGGCGTGCGCTCCGGGTGGGTGCGGGCGACCTCGGCGATCACCGGCAGGGCGCCCACCCGGTGCAGCAGTCCAGCCAGCAGGGCGGTCTGCGGATCGACTGCCTCGCACTGGTCGGCGAGCACGCAGCTGATGGCCGCGATGCGCGCGGAGCGGCGCCACAGACGTTCGAGGAGGTCGTGGTAGGGGCTGTCGCGATGGATGAAGACCTGGTGCATGGCCAGGGCCATCACCAGCTGGCGGGTGCGTTCGAGCCCCAGTCGGGCCACGGCATCCTGCAGGCGTGACACCTCGCGGCGGCTGCCCATGGCCGGGCTGTTGGCCACGCTCAACAGGCGCCCCGCGACGCTCGGATCTTCCTCGATGATGCGGGTGGCCTCGGCAATGGAGACGTCCGGATCTTTCAGGGCCTGCTGCAGGTGCAGCGCCACCTCGGGGAGCTGGGGCAGGGCCAGCTCGCCCGAGTAGGCATGCGTGTAGATGCTGCCGAACAGCTCGCCCTCGAGGTCGGACAGCTCGATCTCGCTGACTTCGACGCTGTCCTGCCCGCCGCCGTCGACCAGGGTCTCGTAGACCTTGCGGTCCAGCATCGCCAGGGTGGCGCGGGTCGCGGCGATCGCATGGCTGTGATAGTCGTGGGGTTCGAACAGCGGGTTGAGGGCCTCGCTGGAGTCCCCGTTGAGCATGACCGAGTTGCGCCCGCTGGCCAGGATCATCCGCCCCTCCAGCAGGAAGATCATGCTGCGGAATTCGTCGCGCGCATGCAGCTTGAACCCCGGATCCACCGTCATGGTGCGGGCATGCTGCAACAGCTTGTCGCGGGCGCGCTCGCTCAGTTCGGCGAACGGGCGCAGCTGTGGAAGGCGTTTTTCGATCACGGGGGTTCAGACGTTGAACATCGCGCGGAGTTCGGCCAGGTCCTCGGCGCGTTCCTCGAGGAACGCGATCGGTTCCCCCGGCGCCGGCGGCTCGATCCCGAGCACGCCGAAGGCGGCGACCTCGGCCGCATCGGGCACGGTTTCGCCCTCGGCGCGTCGGGCGGCCCATTCCGCGACCAGCGCGATGCTGGCGTAATCCGGTTCGCCGGCGCGATAGCCCCAGTCCCCGGCATGCTCCGCGACCGTGACCAGGTCGCCCCCGAGGTCCCAGTAGTTGATCACCAGGACACCGGCGAGGTTGCGCAGGCGCCGGACCAGCGACTGCACGCGCTCGGTGTCGGGGTGGTCCTCGCGCAGTTCCACGAACTGGATGATCGGGACCGCGCCGATCCCGGCGACCAGCCCGGCCAGCAGGGCGCGTTCGCGGTCCAGCAGCTTGAGCGAGTCCGCGATCAGGTAGCTGTAGGCGGATTGCAGGGCGCCATGCTTCCAGCTGGCCTCCATGGCGTCGCGAGTGGAGGCGTGCTTGGCCTTGAAGGCCTGGCGCAGCGCCATGTTCATCGCCAGCATGCGGGTGTTGCGAAAGCCGAGGCGGTTGACCGCGTCACGCACGGACTGGATCTGCTTGGCGGCGCGGAACAACGGGCTGTTGGTCGCGTGCAGCAACGCCCCGGCGATGGTGCCGTCACGCTGGATGACCTCGGTCAGCTTGTCGAGGTCGGCGTCCGGGTCGTTGGTCAGCTCCTGAATGCGCAGCGCGATCTCCGGCATGGTCGGCAGCTCCAGCCGGTTGCTGGTGATCAGGTCGTAGAGTTCGCCGAAGAAGGCGCCTTCGGTATCGTCCAGGTCGGTGTCATGCACGACCAGCGAGGCGCTGTGGGCCTTTTCGAGGGCCGCGGTCGGAATCTCCAGCATCTGGCAGGTCTTCTCGGTGATCAGGAAGTCCTGCTGGCCGATGTTCTGGTCGAACATCTGCAGCGGGCTGTCGGGGGCGGCCGCATCCAGGGTGATGCGCGCCGGGCTGCCGCCGCTGACGCGGACCAGCTGGCCGCTTACCAGGAACAGGTAGCGGTCCTCGACCTCCTGCGGGCGCAGGCGCCGACCGGCGTCCAGCTCCCGTGCCAGGCAGGCCGAGGCGAGTTCGCTGCGGGCCTGGTCCGACAGGCCGGAGGTGAGGTCCAGGTCCTGAAGCAGGGTGTCGATGCTGGTGCTATCCATGGGGCGGTTCCCGGTCCGTGCTGTGCAATCCATTCCCGCGTCGCGCCGCCGCAGGAAGGGCAGCGGGGCGGACGCGCGTGCGCGATCTAGTCAATGGACGCCAGTGTAGCATCCGATCCCGCCACAGGAACCGCCGCCGCGGCCCCGCGGCAGGCGAAGCGCGGCCGGTCGTCGGGGTCGATCAGGTCGTGGGATTGCAGGAAGCGGCGCGCGTCGGCGGCATCCTCGCGGAACCACGCGGCGGTGGTGCCCAGGCGGAAGCTGTAGCCCCAGGTGTCCATGTCTCGCATCAGCCGCTCGCGGCCGACCCCGGGCAGCGCGTCGGCCAGCAGGATCTGCAGGTAGCAGACACCGCATTCCTCGAGGTCGTCGCCGCCGGCATTGGTGTGCAGGGTCGCGCGCCGGGCGGCGTCCATGCAGATCACGTGTCCGGCCTCGTGCAGGGCCGAGTGGATCGGGGTGTCGGGGCGCACGTGGACCTCCAGGCCGATAATCCCGGCCTCGGGTTCGCCCCACCAGGTGCCGGGCAGCGGGGCCCGGGCCGGGTGTGTCACCAGACGCAGGCCGTAGCGCGCCAGCAGGTCCGCGAGGGCCTCCCGCAGGCCGGGGTCGCCGCAGGTCTGGATCGCGGAGGGGCTCATGCGTCCGGGCGCCCGGGCAGGGCGCTGCTGTGCTTGCGGCTGCGCCGGGGGCACTCCTCGGGATGCTCGCGGCACCAGGCGTCGACGCGCTCGGCGAGGTCATCCTGAAAGCACAGCAGGTAGAACCGGGCCTGTTCGCGGTTGACGATGGCCGGGCGCCCCAGGGTGTCGACCACCCCGGCGCGCAGGGCCGCGATGATCGCGTTGGCGGCCTTCTTCTGTGGCCAGGCGGTGATCTGCTCCCAGGCCTCGGGGGTGAAGTACAGGCGCAGCAGGTCGGGGCGGGTGGTCAGCAGCATGCGCGTGACGTTGCGCAGCGTGGTCTCCGCCTCGCCCCAGTCCTGGACCAGTCCTCCTTCCAGCAGGCGCTCGATCTCCTCGCGGCCCTTGGGTGACAGCATGGGCAGATGCGGTGGACGCCTCAGGCGTCCGGTGCGTCCTCCGGCGTGAAGGCGCGGATGGACAGCGCGTGCACTTCGCCGGAGTCGATCTGTTCGCGCACGGTGGCGTAGACGGTCTGGTGTTTCTTGACCGCGTTCATGCCGGCAAACTGCGGGCTGATGACCAGGGCCTCGAATTTGCCCTCGCCCCCGGTGACCTCGACCTTCTGGGCCTCCGGCAGGCCGGCGCGGATGAGTTCGGCCACTTGGCTGGCTTCCATGATGAGTCCCCCGATTGCGTTCGAATGATGGGTGCGAATGGTCAGCCGCGGATGATAGCCGGCCGCCTGGCTCGACAGAAGTGCCCCCACGCGCGGAACTCGTTCCGTTCCCGAGAGATCGCAGGGGAACACCTGCATGGAAAGTCCGGGTGGTTTGGCCTGTCCCGAACCGTCTCGCTAGCATCAGGTCCATACATTCTCGGCCCTCCGGGCCATGGAGGCGATCGCAATGCTGTTCAAGCAACTGTTCGAGGACGAGTCGTCCACCTATACCTATCTGCTGAGCTGCCCGGATACCGGGAAGACGGCCCTGATCGACCCGGTCATCGAGACCGTCGACCGCGATCTGCGCGTGTTGCAGGAGATGGGCCTGAGTCTCGACTACGTGATCGAGACCCATATCCATGCTGATCACATCACCGGTGCGCGGATGCTGCGCGAGAAGACCGGCTGCAAGCTGGGCGGTCCGGCGATGGACGAACTGCCCTGCCGCGATTTCGGCCTGCGCGAGGGCGAGCCCTTCCAGGTGGGCAACCTGGTGATCAACCCGCTGTATACCCCGGGCCACACGGATGCGCACCACGCCTATCTGATGGACCACGTGGGCCTGAAGATGCTGTTTTCCGGTGATGCCCTGCTGATCGAGGCCTGCGGCCGCACCGACTTCCAGTCGGGGGATGCCAAGACGCTGTACCACTCGATCCAGGACAAGTTCTTCACCCTGCCGGACGAGACCCTGGTGTACCCCGCGCACGATTACGAGGAGCGCCAGATCACCACCATCGGCCAGGAGAAGATGCGCAACCCGCGCCTGGGCAAGGGCAAGCCGGAGGCCGAGTTCGTCAAGATCATGGACGAGATGGACCTGCCGTATCCGAAGAAGATCGACTGGGCCCTGCCCGGCAACGAGGGCTGCGGGATCTGTCCGGACAACCTGCCGGACGAGAAGAAGCGCCTCTGCGAGACCGATCAGCAGGGCTGACCGACAACGACCGGGGCTCTGCCCGGAGTCGCCGGACCCGAACGTTCATCCGGTGGGCGGTTTTTCCCGCTCACCGGACCCCGTACACTCCCGCGATGACCGACCACACTCCCGCTGACGCGCCGGGCTCGCTCGCGTCGCCGCACCCGCTGGAACGTCTGCGCGCGATCATGGCGCGGTTGCGCGATCCCGAGGCCGGTTGTGCCTGGGACCGGGCGCAGACCGCGGGCAGTATCGTCCCGTTCACCCTGGAAGAGGCCTACGAGCTGGCCGACGTGATCGCCCGCGACCAGGGCGCGGATGCGGATGCCTGCGAGCTGCGTGACGAGCTGGGGGATCTGCTGTTCCAGGTGGTCTTCCAGGCGCGTATCGCCGAGGAGGCCGGTCGCTTCGATCTGGATGATGTCGCCCGCGCGATTGGCGACAAGCTGGTGCGCCGGCATCCGCACGTGTTCGCCGATGTCGAGCACGGCTCGGATGCCGAGCGCGAGGCCGCCTGGGAGGCGGACAAGGCGCGCGAGCGTGCGGCGCGCGCCCAGACCAGCGCGATGGACGATATCCCGCTGGCGTTGCCGGCCCTGTCGCGCGCGGTGAAGAGTCAGCGCCGCGCCGCGCGCCTGGGTTTCGACTGGGACGACCCGGCCCCGGTGGTCGCCAAGATTCACGAGGAGCTGGCCGAGGTGCAGGCGGCGGTGGACCAGGGCGAGCCGCCGGCGCGCATCGCCGAGGAGGTCGGCGACGTGTTGTTCGCGGTCAGCAACTGGGCGCGGCATCTGGGGGTGGACCCGGAGGGCGCGCTGCGCGGCAGCACGCGCAAGTTCGAGGCCCGTTTCCGCCAGATGGAGGCGCTGGCCGCGGCCAGCGGCGAGACCCTGGCCGGGCTCGATTTCGACCGCCAGGAGACCCTTTACCAGGAGGCGCGGCGTCTTGAATGCGCGACCCGGGACACATTCGATACCAAGGACCCGACATGACCGAAGCCGTTGAGCTGCCCGACCACTTTCTGCCCGCCCGGATCGAGACCATCGAGCAGGTTACCCCGCTGATCAAGGTATTCACCCTGGCGGCGGACCCGCAGCGGTTTTCCAGCAAGGCCGGCCAGTGGCTGGACCTGGTGATCCCGCAGGCGGAGGGCAAGCCCTTCGTCGGGGGGTACTCGGTGGTCTCCGCGCCGCGCGCGGACGGGCGACTGCAGCTGGCCATCAAGTACGCGGATCATCATGCGGCGACCCATTACCTGCACACGGAGGTCGGCGAGGGCGACACGGTGTACATCACGCCGGGGCAGGGCAGCTTCTTCTTCGAGCCCGGCATGGCGCAGAACGTGGTGCTGCTGGGGGCGGGCATCGGGGTCACGCCGCTGTTCGGCATCCTGCGCGCGATCCATGCCGGGATGCCGGACGTCTATGCCCACCTGGTCTACAGCGTGGCCCACCAGGACGAGGTGCTGTTCCCGCAGGAGCTGGAGGCGATGGCCGCGGCACCGAACATCGACGTCAGCCTGACGGTAACGCGCGAGGCGGAGGACTGGCTGGGGCATACCGGCCGCATCAGTCATGCGTTGCTGGAGTCGCTGGACCTGCCGCGCGATGCGCTGTTCTATTTCTGCGGGTCGCGCGAGTTCATCGAGGACATGGCCACCCTGCTGGCGGAATGGGGCATCCCCGAGGCCCAGCTGAAATACGAGAAGTGGTGGTAGTGCGCCAGGCGGCGGTCTGAATTGGTCATTGCGAGTCGCCGCAGGCGACGAAGCACAAAAGCAGCGAAGCTGCGTTGAACGGCCGCAGGCCGGCCCGAAGGGCGAGCGGAGCGAGTAATCTCCCAACGCTGGCAGTGCGCCGGGATCAGGTGGCTGAGCACATCGATTGCCACGTCGCCTGTGGCGACTCGCAATGACGGGGTGGCTTACGGGCGGCGGGTGTCGCGCGGGCGCAGGGCGTTGTCGGGGGCGAGGATCGTGGGCTGTCCGTCCAGTGCCGGATCGGTGTCGGGGTAGTCGCGGATATAGTGCAGGCCGCGGCTCTCCTGGCGCGACAGCGCGCTCTTCACGATGATCTCGGCGACCATGGCCAGGTTGCGCAGCTCCAGCAGGTCCGGGGAGATGCGGAAGTGGCTGTAGTACTCGTGGATCTCCTCCTGCAGGATGCGGATGCGCCGCTCGGCGCGGTGCAGCCGTTCGCGGGCGCGCACGATGCCCACGTAGTCCCACATCAGGCGGCGCAGTTCGTCCCAGTCGTGGGCCACCACCACCTCTTCCTGTGACTCGGTGACCCGGGACTCGTCCCAGGCCGGTGGGACCGGGAGCTGCTCGGGGGCGGGCAGATCGGTCTGCGACAGGATGTGATCGGCCGCGGCACGGGCGTAGACCAGGCACTCCAGCAGCGAGTTGCTGGCCATGCGGTTGGCCCCGTGCAGCCCCGTGTAGGACACCTCGCCGGCGGCGTACAGCCCGGGCAGGTCGGTCTGACCGAAGTGGTTCACCATCACGCCGCCACAGGTGTAGTGGGCAGCCGGGACAACCGGCAGCGATTCCCGGGTCATGTCGAAGCCGAATTCCAGGCAGCGCTCGTAGATCGTGGGGAAATGCTCGCGAATGAACTCGGCCGGCTTGTGGCTGATGTCGAGGTTCACGTGGTCGATGCCGAGGCGTTTCATCTCGTGATCGACCGCGCGGGCGACGATATCCCGCGGGGCCAGTTCCGCGCGCTCGTCGAAGCGCGGCATGAAGCGCTCGCCGTCGGGCAGGAGCAGCACCCCGCCCTCGCCGCGCACCGCCTCGGAGATCAGGAACGACTTCGCCTTCGGGTGGAACAGGCAGGTCGGGTGGAACTGCATGAACTCCATGTTCGCGATGCGACAGCCGGCGCGCCAGGCCATGGCGATGCCGTCGCCGGTCGCGCCGTCCGGGTTGGAGCTGTACAGATAGACCTTGCTGGCCCCGCCGGTGGCCAGGATCACGGTCGGCGCCAGCAGGGTCTCCACCTCGCGGGTCTTCGCGTCCTGCACATAGGCGCCGATCACTCGGCGGCTGCCATCCACCGGCTGGGTGATCAGGTCCACCGCCACATGGCGTTCGAAGACCTCGATGCTGCCCTGGCCCGAGGCGTTGCGCACCAGTGCCTCCTCGATCGCGCGGCCGGTGGCATCGGCGGCATGCGCCACGCGGCGCGCGCTGTGCCCGCCCTCGCGGGTGAGGTGCAGGCGGCTGCGGCCTTCCAGGGGTTCCCGGGTGAACGGCACGCCCAGGTTGAGCAGCCAGTGGATGGCCTCGGGGCCCGCCGCCACGGTGCGGCGCACGGCGTCCGGGTCGCACAGGCCGGCACCGGCGTCAAGGGTGTCCTGGATATGGGCGTCAAAGGAGTCGGTGCGGTCGAGTACTGCGGAGATGCCGCCCTGGGCATAGCGGGTGGAACCCTCGTCGACCGGACCCTTGCTGATCACGGTGACGCGTCGATGCGGGGCCAGGTGCAGGGCCGCGGAGAGCCCCGCCGCGCCGCTTCCGATCACGAGGACGTCCGCCAGGCGCGGTTGTTGTACTGTCCCCATGGGTCAGGTAACGTGCTGCGCTTGTTGCCAGAGCAAAATGTGGCCCTTGCGCAACAGTGTTGTGCGCAAAGCGAACTTAATGCGAGTCAGGCGGTCCATGCACCATAGATTACCGGAGACCGGTGTGCTGGCGGGAGTCCCCGCATGAGCGAGAAGGCTTCCGACGAGGCCCTGGTCAAGCGAGTTCAGAACGGCGACAAGGCGGCTTTCGACATCCTGGTGCTGAAGTATCAGCACAAGATCGTCAACCTGGTCGGGCGCTATGTCCATGACCATGCGGCGGCCCTGGATGTGTCCCAGGAGGCCTTTATCAAGGCCTACAAGGGGCTGGCGAACTTTCGCGGCGAGAGTGCGTTCTATACGTGGCTCTACCGCATCGCCATCAACACGGCCAAGAACCACCTTGTCTCCCAGGGACGGCGTCGGCCCGAGGCCGAGGTCGATGCGCAGGACGCGGAACAGATGGGCGGTGACTCCGCCCTGAAGGACAGTGCAACCCCGGAGGGGGAGCTGTTGTCCGAAGAGATTGAAGGGGCGGTGCGTAGCACCATCGAGGAATTGCCCGACGACCTTCGGATGGCCATCACGCTGCGCGAGATCGAGGGACTGAGTTACGAGGAGATCGCGCAGACGATGGGATGCCCGATCGGCACGGTCCGCTCGCGCATCTTCCGGGCCCGCGAGGCCATCGACCGGACCTTGCGTCCGTTGCTAGACAACAACTGAACGAGTAGCGCCATGAAAGAACAAGTCTCCAAGAACGAACGTCTGTCGGCTCTGGTGGACGGAGAAACGGATGACTTCGAGACGCGTCGCCTGATGGACGAACTGGTGCGGTCCGAGGAGGATCGGGCCCGCTGGGAACGCTATCACCTGATCGGCGACAGTCTGCGCGGGGGGATGCGTCGCACCGCACCCGCGAGCTTCATGGACGGCGTCCAGGCGGCCCTGGCCGAAGAGGCCCCGCTGTCGGTCGCGCGCAAGCCGGATCAGCCGCGCTGGCTGAAGCCGGTGGCCGGTACTGGCGTCGCCGCCGCGGTCGCGATGGTCACCCTGGTCGGGATGCAGATGATCGGCCCCGACTCCGGTGCGCCGGAGGCGACGCCGGTCGCCAGCGAGGGCACGCCGGCGCAGCTGGCCGACGGTATCCAGCGGGTCAGCACCACGGGTTCCGAGGCGCCGGCCACCGAGCCGGAAGGCCTGGATCCGCGCTTTGCCCGATACCTCGAAAACCATGCGGAACTGATGGGGCCGGGGTCCACCGCCCTGGGTCGTGTTCGCTTTTCGGTGAGTGACGAGTAACGCGTGATGCGCCGCAGCCTCGCGTACGCCCTGGTTGCCGCTACCGCGCTTTGTTGTCTGCCTTTGCCGGTCCTGGCGGGGGAGGCGTCCCCCGCCGACTGGTTGCAGCGTATGACCGGCAGCCTGCACTCGGAGAGTTACCAGGGGACCTTCGTGCTCCAGCGCGACGATCGGCTGGACGCCATCCGTGTGGTACACGCCGCCGAGAACGGTGGCTACCGTGAACGTCTGGAGACCCTGACCGGCGCCCCGCGCGAGATCCTGCGTTCGGTCGACCGGCTGAGTGCCCTGAAGGGTGCCCGGGCGGCGGCGGGTGAGCCCCCGCACGGACCGGCCGGTGCGCCGGTGTTCCTGCTTGAGCGCCACGATCACTATGAACTGAAGGACATGGGCGCGGACCGCGTGGCCGGTCTCGACTGCCGCATGATCCTGGCGCGGGCGCGCGATACCTTGCGCTACAGTCATCGCTACTGCCTGCATACGGAAACCGCGCTCCCGCTGCTGAGCGAGCTGTACGACGGGCATGGCCATCTGCTGGAACGTCTCGCGTTCACCAGTCTCGAGCGTCTGGAGGAGGTCGCCGAGGGTGCTCTCGAGCCCACGCAGGAAGACGCGGAGCGGGTCGAAGTGCGGGCCGATCGTGGCCACAAAAAGCCCGAATGGGACGAACAGACGGGCATGGACGGCTGGCACTTCGATGCGCTGCCGGACGGTTTTACCGCGATCGCCGCGACCGAACGTCCGGTCGGGGATGGCGAGGCCCGTCTGCGCCACTTCGTGCTGAGCGACGGCCTTGCCTCGGTTTCGGTGTATATCGAAAAGACCAGTGGCGAGCGAATGTTCGAGGGCACGACCCGCGCGGGCGCCACGCACGGCGCGGCCCGCTCGATTGCCGGGCACCAGGTAACCGCGGTGGGCGACGTCCCGCGGGCCACGGTTCAGGGTGTGCTGGATGCGATCGTGTACCACTCCGGTGAATGATTCCTCGCGGGGCGCAGCATGAGTGAATGGATCCGCGAACAGGGCATTGTGCTGTCGGTGGAGGGCTATGCGGCGCGCGTGCGCATCGAGCGCCAGTCGACCTGCGGCAGTTGTTCGGCCCGTTCGGGCTGCGGCAGCGGGGTGCTCTCCGAGGTTCTCGGCCGCAAGGCGGTGGAGGTGACCGTCGGGCATCCTGGAACGCTGCAGCCCGGGGATACCGTGACCCTGGGGATCCGTGACCAGGCCCTGGTCTCAGGGGCCCTTGCAATGTACCTGCTGCCACTGGCCGGGCTGGTGGCGGCGCCCGGCCTGATGATGCTGGTCGCGCCCGGGCTGGGCGAGGGAATACACCTGCTCGCCGGCGCCCTGGGCTTTGCCGCGGGCCTGTATGCGGTACGCGTCTGGCTGCGCCGTCGGGCGCCGGATCTGGCGCCGGTGCTGCTGGAGCGTCATCCGGCCTCGGGGGTGCATGGCTCCGCCGGCTCCGTGCTCACGCCGCGACCCTGAGGGTCTGTGTGCGCCCGCGGGAACTTGCGGGTGGGTGCGGCTTTCTAGAGCGTTGAACCTTCGACTTCCCAATGCGGATCAGATGATGATGAAACCGATGCAATGGGCACTGGTGGCCCTGACCTTTCTCGCCCTGTCGCTGCCGGCCTCGGCGCGCATGCTGCCGGACTTCGTGCCGCTGGCGGAGGAACACAGCCCGGCGGTGGTGAACATCGCCACCACCCGCGAGCGCGAGAATCCGCATCGCGGCCAGATGCCGGACTTCGAGGGCACGCCCTTCGAGGACCTGTTCGAGCGTTTCTTTGGCGGTCCGGGCGGCTCGGGCGAGCGCGCCCCGGAGAGCTTCGAACGCAACTCGCTGGGTTCCGGCTTCATCTACACCGAGGATGGCTACATCATCACCGCGAACCATGTGGTGGACGGAGCCTCGGAGGTCGTCGTCCATCTGTCCGACCGGCGCGTGTTCGACGCCGAGATCGTCGGCAAGGACCCGCAGAGTGACGTGGCCCTGCTGAAGATCGACGCCGAGGACCTGCCGACCCTGAAGCTGGGTTCTTCGTCCGACCTGAAGGTCGGCGAATGGGTGCTGGCGATCGGTTCGCCGTTCGGCTTCGATCACTCCGTCACCGCCGGCATCGTCAGCGCCAAGGGGCGCAACCTGCCGACCGAGAACTACGTCCCGTTCATCCAGACCGACGTGGCGATCAATCCGGGCAACTCGGGCGGGCCGCTTCTGAATCTGGATGGCGAGGTCATTGGCATCAATGCCCAGATCTACAGCCGCACGGGCGGCTTCATGGGCCTGTCCTTCGCCGTGCCCATCGAGATGGTGGAGGACGTGGTGCAGCAGCTGCGGGAACACGGCGAGGTGACGCGCGGCTGGCTGGGCGTGCTGATCCAGGAGGTCACGCGCGAGCTGGCCGACTCCTTCGGCATGGACAAGCCCACTGGCGCCCTGGTCGCGCGAGTGCAGGCCGACAGCCCGGCGCAGAAGGCCGGCTTCGAGACCGGTGACGTGATCCTGTCGTTCAACGGCATCGAGGTGCCCAACTCCTCCGCTCTGCCGCCGATCGTCGGGCGCACGCCGGTGGGCACCGAGGCCGAGGTGGAAGTGCGCCGCGGCGACGAGACCCGCACCATCACGGTCGAGATCGAGCGCCTGCCGGACGACATCTCGGCCCAGCGTGGCGGGCCACAGCGGCAGACGCCGGAGCGGACCGAGCCGCAGAGCCTGCTGGGGATGGTCCTGGAGCCGCTGGAGGCCGAACGCGCCGCGGAGCTGGACGTGGACGCCGGCGTGGTCGTGCGGGAGGTCGTCGACAACCCGGCGCGTTCCGCCGGCCTGCGCCCCGGCGATGTGATCGTGCAGTTCGGCGGCCATGCCATCGACTCGGCGGAGACGCTGGAGCAACAGATCGCCGAGGTCGGCGACCGGCGGACGGTGCCGGTCCTGGTGTATCGCGGCGACAACCCGACCTACATCGCCCTGCGCATCCCGCGGGACTGAGACCGCCTTCGGGGCGCACGCCCCGGGGCCGCCATGGAGCAAGGGAGGGTTGTCGGCCCGGTCGGCAGCCCTCCCGATCGTTTGCGGATGACCGAACTGACGCTTTATCACCGCGAGAGCTGCGGTCTCTGCCATGACATGCTGGCCGAGATCATGGCCCTCAAAAGCCGTTATACTTTCGCGCTTACGGTCGTCGACATCGACGAGGACCCGGAGCTGCAGGCGCGTTTCAACGTCAAGGTCCCGGTGCTTGCGGTCGACGGCGACATTCTCTGCTGCCATTTCCTCGACCGAAAGGCACTGCTGGACCAACTGGCCCCTGCATGACCGAAACCCGCCTTACCCGCAATTTCTCCATCATCGCGCATATCGACCACGGCAAGTCCACGCTGGCGGACCGCCTGATCCAGGGCTGTCATGGCCTGACCGAACGCGAGATGTCCGAGCAGGTGCTGGACTCGATGGATCTGGAGCGCGAGCGCGGGATCACCATCAAGGCGCAGAGCGTCTCGCTGTACTACGACGCCCAGGACGGTGAGCGCTATCAGCTGAATCTCATCGACACCCCGGGGCATGTGGACTTCTCCTACGAGGTCTCGCGCTCGCTGTATGCCTGCGAGGGTGCGTTGCTGGTGGTGGATGCCTCGCAGGGCGTCGAGGCGCAGAGTGTCGCCAACTGCTACACCGCGATCGATCAGGGGCTCGAGGTCGTCCCGGTGCTGAACAAGATCGACCTGCCCGCCGCCGAGCCAGACCGGGTGGCCGCGGAGATCGAGGACGTGATCGGTATCGAGGCCACGGATGCCCTGCGCGTCTCCGCCAAGACTGGCGAGGGCATCGCCGAGCTGCTGGAGGAGATCGTGCGCCGGATCCCGCCACCGGAGGGCGATGCCGAGGCCGCGCCCAAGGCGCTGGTGATCGACTCCTGGTACGACAACTACCTGGGCGTGGTGGCGCTGGTGCGGGTCAAGGCCGGACGCTTCTACGCGGGCCAGAAGATCAAGGCGATGTCGGTGGGGCGGGCGCACGAGGTCAGCCGGGTCGGCGTATTCACGCCCAAGCCGGTGGACCGCAAGACGCTGGAGGTTGGCGAGGTCGGCTATCTGATCGCGACCATCAAGGACATCTCCGGGGCCAAGGTGGGCGACACCTTCACCGATTTCAACAACCCGGCGGACGAGCCGGTACCGGGCTTCCAGGAGATCCAGCCGCGGGTATTCGCCGGGCTGTTCCCGGTCAGTGCGGACGACTTCAACGACCTGCGCGAGGCGCTGGACAAGCTGCGCCTGAACGATGCGGCGCTGTCGTTCGAGCCGGAGACCTCGCAGGCGCTCGGGTTCGGCTTTCGCTGCGGCTTCCTCGGCATGCTGCACATGGAGATCGTGCAGGAGCGCCTGGAGCGGGAATACGACCTGGACCTGATCACCACCGCGCCCACCGTGGTCTACGAGGTGGAGCGCAACGACGGCGAGGTGGTCTCGGTGCACAACCCCTCCGAGCTGCCGGCGAACAACGAGGTGGCCGAGATCCGCGAGCCGATCATCGAGGCGAATATCCTGGTCCCGCAGGAGTATGTAGGGGCGGTGATCACTCTGTGTGTCGAGAAGCGCGGTGTGCAGACGAAGATGCAGTACCTCGGGCGCCAGGTGCAGCTGTCCTACGAGCTGCCGATGTCCGAGGTGATGCTCGACTTCTTCGATCGGCTGAAGTCCGCGACCCGCGGCTATGCCTCGTTCGACTACCAGCCGCTGCGCTTCCAGGCAGCGCCGCTGGTGCGCGTGGACATCCTGATCAATGGCGACCGCGTGGACTCGCTGTCGGCCATCGTGCATCGCGACCATGCCGAGTCGCGCGGGCGCGAGATCATCGAGCGCATGGCCAAGATCATCCCGCGTCAGATGTACGAGGTGGCGATCCAGGCGGCGATCGGTTCCAAGATTATCGCGCGCGCCACGGTCAAGGCGATGCGCAAGAACGTGCTGGCCAAGTGCTACGGCGGCGACGTAACCCGCAAGCGCAAGCTCCTGGAGAAACAGAAGGCCGGCAAGAAGCGCATGAAGTCGATCGGCAAGGTGGATGTGCCGCAGGAGGCCTTCCTGGCGGTGCTGTCGGTGGACGACGACAAGAAGTGACAATCAGGCCTGCGGCCCGGAAGGGCCGTCGGGCACTCCCCGGCGGGCCGGGAACAGAGGACACGGCATGGCAAATCTCGAACTGATCCTGGTGCTGGCAACCGCCGTGACCGGCCTGATCTGGCTGGGCTGGGTGATCCTGCGGCGGCGTCGCAGCCCGGAGCGCCAGCGGGCGATGCCCTGGTTCGTGGACTACTCGCGTTCGTTCTTCCCGGTGCTGCTGATCGTGCTGATCCTGCGCTCGTTCGTGGCCGAGCCCTTCCGCATCCCCTCCGGGTCGATGATGCCCACCCTGCTGGTGGGCGACTTCATCATGGTCAGCAAGTTCTCCTACGGGATCCGCCTGCCGGTCACCCGCACCAAGATCCTCGATACCGGCGAGCCGGAGCGTGGCGAGGTCGTGGTGTTCAAGTATCCCCGCAACCCGCAAGAGGACTACATCAAGCGGGTCATCGGTCTGCCGGGCGATACCATCGCGTTCCGCGATCGTGTGCTGTACGTGAATGGCGAGCCGCAGCCGGCCGAGCGGGTTGGAACCTTCGAGGGCGAGGGCTCCGGGCAGGTCATGTCGGGCGCGTCGATGTTCGAGGAGACCCTGGATGGACGCACCTACAACACCCTGATGCGCGAGCAGCAGGCGAGCCTCGACGGTTCGGTCACGGTCCCCGACGGTCACTACTTCATGGTCGGTGACAACCGCGACAACTCCAACGACAGCCGGGTCTGGGGGTTCGTCGCCGAGGAACACCTGGTGGGCCGGGCGCTCTTCATCTGGCTGCATTGGGATTACAATGAAGGCCATCGGGACTTTTCCCGGATCGGTCAGGCGATTCGCTAGGCCGTATTCCGCGGGAGCAGGCAACCAGGGGCAGGGTATTCATGCGACATTCCAGACACTCGATGCAGGGCGCGGGCGCGGTGACGATTCTTGCGCTGATCTTCCTCGCGCTGCTGGTCGGCACCTTCGTGATCAAGATGGGTACGCAGTACACCCAGTTCCTGACCGTGCGCTCGATCATGCAGGATGTGGCCACCCAGACCGGCGCCGCCGACAAGAGCGAGCGCGAGCTGTGGCGCGAGATCAATCGCCGGTTCCAGATCAATTCGGTATACGACGGGATCGGCGAGGACAACTTCAGCGTGACCGAGCACGGGGATGGCCGCCGCCTGAACCTGGAATACGAGGTGCGCCGCGAATTCCTCGGCAACGTGGACGTGGTGGCGCGCTTCTCGAACAGCGAGACACTCGCCCCTTGAGGACGGCGGCGTCGATCTGTTGCATGCCTCCAGGGGTGTTTTCGTGAGTCGTGACTTTCGCAGCCTGCTGCCGCCGGCTGTGCGCGACGGCGAGGGCGTGGGCCAGGCGCTGACCCACCGCAGTGCCGGCGGGCGCAACAACGAGCGTCTCGAATTCCTCGGGGATGCCGTGCTGGGCCTGGTGATCGCCGACGCCCTGTACGAGCAGCTCCCGGACGCCCCGGAGGGCGACCTGACCCGCCTGCGTGCCGCGCTGGTCAATCGCGAGTCGCTGGCCGCGCTGGCGCGCGAGACGGGACTGGAGGGCACGCTGAACCTGGGCCAGGGCGAGCGCAAGAGTGGTGGTCAGCGCCGCGACTCCATCCTCGCGGATGCCGTGGAGGCCCTGATCGGGGTGACCTATCGGGAGGCCGGCATGCAGGCCGCGCGCGAGTTCACCCTGGCGCTTTACGCCGAGCGCCTGCAGGATCTGCCGTCGGCCGAGTCGCTGAAGGACCCGAAAACCCGCCTTCAGGAACAGCTGCAGGGCCGCAATGCGGAGCTTCCGGTCTACGAGGTACTGGAGGTGGCCGGCCCCGATCACAAGCGCCAGTTCACCGTGGCGGTGCACCTTCCCACCCAGGGCTGGGGGCAGCGCGGCCAGGGCTCCTCGCGGCGCCGCGCCGAGCAGGCCGCGGCCGAGGCCGCCCTGAAGCGCCTGCAACAGGTACAGGAACAATGAGCGAAACCGATGACCGCCCCGCGGGCGAATCCACGCGCTGTGGTCTGATCGCGCTGATCGGCCGGCCCAACGTGGGCAAGACCACGCTGATGAACCGTCTGGTCGGCGAGAAGCTGGCGGCGACGACCCGGCGGCCCCACACCACGCGCAACCGCATCCTCGGGATCGTGACCGAGGGGCAGGACCAGATCGTGCTGATGGATACGCCCGGCATCGACACCGAGCGCACCCAGCTCGTGAACCGCGTCCTCAACCGCACGGCCAGCCAGGCGCTGGCGGATGCCGACCTGGTCTGCTTCATCGTCGAGGCCGGCCAGTTCGGCCCGGGCGACGAGCGCATCGAAGAGACCATCCGGCATTCCGGGCGCCCGGCGCTGCTGGTGATCAACAAGGTCGACCAGTTCCGCGCGAAGGAGGACCTGCTGCCGTTCATCCAGGCCCGGGCCGCGAGCTTCGACTATGCCGGCGTGGTGCCGCTGTCGGCAAAGACCGGCTCCAATCTGGAGGGCCTGATCGCGGAGATCCGGACGCACCTCCCGCAGGGCCCGTTCCTGTACGACCCCGATCAGCTCTCGGATCGTCCGCAGCGATTTCGCGCCGAGGAGATGATCCGCGAATCCATGCTCGAGCACCTGGGGCAGGAGGTTCCGTACTCGGTGGCGGTGCGCGTGGAGGACTGGTCGGACGAGCCGCGCACGACACACATCGACGCGGTCATCCTGGTCGAGCGCGACAGCCAGAAGGGAATCGTGATCGGCAAGGGTGGCCAGCGCCTCAAGCGGATCGGCCAGGCGGCCCGCGTCCAGCTGGAAGAACTGCTGGAGCGCAAGGTCATGCTGCGTCTGACCGTGCGGGTGGAGGCCGACTGGACCCGCAACCCGCGAGCCCTGCGCGAACTCGGCATCGAAGAACCCCGATGAGGGCCCCGCGACGGGCATGAGTGGCGCGGGGTCGGCGGTCACCCAGGGGGTCGTGCTGCACGCCCGCCCGCTGCGCGAGAACAGCCGCGTGCTGGATCTGCTGACCGCCGGGAGCGGCCGCCTGTCGGCGGTGGTGCGCGGCAAGGCCGGGTCTGTCCAGCCGTTCGTGCTGCTGGATCTGGCCTGGCGCGGGCGCGGCGACTTGCCCACCCTCAGCGTCGCTGAGCAGCAGCGGGTCTTCCCGCTGACCGGACGGTCCCTGGTCTGCGGGCTGTACCTGAACGAGCTGATCCTGCGCCTGTACCCGCGCGAGGCCCCGATCCCGGAGGCCCTGCCCGCGCTGCTGTCCGCCTACGCCCGGCTGGCCGCGGGCGAACGCGCCGATACCGCCCTGCGTCGTGCCGAATGGGCCCTGCTTGCCCCGCTGGACTCCGGGCTGGAGCATGTCGAGCCGGCCGAGCTGGACCCGGATGGCTGGTATCGCTACGACCCGGAGGCCGGACTGGAGCCCGTGGCCGCCGGACGGGGCGAGGCGATCCCCGGTTCGGCGCTGCGGGCGCTGGCCACCGGGGAGGACGTGCCGGATAATCATGCCCGCGTCAGTCGCGACTTCATGCGCCGGCTGATCGACATCCACCTGGCCGGTCGGCCCCTGCGCACCCGGGGTCTGCTGTAGGCTTCGGGACCGCATCCAACCAAGGGCACCGCCTCATGTCGCATCCTGCTCCGCTCAAGCTCGGGGTCAATCTCGATCACATCGCCACCATTCGCCAGGCGCGGCATACGCCGTATCCGGACCTGATGCAGGCGGTGCGCCTGGCCGAGGCCAGCGGCGCGGACTCCATCACCCTGCACCTGCGCGAGGACCGCCGCCATATCCAGGACGACGATGTCTTCGGGATCAAGCCCCGGCTCAAGGTCCCGATGAACCTGGAGATGGCGGCCACCGAGGGCATGCAGGCGATTGCCCTGAGGCTGCGCCCGGAGGCGTGCTGCATCGTGCCGGAGAAGCGCGAGGAGCTGACTACCGAGGGTGGGCTGGATGCCGTGGGGCAGCTGGAGCGCCTGCGCGAGTTTGTCGCGCCCCTGACCGCCGCGGGGATCGAGGTCTCGCTGTTCGTGGAGCCGGATGCGCGCCAGCTGGAGGCGGCGGTGGCCATTGGCGCGCCGGTGGTGGAGCTGCACACCGGTGCCTATGCCAACGCCCGTGATGCGGCCGAGCGCGAACGCTTGCTCGCCGGCATTAACGAGGCCGCTGCCGCCGGCCGGGAGATGGGGCTGGTGATCAACGCCGGCCACGGGCTGGACTACGACAACGTGCGCCCGATCGCGGCCAACCCGGTTTTCCACGAGCTCAATATCGGGCATTCGATCGTCGCGCGGGCCCTGTTTACCGGCCTGCCCGAGGCGGTCAGTCACATGCGCGGGCTGATGGATGCTGCCCGCCAGGGGCTGCCGGCCGGGCAGTACCCGGTCTGAGCGCGATGATCCTCGGGATCGGGACCGATCTGGTGCAGGTCGCGCGCATGCGCGGCATGTGGGAGCGCCACGGCCGCCGCCTCGCCGAGCGCATCCTGCATCCGCTGGAGCGGGCCGATCTGCCATCCCATGAACCGGCCGGGTTTCTGGCCCGGCGCTTTGCCGCCAAGGAGGCGCTGGCCAAGGCGCTGGGCTGCGGGGTCGGGGCCGACATGGCGCTGTCGGAGGCGGGGGTGACCCATGACGCTCGCGGGCGCCCCGAATTCGTGCTGGCCGGGCGGGCCCGGGCCACGGCAGACCGCCTCGGTGTGCGCGCGATCCATCTCAGCATCAGCGACGAACGCGAATACGCCCAGGCCTTCGTGGTCCTCGAAGGTGGCGAGTAACCCGCCTTTCCCTCCGGGCGAGGTTGCCCGGGTTGGGGCGGCTCCCTAGAATGTGACTCCTTATGCCTGCCGGTGTCCGCGGATGTCGCGGCAGGCCAGCCCTGAGCGAGCGACGGAGTCCAGTCAATGCCCTGGAACGAACCGGGAAACAACAACCGCGACCCCTGGAGTGGGGGTGGCGGCGGCCAGCGCGGTAGCGGTGGCGGCGGGGGTGGCAATCAGCCCCCCGACCTCGAGGAGATGATGCGCAAGCTGTCGCGTCAGCTGAATGGTATCTTCGGCGGGGGCGGCAGCGGCGGCTCGGGCGGTTCCGGCAGTGGCGGCATGGGCCGGGGTGCCCAGGCCCTGGTCAGCCTCGGCCTGATTATCGCGCTGGTGGTCTGGCTGGCGTCCGGCTTCCACATCATCTCGGAAGGCGAGCGCGGCGTGGTGCTGCGCTTCGGCGAGTTCCAGCAGGTGAAGAACCCGGGGCCGGGCTGGCATCTGCCCTATCCCATCGAGCGCATCGAGATCGAGAACGTCGACAACGTCCGGACGCTCGAGCATCGCGCGCTGATCCTGACCGGCGACGAGAACATCATCGATGTTGATATCGCGGTGCAGTACCGCATCCTCGACCTGGTCGACTATCTCTTCAATGTCCGCAACCCGAACGCCACGGTGAACCGGGTGATGGAGTCGGCGATCCGCGAGCGCATCGGCAAGAACAACCTCGAATTCATTCTCGGCGAGGGGCGTGGCGAGATCGCCTCGTCCTCGCGCGTGGTGATGCAGGAGAACCTGGACGCCTACGGTGCCGGCATCATCGTCACCGCCGTGTCCATGCAGCAGGCGCAGCCGCCGGAACCGGTGCAGGAGTCCTTCGCCGACGCGATCCGCGCCCGCGAGGACGAGGTGCGCTTCCGCAATGAGGCCGAGGCCTACGCCAATGGCGTGATCCCACGGGCCCGTGGTCAGGCCGCCCGCATCATCGAGGAGGCCGAGGGCTATCGCGATCAGGTGATCGCCCGGGCCGAGGGTGATGCCTCGCGCTTTGACCAGTTGCTGGCCGAATACCAGCAGGCCCCGGATGTGACCCGGGATCGTCTCTACCTGGAGGCGGTCGAGGCCGTGCTCGAGGATTCGCGCAAGCTGATGCTGGACGTGGGCAGCAGCAACAACCTGATGATGCTGCCGCTGGATCAGTTGTTCCAGGGCGCCGCACGCAGCGGAAACAGCTCCGGCGACACACCGACACCGCGGCCGCTGGATACCAGCCGCAGTGTCTTCAACAGTGGCTCGGGTACGAGCAGCCGGCTGGGTGATCGCGACCCGGCCGCCCAGCGTTCGCGGGAGGTGCGCTAATGCTCCGCATAGCCGGTATTGCCGTGGTCGTGCTCGGTATCGTCGTTGCCCTGTCGACCTACACCGTTGACGAACGCGAACGCGTGATCAAGTTTGCCCTGGGGGAGATCCGCGAGGTCGACCCGGCCCCGGGCCTGCACTTCAAGTTCCCCCTGATCCAGAACGTCGAGAAGTTCGACGCCCGGATCATGACGCTGAATATCCCGCCGGATCGGTTCCTGACCTCCGAGGCGAAGAACATCATCGTCGATTTCTACGCCAAGTGGCGGATCGACGATGTCGGACAGTTCTACCGCGCCACGCGCGGCGACGAGCGTCTGGCCGAGGAGCGCCTGGCGCAGATCCTGCGCGACGGGATGCGTAACGAGTTCGCCCGCTTCGAACTGCAGGATGTGGTCGCTGGCGAGCGCCTGACGATCATGGGCGCGGTGCGTCAGACGGCACTGGAGACCGCTCAGGAGCTGGGCATCAATCTGGTGGATGTGCGCATCCGCCGCATGGACCTGCCCGACGAGGTATCCGAGTCGGTGTACGAGCGCATGCGGGCCGAGCGTCAGCGCGTGGCCCAGGACTTCCGGGCCCGCGGGCAGGAAGAGGCCGAGCGTATCCGGTCGCGGGCCGACCGCGAGCGCACGGTAATCCTGGCGAATGCCTATCGCGACTCCGAGGAGATCCGCGGTGCCGGTGACGCCCGGGCGACCGAGACCCTCGGGCGTTCGTTCGGCGAGGACCAGGACTTCTTCCGCTTCTATCGCAGCCTGATTGCCTACCGCAACAGCATGAGCGGCGAGAACAGCACCTTTATCCTGGAACCGAACTCCGAGTTCTTCCAGTACTTCAATGCCCCCGGGGGCGAACGTCCGGCGCCGCTGCCGCCCCGCTGAGCGGGGCGGAAACCGGGTGGCTGCGGCCGCCCCGAAGGTCGCCGTTTGCAACGGGCCCGGAAGTATCCGGGCCCGACTTTTGCCGGACGGCGGGCCGGGCGTGGTGGATGACAGGACAAGGACAGGGATGACATGACCGATATCAACCGCTGGTTGCTGCCGGACGGCCTGGAGGAGGCCCTGCCGGATGCCGCGCGGCGTCTCGAGGCGCTCCGGCGCCGCGTGCTGGACCAGTTCGACACCTGGGGCTACGACCTCGTGATGCCGCCCCTGGCCGAGTATCTGGAATCCCTCCTGACCGGGGCCGGGCATGCCCTTGATCTGCAGACCTTCAAGCTCACCGATCAGCTCACCGGGCGCATGATGGGTGTGCGCGCGGACCTGACCCCGCAGGTGGCACGTATCGACGCGCATCGCCTGCGGGTGCAGGGGCCGAATCGCCTGTGCTACGTGGGTACCGCCCTGCGTACCCGCGCGGACGAATGGTCCGGCTCGCGCAGTCCCTTGCAGGCGGGTGCCGAGCTGTTCGGCCACGACGGGATCGACAGCGATCTCGAGATCATCCGTCTGATGCTGGCCACCCTGACCGTCTGCGGCGTGGACCGCCCGAGCATGGATCTCGGCCATGTCGGGATCTATCGCGCCCTGGCGCGCGACGCCGGCCTCGACGAGAGCCAGGAGCAGGACTTCTTTGACCAGCTCCAGCGCAAGAGCGTGCCCGAGATCGACGAGACCCTGGCGGCCTGGCAGGCCTCTGGCATGGACCCGGTCGCCTGCGCGCGCCTGCGTGCGCTGGTCGATCTGAACGGGGACGCCACGGTACTGGACGAGGCCCGCCGGGCCCTGGACGGCGCACCGACGGAGGTGCAGGTGGCGCTGGATCACCTGCAAGCCGTGGTCGCGCGCCTCGAGGCGGGCGAGCCGGGGCTGGAGCTGCACCTGGACCTTGCGGAACTGCGCGGCTACGCCTACCACACGGGGCTGGTGTTCGCCGCCTTCGTCCCGGGTTCCGGCCAGGCCATCGCCCGTGGGGGGCGGTATAACGACATCGGGCGGGTATTCGGCCGTGCGCGCGCGGCGACCGGGTTCAGTACCGATCTGCGCGCCTTCGTGCGCCGCGAAGGCGGGGTGGCGGCCCCGACCCGGGAAAGCGTGCATGCGCCGGCCAGCGGCGATGCGGCCCTGGAGGCCGCGATCGCGGACCTGCGCGCACGCGGGGTGCGCGTGGTGCGCGAGCTGGATGGCCAGGACAATGAATCACCCGCCGGCGCGCGTCTGGAGCAGCGCGACGGCGAATGGACGGTAGTGGAGCATTGATGACGATGGGACGTTTTGTAGTCGTGCTGGGCAGCCAGTGGGGGGACGAGGGCAAGGGCAAGATCGTCGATCGTCTGACCGAGGACGCGGCCGCGGTGGTCCGCTTCCAGGGCGGGCACAATGCCGGCCACACCCTGGTGATCGGCGGTGAGAAGACTGTTCTGCACCTGATCCCGTCCGGCATCCTGCGCGAAGGCGTGGAATGCATGATCGGCAACGGGGTGGTGCTCTCGCCCGAGGCCCTGATCACGGAGATGGAGGAGCTGGAGGCCAAGGGGGTGCCGGTCGCCGACCGCCTCCGTCTGTCGGATGCCTGCCAGCTGATCCTGCCCTACCACGTGGCACTGGACCATGCGCGCGAGAAGGCACGCGGCAAGGCGGCCATCGGGACGACCGGGCGCGGCATCGGGCCGGCCTACGAGGACAAGGTGGCGCGTCGCGGCCTGCGTCTGGACGACCTGTTCCACCGCGAACGCCTGGCGGCCAAGCTGGGCGAGGTGATGGACTATCACAACTTTGCGCTGAAGCACTACTTCAAGGCGCCGACCGTCGATCAGCAGGAAGTGCTGGAGCAGTGCCTGGCGCACGCCGAACGACTGCAGCCGATGGTCACGGACGTGGCCGGGCGGCTGCACGCGCTGCGCGAGCAGGGCAAGGACGTGATGTTCGAGGGCGCCCAGGGCACGCTGCTGGACATCGACCACGGCACGTATCCGTTTGTGACCTCGTCGAACACCACCGCGGGGGGCGCCTCCACCGGCTCCGGGGTGGGCCCGCGGGACATCGACTACGTGCTGGGGATTACCAAGGCCTATACCACGCGTGTGGGGGCGGGGCCGTTCCCCACCGAGCTGTTCGACAACATGGGCGAGCACCTTGCGCGCCAGGGCAACGAATTCGGCTCCACCACCGGTCGTGCGCGGCGTTGCGGCTGGTTTGACGCGGTCGCGCTGAAGCGGGCGGTCCAGGTGAACACGATCAGCGGCCTGTGCATGACCAAGCTGGATGTGCTGGACGGGCTGGAGAGTGTGCAGATCTGTGTCGGCTATGACTGTGGTGGCGAGCGCCGCGAGGTGCCGCCCTCTGGGGCCGAGGCCTATGCGGCCTGCACCCCGATCTACGAGGAGATGCCGGGCTGGGCGGAGTCCACGGTCGGCATCCGCGAGTACGCGCAGCTGCCGGCGAATGCGCGCGCCTATCTGGAGCGGCTGAGCGAGGTCGTCGGGGTCCCGGTGGATATGGTCTCCACCGGCCCGGATCGCGACGAAACCCTGGTGCTGCGCGACCCGTTCGACAGCTGATATCTCGCCCGGACGGTCGGGGCGTCAGCAAGCGCGGGCTTCGGTGATGTCCCGGCCCGGGGGGGCGGCGCCTGTGCACGCGGGTGCGCATGACGCGTGCGTATGAAGCGGCGTCGAGGTTTGCCCATGTGGTATGCGAATGGCCCGGGTGAATGCTCCACGGGCCGCGCCCGCGAAGGCAGCGCCCACGAAAAAATCCACGCCATCCATGTGGATGCCGCGCGTTACGGGGTGGTTCAGGGAGTGTGTTGAAGCAGAAAAATGGTGCCGAGGAGAGGACTTGAACCTCCACGGGGTTACCCCCACTAGCACCTGAAGCTAGCGCGTCTACCAATTCCGCCACCTCGGCACGAGGGACGACACAGCGGTGAAAACCGAGTGTCCTGCGCTTCAGGAGCGCGCAATATAGTGCGCGCCCGCGAGGCTGTCAACGCCTCGGGGGCCGAAATTCGCCGTCCGGGACGGGCGCCGGCGGGCCGGCGCGAAGCCGCGCTGCGCAACAAAATTCTGCATGCCTCATAATGGGCGCTTCGGGAAGCGCCGATTCATGTACCCGCTGGTGTTGCGGTCCGCTGGTGTCGCTCGGCTACACTGCGCTCATCGCATCTTGTTCGCACGCTGGAAAGCGGCTCGAGCGCGAGCGTGCACATGAATCAGCGTTTCCCTTGCGCGCCCGGCCGGGTTCCCGGCGAGGGGCTGCCCATTGCAACATCCACAGAGTTCACTGAATGCCAAGACAACGTCGCAAGACCCCCGCCGATCCCAACTTCGAGCGCGAGGCGCAGAAGTACGACAACCCCATCCCCAGCCGCGAGTTCATCCTCGGGCTCCTGCAGGAAGCCGACAACCCGCTGTCCTACGACGAGATCGCGGAGCGGCTGCAGATCGACGATGACGATCGCCTCGAGGCCCTGCGCCGCCGCCTGAAGGCGATGGAGCGCGACGGCCAGGCCCTTTGCAATCGCCGAGGGGCCTATCTGCCGGTCAACCAGGAAGATCTGATCCGCGGCCGTGTGATCGGGCATCCGGACGGCTTCGGCTTCCTGGTGCCGGACGAGCAGGACGACGATCTGTTCCTGTCGCCCAAGCAGATGCGCGGCGTATTCCATGGCGACCGGGCGCTGGCCCGGGTCATGGGCGTGGATCGCCGCGGCCGCCGTGAAGGCGGGATCGTGGAGGTCCTCGAGCGCAACACCACCCAGGTGGTCGGGCGCCTGAAGATCGAGGACGGGGTCGGTGTCCTGACCCCGGACAACAAGCGGATTACCCACGACATCCTGGTGCCGCCGGACGGCCTGGGCGAGGCGCAGGACGACCAGATCGTGGTGGTGCGTATCCGCGAATCCGCCTCGCGCACCGCGCGCCTGAAGGGCGATGTGCTGGAGGTCCTGGGCGAACACATGGCCCCGGGCATGGAGATCGACATCGCGATCCGTGCCCATGGCCTGCCGCACGAGTGGCCGGACGAGGTCACGGCCGCCGCCGACGCACTGGGTGCCGAGGTCGCCGAGAAGGACAAGAAGGGCCGTCTGGATCTGCGCGAGAAGCCGTTTGTCACCATCGATGGCAGTGATGCCCGCGACTTCGACGACGCCCTGTACTGCGAGCCGGAGGGCAAGGGCTGGCGCCTGTGGGTCGCGATCGCCGACGTGTCCCATTATGTCGAGCGCGATGCGGCCCTGGACCGCGAGGCCCGCACCCGCGGCACCTCGGTGTACTTCCCCGACAACGTGATCCCGATGCTGCCGGAGGCCCTGTCCAACGGCCTGTGCTCGCTGAACCCGAAGGTGGATCGGTTGAGCATGGTCTGCGAGATGGAGATCGGCGCGCGCGGGGCGCTGAAGAGCTATCGCTTCCACGAGGGCCTGATCCGCTCCCACGCGCGCCTGATCTACGACGACGTGGCGGCGATGCTCGACGGCAACACGGCCCTGCGCGAGCAGAACGCCCATGTGATGCCGCACCTGGAGACCCTGCACAAGGCCTTCAAGGCCCTGCACGCGGCCCGCAATCGCCGCGGCGCGATCGACTTCGACACCACCGAGACCAAAATCGTATTCGGCGAGGACCGCAAGATCGAGCAGATCGTCCCGACCGAGCGCAACGATGCCCATCGCCTGGTCGAGGAATGCATGATCATGGCGAACGTCGCGGCGGCGCGGTTCCTGAAGAAGCACAAGGTGCCGGCGCTTTATCGTATCCACGACCAGCCGCCGGCGGAAAAGGTCGAGGAACTGCGCGAGTTCCTGAATGGCGCGGGCCTGAGCTTGGGCGGCGGGGCCGAACCTACGCCGGCCGACTACACCACCGTGCTGAAGGCCGCGCGCCAGCGCTCGGACCAGCAACTGATCCAGACGGTGCTGCTGCGCTCGTTGAGCCAGGCGGTGTACGCCCCGGAGCTGGACGGGCACTTCGGTCTGGCGCTGGACGACTACGCGCACTTCACCTCGCCGATCCGGCGCTATCCCGACCTGCTGGTGCACCGCGGCATCCGTCATGTGCTGCGCAAGGGCAGTGGCAAGGCGTTCCCGTATTCGCACAGCGACATGGAATCCCTGGGCGAGCACTGCTCGATGGCAGAGCGTCGCGCCGACGATGCGACCCGCGATGCCGAGGCCTGGCTGAAGGCCGAGTACATGCAGGACAAGGTCGGGGAGACCTTCACCGGCGTGGTCTCCGGCGTAACCGGGTTCGGGCTGTTCGTCGAGATCAAGGATGTCTACATCGAGGGCCTGGTCCACGTGACCAGCCTGGACAATGACTTCTACCACTTCGACCCGACCCGTCACACCCTGACCGGCGAGCGCGGCGGGCGGGTGTTCCGTATTGGGGACGAACTGCAGGTGCAGGTGGCCCGGGTGAGTCTGGATGATCGCAAGATCGACCTCGCGCTGGCCGGGGAACCGGGCAAGCCGAAGCCGACGGACGCGCCACCGAAGAAGCGCAGCCGCCGCAGCAAGCGCCGCAAGGATGCCGAGACCGCCCCGGCCGCCACCCCGGCGGACGAGACCCAGCCGGCCGAAGCTGCGGCGGACCCGGCTCCGGCCGAGCCGCAGGCACCCGCCGCCGACGACGAGGCCCCGGCACCGAAGAAGAAGCGTCGCCGTCGCGGCGGTCGCCGCCGTGGTTCGGCCTCCGGTGACACGACCCCGGACCCGGCTCCCGAGCCGGGGAACGAGGCGGCCCCGGCGTCCGACGCTGACGAGGGTATTCCCGATGCCCCGGAACCCGGCAACGAGGCGGTCCCGCCGCCGCGACCGGAGGCCGACAAGGACGGCAACACCATCGTCGAGTCGGAGCCGCAAGCCCAGGGGGCGGGCAAGAAGCCCGCAGGTTCCGGCCGTCGCCGCAGCCGTCGCCGGCGTCCCTCCTCGTCCTGAGGCACCACCCGGTGAGTGCGCAGGGCCATCCATCGCGAGGGACAGTACCCCCGCGCGAGCGCGCGGCGGGTTCGCGGCCGGCTGTGTCCCGTGGAGGGATGTGGTGAGCAAGGGCGGCAAGGGCAGCCGCGCGGAGACCTTCGGCGGTATTCATGCGGTGGCGGCGGTACTGGAGCGTGCCCCGGAACGCGTGAAGCGCCTGCAACTCGCGACCGACCCGGTCGAGCCCGCGCTGGAGCGCCTGCTGCACCGTGCCCGCGCCTGTGGTCTCACGGTGGAGCGGGTGGGCCGCGAGCGCCTGGACCAGCAGCACCCGGGATTCCAGAACCAGGGCGTGATCGTGCACTGCACCCCGCGTCCGGTGGTGGATGAAAAGAGCCTGATCCAAAGGGTGCGCGATGGTCTGGACCTCGTGCTGGTTCTTGACGGGGTCACCGACCCCCACAACCTCGGGGCCTGCCTGCGCACCGCCGATGCGGCGGGGGCCGGCGCGGTGGTCATGCCGCGCCACCACAGCGCTGCCCTGACCCCGGCGGCCATCAAGGTGGCATCGGGCGCGGCCGAAACGGTACCGGTGGTGACGGTCGGGAATCTCGCGCGGACACTGGCCGCGCTCAAGCAGGCCGGCATGTGGACCGTCGGCCTTGCGGGCGAGGCCGGGGTAAGGCTCTACGCGCTGGACCTGCGCCCGCCGACCGCGATCGTGATGGGGGCCGAGGGCGAGGGCCTGCGCCGGCTCACCCGGGAGGCCTGCGACCACCTGGCCGCCTTGCCCATGCACGGGACGGTGGAGAGCCTCAATGTCTCCGTGGCCACCGGGGTAACCCTGTTCGAGGCGGTGCGCCAGCGCCAGGCCGGCGCGCCGGACTGAGGGCGTCGGCCGCCTGGCCTGTTCGTCGCTTGTTGTTGTCGCCCGCTTCGGTTATCGTATCGCGCCTTTCTGCCCCGCGGGTGCGCCCGCGGAGTCGAACCCTTGCCTCACCGCGTGGACGGGAGGCTGATACCCGCAAGGAGTTCCCGATGCGTCACTACGAAGTTGTATTCCTGGTCCACCCGGACCAGAGCGAGCAGGTCCCGGCGATGATCGAGCGCTACAAGGGCCTGGTCGAAGGCCACGAAGGCAAGATCCACCGCCTGGAAGACTGGGGCCGCCGTCAGCTGGCCTACCCGATCCAGAAGCTGGTGAAGGCCCACTACGTGCTCATGAACATCGAGGCCTCGGAAGAGGCGATGGAAGAGCTCGCCAGCGCCTTCCGGTTCAACGATGCCGTGCTGCGCCACCTGGCGATGCGCATGGAAGAGGCAGTGACCGAGACCTCCCCGCTGGCCAAGGGCCAGGAAGAGGAAGGCTCCAAGGGCCGTCGCCGCGAGCGCGACGACGAGGGTGGCGAAGCCGCCTCCGACGACTCGGCCGCCGCCGAGTAAGTCCCGCCCGTTCGTTGACCGATTGATTTAAGGAGATCTGACATGGCCCGTTTTCCGCGTCGCCGCAAGTACTGCAAGTTCACCGCCGAAGGCATCGATTACATCGATTACAAGGACCTGAACCTGCTCAAGGGTTTCGTCACCGAGACCGGCAAGATTGTGCCCAGCCGCGTCACCGGCACCAGTGCGAAGTACCAGCGTCAGCTGGCTACCGCCGTGAAGCGTGCGCGCTTCCTCGCCCTGCTGCCGTACAGCGACAACCACTAAGTCACGTACCGGTTCGCCGGGGGCCGTCGCCATGCGCGTACTGGCCGAATTCGCGATGAAAAGCCGGGGCCGCGCCGTGGGCGCGGTCGCCGGCTTTGGCGTGGCAGGGCTGTTCCTGCCGCCGGTGGCCCTGCTCAGCAGTGCGCTGATCGCGCTGGTGGGCCTGCGCATCGGGCTCGGGCAGGCGCTGCTGGTGATGGCGCTGTCCGCGGTCGTGCTCGGGGTGGCGATGTTTGCCCTGATGCCCGAGGCCCCGCTGTTCGCGGGGGTGGTGGCCGGGGTGGTGCAATGGGCGCCGGTGGCGCTGCTGGCGGAGCTGCTGCGACGGACCGTCTCGTGGCGCAGCACGCTGCAGGCCGCCGCCGGGGTCGCCGGGTTCGGGGTGCTGGCCGTCCATATGCTCGTCCCGGATCTCGAGTCCACCTGGGCCGAGGCCGGAATGAGACTGCTGGGGCCCCTGGTCGAAGGTAGCGAGACCGGTCCGCAGGAACTCGAGGCGGCGTTGCGCCGCGCCGCCCCGTACCTGACCGGGCTGTTTGCCGGGATCCTGCTGCTGAGCCTCACGCTCTCGGTGCTCCTGGGTCGCTACTGGCAGGCGCTGCTGTACAACCCGGGGGCGTTCGGCGAGGAGTTTCGGGCACTGCAGTTCGGGCGCGCCACAAGCGCGGCCACGCTGCTGCTGGCGGGGATCGGCCATCTGGGCCCGGTGCCGCTGGCGACCGAACTGGCGTTCATCCTCGCGGTGCTGTTCTTCCTGCAGGGGATCGCGCTGATGCACGCGCTGACCTTCCGTCAGGGCATGAGCAGCTTCTGGCTGGTGGGGATGTACGTCCTGCTGGCGCTGGCGATGCCGCAGATGTTCCTGCTGCTCGCCACCATCGGCGTCATCGACGCCTGGGCGGACATCCGCTCGCGGCTGGGCCCCGGCTCCGCATCGGGTGGGCAGGGCGGCGACAACAATCCGTGAGACCGGTCCGAGACCGGTGTAGAATGCGCCCCTTCGGGGGCTGATCAAACGTTACAGGAATACAAAGATGGAAGTCATTCTGCTGGAAAAGATCGATAACCTCGGCACCCTGGGTGACCGTGTCAACGTGCGTCCCGGTTTCGCGCGCAACTATCTGCTGCCGCAGGGCAAGGCCACGTTCGCCACCGCCGAGAACATCGCCGAGTTCGAGGCGCGTCGCGCCGAACTGGAGAAGGCCGCCGCCGAGGCCCTCGCCGCTGCTGAGGCGCGCAAGGAAAAGCTGGACGGCACTGTGCTCGAGATCACCGCGAAGGCCGGTGGCGAAGGCAAGCTGTTCGGCTCCATCGGCCCGGCGGACATCGCCGACGCGCTGAGCGCCAAGGGCACCGAAGTCGAGAAGAAGGAAGTGCGCATGCCGGAAGGCCCGCTGCGTACCGCCGGCGAATTCGAGGTCGGGCTGCACCTGCACTCGGACGTGGATGTGGACATTCGCGTCGTTGTGATCGGCGAAGAGTGATCCGTCGGATGTCGGGAGGGTGGCCCCACCGGGTCGCTGATACCCGGCAGGTGGGCGGGTTCGTCGCATGAACTCGCCCATGACTCCGAATCCGCGGGTCCCCCCGCATTCCGAGGAGGCCGAACAGGCAGTCCTCGGAGGCCTGATGCTGGATAACGCCGCCTGGGACCGGGTGGCGGACCGCATTACCGCAGAAGACTTCTATCGCCACGACCACCGCCTGATCTTCCGGGCGGTGTCCACGCTGGCGGATCGCAATGCCCCGTTCGACATGGTCACCGTGTCGGAGCAGCTGGACCGTACCGCGGAGCTGGAATCCGCGGGGGGCATGGCCTATCTCGGCCGCCTGGCAGCGGAAACCCCCAGTGCCGCGAACATCGTGGCCTACGCCGATATCGTCCGCGAGCGCTCCATCCTGCGGTCGCTGATCTCGGTGGGCACCGAGATCGCCGATTCGGCCTATACCCCCGAGGGCCGCGACTCCAAGGAACTGCTGGACGTGGCGGAGCAGAAGGTGTTCCGCATCGCCGAGCAGGGCGCGCGCGGGGCCCAGGGCTTTCGCGGGATGAAGCCGCTGCTGACCGCGGCGGTCGACCAGATCGAGTATCTCTACGAAAGCCAGAACCCGATTACCGGGGTGGCCACCGGCTATCAGGATCTGGATGCCCTGACCTCCGGACTGAACCCGGGCGATCTGGTGATCGTCGCCGGGCGTCCGTCCATGGGCAAGACCTCGTTCGCGATGAACATCGCCGAGTACGTGGCGATGAAGAACTCCGAGCCGGTCGCGATCTTCTCCATGGAGATGCCCGGCGAGCAGCTGGCCATGCGCCTGCTGTCCTCCATGGGCCGGATTAACCAGCAGAAGCTGCGCTCCGGGCGCCTGGAGGACGGCGACTGGCCGCGTCTGACGAGCGCGGTGCAGATGCTCTCCGAGGCGCCCCTTTTCATCGACGACACACCGGCGCTGTCGCCCACCGAACTGCGGGCGCGCACCCGCCGCCTGATGCGCGAACACAAGGGGCTGGGTCTGATCGTCGTCGACTACCTGCAGTTGATGCAGTTTCCCGGCAGTGGCGAGAGCCGGGCCCACGAGATCTCCGAGATCTCGCGCGGGCTGAAGGCCCTGGCGAAGGAACTGAGCGTCCCGATGATCGCGCTGTCGCAGCTCAACCGCTCGCTGGAACAGCGCCCGAACAAGCGCCCGGTGATGTCCGACCTGCGCGAGTCCGGGGCCATCGAGCAGGACGCCGACATTATTGCCTTCGTCTACCGCGACGAGGTCTATAACGAGGAGTCCCCGGACAAGGGCACGGCCGAGATCATTATCGCCAAGCAGCGTAACGGCCCCATCGGCACCGTGCGCCTGACTTTCCGCGGGCAGTTCACCCGTTTCGAGAACTACGCCCCCGACGTCTACGGCGAGATCGGCCACGAGGCCTGACCCGGGACGTGAAGCGAGCGGCGACCATCCAGCTCGACCCCGAGGCCCTGCGGCACAACCTGGCCGTGGCGCGACGCCTGGCGCCCGGTGTCCCGATGTGGTCGGTGATCAAGGCCGAGGGCTACGGCCATGGGCTGATATGGGCCGCCGAGGCCCTGGCGGCGGCCAGCGACGGGCTCGCCGTCTCCCAGGTCGGCGAGGCCCGGGCGCTGCGCGCGGCCGGCTTCGACGGTCCGGTGCTGGTCCTGCAGGGGCCGCACGATGCCAGCGACGCACGCGCCTGTGCCGAGTTCGCCCTGCAGCCGGTCCTGCATGACACGGCTCAGCTCGATCATCTGGATGCCTCTGGCATCCGCCTCCCCGAGGTCTGGGTCAAGCTGAACACCGGCATGAACCGCCTGGGCTTCGAGCCGCGCCAGGCGGGCGAGGTGGCGATGCGCCTCCAGGCCGCCGGGCACGGGCAGCAGGGGCTGCACTGGATGACACACCTGGCCTGCGCCGACACGCCCGGCCACCCGCAGAATACTCACCAACTGGAATGCTTTGCCGGCGCCGTCGGGGCGTGGCCGGGATACCGCAGCGTGGCCAACTCCGCTGCGCTGTTCGCCGGCTGGGGCTCGGGCGGTGAGGGGGCCGCGTCCGGCGACTACTGGGCGCGGCCCGGCATCATGCTCTACGGGGCACACCCGGCCTCCGTGCCGGAGGATCGTCCGCCCGAAGGACCTGAGGGCGAGCTGCGCCCGGCGATGACGGTGCAGGCCCCGGTCATCGCGACCCAGCCGCTGGAGCCGGGCAGCCGCGTGGGTTATGGCGCCACCTGGACGGCCGATCGACCGGGTCGCGCCGGGATCGTCGCGATGGGCTATGCCGACGGCTATCCGCGTCATGCCCCGTCAGGCACGCCGGTGCGGGTCGGTGACCGGATCTGCCCGCTGATCGGCCGCGTGTCCATGGACATGCTGGCGGTGGACCTGACGGACTGCCCCCAGGCCGGGGTCGGTGATCTTGCCACGCTGTGGGGCAAGGGGCTGCCGGTGGAGCGGGTCGCGCGCGCGGCGGGCACCATCAGCTACGAGCTGCTGACCCGCGTCGCCGACCGCCTGCAGCCGGCGCACTGAGCCCGGTACACTGTGGCATCCCGCAGCCAAGGATGCCCCGATGACCGATTTCGACCCTGCCGATTACGACCCGCAGACCGTAGCCATCCGACATGGCTACCAGCGCACCCCGGAGGGGGAGCATTCCGAGGCGATCTTCCCCACCTCCAGCTTCGTGTTCGGCTCGGCCGCGGAGGCCGCGGCGCGCTTCGGCGGGGAGTCGCCTGGCAACATCTACTCGCGCTTCACCAACCCGACCGTGCGTACCTTCCAGGACCGCCTGGCGGCGCTGGAGGGGGGCGAGGCCTGTGTGGCCACCGCCTCCGGGATGTCGGCGATCCTCGCGACCATGATGGGCCTGCTGAAGGCCGGCGATCATGTGGTCTGCTCGCGTTCGGTGTTCGGCACGACCACGGTGCTGTTCAACAACTACCTCGGCCGTTTCGGTGTCGAGGTGACCTACGTCGAGCTGTCGAACCTCGAGGCCTGGGAGGCCGCCACGCAGCCCAATACCCGGCTGTATTTCTGCGAGACGCCGTCCAACCCGCTGGGCGAGGTGGTGGACATTGCCGCGCTGGCGGAGATCGCGCATCGGCACGACGCGCTGCTCGCGGTGGACAACTGCTTCTGCACGCCGATCCTGCAGCGCCCGCTGGATCTGGGCGCCGACATCATCATCCACTCGGCGACCAAGTTCCTCGACGGCCAGGGGCGCTGCCTGGGCGGCGCGGTGGTCGGTGATGCCGAGCGCGTCGGCAAGGACGTCTACGGCTTCCTGCGCACCGCCGGGCCGACCCTGTCGCCGTTCAACGCCTGGGTGTTCCTGAAGGGGCTGGAGACCCTGGCCCTGCGCATGCGCGCCCACAGCGACAACGCCCTCGCCCTGGCGCAGTGGCTGCAGGCCCACCCGAAGGTCACCGCCGTGCATTACCCGGGGCTCGAATCCCACCCGCAGCATGCGATCGCCAAGCGCCAGCAAAGTGGCTTCGGCGGCGTGCTGAGCTTCGAGGTCGCCGGCGGGCGCGAGGCCGCCTGGTCGGTGATCGACGCAACGAAATTCCTGTCGATCACCGCGAACCTGGGCGATACCAAGACCACCATCACCCATCCGGCCACCACTACCCACGGCCGTGTGGACCCGGACAAGCGGGAGGCTCAGGGCATTACCGAGGCCCTGGTGCGGGTCGCGGTCGGGCTGGAGGCGGTCGCCGACATCCAGCGCGATCTGGCCCGCGGGCTCGACGCGCTCTGACGCGGCTCCCGGGTCGACCGCACGGATATGTCCAGACCCGCATCCGGTGATGTCCATCCGAAGCCGCGCCGGCGTCCGCGCTGGCGCGTACTGCTGACGGTCGTTATTGGCTTCCACCTGCTGGGGTTCCTGTCGTCGCTGGATGCGCTGATGTCCACGCGGACGCCGCAGGGCGCGGTGGCCTGGATCGTGTCGCTCAACACCGTTCCCTATGTGGCCGTGCCGGCCTACTGGGTATTCGGCGCCAGCGAGTTTCGCGGCTACGTGGTCGCGCGCCGTGACGAAGACTCCGCTCTGGCGCGGGCCCTGCAGCCGAAGACAGAGGAGCTGTGGTCCCACCAGTACATCGCGCAAGAGCCGAGCAAGCACCTGGACGGGGTGCAGCGGCTCGCCCGCTGGCCGTTTCTCCACGGTAACGAGGTCGAGCTGCTAGTGGATGGCGAGGCGACCATCGACAGTATCTTTCAGGGGATCGAGCAGGCCGAGCGCTACCTGCTGGTGCAGTTCTATATCGTGCGCGATGACGAGATCGGGCGCGAACTTAAGCGACGGCTGGTGGAGCGGGCGCAGGACGGGGTCGAGGTCTACTTCCTGTACGACGAGATCGGCAGCTACCGCCTGCCCGGCAGCTATCTGGACGCCATGCGCGACGCGGGCGTCCATGTGCAGCACTTCCACTCGACCCGCGGGCGGGGCAATCGCTTTCAGCTGAACTTCCGCAATCACCGCAAGATCATGGTCGCCGATGGCGAACAGGGCTGGGTGGGCGGCCTGAACGTGGGGGACGAGTATCTAGGGCGGGACCCGAAGACCGGACCCTGGCGCGATACCCACCTGCGCATCGAGGGGCCATCCGCCCTCGCGCTGCAGTCGGTGTTCCTGGAGGACTGGCACTGGGCGACCGAAGACATCCCGGAGCTGGAATGGAAGCCGGCGATCATGGCGGACGACGGCGTCCCAGTACTGATCCTGCCCTCCGGCCCGGCGGACGAATTCGAGACCGCCAGCCTGATGATGCAACAGGTTATCCATGCGGCTGATCGGCGTATCTGGATCGCGAGCCCGTACTTCGTGCCGGACGAGGGCGTACAGGGCATGCTCAAGCTGGCCGCACTCAGTGGCGTCGACGTGCGCGTGCTGATCCCCGAGGTCACCGACAACCCGCTGACCACGCATGCGGCCTATGCCTTTCTGGGGCCGCTGCTGGATGCCGGCGTGCGCGTCTACCGCTATCAGGAGGGCTTCCTGCACGGCAAGGCCTTCGTGGTGGACGACATGGGCGCGGCGGTGGGGACCGTGAACCTGGACAACCGCTCGTTCCGGCTGAACTTCGAGGTCACCGCGCTGGTGCTGGATCCGGGGTTTGCCCACGAGTCCGCCCGCATGTTCGAGGCCGACTTCGCCCGCTCGCGCGAGATGACCCGGCAGGACGTGGACGACCTGCCGCTGTGGCGCCGCGTGGCCGCGCGGGCCGCCTATCTGCTGGCGCCGGTGCTGTAGGGAAACACGGATCAACGTACACGCGTGCGCGGCTTGATCTGTGTCACGCCGAACGCCGGTGCGGCTGCTAGACTTGCAGGCAGAATACCTTTTCGAGGCCGACACGTGTCGCGAGCCCTGCACCATCTGCTGAACCTGCTGATCGTCGCCGCCCTGTTGCTGGCGCCGATCGCTGGTGCCGGGATGATGCACGGGGATGCCGCGGACCGCATGACTGCGGCGGACCACTGCGCGGGTGAGGCAGCCGGATCGCCGTCGGAGTCCTTGTCTGCAGACTTCGTGATCCCGGCCGAGCCCTCGGCCTGCGAGATGCCCTGCGCGGTCTGTGGCGTCTGCGGGGTCTCGGGTTTGCCTTCACCCGCCGGCACGCCGGTCACGGCGGCCGCGCCCGTTTTGGTTTCCCTTCCCGTCGCCATGGGCCCCGGTACCCCCGCGGCACCGGATCTGCGCCCACCCCTCTGATTCCTCCCTGGCCGGGGTTCCACCCGGCTCCGGGTGATCGCGCATCACCCACGCACTGCGCATTACCGCGCTTTGCGTCTTTCACTCTGTCCCGGGGAGGACTACATCATGATGAATGAACAAGGTTTTGGCTGGATGGGCGGTATGGGTCTTGGCGGGGGCCTGATCGGGCTGCTCGTCCTGGTGCTGCTGATCCTCGGGATCGCCGCCCTGATCAAGTACCTGTTCGGCAATCGCTGAGGAGTCGCGCGATGACGACGGAAGCGAGGCCAGCGGACACCCGCGAGGCGGTGGTGATCGTCCCCGGCATGGGGTCGGACCACTGCGCGGGGATCGTGCGCGCGGCGCTGGAGAAGACCCCCGGCGTGGCCTCGGTGGGGACCAATATCGCCCGCCACCGGGTGACCGTGGGATACGACCCCGAGCAGGTGGGCCCGCAGGGGTTGCGGGCCGCGGTCGAGGGGGCTGGCTACGACGTCGCCCAAGTCGAGGGCGAAACGGGCGCCGCCGGTACGGTGCGTCTGGTGGTACCCGGCATGGGGTCGGACCACTGCGCGGGGATCGTGCGGGGTGCGATCGAGAAGCTGGAGGGCATCCAGGCGGTGCGCACCAACATCGGTGATCACCGTGTGACCATAGAACCCGGTCCCGGTGGCCCCGACGCCGAGGCCCTGCGCGCCGCGGTCGAGGGGGCCGGCTATGACGTGGCGGCGTTGGAGACCGAGGAGGCCGGCAGCGAGGCGGACGATGCCGAGATTGACGCGGCCTATCTGAAGCAGGCCTGGCGCCGGCTGTGGATCGCGATGATCCCGACCATCGCGATCATGGTGCTGATGATGCCGCACATGTTCTGGCAGGAGATCCCCGGCTATCTGCTGATCATCGCCGTGCTGGCGTTCCCGGTGGTGTTCATGGCCGGGGGTGCGGCCACCCACCGTTCGTCCTGGCGCGCGCTGAAAAGCGGCAGTCTGAACATGGACGTGCTGATCTCCATGGGCTCGCTGCCGCCCTATCTGCTGGGGCTGATCGGCTTTGTCTACCCGATGACCTCGTTCATCGAGATGGCCGCGACCATCATGGCCTTCCACATGCTCGGGCGCTACCTGGAGTACCGCGCCAAGGGCGAGGCCTCCTCTGCGATCCGCAAGCTGCTGGATCTGGGCGCGAAGTCGGCCCGGGTGGAACGCGACGGCGAAGAGATCGAGGTGCCGGTGAAATCGCTGCAGGTGGGCGAGGTGATGATCGTGCGCCCGGGCGAGAAGATCCCCACCGATGGCGAGGTGGTTGCCGGCGAGAGCACCGTGGACGAATCCATCGCCACTGGCGAGTCGGTGCCGGTGGACAAGGGCGAGGGCGATAGCGTGCTCGGCGCGACCCTGAACCAGCAGGGGCGGTTGAAGGTGCGTGCGACCCGTGTGGGGGCCGACACCTTCCTGTCGCAGGTGATCCGTCTGGTGAACGAGGCTCAGGGTTCGCGGGTGCCGGTTCAGGAGCTGGCGGACCGTATCACCGCGCGCTTCGTGCCGGCGGTGCTGGTGATCGCACTGGCTGCGTTCGCGGCCTGGTTGGCGTTCTCCGGGGCGCTGCAGCCGATCCTGATCTGGGGCGAGGGCTTCCTGCCGTGGGTGGACTCGGAGCGGCCGCCGATCGTGCTGGCCATCCTCGCGGCCATTGCCGTGCTGGTCATCGCCTGCCCCTGCGCGCTGGGGCTGGCCACGCCCACCGCGCTGATGGTCGGCTCCGGCATGGGGGCCGAGCGCGGGGTGCTGATCCGCTCGGGCTCCGCGATCCAGACGCTGAAGGACATCCGTGTGATCGTGCTCGACAAGACCGGAACCATCACCCGCGGGCAGCCGGCCCTGACCGACGTGATCGCGGCCGAGGGCTTCGATGACGCCCGCGTACTGGGCGCGGCCGCGGCCGTGGAGGCCGGCTCCGCGCACCCGCTGGCGGAGGCCATCGTGCAGGGCGCGCGCGACCAGGAACTGGCGATTGCCGAGGTCGAACAGTTCCAGTCGCACACCGCGCGCGGGGTGGAGGCCCACCTCGACGGGGAACGCGTCCTGGTCGGCAGCCAGCGGCTGCTGGAGGAGCAGGGCCTGGATCCGTCCGGCCTGCTGGAATCGCTGCGGCAGTTCGAAGATGCCGGGAAGACCGCGATGCTGGTGGCCATCGGCGATCGACCGGCCGGCATCGTCGCGGTCGCCGACACCCTCAAGGAAGAGTCGCAGAGCGCCATCGAACAGCTGCATGGCCTGGGCATCCGCTGCGTAATGGTCACCGGCGACAACGAGCGCACCGCGAAGGCCGTGGCCGCGCAGGTCGGGATCGACGAGGTCCGCGCCGGCGTGCTTCCGGAGGGCAAGGTCGAGGCGATCCGCGAACTGCAGGCCGAGTACGGCGACCACGTGGCGATGGTGGGTGACGGCATCAATGATGCCCCGGCCCTGCAGCAGGCAAACGTCGGCATCGCCATCGGCGCCGGCGCGGACGTGGCCATCGAGGCCGCCGACGTGACCCTGGTGCGCGGCGAGCTGACCAAGGTCGTCGAGGCCGTACAGCTCTCGCGCCTGACCTTCCGCAAGATCGTCCAGAACCTGTTCTGGGCCTGGGGCTACAACAGCGCCGCCATCCCCATCGCCGCCGTCGGCCTGCTGCACCCGATGATCGGCGTGATCGCCATGACCGCCAGCTCGCTGTCGGTCATCGGCAACTCCATCCTGCTGCGCCGCAGCATGCCGACTGGCGAGCGTTGAGCGGGTATCCTGTGCCGCATGCAAGCATCGAACCCGAATCCTGAATCCGCGCCGGAGTCCCCGGTCGTTTATCGCGCGGCCGAGGCCGCGTTGCGCGAGCGGGACCCGGAGACCAAGTGCGAGCGGGCGCTGGAGCTCATACGCGGTTGGTGGGCGGGCGAGCTGGAGGCCGGGAGTGCCCCGGCACCGGAACGCATGGAGGTACCGGGGCGGCCCGAACACCCCGTGCTGGTGCACCCGAAGGATCTTCCTCGGCGCGGGCTGCACACCACGGCCGGGCGGGTGGCGCTGGTGCACGCGGTCGCGCATATCGAGTTCAACGCGATCAATCTGGCGCTGGACGCCGTCTATCGCTTTCGCGACATGCCGGCGCCGTTCGTCAGCGACTGGCTGCAGGTGGCGGCCGAGGAGGCGCGCCATTTCCGGCTGTTGCGTGCGCGGCTCAACGAGCTGGGGGCGGACTACGGCGACCTGCCGGCCCACAACGGGCTGTGGGAGGCCGCACTCGCGACCGACCACGACGTGATGATCCGCATGGCCCTGGTGCCGCGCGTGCTGGAGGCGCGCGGGCTGGACGTGACCCCGGGCATGATCGAGCGCCTGGCAGCAGCGGGCGATCACGCGACCGTGGCGCTTCTCGAGATCATCCAGCGCGAGGAGGTCGCCCACGTGGCGATCGGCACGCGCTGGTTCCGGGAGCTGGCCCATGCACGGGGGCTCGATCCCGAGCCGCTGTTCCTCGAGCTGCTGGCCGAGTACATGCCGGGCCGAGTACGCCCGCCCTTCGCCCACGAGGCACGCCGCGCCGCCGGCTTCACCGACTCCGAGATGGCGCAACTGGCGGCCCAGGCCACCACCGAACCGTCGGCATAGCCCCGACCGCCTGCCTCGTGGTGGCTGGTCCTGGTTCGGCCTCGGGTGTTTACGGTGCCTTCGGTCCGCATACTGCCTGGCGCTGACTCGCCAGCGCGCCGCGAGTGACTTCTTTGCTCGTGCAAAGAAGTCACCAAGAAACACGCCCGACTGCCGCGACCCCGGCCCGCTGTGCGGGCCGGGGTTTCCCTCGCTCCGAGGGTTTTCGCGGGCGGCGCTGAACTCGCTACGCCTGCGGCTCCGCTCAGACATCCAGCGCCTCTGATCCCGCGAAAACCCTCTCCACTCGGCGCGACGACAACGGGGAGGGTCAAGGTCAAGACAACGGCCATCCCGACGGTCTAGCCAGTGGATGAAGGCTAGGTCTTCGCACATCTTGGGCACGCTCGGCCTTCGGCCGTTGCGTGCCGCGCCCGCGGTGCGGGCGCCGGGGGCTTTCGGACGGCGTTGCCTATGGTTAGGCGCAAACGTGGGGACACGTTCGGTTTTGACCTTCGCCTCCCGTATGGAGCCCCTCGTGGAGGGCGTGATGGGCCGGCCCGTTTTCTATAAATTCGGGGCGCTGGATGTCTGAGCGGAGCCGAAGGCGCAGCGAGTTCAGCGCCGCCGGCCCAGCGCGTCCGGAGCGAGGTTCCCGGGCGAAATCCGGGTGCCCTTCTTTGGGCACTTTCTTGGGCAAGCAAGAAAGTGCCTCGGGGCGCGCTGGCGAGTCAGCGCCGGGCAGGCGGCGGACCGAAGGCACGTTAACACCGGATGCAGAACCAGGCCCAGCCACAACAAGGCAGGCGGTCGAGCGAATCCGCCGGAAACACCGACGACGACCCGGAGCGAGCCGGGCAACAGCGCGAAGGGCGTGGTTCAGGCGTGCAGCAGGTGCGCCGGGTAGGGCGAGCCGTCCAGTTCGCGCAGGACGGGGCCGGTCGCCGCGACCTCCAGGTAGCCCGGGTGCTCGTCCCAGGCCGGGAGCACGCAGCGCTGGCGCGGCTGACCATCGACCGCCAGGTCGTGGATCGCGGGGCGGTGGGTATGGCCATGGATCATCAGTGGGACATCGGCGTCGCGGAAGGTGTCCGCCACGGCGTTCGCATTCACGTCCATGATGGCGTCGGCCTTCATCCGGCTGTTGTCACGACTGGTGGCACGCATGGCCTCGGCCTGGCGGATGCGTTCCTCCAGCGGATGGGCGAGGAACGCCCGCTGCCATTCGCCGCCGCGTACTTGCTGGCGAAAGGCCATGTGCTCGGTGTCGTCGGTGCACAGGGAATCGCCATGCAGCAGCACGGCGGGCCCGCAGGGCAGGGCCGCATGCAATGGCTCGGGCGCCAGCTGCATCCCCGCCCGTTTGGCGTAGTCCGGGCCCACGAGAAAATCCCGGTTGCCGTGGATGAAGGCGACCGGGATCTCGAGTGTCTGCAGGGCCTCGGCGAGCTGTTCGGCCGCCGGGAAGCCGGCGTCATCGCCCACCCAGTATTCGAACAGGTCGCCGAGGATGTACAGCGCCGAGGCGCTGCGCGCCGGCCCCTTCAGGAAGGCAAGTACGGCCTCCAGCAGGGGGCCGGGCTCGCGATCCAGGTGCAGGTCGGAGATGACCAGGGCCGGCGCGCTCGAAGCCACGGGGTGGCTCAGTCCTCGACGCGTTTCACGCTTTCCATCACGACCGGCTCCTGCGGCACATCCTGGTGCATGCCGGAACGCCCGGTGGGCACGGACTCGATCTGACGCACGACGTCCATGCCCTCGGTCACCTTGCCGAAGACCGCATAACCCCAGCCCTGCGCATTCGGGGCCGTGTGATTGAGGAAGTCGTTGTCGTTCACGTTGATGAAGAACTGCGCGGTGGCCGAGTGCGGATCCTGGGTGCGGGCCATGGAGATCGCACCCACCTCGTTCTTCAGGCCGTTGTCCGCCTCGTTGCGGATCGGCTCGCCGGCGGACTTCTGACTCATGTTCTTGTCGAAGCCGCCGCCCTGGACCATGAAGCCCGGGATCACGCGGTGAAAGATTGTGCCGTCGTAGAAGCCATCATCCACGTAGGACATGAAGTTGGCGACCGTCTCCGGGGCGGCCTCGGCGTTGAGTTCCAGCACGATGCGGCCATGGTTGGTTTCGATCGCGACCTGCGGATTGGTATCGGCCATGGGGGCTCCTGAAAGCAGTAGGGCAAGAAGGGCGGTGGCCAGCACAATGGCAAGCCGGGTGCGGATGCGCTGCATGGTTCTGACCTCCGGGGAATTCGAGGGGAGCATGGTACCCGCCACCGGCGGGGGCTGCCAGCAGGCGCACCCGGGGGATGCGCATTCAATCGCGCCTCGCCCGGAGCGTGCGGGCGGAGGTCGCGGGGCGGCGCTGGTGAGGCCGCGGGCGCTCCGCTACCATGCGCGCGATGACGAACACCATGACCCGAACCCGTTTCGCCCCCAGTCCCACCGGCCTGCTGCATCTGGGCAACGTCCGCACCGCGCTGTTCAGCGCGCTGCTGGCGCGGTCGCGCGGCGGCCGTTTCCTGCTGCGGATCGAGGACACCGATGCCGAGCGCTCGCGGCCGGAGTTTGTCGAGGCCCTGCAGCGTGATCTCCGCTGGCTGGGCCTGGACTGGGACGAGGGCTTCGGCGCAGGGGGTGACGCCGGTCCCTACGCGCAATCCGAGCGCGGCGAACTCTACGCGGGTTATTACCGGCAGTTGATCGATCAGGGGCTGGCCTATCCGTGCTTCTGCTCGGCCGCCGAGCTGGACCGCGGGCGCAAGCGCATGCGCGCCCAGGGCAAGCCGCCGCGCTATCCCGGGACCTGCGCCCACCTGAGCGCGGAGGAGGCCGAGCGGCGCGCGGCCGAGGGGCAGAAGCCGACCCTGCGCTTTCGCGTGCCGCTGGGCCGGACGGTCCGTTTCGAGGACGGGGTACGCGGGCCGGTGAGCTTTCGGACCGACGAGATCGGCGACTTCGTGATCCGGCGCTCCGACGGCACGCCCGCCTTCTTCTTCTCCAATGCGATCGACGATGCCCTGATGGGCGTGACCGACGTGGTGCGCGGCGAGGACCATATCGCCAACACCCCGCGCCAGATGCTGCTGCTGGAGGCGCTGGGGCTGGTGGCGCCGGCCTATCACCACCTGCCGCTGGTGATGGGGCAGGACGGGGCGCCGTTGTCCAAGCGCAACGGCTCCGCCAGCGTCGAGGAGCTGCGCGCCGATGGCTATCTGCCGCTGGCGATCCTGAACCACCTGGCGCGGCTCGGGCATCGCTTCGAGTCGGACGAGTTGCTCTCGGCCGAGGCGCTGGCGGCCGGCTTCAGCCGCGAGCGGATCGGGCACAGCGCGGCCCGGCACGACCCGCAGCAGCTGGAACACTGGCAGTCGGAGGCCCTGCGCGGGCTGTCGGACGAGTCACTGCAGGCCTATCTGGAAGCGGCCGGTGTGCTCGAGGGGGTCGCCGCCGAAGAGCGACCGGCCCTGGCGCGCCTGCTGCGGGACAACATCAGCCGGGCGGCCGAGGCCCCGGTGTGGGTGGCGGCGTTCGCGGACGACCCGATGCCGTACAGCGACAGCGCCCGCGAGGAGCTGGCGGGGGCCGGGGCGGCGTTCTATGGCGCCGCGCTGGCGGCGCTGGATGAGGCCGAGGACTTCCCGGCGCTGGCCAAGGCCGTGGGGGCCGCGACGGGTGCCAAGGGCCGCAAGCTGTTCATGCCGCTGCGCGCAGCCCTCTCCGGGCAGACCTTTGGCCCGGAGCTGCCGCGGATCTGGGAGTATCTGGGGCGCGAGCGGGTGCGGGCGCGGCTGCGGGCCGCGCAGGAGATTGCCGCGGCCGGTTGAGCGGGGTCCCGGGCGGGCCCGGGCGCGTCCTCAGCCCGCTTCGTGGGTCCCGAAGGCGCGGGCGCGCAGGGTGTTGTCCAGCAGCATCGCGACGGTCATCGGGCCGACGCCGCCCGGCACGGGCGTGATCCAGGCGGCCTTCTCGGCGGCGGCATCGAATTCCACGTCCCCGGTCAGCGTCCCGTCGTCGCGGCGGTTGATGCCGATATCGATGACCGTGGCCCCCGGCTTGATCCAGTCGCCCTTGACCAGGCCGGGTTTGCCCACGGCCGCGACGACGATGTCGGACTGGCGGGCGATGGCGGCGGTGTCCGGCGTGAAGCGGTGGCAGATGGTCGGGGTGGCGCCGGCCAGCAGCAGCTCCAGGGCCATCGGGCGCCCGACGATGTTGGAGGCACCGATCACGCAGGCGGTGCGACCCTTGAACGGCTCCTCGATGTGGCGCAGCAACTGGATGACGCCCCAGGGCGTACACGGGCGCAGGCGCGGCACGCGCGCCACCAGGCGGCCGACGTTATACGGGTGGAAGCCGTCCACGTCCTTGGCCGGAGAGATGCGCTCGATCACCGTTTCCGGGTCGATGTGGTCGGGCAGGGGCAGCTGGACCAGGATGCCGTCGATGGTGCGGTCGGCGTTGAGCTGGTCGATCAGCGCCAGCAGGTCGGTCTGCGGGGTGCCGGCCGGCAGGTCGTAGGAGTGCGAGACGACGCCGACCTGTTCGCAGGCCTTGCGCTTGTTGCGCACGTACACCTCGGAGGCCGGGTTGGTCCCGACCAGGACCACGGCGAGACCCGGCGGACGCAGGTCGCGGGCGGTCATGGATTCGATCTCGGTCGCGATCCGTGCGCGGTGACTTTGTCCGATCGCGCGTCCGTCGATGAGCTGGGCCGTCATGGGGTCTCGCCTTGGAAGGAATGCCCGCGATCTTCCCATGGCGGGGGCGGGCGCTCAAGCCGACGCGGGCGGGAATCCGTGTTGTCGGCGGACGCAGGAAGAATCCGTTACAGCGCCGCGGAGAGGCTGGTTGTGGCGGGGCTGGCCTCGCAACGGTTGCGGCCGTCCTGCTTGGCGCGATAGAGCGCGTCGTCGGCGCGGGCGATCAGGGTCTCGGCGGTCTCGCTGGCTTGTGGGTCGCTGGCGAGGCTGGCGATGCCGACGCTGACGGTGACGGTCAGTTCGTCCGGGGCGCAGGGCGGGGCCGCCTGGTGCCCAGTCAGGGTGATCGGGGTACCGGCGATTGCGTTGCGCAGCTTGTCACCCAGGGCCATGGCCGCCTCGAGGTCGGTATGCGGGGCGATCACGACGAATTCCTCCCCGCCGAAACGCGCGGCCAGGTCGGAGCGCCGCAGTACCAGTCGCATGCGTTCGGCGAGGGTGGTCAGGATGTAGTCGCCGATCAGGTGACCGAGGCGGTCGTTGATCGGCTTGAACTGGTCGATGTCCAGCATCACCAGGGAGAGAGGCTGGCCGTAGCGCCGCGCGCGGGAGACCTCCTCTTCCAGCCGGCGATCCATGTGCCGCCGGTTGAACAGACCGGTCAGCGGGTCGGTGATGGATTCATGCTCCAGCCGCGTGACGCGGCGGATCTTTTCCACCGAGCTGTAGGTCAGGCCGACCACGGTGCAGACGAAACAGCCGCCCAGCAGGAAGATCACCGGGACCAGCAGGTCCGGCAGGCCCTGGTAGAGGCCCCAGTTCAACGGGATGTAGCCGAAATAGCCCAGGGTGAACACCGGGACCAGGAAGGCCATCATCTTCCAGCCCGTACGCACGCGGCTTTGCGGCAGTTGGCGCAGGAGCTGGGCGAGCTTCCACTGGGCGTACAGAAGGCCTGCCGCCCCCAGCACAATGGCCGTACTGGCTACCCAGTCGAGCATCCGTTTCTCCCTGCGACGCGGCCTTGCGTACGATTCGGTTTGACGTTACCACGACAGGCGGCTGCCGGGGGCGAGCCAGGTCGAAATTTCCCCCTTTTTCCTTGACCGGTCCCCTCTTCCGGCGCTACCATCCTGCGCTCGCTGTGTAGGCCCTTTTTGCGGGGACGGCTCGACGGGGTATAGCGCAGTCTGGTAGCGCGCCTGCTTTGGGAGCAGGATGTCGGGGGTTCGAATCCCTCTACCCCGACCATGGCTCCCGGCCAAGGCTTGCAGGCAGGTTCGAATCAGGCGCCATGGCCCCAATGCTCGGCGGTAACGCGCTCGTAGCTCAACCGGATAGAGCATCGGCCTTCTAAGCCGACGGTTGCAGGTTCGAGTCCTGCCGGGCGCGCCAGGGCCGCCCCTCGCGCAAGTAGCTGTACAGTGACACGGTGGTGACCGTAGCTCAGTTGGTAGAGTCCCGGATTGTGACTCCGGTTGTCGTGGGTTCGAGTCCCATCGGTCACCCCATCCCCTTTTGTTCCGGGGGCCGTTAGCTCAATTGGTAGAGCAGTGGACTCTTAATCCATTGGTTGTAGGTTCGATTCCTACACGGCCCACCATTTCCTTTTCGTTATTCCCTACAGGGTGCCTGGCGGCTGCTGCGGGCGTCTTTCTGTGTCTTGCTGGGTACACCTCCTGTCCGCCATTCCTTCACCTGTCGTTCAGATGCGCGGGCGTAAGCTAACCGCGTGATGTCCGATCAAGGCGGTTGGAAACGGCGGGAGGTGGAAAATGGCAGGGCGATTGTTTTTGATTATGGCATTGGTTGGTTCGGTGGCCTTTCTGACCGGATGTCAGACGATCAGCAAGCAGCAGACCGGGGCCCTGATCGGCGGGGCCGCCGGGGGCGCGATCGGCAGTCAGATCGGCGGCGGGCGCGGGCGTACCGCCGCGATTATTGCCGGCACCCTGGCGGGTGCGGCGATCGGCGGTTCGGTGGGGCGCAGCATGGACGATGTCGACCGGATGCGGGTGTCGCGCACGCTGGAGACGGTCCCGGACCGGCAGAGCTCGACCTGGCGCAATCCGAACACCGGGCATCAGTATCAGGCCACGCCCACCCGCACCTACCGTTCCTCGGGGCAGGACTGCCGCGAGTATCAGGTGCAGGCAACGATGGACGGATATCCGGAGACCATCACGGGCACGGCCTGCCGCGATGCCAGCGGGCGCTGGGTGAACGTCTGACGTCCAGGCGTGATCGCTCAGTCTTGGGTTCCGGTGGTAACCGGTCAAGCACGGCTGTCGAGAGCCGCGCAGCCACAAAAAAGCCCCGCATGAGCGGGGCTTTCTCGTTCCAGGCAAGGCCCGGACGGGTGCCGGCAACCGATCAGGAGCGGCGGTACATGTCCTCGGTGGTCGGAACGAAACCGAGGTTGTCCTCGCCGATACCCTTGACCTTGGGTTCGTTGAGGTCGCTGATGCGTACGTTGCCGTCCAGGCTGCGCAGGTATTCGGCGACACCATCCCAGATGTCGACCCCGACACCGCCCGGAACATTCTGCTGCACGCTGGCCCAGCCGGCGACGACGTATTCCTTGTCGGCATCCAGCTTGCGGCCGTCCAGTTCCATCTCGGAGATCCGGTTGCCGATCTCGGCGGTCGGATCGATGGCATATTTCAGGCCGCCGACGCGCACCATGTCGCCGCCCTGCTGGTAGAAGGGGTCGGCGTTGTAGAGGTTGTCCGCGACGTCTTCCAGGATGTCCTTGATCTGGGCCCCGGTGAAGGTGTTGCGGGTCATCTCCGGATAGGTCAGGCCGGTCTGGTCCATCACGTGCTCGAAGGTGATGGGCATGCCCGGCAGCACCGTGGTGCCCCAGCGGAAGCCCGGGGAGAAGGAGATCTGGGCGTCGTTGTATTCGATCAGGCCGTCGCAGATCAGCTGGTCGAAGGTGCCGTTGAAATTGCCGCGGCGGTAAAGCAGGTCGTCGGTGACCGCCAGTTCTTCGGACAGCTTTTCCTCCATGTTGAAGGTTTCGCCCTTCCAGGTGACCTCGCTGTTGCGCATGTTGTGGATGAACGAGGCCATGCCCGGGTGTTCCGGCAGCATCTCGGCGAACACCGGCACCAGGCGGTATTCCCAGTCCTGGATCGCGCCGTCGCGGAAGTCGAAGTCCAGCACGCCGACGAACTTGGCGTTGGAGCCGGCGTTGGTGACCAGGCAGGTGCCGCCATCGGGGCGCTCCACCGGCAGCGGCTGCGGCACGGCGTCGTGGGTGTGGCCACCCATGATGGCGTCCAGTCCCTCGACCATACCGGCCATCTTGATGTCCACGTCCATGCCGTTGTGCGACAGGGCGACGACGATCTCGGCGCCCTCCGCGCGGGCCGCGTTGACCTGTTCCTGCATGTCGTCCGGGCGGATGCCGAAGGACCACTGCTCCACCATCCAGCGCGGGTTGGCGATGGGGGTGTAGGGGAAGGCCTGACCTACGACCGCCACGTTCACGCCATTCATCTCGCGGATCACGTAGGGCTTGAAGATCCGATCACCCCAGTCCACGTCGCGCACGTTCTGGGCCACGAAGTCGATGCCTGCGTCGGCGAAGTCGCCGTTCACGACCTCTTCGACGCGGTCGGCGCCGTAGGTGAATTCCCAGTGGCCGGTCATGATGTCGATGCCCAGCAGCTTCTGTGCATCCACCATGTCCTGCGCGTTGGTCCACAGCGCGGAGCCGGAGCCGCCGCCCCAGGTATCGCCGCCATCCAGCAGGAGGGCGTTCGGGCGGGAGTCACGCAGCTTGTCGACCAGGGTCTTGAGGTGCGCGAAGCCGCCCACACGACCGTATTTCTCGGCCGCTTCCATGAAGTCGAGATTGGTGTAGGCGTGCGCGTAGATGCTGTCGCGCTCGATGTCGTAGTGCTTGAGGAAGTGCTCGCCCACGATATGCGGCGGGCGATTGCGCATGTCGGCCACGCCGAGGTTCATGTTCGGTTCGCGGAAGTAGATCGGCTTCAGCTGGGCGTGGCAGTCGGTGTAGTGCAGCAGGTGCACGTTGCCGAAGCGATCCAGCGCATCGTAGGGATCACCCGCGGTGCCGCCCTTGTTGTTGCTGCAGGCAGCGGTGCCCAGGGGGAAACCGGCGGCGCTGGCGGCGGCCAGCAACTGCATGAATTCTCGGCGTGAGATGTGCATGAGGAATCCTACCTCTCTATTCCGGGTTGGTGGTGAATGGCAGTAAAGACATTTTGCGACGCGAGGTAGACGATCCGTTGCCGGCGTGCATTCCCTAGCGCCGCCCCTCGCGGGCCTCGCGCGCGGTCTCGCGGGCGGAGTCACGCTTGTCCTCGATACGCTGGCGGTCCCGATCGCTGGCATCCGAGGCGTCCATGGCGGCCTCGAACTGGCGGACCGCTTCTTCATACTGAGCGCGGTGGAAGAAGTATTCGGCCATGGCTTCGCGGCTGATTGCAACATAGCCCGCGCCGTCCGCGATGTCGGCCTGCAGGCGCAGCAGCTCCGGGTTGGGGGCGGCCTCCTGGCGGACCATGTCCGACAGGATGCGGATCGCGCGATCGGGCTGGCCAAGATCCCGGTGTACGCGGGCGAGGCGTTCCCGGATCACCGGGTGGCCGGGGTACACCGCGTCCAGGTCCTGGAGCCGCTCGAGGGCCTGTTCATGTTCGCCCTCCTCGCGCAGCAGGGCGGTGAACGCCAGCTCGAGGGTCAGCCCGGGGGCATCGGCGGCATCGAGCCGTTCCAGTTGTTCGCGCGCGCGGGAGGCCTCTCCGCGCTCGAGATAGGCGACGGCTGCGCCATAGCGCCGCGCGGGGGATGGGGCGTCCGTCGCGCGAAAGCGCTCCAGGGTGCGGCGCGGGTCTTTCAGGGCCTGCACGCGGGCCTGCATCCATTCGAATTCGGGCCCGCGGGCGCGGGTTTCGGTCGCGGCCATCTGGCTGGCCCGGTTGCGGGCATCGGTGATGCGGTCGAGGGTTACCGGGTGGGTGCGCAGGTATTCCGGTACCTGGTCGCCGACCCCGCGCGAGAGCTCCTGCAACCGCTCGAAGAAATCCGCCATCGCGTGCGGGTCGAACCCGGTGCCTTGCAGGATCTGCATGCCGGCGCGGTCGGCCTCGGCCTCGTTCGCGCGGGTGAAGTTGATCTGCTGCTGGATGCCGCCGGCCACGCCGCCGGTGATGACCGCCGAGCCCAGCGTCGGGTCGACCGCGGAGGCGAGGATGCCCGCCAGGATCGCCAGGCCGGTGGTGAAGTTGATGTCGCGCCCGCGCGCGAACATGCGCGCCAGGTGACGCTGGGTCACATGGGCGATCTCGTGTGCCATGACCGCCGCCAGTTCGGCTTCATCGCGTACCTCGAGGATCAGTCCGGCGTGAATGCCGATGATGCCCCCGGGCATCGCAAAGGCGTTGACCTGGCCGTTGTCTACGGTCAGGAAGTAGAAGGGGCCGTCTGCACTGGGGGCGTTAGCCAGGAGCTGGCGCCCGAGCGAGTCCACGTAGAACACGACCTCGGGGTCGGTGACCAGCGGGGCGGTGCGGCGGATCTCGCGCAGCAGCGAGCGACCGAGCTCGCGTTCTTCGGCGGGGGTCAGGACGCCGCCGGAGGCCTCGCCGAGATCAGGGAGGGAGACCCCGCCGGAGTGGGCGGGCGGGGCCGCCAGTAGTGCCAGCGCCAGCAGCGCGGCGAGCAGGAAATGAGCAATAAACAGCAGGCCGCGAGGGCCGGCGGGCGCCGGCCCTGCATTGCGGCAATGCCGGGAGGCGTAGTTACTTGCCAAGCCCCGGGGCCGACGAATAGGTGCGCATGCTGTCACGGGTTTCCCACAGCTTCGGCTTGAGCATCGCCTCGGGCACCATGAACTTCTTGCGATCCAGTACCTTGTGAGTCCGGACCTTCTTAACGATGTCGTCGTAGCCCATCTTGAACAGCAGGCCGACGTCGCCACCGGAGGTGCGGCGCGCGATCATGTAGTCGTCCTGCATGTCGTGCACATAGATGTTGGCGGGGCGCAGCTTGCCGTTTTCGTCTTTCAGCGTGACGGCGTAATGGCCGTCCACCTGGAATTCGCTCTTGTCCACCGGGATATCCTCCGCGAAGCAATGAAGCTGATCAGTATGCATCAGCGTTTCCTGAAGCGGGAGCGACCATAGCAGAACTTTTCGCCACGGGCGACCATCCACCTGCCCGCCGTCGGACTTGTTTGCATTTGCGGCCGGTTTCGCTATGCTCCGCGCCCACTCTTGCGCTGTCAGCGCCGAAGGCATGCCGGCGGGAGTCGCGAGAGTTCGCATTCCACGACGAGACGACCCGGAGCACAGCGTGTACGGATTCAGCGAGATCACCCCGGACGAACTGGAGCAGTGGCGCAGCGAAGGCAAGACCTTTCGCCTGCTCGACGTGCGCTCGCCGGGCGAGACCGGGCGCGGGGTCATTCCGGGTGCCGAGCTGATCCCGCTGGCGACCCTGCCGATGCGCAAGGACGAGTTCACCGGCGACGACACGCCGCTGGTGATCTACTGCCAGAGTGGCGCGCGTTCCGCGCAGGCCTGTGCCTTTCTCGCCCAGCAGGGTGTCGACTGCGCCAGCAGCCTGCGTGGCGGTATCGTCGGCTGGGCACAGACGGGCAAGCCGGTGGTAAGCCCGGATTAGAATTCGGTTGTATTCCGATGCCGTTTCGCCTATAAGGGGGAATTCGGCAGGTAACTGTTCGGTCGAGGCTGTCGCGTTCAGGGCCCGATTCGGACTGCAGTACCCGACTGATAAAACGCACTCAAAGGAGAGAAACGATGGCCAACTTTGACCAAGAACTCGATGCTTCCGGCCTGAACTGCCCGCTGCCCATTCTGCGCGCCAAGAAGGCGCTCGCCGCGATGGACGCCGGCCAGGTTCTGCATATCATCGCCACCGATCCGGGCGCCGTGAAGGACTTCCAGGCCTTCGCCAAGCAAACCGGCAACGAGCTGATGGAACACAAGGAAGAAGGCGGCAAGTTCTACTTCCTCGTAAAGAAGGCCTGAAGCGTTTCAAACGCTTGATTCGGGGCGGCAATCCGCAAGGGTTGACCGCCCCGAATCCTGAATAACGACGGTTGCCATGCGGTAACTGGATTGGTGCCTGGACGAGGTCTAGGCTGGCTGCGCAAGGTTCACAAAGAAACCTGCATCGCCTAAAGCGAAGAGGTGTGAGATATGGCGACATACGCTGAGATGCAGCAAATCTTCGACGATATCCGCGGGGATTTTCGCTACGACCACGAGCTCAACGGCTGCCTGAACTGCGGGATCTGCACGGCCACGTGCCCGTCCGCCCAGTTCTACGATTACTCGCCACGCGAGATCGTCCAGCTGCTCTGGACCGAGAACGTCGAGCAGATCTACGACGCGATGCAGGAAAAGATCTGGGCCTGCGCCCAGTGCATGACCTGTGCGGCGCGCTGCCCGTTCAAGAACTCTCCCGGTGGCCTGGTCGCGATCATGCGCGAAGTGGCCATCAAGCACGAGATGCAGTCCGCGAAGGACGTACTCCGTCCGTTCGGCCGCGTGATGCTCAAGCTGATCACCACGGGTAACCAGCTGTCCCCCGACATGATCCAGCCCGATCACTTCCCTGACTGGGGCCCCAACATCCAGAAGGTGGAAGGCGATCTGCGCATCCTGCGCAAGGCGATTCCGGTGAAGACGCTGCAGACGGTCGAGACCGCCTGGGAAGTGTCCCTGAAGACCTCGGTCGAGATGTACACCATCTGGGAAATGACCGGGGTCCTGAAGTCCCTCGAACTGATGGACGAGAACCTCTTCGACGTGATCGAAGACTTCATCGACGAGAAGCGCGAGGACTACGAAGACTGGCTCGAGGAGCAGGAAGAGGAAGACGACGAATAAGTCGCTCGCCGAATCCCGCATCCAAGACATCAGGAGAAGCGTTATGAGTGAACAGACCCCAGGCAATCACAACCAGAATGGTGAAGGCGCTGGCGCCGGCACCATGAAGCCGGGCTACCACAACACCGACGGCCAGGGCATTGCCGGTCACGGTTCGTTCTTCCAGTCGACCGATCTGTCGAAGGAAGACGCGGTCAAGGCCACCGACTGGGTGCGCAAGCACGTCGACCGCCGCACCATCGATCTTGGTGATCGCATGGATGACGTCCGCGAGCATATGTACGAGCTCGAGAAGGACGGCCAGATCATCATCCATCGCATCGAGGATCAGCACGAGCCGATGTCGGTGAACACCCTGTTCGGCTGGGAGAAGAAGGTCCCGACCAAGCAGCTGTGGCACCACAAGTCCTGCGGCCAGTGCGGCAACATCCCGGGCTACCCGACCTCGCTGCTGTGGTTCATGAACAAGTTCGGCTTCGAGCCGGGCAAGGACTACCTCGACGAGACCGACCAGACCTCCTGCACCGCGTGGAACTACCACGGTTCCGGTATCGGGAACGTCGAGTCGCTGGCGGCGGTGTTCCTGCGCAACTTCCACCAGGCCTACGTCTCCGGCAAGCAGCACGGGCACGAGCTGGGTCACTTCTACCCGCTGGTCCATTGCGGCACCTCCTTCGGCAACTACAAGGAGATCCGCAAGTATCTGGTGGAGTCCGCCGAGCTGCGCGAAAAGGTCACCAAGATCCTTGGCAAGCTGGGGCGCCTGGTCGACGGCAAGCTGGTCATCCCGGAAGAGATCATCCACTACTCCGAGTGGGTGCACGTGATGCGCAACCGCATCGCCTCCGAGCTGCAGACCATCGACGTCTCCAACATCCGCACCACCGCCCACGTGGCCTGCCATTACTACAAGATGGTGCACGAGGACGCGGTGTACGATCCGTCCGTGCTGGGTGGCAACCGTACCGCGATCATCACCTCCACCGCCCAGGCCCTGGGTGCGCAGGTGATCGACTACTCGACCTGGTACGACTGCTGCGGCTTCGGCTTCCGCCACATCATCTCCGAGCGCGAGTTCACCCGCTCGTTCACGATGGATCGCAAGATCCGCGTGGCCCGCGAGGAAGCCAACGCCGACGTGATGCTGGCCAACGACACCGGCTGCGTCACCACCATGGACAAGAACCAGTGGATCGGTAAGGCCCACAACCAGAACTTCCAGATTCCGATCATGGCGGAAGTCCAGTTCGCGGCCCTGGCCTGCGGTGCGGATCCGTTCAAGATCGTCCAGCTGCAGTGGCATGCGTCGCCCTGCGAGGACCTGGTCGAGAAGATGGGCATGTCCTGGTCCGAGGCCAAGAAGACCTTCCAGGAGTACCTGAAGGAGGTCGAGGCCGGCAATATCGAATACCTCTACAATCCTGAACTCGCTTACGGGGGCAAGGTCTGATGCAGCAAGATACCGTTCTAGTAGTGGGTGGTGGCCCGGCCGGTCTGGCCGCCGCCGCGAATGTCACCTCGGCTGGCTTCAAGGCCGTGATGGTCGAGAAGGAAGACGTCCTGGGGGGCGCCCCGATCCTCTCGGGCTACGCCAAGCTGGTGCCCTCCGGCGAGTGGGCGAAGGACGCCATCGGCCGCATGGTCAAGCGTGTCGAGGATGACTCGAACGCCACCGTGCACAAGGGCGCCAAGGTCGAGAAGCTGGACGGCGAAGCCGGCAACTTCACCGCGACCCTGACCAATGGCGAATCGGTCCAGGCCGGCGCCGTGGTGCTCGCCACCGGCTTTACCCATTTCGACTCCATCAACAAGCCGGAGTGGGGTTTCGGGACGTACGAAGACGTCCTGACCACCACCCAGATGGAGCAGATGGTCGCCAGCGGCAAGATCGCCTGCCCGTCCGACGGCCGTGTGCCCGAGCGGGTCTGCATCCTGCTGTGCGTGGGTTCCCGTGACCGCCAGATCGGCCGCGAGTGGTGCTCCAAGATCTGCTGCACCGTGTCCGCCAACCTGGCGATGGAGATCAAGGAGATCTCGCCGGAAACCGACGTGTTCATCTACTACATGGACATCCGGACCTTCGGCCTGTACGAAGACAAGTTCTACTGGAAGTCCCAGGAAGAGTTCAAAACCAAGTTCGTCAAGGCGCGTATCGCCGAAGTGACGGCCTCTGGTGATGGCCGCCTGCTGGTCAAGGGCGAAGACACCCTGGTCAAGCGTCCGATCGTCATCCCGTTCGACATCGTGGTGCACGCGATCGGCATGGACCCGAACGCCGACAATCCCGAGATCTCGCAGGTCTTCGGTGTCGGGCTCGAGAAGCACGGCTTCCTGGAGCGCGCCGAGCAGTACACCAACACCTGTGGCACCACCCGTAAGGGCGTCTATTCCTGCGGTGCGGCCTACGGTCCCGAGACGATCGATGACTCGATCGCCCAGGGTGCCGCCGCTGGTGGTCGCGCGGTTGCGGATCTGCATGCGCTGGTTCAGAAAGCCGGCTGAGGTCGTTAGCGACGCGGCGGCTTCCGGGCTTGCCCCGGAGCCGCTGGAGGTCAGCTTCGACAAGGAGATCCTTGCGACGAAGCTGAACAGTCTGAACGAGGCCATCGCCGAGGCCGGCGGGGTCGACGGACTGGAGACCTTCATCGAGGCCCTGCGGTCGAAGCACGAGGTGTTTGCCGCGATCGTGGCCAAGGGCGACGAGATCGATGCCGAAGATGTCCGGACCCTTGGCGGTCTGGTGTTCTCGGTCCGGCGTAAGCTGGGCGCGTTGATGGCCGAACGACAGGGTGCGCTGGTCGACGGGGTTCGGGCGCTGGTCCGGCCGGATGTCGAGGTCAACGAGCGCCTCGCCGGGTTCGCGGACCTGGCGGCCGACGACAAGAAGCTGCGGCGAGCGATCTGGGACTTCGGTGCCGAGATCCTGCACTTCGCGGACCCCGAGGCCATGCCGCTGGTGTGTCGCTGGGTCTGGGATACGTCGACCACGACGGGTGCGCTGCGGGAGTTTATCCGCGGCAATGACACCCTCCGGTCGATCCCCATCGGGGATTCGGTCGGGGCGATCGAGGGGGCGCGGCGCTGGTTTTTCGATGCGCTGGCCGAGGAAGGCTTCTATCGGGACCTGCCGTTCGTGACGGACCTGGTCTGGGTGCAGGCCTATTCGGACTATGCCCGGTCGCTGTCGATGAGTCTGGGGATGATCGACAACCAGTTCGGCACCAAGCAGGACCCGCTGGAACTGGCTGTCAAGATGCTGGGGATCGACTCCCCGGAAGGTCGCCTGAAAGGAACCGATGCGTCGCTGCATTGAATAACGGAACGAACTTGAGCCTGGCTACACAGGTTTTCGGAGAGACGTCATGGCAATACATGAAAAGGCACTGATCGAGGACGAGCGCCTCCAGCAGCACGACGAGCTGGTGGTCGACGGGGTGGATGTGTCCGGCCACTGGAACACCATGATCGCCCCGCGCACGGTGCGCGATTACGACGACGATTTCGAATCGAAGATCCAGAGCTTCGCGGGTGGCGAAAACGTCCACCGCTGCTGGCAGTGCGGTTCGTGCACGAACTCCTGCACGATGTACGCGCAGAACGTGCAGTTCAATCCGCGCTACTGGATCTACCTGACCCGCCTGGGCATGAAGGAAGAGCTGGTCAAGGACAAGGACATCATCTGGCAGTGCGTCTCGTGCAACAAGTGCACGAACATCTGCCCGAAGGACGTGAAGCCGGAAGGTGTGATGAAGGCCCTGGCGCACTGGATGGAAGAGGAAGGGATTACCGAGAAGGCCCCGTCCACGCACTTCGACGAAGAGTTTGCCGACCAGATCTACAAGACCGGCCGCATCGAAGACGGCAAGGTCATGCAGAACTTCTTCAAGAAGACCGGCCAGCCGCTGGTGCAGGAATGGCTGAAGGTGTTCATCTTCCGCATGATGAAGCACCTGCCGGTGAAGCATCTGATGGCGATGGGCTTCAACACGATTCATACGCCGCGCACGAAGTCCTGGGGCAAGACCGGGGACGTGCTGAAGAATTACGTGCGCGAACAGAAGGAGGCCGCTCATGGCTAAGGTTGCTTACTATCCGGGTTGCGCGCTCGAGGGCTCCGGTGGGCCGTACGACCGCTCCACCCGCGTGCTGGTCAAGGCGCTGGGTCTCGAGATGGAGAACCTGCGGGACTGGAACTGCTGTGGCGCGATGGAGGTGAAGAATGTCCATCCCATGCTGCAGACCTACCTGTCCGCGCGGAACATGGCGATCGCCTCCGAGCAGATGGGCATGGACACCGTGATGGCGCCGTGCAACGGCTGCTACCACAACCTGAAGAAGGCCGAGTACGAGACTGCTACCTCCGAGGACGCGATGAATACCGTCCAGGATCTGGCGCGCAAGTCGGACGACCCGGTCTACAGCGGCGACGTGCGCACGCTGCACCTGCTCGAGTGGCTGATGGAAGAGCTGGGTCCCGAGGGGATCAAGCAGAAGATGACCAAGAGCCTGAACGGCATCAAGGTCGCCAACTACTACGGCTGCATGTATACCCGGCCGCGCCAGATCTTCCCCGAGAAGGACAATGGTCCGGGTTCCGACTCCAGCTACCAGCCGCACTTCATGGATGATCTGCTGGGAGCCGCCGGTGCGGTGAACGTCGAGTATCCTCTGAAGACCTCCTGCTGCGGCGGGGCGCATACGCTGTCGGACTCCGACACCTCGACCCAGCTGGTGCTGAACCTGCTGCAGTCGGCCGAGGATTCCGGCGCGGAAGTGATCGCGACCGAGTGCCCGACCTGCCACTCCGGCCTGGAGATGCATCAGGTGCGCGCCGAGACCGAGTTCGGGATCAAGACCGACGTGAAGGTGCTGTACTTCACCCAGCTGCTGGGTCTGGCTATGGGCCTGTCCCCGCGCAAGCTGGGCATTCACGAAAACGTGAGTGACTCGATCGGTCTGCTGAAGGAGAAGGGGGTCATCTGATCCCCCGATCCATGCCCAGCATGGCCCATTGACGAGTTCAGAAGACGGGCGCCTGGCGCCCGTTTTTTGTGGAGGCACGGGTCCGCTCGGTCCCGGGAACGAGGCGTAACATGGATTGCAACGGCTGCGAGTTTCACCCTGAACTGTTCTACGACGACGAGTTCCAGATCTGGCTGCGCCGCGAGGACGACGACACCCTGACCGTGGGGATGACCGACCTGTCGCAGACGATCGCGGGGAAGATCATCCACGTGCGCGTTCGGCGCCCCGGCACGCGACGCCCCCCGGGCAAGCCGGTGGCGACCATCGAGAGTGGCAAGTGGGCAGGCCCGATCCCGAACTTCATCGACTGCAAGATCGTCGAGGGCAATGACGAGGTGCTGGAGAATCCGGTGCTGCTGAACTCCGATCCGTACAATGCATGGATCGCCCGGGTCGAGCCGACCAATGGGGTCGAGGCGGCGCTGGAGGAGTTCCTCACCGGGGACAAGGCCGAGGAAGGCTATTGCAAGCGGGCCAAGGATGACGACATCCAGTGCCAGCGCAAGCTGCGGTGAGCGAAACCATGGCGAATCTCGACGACGACTACTACCTGGACAACGACGAGCAGACGGTCGTGATCATCATGACCTCGGGCCCGTCGACGCCGGGGCGCTGTGCCACCCCGTTCTATCTCGGTTCCGTGATGGCGTCCATGGACGTGGATGTCTATATCTTCTTCACTATGGAAGGCGTGCGCCTGATGGAGAAGGGGGTCGCGGACGATCTCCGGGCCATGGAAGACGGCAAATTGATCAAGGATTTTATTCAGGACGCGAAGCGCGCCGGAGTGCGGCTGCACGTTTGCCAGCCCGCGCTGCCGGGGTATAGAATCGACGCGTCTTCGGATCTCATCGACGAAGTCGATGAAGTGAATCGGGCGAGCGAACTAGCCGACCTGATACTACGCAGTGATAAAACGATAACGTTTTAATTTTCCCGCTTTATTTGAATATTCCTGGAGGAAGACATGGGTGCAGTTCGGGGTTGTGATATTCCGGAAGATCTGATGTACAACGTTGAAAACAACGTTTGGGTGCGCAAGGAAAGCGACGGTACCGCGACGGTCGGCCTGACTTCCTACGCCTGTTCGCTGGCGGGCACGATCGTGTCCTACACCCCGAAGAAGGTTGGCAAGACGGTCAAGAAGGACAAGTCCTGCACCACCGTCGAATCCGGCAAGTGGGTGGGTCCGGCGAAGACCCCGGTCACCGGTGAAGTCACCGAGACCAACGACAAGGTTGCTGCCAATCCGGGGCTGATCAACGAAGATCCCTACGGCGAAGGCTGGCTGATCAAGCTGAAGCCGGAAGACTGGGACGGCGAAGTCGGTGATCTGAAGACCGGCTCCGATGCCCTGGCGGCCTTCGAAGCCAAGATGGAAGCGGACGGTTTCGGCGGCTGCTGATCCCGGTTCCGGTCCGGGCCGCCGTTCCCTCGAGGTCGGCGGCCCCTTTTTTTCGGTAATACCCGAGTAAAACCTTCAAGAAATTCGCCGAACCCGGAGAACGCCCATGACGAGCTGGAACGATGTAATCCAGCGGGTCGAGCCCCTCGAGGACGTCCCTGTCGATCCGTCGCTGGTTGATGACCTCCAGCACAGCCTGCGACACAGCGGTGACCCGGGTTCCGTGCACTTCTACACCCCGACGTTCAAGTCCTATCAGTCGACGGAACTGGCCGATTGCGGCAAGAGTGCCTGGCCGGCCATGTCCATCACCGGCGGTGACTGCAAGCTGGCCTGCGATCACTGCAAGGCGAAGATCCTGGAGCCGATGATCCCCGTCCGCACCCCGGAGGATCTCTGGCGCCAGGTGAATGGTGTGATCGAGTCGGGGGCCCAGGGCATGCTGCTGACCGGAGGCTCCAACCATCGCAACGAGGTGGAGTACGACCCGTACTACTCCACCATCCGCCGGATCAAGGACGAGTTCCCCGAGTTCCGTATTGCCATGCACACGGCGCTGGTGGATGACGACATCGCGTTGTCCATGGAGCAGGCCGGCATCGACGCGGCTATGATGGACGTGATCGGTGCCCAGGACACGATCACCCAGGTCTATCACCTGCGCCGTAGCGTGGATGACTTCGAGCAGACGCTCGAGAGCCTGGTGAACACCAACATGAAGGTGGTCCCCCATATCGTGATCGGCCTGCACTACGGCAAGCTGCTGGGCGAGTGGAACGCGCTGGAGATGCTGGCGCGCCATCTGCCCGACGCGGTGGTGTTGGTGGTGGTCATGCCGTTCTACGCCCCGGCCAGCCGTCCGTTCGAGACCCCGGACGTGCACGCGGTCGGTCGCTTCTTCCACGATGCGCGCGAGCGCCTGGGCGATACGTCGCTGCTGCTGGGGTGTGCCCGGCCGCCGGGCGAGGCCAAGAGCCAGATCGACAGCTACGCGGTGATGGCGGGACTGTCCGGCATCGCGCACCCGGCCGAGGGTGTGGTGGAACTCGCTGCGCGCCTGGGCAAGAAGGTCCGGGTCACGCCGGCCTGCTGTTCCATCGCGGTCGGCGACGAGGTGATGGCCGAGGACGCCGGCGTCGGCAGCGGCGTTGAGCTGGACCTCGACACCATCGTGGCGGAGGAGACCCGCCGTCGGGAACAGGAGCGCAAGGCGCGCCAGGGCCTGGGCGGCATCCGCATCGTGACCGAAGGCGGCGAAGTGGCATCCGGGGGTGGCTGTCATGCCTGAACGCGATCAGACGACCCTGCGCGTCCTGGACACCGGGCTGCGCCCGGCGGCCGAGAACATGGCCTTCAACCGCTCGTTGCTGGAGTGTCACCAGGAAGGCGTTTCCCCGCATACCCTGCGCTTCCTGCAGTTCGAGCCCTGCGCGCTGGTGGGCTTTCACCAGAACGTCGACCAGGAGATCAACACCGAGTACTGCAAGGAGCACGGGATCGCGATCCAGCGGCGCATTACCGGCGGCGGTGCGATCTATTTCGATGCCACGCAGCTCGGCTGGGAGCTGTACCTGGACAAGCGCTTCCTCGGCACGGCGGACATGGGCCAGATCGCCGCCCGCATCTGCAACGCGGCGGCCGCGGGCATGCGCTCGCTGGGCGTGGACGCGCAGTTCCGCCCGCGTAACGACATCGAGGTCGATGGCCGCAAGATCTCCGGTACCGGCGGCGCCTTCGATGGCGAGTCGATCATGTATCAGGGCACGCTGCTGATCGAATTCGATGTAGAGGACATGCTGCGCATCCTGCGCATTCCGGCCGAGAAGCTCTCGAACAAGGCGATCGAGTCCGCCCGGGACCGGGTCGTGAACCTGGCGACGCTGCTGGAGGAGATGCCGGCCCTGGATGTGGTGAAGGACGCCATCGCGCGTGCCTTCGCCGAGGAGTTCGGTGTGCGCACCGAGGCCGCCGATCTGCTGCCGGAAGAGCGTCGCGCCTTCGACGCGGCCCTGGCCGAGATCGATACCGAGGAGTGGGTGTACCAGCGCAACCGCCCGGCGACCGATGCCCCGATGTTCGAGAGCATCTTCAAGTCCGACGGTGGCCTGATGCGCGTGGGTGCGGCGCTCGATCCCGAGCGCAAGCGCCTCAAGCAGCTCTGGATTACCGGCGATATCTTCGTCAAGCCGGCGCGTACCATCGCGGACCTGGAAGCTGCCCTGCGCGATACGCCGCAGGCGGAGATGGAGGATCGCGTGCGTGCATTCTTCGCGGAACGCGACGTGGAGATGCTGCAGCTCACGGCCGACGACTTCATCGCCGCCATCCAGTCGGCCCTGGCGCAGGCCGAGGTCGACTCGGCGGCCGCGCAGTGAGCCGCGCAGGGAGCCTTCGCTGATGCTGCCGTCCAGGGTCGATGTCCTGGTGGTGGGGCTGGGGCCCGGCGGGGCCTCCGCCGCGCGCGTATGTGCCGCGGCCGGGCTGTCGGTGCTGGCGGTCGAGCGCAACAAGGCGTTTGGCGAGCCGGTGCAGTGCGCCGAGTTTATCCCCAACCCGATGGGCGCTTATGCAAAGCCCGAGGGCGTTCTGCTGCAGCGCATCGATTCCATGCAGAGCTTCCTGCCCTCCGGCACCGTCGAGCATTCCGACTTCCCCGGCCTGATGGTGGATCGCGGCGAGTTCGACCGCGCCATCATCCGTGCGGCCGAGGCGAACGGGGCGCAGCTGGTCACCTCCACGCCGCTGATGGCGGTGGATGCCGAGCGTCACGTCGCCCGGGTGAAACATCAGGGCGCGGAGCAGGAGGTCGGCTATCGCGTGCTGATTGCCGCCGACGGTCCGCATTCTCCGGTCGCCGAATCGCTCGGCCTGGAGTCTCTGCCCACGGTGCAGACGCGCCAGTACACCGTGCCGCTGAAAAAGGCCTATACCGCAACCGATGTCTGGCTCTCCGACGATTATCCGGGTGGCTACGCGTGGCTGTTCCCCAAGGGGGAATGGGCCAACCTTGGTCTGGGCGCCGACAAGCGGATCGCCGGTGACCTTAAGGCCCCGCTGGAGTCCCTGCACGCCCAGCTTGTGGAGCAGGGCCTGCTGGGCGAAGAGATCCGCTACCGCACCGGCGGGGCGATCCCGGTCGGCGGCCTGCGGGAGTCACTGGTGGCGGGGGATGTCCTGTTTGTCGGCGATGCCGCCGGGCTGACCCACCCCATCACCGGCGCCGGCATCGCCGCCGCCGTGGTGTCGGGCGAGGCCGCCGGCGAGGCCGCGATCGGCCACCTGGAAGGCGATGCCGAGGCCTTCGCCGACTACGACGAGGAGATGCGCGACCAGTACGGGCCGGCGCTGGAGCGGGCCTGCGAACGGCGTGCCTTCCTCAACGAACACTGGCGAACCCCGCGGGCGCAGGAAGACGCCACCCAGCGCCGCGGATGGATTGCATTTTCCGAGTATTTCAACGATGGTGACCGGGCCGCGTAATCGGACCCGGTCGACGGATGCCTGGCATCCCCGAGACAACGCTGGAGGAACCCCATGAGTGCAAGTGCAGAGGAGATGGTCGCGCCGATCAACTTTTACCGGCCCGACTATCACATCAAGACCCCGGACATGCGTTCGCCGGAGTACGTGCAGATGTCCACCGCGGCCGCGATCACGCTGGGCCTGGTGCCGGGCACGATGCATCGCACGTCCTGCACGCACTGCCTTAACCTCCTGGTGACCTATCCGGAAGGCTGCCGCGCCAACTGCTCCTACTGCGGCCTGGCCCGCCACCGCGAGGAATCGCGGGACTACGCCGATCGCAACTTCATCCGCGTCGACTGGCCGACCGCCAAGTACGACGAGGTGATCGAGCGCGTCAAGAATCATGCCGACGCCGGCCAGTTCGAGCGCATGTGCATCTCCATGATCACGCACCCGAACTCCGATGCCGACACCGTCGAGCTGCTGGAGCGCTGGGTCGCCGAGGTCAACCATATCCCGGTGTCGATCCTGTCGAACCCGACCACCATGAGCTATGAAGACCTCCAGCTCCTGCGCGACAAGGGCGCGGACATCTTCACGGTCGCGCTGGACGCGGTGACCCCGGAGATCTTCGAGCGCACCCGTGGCAAGTCGGTGGAGAGCCCGCATACCTGGGACAAGTACTGGCAGTCCATCGAGTGGGCCGCCGAGATCTTCGGCCCGGAGAAGTTCGGCGCGCACCTGATCTGCGGCATGGGCGAGACCGAGGAAGAGATCCTGCAGGTCTGCCAGCGCATCCGCGACCTGGGCGGTCATAACCACATGTTTGCCTTCTTCCCGGAAGAGGGCTCGCTGATGGAAGACTGGAACCCGGTCCCGCGTGACCAGTGGCGCCGCGTGCAGCTGGGCCGCTTCGTCATCGACTACGCCGGTGGCCGCATCGACGACATGAAGTTCAACGCCGACGGCCAGGTGGTGGACTTCGGTCTGCCGCAGTCCGAGGTCGAGGAACTGATCGCCTCCGGCAAGCCGTTCCAGACCTCCGGCTGCCCCGGCAAGTCGGACGAGGAGGTCTCGGCCTGCAATCGCCCTTACGGCGATTCCAGCCCGACGGACATCCTGTCGTTCCCATTCGCGCTGAACAGCAGCGACGTCGGGTTCGTCAAGCGGCAGATGGCCGGGGAAGACGTCGGCACCTTCGACTTCGACGCCGACGAGGCGGAAGACGAGAAGACAGCCTGAAAACGATAGTGGTAGTATCCAGCGAAAGCCCCGGCATCCCCGGGGCTTTCGCACGTCAGGGGATCAATAAGACTTTTTGAATATTCAGGTTTCGAGCAGGGTTATCAAGGCCATTCCGAAGAGTGCCCTTGAACAGACCTGCCGAAAAACTCGCGACACGGTCGGTCACCGTGGCGCGGGCCGTGGGGACACCACCAAGACCGGACCGGCGGCATTACAAGGGGGCCGCGCGTAACCGGGGTGTTCGCACAACACAACAAGAAGACCACCAAAGGAGATACAAAATGGAAGCACGCATCATTCGCCGCAGCCTGGTGACGATCGCGGTCGGCCTGGCCATGGGCTCCGCCGGCGTCGCGCACGCCACCAACGGCTACTTCGCCCACGGCTACGGCACCAAGGCCAAGGGCATGGGGGGCGTCGGGATGGCGATCTCCCAGGACGCCTATGCCCCGGGCATCAACCCCGCCGGCATCGCCGGCATGGAAACCCGCATCGACGGCTCGCTTACCTACTTCCGTCCCGAGCGCTCCTATGAAGTATCCGGTATGCCGTCTGGCCAGCAGGGTACCTTCGGCCTGGCGCCAGGGGAGGTCGATAGCGATAGCAATAACTTTTTCATTCCCTCGATCGGATTCGTCCAGCAGATCGACCAAGATCGGTCCTGGGGTATCGCGCTACTCGGTAATGGCGGGATGAACACGGACTATCCGGCATTCGATAATCAGTTCTGCCCAGCAGGCACGGCTGGTACGGGGCCGTTTTGTGACGGCACGGCAGGTGTGAACCTGGAGCAGTTGGCGATTATTCCCACTTACGCGCAGAAGTTTGCTGATGGGCGCGTGAGTGTGGGTTTTAGCCCGATCATCAGCTATCAGCGTTTCAGCGCGGAAGGGCTCGGTGCATTCGGTGATTTCGGGTATAGCTCGGATCCCGAGAATCTGAGTAGTGGCAGGACGGATTCTTCGTGGGGGTATGGTGGGCAGATCGGTTTCCAGGCCGAGCTGGCCGAAGGGGCTCGCGTCGGTGCGAGCTATCGCTCGAAGATCCGCGCGGGGGACTTTGACAAATATGCAGGCCTGTTCGCGAATGGTGGCGAATTCGATATCCCGTCGACCTATGGCCTGGGTTTCTCGCTCGATGTGACACCAAACATCACGCTGTCTGCCGATTACCAAAAGATTCGCTATTCTGAGATTGATGCCATTGCGAATCCGGTTGCCAACGTTCAGCAGGCTCAATTTGGGGCGGATGGCGGTCCTGGCTTCGGGTGGGATGACGTGAACATCTTCAAGCTTGGTGCCCAGATCGATGGCGGCAACGGCTGGACCTGGCGCGTGGGGTACAACCGCGGCGAAAACCCGATCTCTTCCCAGGATGTGGTGCTGAATATCCTGGCGCCGGCCGTGATGGAGGATCATTTCACGGCAGGGTTCACCAAGGAGTTCGGTCAGCACGAGCTCAATTTCGCAGCCATGTACGCCCCGCGTCAGCGGGTTTCCGGCCCGAATGCGTTGGACCCGGCTCAGGAAGTCGAGATCGAGATGCGTCAGTACGAGCTCGAGATCGGGTACGCGTACCGGTTCTGATTGGGAGGTCCGGGGGCGGTCGCCTGACCGCCGCGGAGCTTCGGTGTCACGCGCCCGGGAGGGGCGCGCCGACCTTGAGGGGAAGGTCGGATCCGCCAGGGAGGGCGGGTGATTCTGAAGTTCGTGACGCACCGGGGGTGCGTTCCGGGCCCTTCTTCCTGTCGAGCGTTCCGCTCGAACTTATTAGAGAATTCAAAGGAGGATGCCATGCGAGCAATCCACGCCTTTCGCGGGAGTGTCCGCGCCGTCGGCATGGTCGCGGCGGTTGCGCTGTTCGCGGCGAGCCAGACCGTGGTGGCGGACAATTACCGTCCGTTCGTGCTGGCCTACACCGACTCGGGGACGGATGTCTCCGCCGAGGCGGCCCGTGTGCGGGAACGCCTGGAGGGGGCCGACTTCCGGTTCCTGGGCGAATATCCGGTCAGTGACGACCGCCATGTGGTCGTGGTGACCCACGATGATCTGCTGTCGGTGGCCGGCTCCGAGGCACGCGGCGGCTACATCGCCCCGATCCGTGTGGCCGTGACGGCCGTCGATGGCGAACTGCAGGTGAGTTACAACAACCTGGAGTATTTCCGTCATGCCTATCGCCTGGACGCACCCGTGTCCGGTGTCAGCGACCGGCTGGCCAGTACCCTCGGAGCGGAGCGCGACTTCGGGTCCGAGGACGGCATGAGCGAGCGCGACCTGAATCGCTATCGCTACACCTTCGGTATGGAGCGCTTCGATGCGCCCTACGAGCTGGCCAGTCATGGCAACCGGAGGGGCGCGTTGAGCGAGCTGGACAGCAACCTGGGCAACCGGGTCGCGGGGGTCAGCGAGATCTACCGGGTGGATATTCCGGGCCAGGACGTGACCGTGATCGGCGTGGCCGTGCGCGAGTCCGACGGGGCGGCCCAGGACTCGGCCGATCTGCACCAGCTTGGCATCGTGGATGTGGGCGAGTTCCGCCATACCGCGACGGTGCCGATCGAGATCCTGGTCCGCGGCGGCGAGGTCGAGGCCCTGCACATGCGTTTCCGCAAGGCGCTGCACTTCCCGGATCTGCGCATGCTGGGGGACAACAGCTTCATGCGGCTGCGCAGCTCGCCCGGCGCGCTGGAAGAGACCCTGAAGGAAGTCGCGGGTTACGAAGAAGAGGATACCGGCTTCGAGTGGTAAGACCGCTGGAGACCGCCTGCGCCATGGAACGGCGCAAGGGTGCGCGGAATTCCCGCGTAGCCCACTCAAGAACCCCGGTCCGCCGGGGTTTTTTTACGATCCGGACATGCACTTGTTTTATGCTCCCGCAACATTCGCGGCAGGACGCACATCCATGAAATCGATGAAGATCGCCAACATTGGCGAGATCCGCAACGAACTCAACAAGTACAAGAAGGGCAAGAAGCTCGATATCCACCAGTTCAACCAAGTGGCGCGCCTGGCCTGGCTGGGCAAGATCGTGATGCAGCCGCTGGATCTGGAAGACCCGGACTGCAAGTCCTTCCTGGTGTATATCCAGGAGCCGGAAGAGCTGGCGGCGCATTTCCTTGATACCGATCAGGAGCTGACCGGCGGCATCCACATCATCGATGGCGAGCAGGCGATGGCCATGGTCGAGATCATGCGCAGCGGGGTCGAGGAGCGCGCCAAGCTGTACGAGGACCTCTCGCGCAGTGACTTCTATTTCCGCTATTTCTACCAGCCCGGCCAGGAAGACAAGGCAGACGACTCCAGTGCCGGACAGGACAAGCCCGAGGGCTGACACTTGGTCGCATCCACGGTAACCCCGGAGTGGATCGACGCCGGGGCCCGATCCGCCGAAGAACTCCACGCGCTGTATACCGGTGTCGCGGCCTCCACCGCTCCGGATGCGCCCCCGCGTATCCTGTGGGTGCAGGCGCACGAGCCGCACATCTCGATCGGGGCCAGCCAGGACGCGGAATCCGACCTGGACCTGGCCGCCTGCGCCGAACAGGGTGTGCCGGTCGTGCGGCGTCCACTGGGCGGCGGCTCGGTCTGGGTGGACGCCGACCAGGCCTGTTTCTTCCTGATCCAGCCGCGCCAGGTGCTCGCCCGCGGGCATCGCCACCTATTCGCCGTGGGCCTGGGCATCGCCATGGATGTGCTGCGCGCGCTCGGTCTGGAGGGCGTGGAGGCCCGGGGCCAGGATGTCTGGGTCCAGGGGCGCAAGATCATGGGGACTGGGGCCGCAACGCTCGACGAGGGCTGTGTGTTCGGCGCCAGTTTCCTGCGACATTTCCCGGTCGAGCGCTTCCTCGCCTGCGTGTATGCCCCCAGCGAGGGCTACCGTGACTGGTTGCGCCCGGCGCTGGAGACGGGCATGACCGACTGCGCCCGCCAGTGTCCGCAGGTCCCCGCGCCCGCGCAGGTCGAGGCGGCCCTCCAGGGTGTCTTGGAACGCCGTTTCGGCATTCCGGCACGCCGGATCGAGCCGGACCGGGCGACCCTCGATCAGTGGCTGGCGCTGGGGCGCGAGGAGCTGACGGACCTCGCCGACGGCCAGGGATCGCCGTCGGTGCGCGATGGCATCCGCGTGAACCGCGACAATCACGTGTTCGAGACCCGCGGGGCCTGCGGGCGCCTGCGCCTGCACGTCGAGGGGTCGCATATCGCGCGGATCTGGTGCGAGGATGCGGCCACCACCGCCATCCTGGAGGAGCGCCTGGTCGGTGAATCGCCGGAACGCCTGCGCGTGCGCTCGCGCCTGAACGGCCAGCTCGATGCCCGCATGGTGGATGAGATCAGTGCCCGCATCGACGGGCTTTATCGCGGAATCGCAGCGGCCTGACAGGCCCCGGTCCCGAGCCCCCTCCCCACGAACGCCGGAGAAGCCGCATGTCCGAACCGACGATCGAACGCCGCCTGGAGAAACGCCTGATCCTGATGACCCGGGACGGCGCGATGGGCGAGCGCCTGCAGGCCCAGCTGCCGCCGGAGTGGCAGTTGCACCAGGTCACCGACCTGGATGAGCTCGGGCCGTGGAACGAGATCCTGCTGTACCGATTCCTGCTGCTGGACCTGGACGAGATCGAGGCCTACGACCCGCTCGACGTGATCCGGATGCTGCGCATGGAATACCAGATCAACCTTCCGGTATTCTGCTTTGGTGGCGATCAGGACATCCAGGATGAAATGCGCCTGGCCCGCGCCGATCGCTTCTTCGGGCGCGACGAGATGATCGAAAAGCTGCCCGAATTCGTCCGCCAGTACGACTGGTAGCCATCGGCCCGCGCGGGGCCTGGCGCCGCGAGGTGTATTGCAGGGAGATCGTCGAATGGACCCCATCATCCGGGTGCGCGAGCTGTACAAGGTCTTTGGCCCGAACCCGCAGGAGGGCCTGCGGCTGATCGAGGACGGGCTCGACAAGGACACCATCTTTGAGCGTACCGGCAACACGGTGGGCGTGAAGGACTGCAACCTGGATATCGCCGAAGGCGAGATCTTCGTGGTGATGGGGCTGTCCGGGTCCGGCAAGTCCACCCTGGTGCGGCTGCTGAACCGCCTGATCGAGCCGACCGCGGGGACCGTCGAGGTCCGCGGGCGTGACGTCACGCGCATGAGTCAGCGCGAGCTGATCCGGCTGCGCAGCGAGGATCTGGCGATGGTGTTTCAGTCCTTCGCGCTGATGCCGCACAAGACCGTGATCGACAACGCTGCGCTGGGGCTGGAGATCGCCGGCGTGGGCCGCGCCCGGCGCCGCGAGCGCGCGCTGGAGGCGCTCGACCAGGTTGGTCTGAAGGCCCATGCCCGCAGTTATCCCGACGAACTCTCCGGCGGCATGCAGCAGCGCGTGGGACTGGCGCGGGCGCTGGCGACCGACCCCTCCATCATGCTGATGGACGAGGCCTTCTCCGCGCTGGACCCCCTCATCCGTACCGAGATGCAGGACCGGCTGCTGGATCTGCAGCGCGAGCACCGGCGTACCGTGGTGTTCATCTCCCACGACCTGGACGAGGCCATCCGCATCGGCGATCGCATCGCCATCATGCAGGGCGGCGAGGTGGTGCAGGTTGGCACGCCCAAGGAGATCATCCTCGATCCAGCCAACGAATACGTGCGTTCGTTCTTTCACGGGGTGGACATCACCCAGGTGTTCCAGGCGCGCGACATCATGGACAGCGAGACCATCCCCGTCCTCGCGGCGGATACCACGGCCGGCGAGGCCCGTAGCCGCATTGCGCGCGTGCCCGGCAACGAGGCCGTGATCGTCGATGCCGCGGGGCGTTTCCAGTCCGTGGTTCAGGCCAAGCGCCTGGGCGAGCTGACCGTGGACCGCCCCGCGAGCGAGGTGGCCGTGGAGGTCGAGCCGGTGGGCGAGGACACGCCTCTCGCGAATCTCCCGGGCCGGGCGGCGCAGGCGTCGGTGTCCATCCCGGTAGTGGATGCGGAAGGACAGTTCCGGGGGCTGGTGACCCTGCAGCGCCTGGTCGAGGCCCTGGATCGCAGCCGGACCGCGGCCGCCGCGAACGGAGATCACTGACATGGAAGGACGCATCAACATCCCCGTGGGGGACTGGATCGAGACCGCGGTCGACTGGATCCTCGACAACCTGGAGCCCGCGCTGGACGGCATCGCCTGGTTCCTGGGGCTGCTGACCAACTCCTTCGAGGGGGCGCTGCTGGCGATCCCGGCGTGGCTGCTGGTGCTGATCCTGGTCGGGCTCAGCTGGTGGCGGGTCAGCTGGCGCTTCGGCATCTTCGCCATCGTGGCGCTGGGGCTGATCCTGGGGATGGACCTGTGGGAGCCCACGATCAAGACGCTGTCGCTGGTGCTCGCGGCGACCGCCGTCGCGCTGGCGATCGGCATGCCGGTGGGTGTGGCGATGGCGCGCAGCGACTGGGTCGAGGCGTCGATCCGTCCGGTGCTGGACCTGATGCAGACCATGCCGCCGTTCGTCTATCTGATCCCGGCGGCGATCTTCTTCGGGCTGGGCACCGTGCCGGGTGCGATCGCCACGGTGGTGTTCTGCATGCCGCCGGTGGTGCGCCTGACCAACCTTGGTATTCGCCAGGTCAACCGCGAGCAGATCGAGGCGGGGCTGGCGTTTGGTTGCAATCGGCGCCAGCTTCTGACCAAGATTCAGTTACCTCTGGCGATGCCGTCCATCATGGCCGGCATCAACCAGACCATCATGCTGGCACTCTCCATGGTGGTGATCGCGTCGATGATTGGTGCCGGCGGGCTCGGCAATACCGTGCTGACCGGTATCCAGCGGCTCGATGTCGGGCTGGGGTTCGAGGGCGGCCTGGGCGTCGTGATCCTCGCCATCCTGCTCGACCGGATCACCCAGAGCGTAGGGCTGCGGCGCAAGGCGAGCGGCTGATTCGGGCTCGTGCGCGGCGCCATCCGTTTCACTCGAAGGAAGGAGTAGCACGATGAACAAGACACTGACTTCAACCCTGCTGGGCGGCGTGCTGGCCGCCTCCATGGGCCTGTCCACCGCGCAGGCCGACGATATCCAGATCGGCTGGACCGCATGGTCCGACGCCGAGTTCGTGACCAAGCTGGCCGAACGCGTCATCGAGGACGAGATGGGTTATTCGGTCGAACTGATCCAGACCGACATCGCCCCGCAGTATCAGGGCCTGGCCTCCGGCGATATCGACATGATGCTGATGGCCTGGCTGCCGGGGACCCATGCCGACTATATGGAACGTGTCGGGCAGGACGTGGTGAACCTCGGCCCGCTGTACGGCAATGCCCGCCTGGGCTGGGTGGTGCCGGACTACGTGCCCGAGGATGAACTCGGCTCTATCGAGGATCTGAAGAAGGACTCGGTCCGCGATCGCCTGGACGGCCGCATTACCGGGATCGACCCCGGCGCGGGCCTGACCCGGCTCTCGGAAGAGGCCCTCGAGACCTACGGTCTGGACGGCTACAGCCTGCAGATCTCCTCCGGGGCGGGCATGACCTCCGCGCTGGACCGGGCGATCCGTCGTGACGAGTGGATCGTGGTCACCGGCTGGAGCCCGCACTGGAAGTTCGGCGCCTATGACCTGCGCTACCTGGAAGACCCGGAAGAGGCCCTGGGCGGCTTCGAGCGCATCCATGCCCTGGCCCGCGAGGGCTTCGCCGAGGAGTATCACGATGTCGCGATGATGATCTCGCGCATGCACCTGAACCTGGACGTGCTGGAAGAGGCGATGTTCTACGCCCAGGAGAACTCCTACGCCGAGGCCGTGGACCGCTTCATCGAGGACCACCCGGAGTACGTGCAGTACTGGGTGACCGGCGTGATCGACTGATCAGCACGGACTACCCGCAGCACCCGAAAGCCCCGCCCCGGCGGGGCTTTCTTCGTTCAGTCCACTGCATTTTGTTTCACCACGAAGCGCACGAAGGCACGAAGAAGGGCCAGGTCAAGGGCTTTTCACCACAGAGGGAACAGAGTTCACGGAGAAAGGATCTGGCTTACCAAAGGGCAGGATGTGATGAGCACCGCGAATCGCATCATCTTGCGGCCTTGGGCTGCCGGGTGCCCGGATGGATGCGTTTCGCGGCGCTCAACCGCATCCTGCTCGCAAGAACCTTTCACCAATCATCGTCATCCAGGAAACTGCAAAGCGGTCGTCCGGTATCTCCTGGGGCTGGCGATGCGTTGGTGGCAGGCTCGAAAGATCCCGGCTCTCCGCTGCGCTGCGGCCGGGATGACAGGAGGGTAGGGGGCGGCCGAGATGACAGGGTTGCGGAGGGGGCTGCCGGGATGGTGGCGGTGCCAGCCGTATGTCTAGGTTTGTTGTTGGGGCGTGGGCCACCGGTGCACCCGGCCCGGAACGCGAAAGGCCCCGGGCGGGTCGCCGCGGGGCCTTTGAGTGACGCGCCCCGGGGCGAGCCGCGGGGTGGGGCGATCCGGGATCAGCCGATCCAGGCGTGCTCCAGCACGTCGATGCGGATCTTCTCGTGGAAGGTCTCGCCGTTGCCCTCGATCACCAGGTCGCCAATGCGGGTGCCGGCGGTATCAAAGCTGAACTTGCAGTCGAAGCTGCCCGGCAGGGACACGCTGCCCTCGCACAGGGTTTCGCCTTCCACCGAGAACTTGCAGCTGGCGCTGCCGGAGCCGTTCAGCATGGCCTGGACCCGGAATTCCTCGTTGATCGGACGGCGGTACACCTCCGGGTCGCGGTTCGGGTTGTACTGCAGGTTGTTCAGCTTGACGAGTTTGACAAGTTTCATACCGGGTCCTCTGTTGAAGCGCTGAATCCGAGTGACGGGCGCCTTCGCACGCCCAACCCCGCAGCCGTGGGGCGTTTGGTTCATGCAAGTGCGCAGGTTCGATAGAATATAAACAGCAAATGATACAACAAAGCCTGCGCGAACACGATTGGCCGCCCGCCCAGCGCGCTGGAGGGTAACGCTGCGCACGCGCATACACCAGTCCCTGCCGGAGATCCCATGAAGAACCTGATCAACCGCATCCGCGGTGTGGAACGCGATGTCATCGAGAAGCCGGGGGACGCGGGCGGTGCCCCCTTCTACAAGCCCCAGGGTGACGAGATCGAGATCTTTCAGGCGGCGTACTCGAAGCGCCTGCCGGTGATGCTCAAGGGCCCCACCGGCTGCGGCAAGACCCGCTTTCTCGAGCATGTGGCGCACACCTTGGGGCAGCCGCTGGTGACCGTGTCCTGCCACGAGGACCTGACCAGCTCCGATCTGGTCGGCCGCTTCCTGCTGGAAGGCGAGGAGACCGTCTGGCAGGACGGCCCGCTGACCCGTTCGGTCAAGGAGGGCGCGATCTGCTACCTCGACGAGATCGTCGAGGCGCGTACCGATACCACCGTGGTCATCCACCCGCTGACCGACCACCGGCGCCAGCTCCCGCTGGACAAGAAGTCCCAGATCATCGACGCGCACGAGGACTTCATGCTGGTGATCTCCTACAACCCGGGATATCAGACCGTGCTGAAGGATCTGAAGCCCTCGACCAAGCAGCGCTTTGTCGGCATCCACTTTGACTACCCGGCCGAGGATGTCGAGCGCGAGATCGTGGCCAAGGAATCCGGCGGCCTGGATGCCGACCGCGTGGAAAAACTCGTGGCGGCCGGGCGCAAGGCCCGGGCCCTGAAGGACCATGGGCTGGAAGAGGCGACCTCCACCCGAGCACTCGCCTATGCTGGCGAACTGATGCAGGCCGGTCTGAGCCCGCGTGTGGCCTGCCGTGCCGCGATGATCGCCCCGATCACCGACGACCCCGAGCTGATCCAGGCGCTGGAAGAGATCTTCGACGCCCACTTCCCCGAGTCCGAAGCCGCGTGAGCGATACCGCGACCAACGGCGGCGCGAAACCGGAGGCGGAAGAACTCGTCGAGATCGAGGAAATCCTCCAGCACCTGGAGGACATCAGCTTCGTCGCCCACCGCGACACCAAAGAGGCCCTGCCGGCCATCCGCCCGTTTGGCGTCACCATTGCGCGGCGCTGGATCGAGACGGCCCGCGACCTGTTCTTCCATGACCGGGAGTCCGGCAAGAGCTTTATGCGTCACTCCGCGCGGCTGGCCGAGCACATGCAGACGGTGGAGCTGTGGCTGGAACAGGCGACCCGCTTCAAGGAGTGGGTCAATTCCAACTACGCGCTGGAAGGCTTCATGGCCCAGGCCGACCGGGTCTACGCCACATGGGGCGAGGAAGGCGAGCGCGAGTGGGCCGAGATCGGCCTGCGCTGGTGCGCGCGCAGCCTGCCGGATGCCCGGGCCTATTTCGAGACCGACTTCGAGAAGCTCGCCGGCGGGCGTGGCATCGACGGCCTGCGCGCCCTGATCGAGCCGGCCGAGACGCTGTTCGACGAACGCGGCCTGACCCTGGACGCCTATCTCGAGGGTGCACCGATCGCCCGCAACCTGGTCGGCGACCAGGGCCTGCTGTCCTGGGCGCGGCGCGGCGCGGACCTGCTGAAGGCCGGGCGCTCGCGCGGCGAGGCCTACTTTCGTCTGGAGAGCGACGAGAGCCTGAAGCTGCTGCTGGAGGCATTGCCGGGCTTTCGCCCTCGCATGCACGGGCGCTTCCTGCGTCTGGTGCTGATGGCCTGGCTGGACGCCGACATCCCGCTGGCCGATTCCAGCTGGAAGCCGGGCGAGGGCCGCCCGATGCTCGAGACCGACGGCCGACGGCTGTACATGCCGGCGGTGATGGACTCGCGCGAGGAGGCGATCGTCGCCACCCAGCATGCGGCCGCGCATCTCGCCTTCGATACCTATGCGCACAGCGACGTGGAGCGCCTGTTCGCACGCGCCGGCGCCGAGCATCCGCCGCTGGACGACAAGTCGCGCATCACCTGGCGCCCGCTGTTCGCGCCATTCGAGGCGCGCATGTTCTGCTTCCAGGTGCTGTTCGATCTGGCCGAAGATCTGCGCGTAAATGCGCGCCTGGCCCCGCGCATCCCGAACTTCCTGCCACGCCTGGTGGCGCTGGCCGAGGTCCACGGTCGCCCGGAGGGCGTGGCCGGCGTCTATTTCGACTTCGCACTGCAGGCCCACCAGGCCCTGCTGCGCGACGAGCCGCAGGACCCGCGTCTGGCGCGTGTGCTGGAGCCGGACGCGGACGTCGTAACCGCCTGGGCGGTCGGCGAGGAGCTGTTCGCCGACGAGGCCTTCCCCGAGATCACCATCGAGGATCGCGCCGAGGCCTATCTGCCCGGGCTGTCGCTGAACCAGTCGCTGCCGGTGTATCCGCAGCGCAAACGCGACGGCAGCCTGGCCGACTTCCGCGACCACGAGGCGCACGACGAGCACCGCTTCGAGCATCAGAAACAGGAAGAACAGCCGCAGCAGGCCCCGGAGCAGGCGCAGAAGGACCCGGACGCCGACATCCAGACCCCGCAGCAGGAGACTTCCGGCACCGGCGGGCGCATCGGCACGGGCATCCCGCAGCCGGCGCAGGTGGCCAAGCGCGCCGCGCCCTACACCCCGAAGAAGGACGGCATCCCGTATCCGGAGTGGGACTACCGCGAGCAGCGCTACATCTCCGACTGGGTGAATCTCTACGAGCGGGTGCTGGACGACGAGGACCCGGAGCGGGCGGCCACCATCCTGTCCGAGAACGCCGACACCCTGAAACGCCTGACCCGCGGCCTGGAGATGCAGCGCCCGATGCGCCTGGCGCCGCTCAGGAAACAGCTCGACGGTGACGAACTGGATACCGAGGCGGTGATCGACTACATCGCCGACAAGAAGGCGGGGCTGTCGCCCAAGGCCTTCATCTACCGCCGCCGTGCGGTGCAGCACCGCGATACCGCCGTGCTGATGCTGGCGGACATGTCCACCTCGATCATGGCGCGCCACCCGGGCGGGCAGGGCAAGATCGTCGACCGCGTGCGCGAGGGGATGATGCTGTTCGCCGAGGCGATCGAGAAGGTCGGCGACCCCTACGCGATCTCCGGCTTCGCCTCCAAGCAGCGCGACCAGGTCAACTACTACTGGCTGAAGGACTTCAACGAGGACCTGAACGACACCGTCCGCGCCCGCATCGCCGGGGTTTCCGGGCGTCTGGCCTCGCGTATGGGCGCGGGCATTCGGCACTCGCTGGAGGCATTCCGGCGCAGCTCGGCCCAGCGCCGGCTGCTGCTGATCCTGTCCGACGGCCGCCCGGCCGACTACGACGACGGCGGCGATCAGCGCTACCTGCACGAGGACACGCGCATGGCGATGAAGGAGGCGGTGGACGCCGGCGTCCACCCCTTCTGCATCACCCTGGACCCGTCCGGCTCCGAGTACCTGCCGGCGATCTTCGGTCCCGGTCACTACACCATCATCGACCACGTGGACGAGCTGCCGCGCCGTCTGCCCGAGATCTACCTGAGGCTGCGCCAGTGAGTGCCACCCCCGAAGCCATCGACGCCTCCACCGGGGCTGCGGCCCGGCACCCGGAGCCGGCCCGTCGTCATGCCACGCTGTTGCATGCCCCGCGCTATCGCGGGCACAGCTACGGCGACAACCACCCGCTCGGGATCCCGCGCGTCTCGCTGACCATCGACCTGATCGAGGCCTACGACGCGATCACCCCGGTGGAGATGGCCGTCACCCGCCGCGCCCAGCCGGCCGAGCTCGAGTGGTTTCACACCCGCGAATACGTGGCCGCGATGCAGCGCGCCGAGGCGCTGGGCAAGGTCTTCCAGCGCTACCGCGACCGCCACAACATCGGCAACTTCGAGAACCCGTTCTTCGCCGGTTTCTTCGCTACTCCGGCGACTGCCACCTGGGGCTCCATCCAGGGGGCCGAGGTGGTGCTGGGCGGGCGCATGGCCTTCAACCCGGCCGGTGGCATGCATCACGCCGCCCCCGACCAGGCCCGTGGCTTTTGCTACTTCAACGACCCGGCGCTGGCGATCCTGCGCCTGCGTCAGGCCGGGCAGCGCGTGCTGTATCTGGACATCGACGCCCACCACGGCGACGGGGTCGAGGCCGCGTTCACCGACGACCCGGATGTGCTCACCGTCTCCCTGCACATGGACACCGAATACGGCTACCCCTTCGAGGGCGGCCGCATCGAGGACACCGGACCGCTGGGCAACGCCGTGAACCTGCCACTGCCCAAGGAGACCAACGACACGGAGTTCCGCGCCGCCTTCACGGCCGTCTGGGAGGCCGTGCGCACCCGCTGGCAGCCGGATGCGGTCGTGGTCCAGGCCGGGACCGATGCGCTGCTGCCGGACCCGCTCGGCAAGTTCGGCATCTCCACCCAGTGCTTCCTCCAGTGCATCGACGACGTGATCGAGACCAGCCCGCGCCACGCCGACGGCACACCGAGGCTGCTGGTCCTGGGCGGTGGCGGCTATCACCCGCTGGCGCTGGCACGCTGCTGGACCGGGGTCTGGGCCCTGCTGACTGGTCGCGAGCTACCCGCCGCGATCCCGGCGGCCGGCCAGGCCCTGCTGCGCGAGGTCGACTGGGACATGGACGAGGAGGAGGACTGGTACGAGAACCTGTTCGTCTCCCGCCTCGACGCCGACCGCTCGGGCCCAGTCCGCCCCGAGCTCGAGGCGCGACTGGCGCAGCTGTGCGCCACACACCCCTTGCTGCGCGGCTAGCGCGGGCGGCCTGGCCCTGCGGCGGCAGGGGCGGCGTCCTTAGTGGAGGACCGGTCCCCTCGGTCCCCGGTGTAAAGATGTCCGACGCCTCTACGGTGGATATTCGGCGTTCAGCGTCGGATCTTTTTACATAACAGCCTCTCGGGGTGAACATATTCACGAAAACGCATAAACAAACCAGCCGCTTACGGATTTGGTCCGGCGTTTGCTTCGTATTCCAGCAAGGGGCGATGGGCGCCCTCGAAGGCCGCGGGGCCGGGAGCTGGAGGTGGGTGCGATGCGCAAGTGGTGGGCGAATCAGGTTGCAGTGCTGGCGGGCGTGATGCTCGCGGGATCGGTGGCGAATGCCGCCATCATCGAGCTTCCGGGTATCGATGAAACCTACGACGGGATCCCGGTCGCGCTGCAGTACAACGACTTTTATTCCTATTCCGGTTCCCTGCTGTACCAGTGGGGCTTCCTCACTCAGAACCAGTACACCGGTCAGGGCACGGGATCGCTCGACCTGATCGTGGGCACGGGATCCAGTGGCCAGGACAATCAGAACATCGGGCCGGGGGGTAGCTACAGTTTCGAGAGCCCCATGCCTTTCCCCAGCGGCAATACCTCGGAGTTTGACGGCACCTGGGGCATGGGCACGCAGGCCAATGGCCCGGTCCTGGTGGATAATCTGCTGGCCTACCTCGACGCCATCAATCCGGGCGCGACGATTCCCACCTTCATTTTCGACCACAACCAGACCGGGGGCTCCCCCGATCTGTGGGTGCAGGCCGAGGTCTTCATCTACGACCCCGAGACCGGGGAACGCGTGGCCCGCTGGATCTTCGACGATGGCAACGGCAACCCGGCGCTCTCGCCCGGTAACGTGGAGGTGATCGGCGAATCCGGCACCGTGTACGAGGCCAATGCCAATGTCGGGAGCGGCCGACTGGACTACATCGTGTTCGCGCCGACCATGGACCTCAGTCTGTTTGCCGGGGCCGGCTATCTGTTCGGGATCGATTTCTTCATGAATGACCTGAACAATGGTTTCGAGGAGCTCTACCTCAGTGGCCGGTTCACCAACGGTACGCCGGTGTCGCTGCCCGGTTCGTTCCTGCTGCTGGGGCTTGGCCTGGCCCTGCTGGTGTTAGTCGTACGCCGGCGCGGTCGCGCGGGTCCAGCAGCCCACTAGGCGCCCGGCCCCTCTCGGCCTTTCCGCGCTTGACCCTGCGCCCCGGCATATGCCGGGGCGCAGTGCATTTGGGGTGAAACGGCGCAGTAGTGGCCCGCTCGCGTTGCGGGTTTTCGCAAATCCTGGCCGCTGACGTAGGATTCCTCCCGCGCCCGGACCCCGTTCGGCCCGGGTCGGCCAGCCCCCGCTGGCCGGATGAGGGATGGCTGCGACCGAGCGAGGAGACGCATGGAGTCCGAGCAGAAACTGATACCCGGATACGCCAACGCCAAGGCAACGCGCCGCTACGCGGAGCAGTTCGTGGCCGAGGGCAAGGCCGCCGAGGGGCATTACAGCGAGTTCTCGCGCGCGAAGATGCGCCTGTCGAGCCTCGGCATCGGCACCTTCGGCGGCGCGGCCACCGCCGAGGTGGACGCGCAGATCTCCGCGATCGTCGCGCGCGGGCTGACCGAGGGCGTCAACGTGGTGGATACCGGCGCGCACTACCGGTACGGGCGTTCGCTGGCGGCCGTCGGGGCGGGTGTGCGCACCGCGCTGGAGGCCGGGGTCCCGCGCGAGGCGATGTTCCTGATCTCCAAGGGCGGCTTCCTGACGCTGCGCGGCGGGCCGCCGGAGGACATGGAGGCCTGGTTCCAGCGCGAGATCGAGTCCCAGGGCATGGGGACGAAGGACGACCTGGCCAAGGGCGCGCACCTGCTGACGCCGGAATACATCCACTACCAGATGGAGCTGTCGCGCTCGCTGATGGGGGTGGAGACGCTGGATGCCTTCATCATCGACCAGCCCGAGGTGCACATCCACGAGATCGGCAAGGAAGCGACCAACCGCAAGCTGGAGCCGGTGTTCGAGGTGCTGGAGCGGGCCGCGCGCGAGAAGAAGATCCGCGCCTACGGCATCTCCACCTTCGAGGGCTTCCGCGAGGAGACCGATGCCGCGGTGTTCCAGTCGCTGACCTCGATGCAGGGGCTGGCCGAGCGCGCCGCGCAGACCGTCACCGGCGACGACCATGCCCGGCATCACTTCAAGATCGCGATGCTCCCCTTCAACCAGGTGATGCTGGAGGGGTTCACCCGCTTCAACACCGCCACCGGGCAGGGCAACGTGGCGAGCCCGCTGCAGGCCGCCCACCAGCTCGAGGTGTACATGATTGCCTCGCACTCCATGCTCAAGGGCCATCTGGCGCAGCAGTCGGTGGAGGTGGTCGAGCAGCAGCTGGCCAGCCTGCCTAATCCGGCCCAGCGCGCGATGCAGTTCAACCGTTCCACGCCGGGGCTGGGCACCTCGCTGGTCGGCATGAGTACGCCGGCGCACCTGGACGACATGCTGGCGGTGATGCGCGAGCCGATGATGGACAAGAAGGCCTACCTTGGCATGTTCAAGAAGGCCGAGGAGTAAGCCGGAGCCGGGTCTTTCCCTGGTGGGAGCCGGCTTGCCGGCGAAGCCCTGCCTGCATCCGGCTTTGGCAGGGGCTTCGCGTGCAAGCACGCTCCCACAGGGTCCCGGACCTTGGCTGCGATAGAGAATTCACGCACAAGGGTATGCCATGCAGGTTGATCTGAAGGCCCTCGAATTTCCCGCGATCCAGCGCCTGCTGGAGCGCCTGACTGCCACCCCCTACGGTGCCGATGCCGCGCGCGGCCTGGAGCCGGCGCCGAACCTGGATGCCGCCCGGGCCCTGCAAAAGGCGGTAACCGTCGCGCGCCAGCGCCTGGACGCCGGCACCCTGCCGCGGCTGGGCCAGCTTCCCGACGTGCGCGCGGCGCTGCGCCAGGCGGCCAATCCCGGCGCGGCCCTCCCGGTGCAGGCGCTGCACAACCTGCAGACCATCATGCGTCATGCCCGCGAGCTGGCGGACCAGCTCGCCGATACGCCGGAGATCTACCCGGCCGACCTGAACAAACTGTATCCGCCCGAGGCACTGGAAGAGCGTCTGTCCGCGTGCCTGAATCCTGGGGGTTCGCTGCGCGAGGACGCCAGTGCATCACTGGTCGAGGCCTTTGGCGAGCGCAACCGCCTGCGCGGCGAGGTCGAGGCGGTGGTAAAGAAGCGTCTGGCAGCCTCCGATGTCGCGCAGAAGGGCGAGGACGCGCTGAAGGTTCAGTGGCACCAGGAGCGCGCCGTGATGGTGCTGCGCGGGGATGCCGCCAGCGCGGTAAAGGGCGTGCGCCGAGGCACGGCCATGGGCGGGCGCGACCAGATCGTGGAGCCGATCGAGGCGGTGCCGCTGAACAACCAGCTGGATACGGTCAACGGTCAGATCAACACCGAGCAGCAGCGCCTGCTACGCGAGCTGACCGATGTGGTGCGCCAGTACGGCGAGCCGCTGGAGCTGATGCTGACCGCGCTGACCTGGATCGATCTCGCCTCGGCCGCGGCGCAGCTCTCGGCCCAGATGAATGCCCACGCCCCGCGGCTGGAGGCCGAGGCGGGCGTGGAGCTGGTCGAGGCCTACCATCCGCTGCTGCTGTTGCAGTTTGCCGAGGGCAACGGCCCGCAGCCGGTGCCGCTGTCGATCCGGCTGGATGGCGAGCAGCCGCTGTTGCTGATCACCGGGCCGAACACCGGTGGCAAGACGGTCGCGCTGAAGACCTTGGGCCTGCTGGTCACCATGGCGTGGTGCGGGCTGCATATCCCGGCCGAACAGGACTGCCGCATCGGGCGTTTCGATCAGGTGATGGTGGATGTTGGTGACAACCAGAGCCTGTTCCACCACCTGTCGACCTTCGCCGGGCATGTGGAGGTCCTGAAACGCATCCTCGAAAACGCCGGCCCCGAGAGCCTGATCCTGCTGGACGAGCTGGGCACGGGCACCGACCCGGACGAGGGCGCGGCCCTGGCAATGGCGATGCTGGACGAACTGCGCGCGCGGGGCACGCGCGGGATCGTGAACACCCACCTGGCGCCGCTGAAGGACTACGCCGCACAGCATGCGGGCATCGTCAACGCCTCGATGCAGTTCGACGCGGAGACCCTGTCGCCCACCTACCGGTTGCTGATTGGCGAGCCCGGCGTCTCCTTCGGTCTGACCATCGCGGAGAAGAACGGCCTGCCGCCGCAGCTGGTGGCCCGCGCCCGCGAGCACTTCGCCGAGCTGCCCACCGCGCAGGCTGGGGCCGAGCACAGCTGAGCCTTGATCCGGGGTGCTCCCTGGAGATCGCCGCGGCGCTGCGCGCCTCGCGATGACGATTATTTTTCGTGCCGGTCATGGCGAGGCCCCGCCGGGGCCGTGGCCATCTCTGGGCACAACCCCAACGCGGGTTGCGGCAGGCTCCTCGGCGCTGCATGAATTGCACCGATTCCGCGCGTCATGGCGTGAAATGGGGGCGATTTCATATTAGGATGGTGGGCTATTTTGATTTGTGGTGCATGATCGCTCGACGATCGTGCACAAGCCCCCGGTAAGGAAGTCGACCATCATGTCCGAGACCGCAAGTTCCTCCACCGCCATCACCGGCGCCGAAATCTTCTGCCGCAGCCTGCAGGCCGAGGGCGTCGAGGTCGTATTCGGCTATCCCGGTGGCGCGGTACTGCACATCTACGATGCGCTGTACCGGCAGGACAAGGTCTCCCACGTACTGGTGCGCCACGAGCAGGGCGCGGTACATGCGGCCGAGGGCTATGCCAAGTCCTCCGACAAGCCCGGCGTGGCGCTGGTCACCTCCGGCCCCGGCGCGACCAACGCGATCACCGGGATCGCCGATGCGTACATGGATTCTGTGCCGCTGGTGGTGTTCACCGGCCAGGTGCCGACCAGCCTGATCGGCAATGATGCCTTTCAGGAGGTCGACACCGTGGGGATCACGCGTCCCTGCGTGAAGCACAACTTCCTGGTCAAGGACGTGAAGGACCTGGCCACCACCATCAAGAAGGCCTTTTACGTGGCGACCACCGGTCGCCCCGGCCCGGTGGTGGTGGACATCCCGAAGGACGTGACCGCCGACAGCTGCGAGTTCGAGTACCCGGAGAGCATCCACATGCGCTCCTACAACCCGGTCTCGAAGGGGCACACCGGGCAGATCCGCAAGGCGGTGGAGCTGATCCTGTCGGCGAAACAGCCGATGATCTACACCGGCGGTGGCGTGATCCTGGGCAAGGGTTCAGAGGCGCTGACGGAGTTCACCCGAAAGCTGGGCTATCCGATCACCAACACCCTGATGGGGCTGGGCGGCTACCCGGCGTCGGACAAGCAGTACCTCGGCATGCTCGGCATGCACGGGACCTACGAGGCCAACATGGCCATGCATCACGCGGACGTGCTGATCGCGATCGGTGCGCGCTTCGACGATCGCGTGACCGGCAACATCGAAAAGTTCTGCCCGCACGCGAAGATCGTGCATGTGGACGTCGATCCGTCTTCCATCTCCAAGAACGTGAAGGTGGACGTGCCGATCGTGGGCGAGGTGGAGCCGGTGCTGCGCGAACTGATCAAGGGGCTGAGCGAGAACGGTGGCAAGCCGGATGCCGAGGCTCTGGCCACCTGGTGGAAGCAGATCGAGGAATGGCAGGCGCAGGACTGCCTGAAGTACGACCAGAATTCCGAGCTGATCAAGCCGCAGTACGTGGTGCAGAAGTTCTGGGAGCTCACCCAGGGCGAGGCCTTCGTGACCTCGGATGTCGGCCAGCACCAGATGTGGGCCGCGCAGTTCTACCGCTTCGACAAGCCGAACCGCTGGATCAACTCCGGCGGCCTGGGCACGATGGGCGTGGGCTTGCCGTTCGCGATGGGCGTGCAGTTCGCGCATCCGGACGCGACGGTGGGCTGCATCACCGGCGAGGCCAGCATCCAGATGTGCATCCAGGAGCTGTCCACCTGCTTCCAGTACCAGCTGCCGCTGAAGATCCTGAACCTGAACAACCGCTACCTGGGCATGGTCCGGCAGTGGCAGGAGTTCTTCTACCAGGGCCGCTACGCGATGTCCTACATGGATGCCCTGCCGGACTTCGTGAAGCTGGCCGAGGCCTATGGCCATGTCGGCATCCAGGTCACCCAGCCCGGCGACGTCGAGGGTGCCATCAAGGAGGCCCTGGCGCAGAAGGAGCGCCTGGTGTTCCTGGACTTCATCACCGACCAGTCCGAGAACGTGTATCCAATGATCCCGGCCGGTGCCGGCCAGAACGAGATGATCCTGGTCTGAGCCGGGTACAGGGAAGAGCCGTATGCGTCATATCATCAGTGTCCTGCTGGAAAACGAAGCCGGTGCCCTCTCGCGGGTGGCCGGGCTGTTCTCCGCGCGTGGCTACAACATCGAGTCGCTGACCGTCGCGCCGACCGACGACCCGTCGCTGTCGCGCATGACCATCGTCACCAGTGGTTCCGACGAGATCGTCGAGCAGATCACCAAGCAGCTGAACAAGCTGATCGACGTGATCAAGCTGCTCGACATGACCGCCTACCCGCATATCGAGCGCGAGATGGCGCTGGTCAAGGTCCGCGTGCCGGAGGCCGCCGACCGCGAGGAGGCGAAACGCCTGGCGGATATCTTCCGCGGCCGCATCATTGACGTGACCCACGACACCTATGTCGTCGAGATCACCGGCGAGGGCTCCAAGCTGGATGCCTTCCTCGAGGCGCTCCAGCCGTTCCCCGTGCTGGAGGTCGTGCGCTCCGGCGTCATGGGCATCGCCCGCGGCGACGTCAGCCTGCAGATCTGAATCCCCGGGTCCGGCGCTGCCTGCGGTGCCGGACCTGTTTGTTTGCCATGGGCCCCGTACGGGGTTGATATCAAGGAAATTGTGATGAATCTCTACTACGACAAAGACGCCGATCTCTCCATCATCCAGGGCATGAAGGTGGCCATCATCGGCTACGGCTCGCAGGGCCACGCCCATGCGAACAACCTGAAGGACTCCGGCGTGGATGTGACCGTGGGTCTGCGCGAGGGCTCCGGTTCCCGCGCCAAGGCCGAAGAGGCCGGCCTGAAGGTGGCCGACGTCGACGCCGCGACCGCCGGCGCCGACCTGATCATGGTGCTGGCCCCGGACGAGTACCAGGCCGCGCTGTACCGCGACGTGCTGGAACCGAACCTGAAGCAGGGCGCGACCCTGGCCTTCGCCCACGGCTTCGCGATCCACTACAACCAGATCGAGCCGCGCAAGGACCTGGACGTGATCATGATCGCGCCCAAGGCCCCGGGTCACACCGTGCGCTCCGAGTTCGTGCGTGGCGGCGGCATCCCCGACCTGATCGCCATCCAGCAGGACGCCTCGGGCAAGGCGCGCGATATCGCGATGTCCTATGCCTCCGCGATCGGCGGCGGCCGCACCGGCATCATCGAGACCACCTTCAAGGACGAGACCGAGACCGACCTGTTCGGCGAACAGGCCGTGCTGTGCGGCGGTGCGGTGGAGCTGGTCAAGGCCGGCTTCGAGACCCTGACCGAGGCCGGCTACGCTCCGGAGATGGCCTACTTCGAGTGCCTGCACGAGCTCAAGCTGATCGTCGACCTGATGTACGAGGGCGGCATCGCCAACATGAACTACTCGATCTCCAACAATGCCGAGTACGGCGAGTACGTGACCGGCCCGCAGGTGATAAACGAAGAGTCGCGCTGGGCGATGCGCGAGGCGCTGAAGAATATCCAGAACGGCGAGTACGCCAAGCAGTTCATCCTGGAAGGCGCGATGAACTACCCGTCGATGACCGCCAACCGTCGTCTGAACGCCGCCCACGAGATCGAGCAGGTGGGCGAACGCCTGCGTGCCATGATGCCGTGGATCAAGGCCAACCAGCTGGTCGACAAGTCCCGCAACTGATGCGGCTCCCCGCGGCGGGCGTTCCGGCCCGCCGTGGTCCTTCGTTCCTGCCGAGCGTCCGATGCTGTTTCCGCTAGCCCCTGAAGGCCGCCTGTTCGTGATCATCGCCGCGTGGATGGCGGTCATCACGTTGCTGGTCGGGGAGGCGGAGCTGGGCCTGTTCATGGTGATCCTCACCGTGTTCCTGATGGCCGTGTTCCGTGACCTGCGGCGCAAGGCCCCGGCGCCGGCCCTGGGCGTGATCGCCCCGGCCGATGGCACCATCGAATCGGTCGCCGAGGCCCGCGACCCGTTCACGAAAAAGCCGGCGGTCCGCATCCGCCTGCGCCAGCGGCGGCTGGGCGAGTACAACGTGCACGCCCCGCAGGAGGCCGAGATCCGCGAACGGGTCTGGCCAGGCAAGGAAACCGACGAAGCCCCGGATGCGCAGCTGGAGGGCCGCCTGGCCTACGCGCTGGAGACCGACGAGGGCACGCGGTTGACCCTGGCCCTCAGTGTCGATCACTGGCCGCGGATGATCCGCATGCAGAACAACGTCCCGGGCAATCGTCTGGGGCGTGGCAAGCGCATGGGGTTCGCCGGCTTTGGTGGTACCTTCGAGGTGTGGTTGCCGGCCGGGTCGCAGGTGATGGTCGAGCCGGGTCAGCGGGTGCTGGCCGGTTCCGCCCTGCTGGGCGGGCTGCCGGAGTCCGAATCCACCGGGGACGCCGAGGGGGCCGTGGAGATGCTGCAATGAGTACAGGCGACGAAGGCGACCGGCGCGCGGAACCCGACTACATCGAGGGCGAGGACACCATCGCCGACGACCAGCCCCCGCATCGTCGGCGCCGGCGCGGCGTGTTCCTGCTGCCCAACCTGTTCACCACGGGGGTGCTCTTCTCCGGCTTCTTCGCCATCGTCTCGGCGATCAACGGCGAATACATCACCGCCGCCATCGCGGTCTTCGTGGCCATGGTGCTGGATACCCTGGACGGGCGCGTCGCGCGCATGACCGACACCCAGAGCGAGTTCGGCGCGCAGTACGATTCGCTGTCGGATCTGGTCTCGTTCGGCGTTGCGCCGGCGCTGATCGTCTACCTGTGGCAACTGCATGACCTGGGCAACTTCGGCTGGGTGGCGGCGTTCTTCTTTACCACCGCCGCCGCGCTGCGCCTGGCGCGCTTCAACAGCCGCCTCGCGGTCAGCGACAAGCGCTTCTTCCAGGGCCTGCCAAGCCCCGCCAGTGCCGCGATCCTGGTCGGCATGGTCTGGGTGCTGGAGGACTGGGGCATCCCCGCCGAGCTGGCCGATCCGTACGTGGTCGGCATCCTGGTGGTCACCGTGCTGTCCGGGGCGGCAATGGTCAGTAACCTGACCTACTTCAGCTTCAAGGACATGGACTTCAAGCACCGGGTGCCCTTCCTGGCGATCGTCGGCGTGGTGGTCGCGCTGATGCTGCTGGCCCTGGATCCGCCCAAGGTCCTCCTCGCGGGCTTCGTGATCTACGCCCTGTCCGGTCCGCTGCTGACCCTGGAGCGCTGGCGCCGGCATCGCCGCCGGGCGCCCTCGGGGGAGTAGTCGCATGTCGCTGTCGGTGCGCCAGCGCCGCATCCTCGCGGACATGGGCATCCCCGTGTGGCGTTCGCGAGTCGCGGCCGCCCCGGCGATCGAAGTGCCCCCGGGCGAACCGCTGGCCCCAGCCGCGAAGGTGCCGTCCGGGGCGGCGGATGCGGGGGGCGGGGCGCAGGATGCCGCCGTCGTGACCCTGGACTGGGAGGCCCTCCAGGCGCGCGTGAGCGGCTGCCAGGCCTGTGCCGAGCTGGCGCGCGAACGTACGCAGACCGTGTTCGGGGTAGGCGATCCGCGCGCCCGCTGGCTGTTCATCGGCGAGGCCCCCGGCGCGGAGGAGGACCGGCGCGGGGAACCCTTCGTCGGCCGTGCCGGGCAGCTGCTGGACAACATGCTGCGGGCCCTGGGGCTGGACCGGGGCCACGATGTGTTCATTGCCAACGTGCTGAAGTGCCGCCCCCCCGGAAACCGCGACCCGAAACCGGAGGAGGCGGCGGCCTGCCGCGCCTACCTCGATCGCCAGATCGCCCTGATCCAGCCCCAGGTCATTGTCGCCCTGGGACGGATCGCGGCCCAGAGCCTGCTGGCATCGGAGGAGCCCCTGGGACGCCTGCGCGGGGCGCAGCACCGCTATCAGGGCGTGCCGCTGGTGGTGACCTATCACCCGGCCTACCTGCTGCGAAAGCCGGGAGACAAGGGCAAGGCCTGGCAGGACCTGCAGCGCGCCCGGGCCTTCCTGGAGTAACCCGATTCCCGTTGTGGAGATGGGAACCCGGGCAGCATTCCCGGGCTCGGAACTCCCGGAAGCGCCCCGTATCCCCTTCGTTCACCCCGTTCAGGAGGAAGCTGCGACATGAGTGCCGAACCCCGCGTCCAGCCCGAGTTGCGCCGTATGCAGACGGCGGATGTGGAGGGGGTGATGCGCGTGGAACGCGAGGCCTATGACTACCCGTGGACCGCCCGCATCTTCGAGGACTGCATCCGTGTGGGCTATGACTGCTGGGTGCTCGAGGTGGATGGCCGCCAGGTGGGCCACACCGTGCTGAGCGTGGCCGCGGGCGAGGCCCACCTGCTGAACCTGACGGTGGACCCGCGCTGGCAGGGCAACGGGCTGGGCCGGTTCATGGTGCGGCGCTTGTTCGACTATGCCTGTGAGCAGGAGGCCGAGGCGCTCTTTCTGGAGGTCCGTCCGTCGAACGTGGCCGCGGTCCAGCTCTACCGTTCGGAGGGCTTCGAGCATGTCGGCACCCGCCCGCGCTACTACCCGCTACCCAGCGGCCGCGAGGATGCCTGGGTTCTGACACGTCGCTGCAACGCCCCGGCCGGGGCCTGACGGGTTCCGCTGGCGGCGTGAAACCGGTCACAGTCCCGGGTGACCTTTGCGTGATGTGCGCCCGTTTTGCCGTCATCGGTTCTCGTCCTGCCACCCCCGCGTTGTGACGGCCCGCCCCCCGGACTATGATCAAAACCGGTATTCGCCCCGACACCGGATGAGGTAACCCATGTCCCGATCCCTGCGCGCACTGTTCGTTTCGCTCCCTCTGGCCCTGCCACTGGCGCTGTCCGCCGGGGCCGTTCAGGCCCAGCAGTCCTTTGGTTATGACGAGGCCGAGCGCCAGCAGGAACTGCTGGAGGTCTGGTACGAGATCCGCGAAAGCAACGCGCAGAAGGGCAATACCGCGGCGATGTTCGACGTGGGTATGGCCAACTACTCCGGGCGGGGTACGCCAGTGGACCACGACCAGGCCGTGCGCTGGTTCGCCCGCGCAGCGGATGCCGACCACGCCGGGGCCCACTACTACCTGGGCTATCTCCTGGCGGCCGGCAAGGGCGCCCCGGCGGACCCCGAGCGCAGCCGCGAGCACTACACCCGCGCCGCCGAACTGGGACATGCCGATGCCCAGTACTGGCTAGGGAGCCACCTGGCCAATGGCGAACAGGACCCGGCCGCCGGTCTCGAATGGCTGACCCGGGCCGCGGATCAGGGGCTGCCCGCCGCCCAGTACTACGTCGGGTTGCTGCACGAGAACGGCCAGGGCACCACGCGCGATGCGGCCGCCGCCGCCCGCTGGTACACCGCCGCGGCGGAACAGGGCTACCGGCATGCCCAGATCGGGCTGGGCCGGCTGCACCAGAACGGCCGCGGGGTCGAGCGTGACCTGGTGCAGGCGCATGTCTGGTACAGCCTGGCCCAGGACGAAGAGCGCATTGCTACGCTCGAGGCCCGCATGAACAACCGCGACCTGGTGACCGCGCGCGGGCGTCTGGAGGAGCAGAACGCGGCGATCCAGGCGGCCGCCGCACGCTGAGCCCGCAGCGGCCAGTGTGGGGTTGCACAACGGCCCCGGCTTCCGGGGCCGTTTGCGTTTCGGGGGCATCCGGCTGAACCGGACCCCCGATTTCGCGTTAAACTTGCGGGCTGTTCCCAGCGGCCCGAATGCATGTCCTTTATCGAGGAAACCCGCCGACGCCGGACCTTCGCGATCATCTCGCACCCGGACGCCGGCAAGACCACCATGACCGAAAAGCTCCTGCTGTACGGCGGCGCGATCCAGCTCGCGGGTACGGTCAAGGGGCGCAAGTCGTCGCGCCATGCCACCTCCGACTGGATGGAGATGGAGAAGTCGCGCGGGATCTCGGTCACCTCGTCCGTGATGCAGTACCCGTACAAGGGGCGCATGGTGAACCTGCTGGACACCCCCGGGCACGCGGACTTCTCCGAGGACACCTACCGCACGCTGACCGCGGTGGACTCCGCGTTGATGGTGATCGACGCGGCCAAGGGCGTGGAAGAACGCACCATCAAGCTGATGGAGGTCTGCCGGCTGCGCGACACGCCGATCATGACCTTCGTCAACAAGATGGACCGCGAGGGCCGCGACCCGATCGAGCTGCTCGACGAGGTCGAGGAGGTACTGAAGATCGAGTGCGCCCCGGTCACCTGGCCGATCGGCTCCGGCAAGCGCTTCCGTGGCGTCTACCATATCCGTCGCGATGCGGTGCACCTGTACGATCCCGAGCAGGGCGGGAAGAAGTCCACCGGCGAGATCATCGAGGGCCTGGACAATCCGCGCCTGGACGAGGTGCTGGGCGATCAGGCGCAGGAGCTGCGCGAGGAGCTCGAGCTGGTGCAGGGCGCCTCGCACGCGTTCGACGCGGACGCCTACCTGCGCGGCGAGCAGACCCCGGTGTTCTTCGGCTCCGCGATCAACAACTTCGGCATCGAGGAGTTGCTGGACGATTTCGTCGAATACGCCCCGGGTCCGCTGCCGCGTCCGACACACTCGCGCAAGGTCGAGCCGACCGAGGAGAAGTTCACCGGCTTCGTGTTCAAGATCCAGGCGAACATGGATCCGAATCACCGTGACCGCATCGCCTTCATGCGCATCTGTTCCGGCACCTTCGACAAGGGCGCGAAGCTGCGTCACGTGCGGATCGGGCGCGACGTGAAGATCCCGGATGCGCTGACCTTCCTGGCCTCCGACCGCGAGCATGTGGAGACTGCCTATCCGGGCGACATCATCGGCATTCACAACCACGGCACCATCCGCATCGGGGATACCTTCACCCAGGGCGAGGACCTGACCTTTACCGGCGTGCCCAACTTCGCCCCGGAGCTGTTCCGGCGCGCGCAGCTGAAGGACCCGCTGAAGATGAAGCAGCTCGCCAAGGGCCTGCAGGAGTTGTGCGAGGAGGGTGCGACCCAGCTCTACCGCCCGCTGACCAACAACGACCTGATCCTGGGCGCGGTCGGCGTGCTGCAGTTCGACGTGGTCGCCGAGCGCCTGCGTACCGAGTACAAGGTCGAGGCGCAGTTCGAGAACGTGAACGTCCAGACCGCGCGCTGGGTCGAATGCGACGACCCGAAGAAACTCGAGGAGTTCAGGGAGAAGGCCGCGGCGAACCTGGCGATCGATCACGGTGGCGATCTGGTCTATATCGCCCCGACTCGGGTGAACCTGCAGATGGCGATGGAAAAATGGCCGGAGATCCGCTTCGAGGCGACCCGCGAGCACGGCCAGCCGACGGAGTAGATCGCCGCTCCGGGGTGCACTGGAACCGCCATCGGGAGGAGCGAAGCGACGTGGCGAACTCCATCCGAAATCAGCGGCCCCGGGCTTCATGCCAGCTTGAGGCGATTGCCACGGTGTCTTCGACGCCTCGCAATGACGGTGCAGTTGTGTGGTGCAGGAGGAGAATATGGCGTTTCGATTCTTGTCTGTGATTGGCGTGGTCGTGGCGCTGGTGGTTGGCGGCTGCGCGGTGCACAAGACCGAGACCCGGGGCGATGGACCCGAGCCGCGACCGGGTACGGTCGAGCAGATGAACCCGTTCCTGCACTTCCTCGAGAGTCGGCCGACGCCCGAGGAGTTCGAGCGCGTCTACCCCGACGTGATGCTGGTGCTGCCCGGCGACATCGTGACCCAGGAATACCGCACGGATAACAGCCGCTTCTTCGCCGAACTGGACGCGGATGGCCGCATCCATGACGGCGATTTCCGCTGATTCCCCGATGCTGCGCATTTCCAACAGCGTGAGCGTCCCCGAGCACGAGATCGAGCTGACCGCGATCCGTGCCCAGGGGGCCGGCGGGCAGAACGTGAACAAGGTGGCCTCGGCCATTCATCTGCGCTTCGATATCCGCGCCTCCAGCCTGCCCGACGTCTACAAGGAGCGCCTGCTGCGCCGCCATGACCAGCGCATCACCAAGGACGGCGTGGTCGTGCTCAAGGCGCAGCAGTACCGTACTCAGGAGGCCAACCGCGAGGATGCGCTGGAGCGCCTGGCGGAGCTGCTGCGCGAGGTGGGTCGCCCGATCAAGGCGCGCAAGCCGACGCGCCCCACGCGCGCCTCCAAGCTGCGCCGCCTGGAGGGCAAGACCCACCGCGGCCGCAAGAAGGCGCTGCGCGGCCGCGTCGATCCCGACTGACTGCCAAGAGCTTTTTGTTCACCACGAAGCACACGAAGGCACGAAGAAGGGCCAGGTCAATGGCATAAAAGCGGACAGGAAGACGGGAAGGTCGGAAGGATTTCTGGTTGGGACGCCGGGCACCGGCTGGCCACATCCGCGCGCCCGGGCATCAGGGGCTCTCGGAGACGCACCCTGTTCATCTTCCCGTCTTCGTACCTTCCTGTTAACCGCCCTTGAATTCCTTCGTGCCTTCGTGTGCTTCGTGGTGAATAAAAGGCTTCAGGCCCCGGCATTCGGGCTCGGATCGACGGGCGCGGGTTCGTGTTCCTGCTGGTGTTGCCACAGGCGGGCGTAGGCGCCGCCCGCCGCGAGGAGTTCGCGGTGGGTGCCGCGTTCGACCACGCGTCCCTGATCGAGGACCACGATCTGCTCGGCATCCTTCACGGTCGACAGGCGATGTGCGATGACCAGCGTGGTGCGCCGCGCCGAGACCTCGTTCAGCGCCTGCAGGATCGCCTTCTCCGAGCCCGAGTCCAGGGACGAGGTGGCCTCGTCGAAGACCAGGATCGGCGGGTCCTTCAGCAGCATGCGGGCGATGGCGATGCGTTGCTTCTCGCCGCCGGAGACCTTGAGGCCGCGTTCGCCGACGACCGTATCCAGGCCGTCGGGCAGGCGCTGGATGAAATCGTCCAGGTGCGCCAGACGCACCGCGCGCCGGATGGCCTCCTCGGAGGCCTCCGGATCACCATAGGCGATGTTGTAGCGAATGCTCGCGTTGAACAGCACGGTATCCTGCGGGACCACGCCGATCGCTCGGCGCAGGCTTTGCTGGGTTACCTCGCGGATATCCTGGCCGTCGATAGTGATGCGCCCGTCCGTCACGTCGAAGAACCGGAACAGCAGGCGAGCGAGCGTGGACTTGCCGGCCCCGCTGGGCCCGACGACCGCCAGCTTGTGCCCGGCCGGGATTTCCAGTGATACGTCCTCGAGGATCGGGCGCTCCGGCTGGTAGTGGAAGGCGACCTGCTCGAAGCGCACATGCCCCTCCGCGACGTCGAGATCCGGCGCGCCTGGCCGGTCCTCGACCTGTACCGGTTTTTCCAGCAGGCCAAACAGGCGCTCGATGTTCGCCAGCGACTGCCGGATCTCGCGGTAGACGAAGCCGAGGAAGTTCAGCGGCATGAACAGCTGGATCATGTAGGCATTGACCATCACCAGATCGCCCAGCGACATCTGCCCCGAGGCCACCCGGCTGGCGGCCAGCAGCATCATCACGGTGATCGCGGCGGCGATGATCAGGGCCTGGCCGGAGTTCAGCAGCACCAGCGACAGCACGTTCTTGGTGCGCGCCTGTTCCCAGGTCGCCAGGCCCTCGTCGTAGCGCCGGGCCTCGAAGCCCTCGTTGCCGAAGTACTTCACCGTTTCGTAGTTCAGCAGCGAGTCGATCGCGCGGGTGTTGGACTCGTTGTCGCGCTGGTTGGCCTCGCGCACGAAGCGGGTACGCCACTCGGTAATCCATACCGACCAGGCGATGTAGGCGGCCACCGCGAGGATCACGGTGACGGTGAAGACCGGACCGACCGCCACCAGCAGGATCACCGCGACCAGCGCGATCTCGATGATGGTCGGCAGGATGTTGAACACCATGAAGCGCAGCAGGAAGCTGATGCCGCTGGTGCCGCGCTCGATGTCGCGTGCCAGGCCGCCGGTCTCGCGCGCCAGGTGGAAGCTCAGCTCGAGCCGGTGGAGGTGCTCGAACACCCGCAGGGCCGCGCGCCGCATGGCCCGTTCGGCCACGCGCACAAAGACCGCGTCGCGCAGTTCGCCGAACAGGGTACTGCCGAAGCGCAGCAGGCCGTAGGCGATCACCAGCGCCACTGGGACCGCGACCAGCCCCTCGGTGCCGGAGTCCTCGAAGTGGTCGACGATGTACTTAAGCGCCAGCGGGACCAGCACGGTCGCCAGCTTGGCCAGGCCCATCAGGCCCAGGGCCAGGAACAGCCGGCCGCGGAACTCCGCGAGATAGGGGAACAGGGAGCGAACGATGCGCCAGTTGATCGCATCGTCGGGCGCATCGTGCACGCTGGAGTGACCGCGCATGGGGGAGTCCGGGGCTGGGTAGGCTGCCTACTTTAGGGAGACGCTGATATAAACGCACGTCCGCGTTGGTGCCCCCTGTTTTCCGAGACAAGGCGCGTCGTGCAGCGGGTAGTGGTTCTACCCGCCCGTTTTGGATGGATTCGGGGCGCAACGCAGGATCGGGCCATATTCATTCAGAATCGGGGGGCACCAACCCCACAAGCCATTGAAAGCAGGGGCTCGGCCGCCCGTTGTTGATCAAAAACGGGCGCGGGAACGGCGTTGCGGTTCCCTTGTGCAGAATGACTGCACGGCAGTCACCGCGCCTTGTTCGCACGCAAAAGCGACTGGAGCGCGGACGCGCGATTCAATCAGCGTCTCCCTAGGAGGTCCCCGCCGGGTACGCACATGGGCGCGCGTTCCGTGGCGGCTCCCCGGCCCGGTGCGGCCCGGCCGCGCATCTCACCGGTGGATGCGGAAGCCCTCGCCCCGGTCCTGTTCCAGGTCGATCCGCAGGCGCTGGTGACTCCAGCCGTCCTGCGAGCAGCGGGCCTCGATCTGCAGGAAGCGCGTGTCATCGGGGATCGACAGCCGGCGCAGGCTGCGGGTAAACGGCTGCTCGTTGACATGCGGGTGGTGCAGGATGCGTTCACCGAGGACGTTCCCATCGGCGTCCAGCACACGCCAGGCATCGGCATAGTGATCCCAGCCGGTATCGGGATGCTCCACGGTGACGGCGACCCGCCACTGGTTCGGGCCGCTGGCATGCAGCTGGGCCTCCAGGATGTCGACCGGGTTTGCCTGAGCGGGCAGGGCCAGAAGGCCCAGAAGGGTGGCGAGGGTCAGTCTCTTCGTGCACATGGCAAGGCTCCTTTTGCCGATCGGGGTGAATGCGTTCCTGCGGTTACCGGGCGGGACGCCCCCGGGGCCGGATTGATTTCACGCGCCCTGGACCCGGTTGCGCCCGGCGTGCTTGGCCGCGTACAGGGCGCGGTCGGCCCGGTCCACCAGGGATTCCGCGCTCTCGCCGGGCTCCAGCTGGGCGACGCCGAAGCTGGCGGTCAGTGGCTGTCCGGTCTGGAAGTCGTGGATCTCCAGGCAGTGGCGCAGGTCCTCGGCCAGCCGGGCTGTGGCGGCGATGTCATCTTGCGGGCAGAGAATGAGGAACTCCTCGCCACCCCAGCGCGCGGCCCGATCGGTGGCGCGGATGCGGCCCGTTATCAGCTGCCCGACCGCGGTCAGTACCGCGTCGCCGCGGCCGTGTCCCAGGGTGTCGTTGATCGGCTTGAAGTGATCAAGGTCCAGCAGGATTACGCTGAGCGGGCTCGCGTGACGCTCGGCCCTCAGGATCTCTTCGGCCAGGGCCTCGCTGGCCTTCATGCGGTTGTTCAATCCGGTCAGCGGGTCGGTGGTGGCGAGGTGTTCCAGGTGTTGCTGGGCGGCCTCCAGGGAGTGCGTGCGTTCCCGTACCAGGCGTTCGAGCACCTGTGCGCGCTCCTCCAGCTCCTTCACCGGGTAGGGTTCGTCGTCTCCATGGACGCTCGCGGGGAAGGAGCCATGCAGGTGCTCCAGGCGCCAGCCGTCGGCGGTCGCGTGCAGCACCAGACTGGCACGCAGGCCGTTCAGTCGGACCCGCTGCCCGCGGGTATCCAGGATCATGTCGAAGATCAGCATGATCAGCGCCACGTCATCCGTCAGCAGTCGGATCTCCTCGCGGTGGATCGCGAAGTCGAAGGGCTCCGGTACCTGTTCGATGTCGCGCCCGGCGATGCGTTCGACCTCTTCGGGGTTGAAGGCGGCCTCGTCGGCACCGGTGCCAAAGCCGCTGACCCCAGGGGTGTGAAGGCGCAGCAGGGCCGCGAGATCGCGCTGGCGCAGCCAGGCGTCCAGGTAGGCGTGAACCGTGCCGCGGATCGCCTCCGTGCGTGGATCTGTCATGTACGGGTTGTGTTCAGTCGATGCCGACGGCGCGCTGTTCCTGGCGGATCCAGGCGATGATGTGGGCGGTCTCCTCACCGGTGACCCCGGCCACCGGCGGCATGTCGCCAAAGTCCCAGTGGTGCGCGTGCACGCCCAGGGCCACGGCGCGATGGAAGGTGATGTCCGGGTGGTGCGAAGGCTCGTAGATGCGGTGGATCAGCGGCGGGCCCTGGTCGGTGCCGCGGGCGTCCTCGCCGTGGCACTGCATGCAGTTGGCGCGGAACAGCGAGCGCCCGGCCTCGGGGTCGGCGGCGAAGTCCTCTGGCGGCAGGCTGTAGTCGAGCTGCGCGGTCGAGCCGGAGGCCGCGCTCGAGTCTTCGCTGGATGCCTGCGCAGGCGGCTCGGCGGCGGTGTCCGGTTCCGGGGCGTCGGAACAGGCGGTCAACGCGAACAGGGCCAGCAAGGCGGCGGGCAGGAGGCGGGCGGTTGTCGGCATCGGGCGTCCTGGATTTTGGTATTCAGGTGGGGAGTTTATCGCGGCGGGTCACGGCGGGCGACTGCGCACCGGGAGGGATTGCGGCCGGCGCGGGGCGGTTGTGGCGCTGGTGGCTTGCAGCGGTGGCGGGCATTCGGCAGTCTTCGTGGCTTGTCTTCCCGTCTGGAGTACGTCCATTGGAACCCTCGGGTCTTGCAGCTGGAGAAGCGCAGGGAAGCGCTCCGGCGGCGGCGCCACTGGAGATCCTGCGCGAGACCTTCGGCTACACGGAATTTCGCGGTCAGCAACAGGCCATCGTCGAGCATGTGACCGCGGGTGGCGACGCCGTGGTGCTGATGCCCACCGGCGGCGGCAAGTCGCTGTGCTACCAGATCCCCGCGCTGGCGCGGCCCGGGTGCGGCATCGTGATCTCGCCGCTGATCGCGCTGATGCAGGATCAGGTGGCGGCCCTGCGCCAGAACGGCGTGGCGGCGGCCAGTCTGGATTCCGGCCAGAAGGCGGACGAGGCCCGCTCCGTGCTGGCCGCGCTGCACGCGGGCGAACTGGATCTGCTGTACATGTCGCCGGAGCGCCTGTTCGCCGCGGGCATGCTGGAGCGTCTGGAGGGCATCGAGCTGGCGCTGTTCGCCATCGACGAGGCCCACTGCGTCTCGCAATGGGGGCATGACTTCCGCCCGGAGTACAGTCAGCTGGCGGTGCTGGCCGAACGTTTCCCGCAGGTGCCGCGCCTCGCCCTGACCGCGACGGCGGACGGCCCCACCCGCCAGGAGATCCGCGAGCGGCTGCGCCTGGAGCAGGCCCGTGCCTTTGTCAGCTCCTTCGATCGCCCCAACATCCGCTACCGCATCGCCCAGGCCGACGGGGGGCGCGGCGGTTCCGCACGCGATCGGCTGCTGCGCTTCATCCGCGAGGAACACGCGGGCGAGGCCGGTATCGTCTATTGCCTGTCGCGCAAGAAGGTCGAGGCGGTGGCCGAGTGGCTGGCGGAACAGGGCATTACCGCGCTGCCCTATCACGCGGGTCTGCCGGCGGCGACCCGCGCGGAGAACCAGACCCGGTTCCTGCGCGAGGAGGGCGTGGTGATGGCGGCGACCATCGCCTTCGGCATGGGGATCGACAAGCCGAACGTACGTTTCGTGGCTCACCTGAACCTGCCCAAGAGCCTGGAGGGCTACTATCAGGAGACCGGCCGCGCCGGGCGCGACGGCCTGCCCGCGAATGCCTGGATGGTCTATGGCCTGCAGGATGTCGTGACCCTGCGCCAGATGCTGGAGGGCTCGCAGGCCGGCGCCGAGCGCCAGCGCATCGAGCAGCAAAAGCTGGAGGCGATGCTCGGGTTCTGCGAGATCACCAGTTGCCGGCGCCAGGCCCTGCTTGCCTACTTCGACGAGCGCATGCCCGAGCCCTGCGGGACCTGCGACAACTGCATGCAGCCGCCGGCCACCTGGGATGCCAGTGTCCCGGTGCAGAAGCTCCTGTCCTGCATCTACCGCACCGGCGAGCGCTTCGGCGCGGGGCACGTGATCGACGTGCTGCGCGGCTCCGCGAGCGAACGCCTGAGCCGCCTGGGTCACGACCGCCTGAGCACCTTCGGGATCGGCAAGGAACTGGACAAGGCACAGTGGCGCGGCGTGGTGCGTCAGCTGCTCGCCCGCGGCCTGTTGCGCCTGGACGAGGAGGGCTACGGCGGGCTGAAGCTGGACCCGGCCTGTCGCCCGGTGCTGCGCGGCGAGGAGTCGATCCACCTGCGCGAAGAGTTGGCGCGCCCGGAACGCGAGGCGCGCACGGCCCGCCCGGCCCGCCGCGACACCGCCCGCAGTGTGGCGGCGATGGACAGCGAGGACCGCGCGCTGTGGGAGGCCCTGCGCGCATTGCGCACCGACCTCGCGCGCGACCAGGGGGTGCCGCCCTACGTGATCTTCAGCGATGCCACACTGCTGGAGATGGTCGCGGCCGCCCCGCGCAGCCGTGACGAGATGGCCGGGATCTCCGGGGTCGGCCAGCACAAGCTGGAGCGCTATGGCGATGCCTTTATCAAGGCCATTGAGGGGCATTTCGGGCTATAGTGGTGCGAAAAACCACGCCGCAATACGATTTCGGGGAGACCGCGTGACCGACAAAAGCTTCCTTGAGGATTTCTACCGCCATCGCGACGGTCAACTTGTCGTGACCCCGGAGCAGGGCAGTGACTTTGCCAAGACGCTCGCCGGCGATTTCAATCCGATCCACGATGCCGACAACCGGCGCTTCTGCGTGCCGGGCGATTTGCTGTTCGCGCTGGTGCTGGATACCTACGGCGCCAGCGCGAACATGCACTTCCGCTTTACCGGCATGGTGGGGGGCAACGTGCCGCTGATCTTCCCGGAGGCCCCGGGCGAGGCCTTTGCGATTACCGACGACAATGGCAAGAGCGTGATCGAGGTCGAGCGCTCCGGCGCGGTGATCGACGAGCCCAACGCGATCGAATCCCTGATCCGCAGTTATGTGAGCTTCTCCGGGCAGAACTTCCCGCATGTGCTGGTGCCGCTGATGGAGGAGCACGGCGTGATGGTGAACCCGAAGCGCCCGCTGGTGATGTACGAGCGCATGGGCTTCCGCCTGCCCGAGCCGCTGGCCGCCAGCGCCGGGGTGCCGGAGCCGCGCCTGAAGGACGCGGTGATGACCGTCAACGGCAAGCGCGGCGAGATCCGCCTGGACTACGAGCTGGTGATCGATCAGTCCGTAGTCGCCGACGGCAGCAAGCACCTGGTGCTGAGCGGCCTGCGCCCGTTCGATGCCGCCGACGTCGAGCAACTCGTCGCCGACTACGAGAGCTGGAAGGCCGCCTACTTCAACCAGACCGCAGCCCGCGCCCACGCCTGAACGTTTTTATTCACCACGAAGCGCACGAAGGCACGAAGAAGGTCAAGGGCTTGGAGCGGACAGGAAGGCGAGAAGATCGGAAGATAGGCAAGATACGGCTGATCCGGGCGATGCAGTTAATAGCCCTCGATGGCCGGCCGCCCCCCGAGTCCATCTAACCGATCGTTTTTACTTCTAGTCTTCCCATCTTCCTGTTAACCGCCCTTGACCTGGCCCTTCTTCGTGCCTTCGTGTGCTTCGTGGTGAAAAAAGTCAGTAGAACTGGCCGAGTGCGGAGCGGACCTGGACCTCGGTCTCGGGCGTCAGGTGGTCGGCGAGCTTCAGCGGGTGGTCCGGCAGCAGCAGCACCACCGAGGACCCGAGGTTGAAGCGGCCCATCTCGGCCCCGCGTTCCAGGGTGATATCGCGGTCCGGATACTCGCTTACGCTGATCTCGCGCCCCCGCGGCGGGGTGACCTCGCCGGCCCAGACGGTCTCGATGGAACCGACGTTCTGGGCACCGATCAGGGCCATGGCCATCGGGCCAACAGGCGTGTCGAAGCAGGCCACGACCCGCTCGTTGCGGGCGTACAGCCGGGGTACATGGCGCACGATGCGCGGGGCCACCGAGAACAGCCGCCCGGGCACATGGATCATGTGGGTCAGGGTGCCGGTCAGCGGCATGTGCAGCCGGTGGTAGTGGCGCGGTGACAGATACAGGGTGACGAAGTGTCCGTGGCGGAAGGCCTCCGCCAGATCGTCCTCGCCACCCAGCAGCTCGCGCACGGTGTAGTGATGGCCCTTGGCCTGGAAGATCTGGCCGGCCTCGATGCGCCCGGCCGCGCTGACGCGCGAATCGGCCGGGCTGACCACCGTGTTGGCGTCCCCCTCCAGCGGCCGCGCATCCTCGCGCAGGGCGCGGGTGAACAGTGCGTTGAAACTGGCATAGGCCGCGAGGTCCGGCTCGGCGGCCTCGTCCAGGTTCAGGCCGAAGCGGCGCACGAAGGCGCGCAGCAGGGGCTGCAGGCGCGGCGACTCGATGCGCGCCAGCCAGTGCACGCCGCGCGAAAGGGCGTGCTGGGGCAGCAGGTGCGACAGACGCGCCAGCCAGGGGTCGATCTTGCTCATGTGATGTCCGACGGGAAGGGTGGCGTACAGGCCGGGTTCGAGACGGTATGATGACCGCCCTCGCACGTAACGGAAAGACCGGGCATGGATTCGACCACCGGATTGCGCAGCCTGCGCGACTTCATTCGCTTCGGCGCCAGTCAGTTTCGCGGCGCCGGCCTGAGCTTCGGGCATGGCACCGACAACGCCTTCGACGAGGCCGCCTGGCTGGTACTGCACACCCTGCATCTGCCGCTGGATCTTCCCGAGTCCTGGTGGGATGCGCGCCTGAGCGAGGTCGAGCGCACGCGGGTGGTCGCGGTGCTGCGCGAGCGGGTCGCCACGCGCAAGCCCGCGGCCTATCTGACCCGCGAGGCCTGGTTCGCCGGGTTGCCGTTCTATGTCGACGAGCGCGTGCTGGTGCCGCGCTCGCCGCTGGCCGAGCTGATTGCCGCTGGTTTCGAGCCCTGGGTCGACCCCGATGGCGTGACCCGCGCGCTGGATCTGTGCACCGGGGGCGGGTGTATCGGGATCGCAATGGCTCTGGCGCTGCCGCAGGCGCAGGTGGACCTGGCGGATGTGTCGACGGATGCGCTGGCGGTGGCGGGGATCAACATCGAGCGCCACCGGGTGGGCGATCAGGTGCGCGCTGTGCAGTCCGACGTGTTCGACGGGCTGGAACCCGGGGATCGCTACGAGCTGATTGTGTCCAACCCCCCATACGTGGATGCCGAGGACATGGCGGCCCTGCCGGACGAATACCGTCACGAACCCGCGCTGGGGCTGGCCGCTGGCGGCGACGGACTGGATATCGTGCGCCGGATCCTCGCTGGGGCCCGTGGACACCTGAAGGAAGACGGCGTGCTGATCGTCGAGGTCGGCAACAGTCAGGCCGCGGTGGAGGCGGCCTTCCCGGAGCTGCCGCTGATCTGGCTGGAGTTCGAGGCCGGCGGGCACGGGGTGTTCCTGGTCTACGCGCGCGATCTCCCCGGCGCCTGAGGGCGCTACGGGCGGGAACGCTCGAACGCACGCGAATCCGAAAACCCGCCGGACGGCCCTGTAAACGGCACCGGTGGCGATGCATACTGCGGGGCTATGGAATCACGTCTGGTGGATATGCAGAGTCGGTCCGAGGAAGAGCGGGCCGAGGTCAGCCTGCGCCCGAAGCGGCTCGCGGACTACACCGGCCAGCCCCGCGTAGTCGAGCAGTTGGGGCTGTTCATCGAGGCCGCCCGCCGGCGCGACGAGGCCCTGGATCACACCCTGGTCGCCGGCCCGCCCGGGCTGGGCAAGACCACGCTGGCGCACATCGTCGCCAACGAACTCGGCGTGGGCCTGCGCCAGACCTCTGGTCCGGTACTGGAACGCGCCGGTGACCTGGCCGCCATCCTGACGGCCCTGGAGCCGCGCGATGTCCTGTTCGTCGACGAGATCCATCGCCTGCCGACGGTGGTGGAAGAGGTGCTGTATCCGGCCCTGGAGGACGGCCAGCTGGACATCGTGATCGGCGAGGGCCCGGCAGCGCGCTCGATCAAGGTGGACCTGCCGCCGTTCACGCTGGTGGGCGCGACCACCCGCGCGGGGCTGCTTTCGGCCCCGTTACGTGACCGGTTCGGTATCGTGCAGCGTCTCGATCATTACACTGTCACCGATCTCGCGCATATTGTGGATCGCGCGGCCGGTTTGCTGGGCGTGGGGATCGAGGCCGAGGGAGCCGCGGAGATCGCCCGCCGGGGCCGCGGCACGCCGCGGCTGGCCAACCGCCTGCTGCGGCGGGTACGGGATTTCGCCCAGGTCCGGGCCGATGGCGTGGTGACCCACAACGTGGCGGCGCAGGCGCTCGACCTGCTGGCGATCGATGCCTCCGGGCTGGATGCCCAGGACCGTCGCCTGCTGGAGGTGTTGGTGGAGAAGTTCGACGGTGGCCCGGTCGGGGTCGAGAGCCTGGCCACGGCGATGAACGAGGACCGTGGCACGCTGGAGGATGTGGTCGAGCCCTTCCTGATTCAGCAGGGCTACCTGCAGCGCACTCCGCGCGGGCGCCAGGCGACCCGGCGTACCCTGGCGATGTTCGGCCTGACCCGGATGGACGAGGGCGATCTGCTGACGCCCGCGGCGGAGGGTCCGCGCCAGCCATGACCGCAGCATTCGAGTGGCCGGTGCGGGTGTACTACGAGGATACCGACGCCGGCGGCGTGGTCTATCACGCCAATTACCTGAAATTCATGGAGCGCGCGCGTACCGAATGGCTTCGTGCCCTCGGCTTCGAGCAGGACCGGCTGCGGTCCGAGTATGGAATTGTGTTCGCCGTGCGGCGTCTGGCTGTGGAGATGCAGCGTCCCGCGCATTTCAACGAGGCCCTGACGGTCACCTGCCGGGTCACGCGCATGCGTCGCGCCAGCGTGGAGTTCGCGCAGGTCGTGCAGCGCGAGGCGACGGCGCTGGCAACCGGCGAGGTCGCCATTGCCTGTGTCGATATGGCCCGGCAGGCGCCGGTGGCGATCCCCGATGAAGTGGCGCGCGCGATGCGGGCGGCGGACGGAACAACGGCATAACGGGAGATGGACAAGTGACAGTCGACTTTTCGATGTACCAGCTGATCATGGACGCCAGTCTGATCGTGCAGCTGGTCATGGTGATCCTGGTGATCGCCTCGGTACTCTCCTGGCTGGTGATCATCATCAAGGCGCGCTCGCTGAACGCGGCCCAGCGGGCCAGCGACGAGTTCGAGGAACGGTTCTGGTCGGGCGCGGACCTCTCGCACCTGTACGAGGGCGTACGCCGCAAGTCCGAGATGTCCGGCATGGAGCACGTGTTCTCCTCCGGCTTCAAGGAATTCCTGCGTGCCCGCCAGCACGGCATGGTGGCCGGCGAGCCGGCCCATCGCGCGATGCGCGTGGCCATCGCCCGCGAGACCGACGAGATGGAGCGCTACCTGCAATTCCTGGCCACGGTTGGCTCCACCAGCCCGTACATCGGCCTGTTCGGGACCGTGTGGGGCATCATGCATGCATTTCTCGGGCTCTCCGGGGTGCAGCAGGCCACACTCGCCATGGTCGCTCCGGGGATCGCCGAGGCGCTGATCGCTACCGCGCTGGGCCTGTTCGCGGCCATCCCGGCGGTCATCGCCTACAACCGCTTTGCCGGGGACGTCGATCGCGTGGCCTCGCGCCTGGAGAACTTCAGCGACGAGTTCGTGGCCCTGCTGAACCGCCAGGGCGCGGGCAAGCCGGCCGAGGGCGCCGCCGGGGCGCCGGCCTGAACCATGTCCGAGTCGCGTCGCAACAGCCGCCGCCTGCGGCGGCCCATGTCGCAGATCAACGTCGTGCCGTTCATCGACGTGATGTTGGTCCTGCTGATCATTTTTATGATCACCGCCCCGATGCTGCAGCAGGGGGTGGAGGTCGATCTGCCGGAGGCCGATGCCGAGGCCCTGGACGAGGATCCATCCGCGGCCGAGCCACTGGTGGTCACCGTGGATGCTTCCGGGGCCATGAGCCTGAACCAGGGCCCGTACGTGAACGAGCCGCTGGCGCCGCAGGAGATGACCGAGATCGTGCGCGAGTTCCTCGCCGAGAATCCGGGCACCCAGACCTTCGTGCGCGGGGACCGCAACGTGGACTACGGCCGGGTGATCGATGCAATGGTCGCCCTCCAGCGCGCCGGGGGCGGTCGTGTCGGCTTGATCACCGAACCGCCACGTAACAACCAGGACTGAGCCACACGCCGTGTTCGAGCTCCTGCGCCGTCACCCCCTCAGCCTGCTCCTCGTCCTGATCCTGCACGGGGTGCTGTTCGCGGCGTTGCTGCTGAACGTGAGCCTGGTGTCGCCGACCTCGACCCGGGCGGCGGTGGAGATCGCGGTGCAGGAAGATATCGAGGTGATCGACGCGGTCGCGGTGGATGCCGAGACCTTCGACCGCGTCGAGCACCAGCGCGAGGTGGCGGAACAGGAACGAATCGCGGAGGAGCTGCGCGCGGAAGAGGAGCGCCGCCGTGCCGAGGAGCAGGCCCGGCGCGAGGAGGAACGTCGCCAGGCCGAGGAACAGCGCCGCCGCGAGGAAGCCGAGCGCGCGCGCCAGCAGGCGCTGGAGGAGGCCGAGCAGGCGCGCCGCGAGGCGGAGGAAGAACGCCAACGCGCACGCGAGGAGGCCGAGGCCGAACGCGAGCGCATTCGCCAGGAACGCGAGGCTGCGGAGCGGGCGCGGCGTGAGGCCGAGGAGGCGCGCGAACGCGAGGAAGCCGAGCGGCGGGAGCGCGAGGAGGCGGAGCGCCAGGCGCGGGAAGAGGCGGAGCGGCGCGAACGCGAGGAGGCCGAACGCCGCGAGCGGGAGGAGGCCGAGCGTCGCGCCGAGCAGGAGCGTGAACTGGAAGAGCAGCGCCGGCGCGAGGCGATGGAGCGCGAGCGCGAACGTCTGGCCGAGGCACAGGCGCAACGCGAGGCTGCCGAGCGCCAGGCGCAGCTGGACCAGGAGCTGAACGAATGGCGTGCCCAGGTGCAGTCGGTGGTGCAGCGGCGCTGGCGCCAGCCCTCGGGTCTGGATGCGTCGGACCGTGCCATTGTTCTCGTGCGTGTCAACGAGACCGGGCGTATCATCAATTTCGATATCGAGAGCTGCTCGGGCGGGTCCGCCTTCTGCGAATCGGTCCGCCAGACCATGGACCGTTTGTCCTCGCTGCCGCGTCCGCCCGACGCGGATGCCGTGCGCGGCGGGGTACGCATCCGTTTCGAGCCCGACTGACCGGCCCGCTCCCAACCGGGCCACGAGGAACACCATGCAACGAATGATTCACGCGATGCTGCTGGGGCTGGCGCTGCTGTGGTCGGCGCAGGCTCACGCGGTGCTGGAAGTGACCGTGACCGAGGGTGTGACCGGGGCCATTCCGGTCGCGGTCGCACCGTTCACCTGGGAGGGCGAGGGCCGCCCGGACGAGGATGTGGGGCGAATCCTGGCCGCGAATCTGACCCGTAGCGGTCTGTTCGACGTCGAGCGCGAGGGGCTGCCGCGGGCCCCCTCGGGCCCGGCCGACTTCATCGCGCAGCCCTGGGCCGACGCCGGCATGGAGTACCTGGTGGTGGGCTCCAAGCGCCCGGACGGGGACAACGTGATCGTGGAGTTCCACGTGTTCGACGTGCTGGCGGAGGAGCGCCTGGGTGGCTGGCGCATCCCGGTGCCGGCGGACATGCTCCGGAGGGGCGCCCACCGCGTATCGGACATCGTCTACGAACAGATCACCGGCGACCCGGGCGCCTTCAGCGCGCGTATCGCGTTCGTCAGTGTCGAGCGCCGGAACGACTCGCGCACCTTCCGACTGGAGGTGGCCGACTCCGACGGGGCCAATCCGCGGACTCTGTTCCGCTCCGAGGATCCGATCATGTCGCCGGACTGGTCCCCGGATGGCCGCGAGCTGGTCTACGTCTCGTTCGAGAACCGCCGTTCCGAGGTCTTTCGCCAGAATGTGGAGACCGGCGAGCGCTCGCGCATCGCCAGCTTCACCGGGATCAACAGTGCCCCGGCCTGGTCCCCGGACGGTCGCCAACTGGCGCTGAGCCTGTCGCGCGACGGCTCGCCGAATATCTATGTGATGGACCTGGCCTCCGGGGAGCTGCGGCAGCTGACGCGTTCCAGCGCGATCGAGACCGAGCCGGTCTGGTCGCCGGACGGCGAGACGATCTATTTCACCTCCGACCGCGCGGGGGCCCCGCAGATCTACGCCCAGCCAGCCGGCGGCGGGAATGCGCGGCGTCTGACCTTCGAGAGCGGCTACGCGGCCGCCGCCACCATCTCGCCGGACGGGCGGTCGCTGGTGTATGTCCATGGGGGTGACGGCGGATTTCAGCTGGCCCGCCTCGATCTGGATGACCGCCGTGTGACGCGCCTCACGGACGGACGCGATGCAGAGTCGCCAAGCTTTGCCCCCAATGGCAGCATGATCCTGTATGCCATGACCGACGGGGGGCGGGGCGTGCTCGGTTCCGTCAGCCGCGACGGCCAGGTGCACCAGCGTCTGGCCGCCCGCGAAGGCGAGGTGCGCGAGCCGGCCTGGTCACCCCTGAACTGATTTTCGGACCCTTTGACTGTCACCTTCTTTCGAGGAACCAACACCATGAACAACGCGTTTCGTCTGACCCTTGCCGCCGTGGTGATCGCGGCCCTGTCGGCTTGTGCCACTCCGACCCGCGATGCCGAGGATGCCGAGCGTGCCGCCGAGCGCGAACGTGCCGCCGAGCAGGAGCGGGCCGAACGCGAGGCCGCCGAGGCCCGTGGGATCGGTCGCGACCGGGAGTTCGATGCCGCCGCCCTGGACGACCCGGACAGTCCGCTGGCCGAGCGCCTGGTCTACTTCGACTTCGACCGTGACGAGGTGAAGTCAGAATTCATGCCGATGCTGGAGGCCCACGCGGCCTACCTGGCGGAGAACCCCGGCGCGCGCATGCGCCTGGAGGGGCATACGGATGAGCGCGGCACCCGCGAATACAACCTGGCCTTGGGCGAACGCCGTGCGCAGTCCGTGCGGCGGGTGCTGAATCTGAACGGCGCCTCGGATGACCAGCTCGAGGTCATCAGTTATGGTGAGGAGATGCCGGTGGCCTTCCAGCAGAACGAGGAGGCCTGGGCCAAGAACCGCCGGGTCGAGCTCGTCTACGAATCCCGGCGCTGAGTCAGGGTAGGTAAACCCGGGAAGCCAGATGCGATCGATGTTCAGTACGTCTTGCGGAGATGCCCCCTCGGGGGCATTTCTGTTTCGGAACCCGGCGCGCCCGGGGCCGTTCCTGGCGGCCATGCTGGCCGCGGCCTTTGTCCTGACCCCGCTGGCTCTGATGCCGGGGGCCGCCGGGGCGCAGGACGACACCGTGTTCGCGACCCAGTCGCAGATCCGCCAGCTGGATCGGCGCCTGGACCGTATCGAACGCGTGCTGGACTCCAGCGCGATGAACGAGCTGCTGCAGGTCTCCGAGTCGCTGAACCGGGACCTGCGCGAACTGCGCGGGGAGGTGGAGACCCTGCGCCACGAGGTGAACCGCCTCAGTACCCGTCAGCGCGACCAGTTCCGCCACCTGGACGAGCGCGTGGCCGCCGTCGAGGGCGGAGGGCCGGCGCCGGATGCGGCCCCGCGCGAGGAGGTGGTCGAGCTGGATCTGCCGGAGGCCGACGAGCAGGCCGCCTATCAGGAGGCCTTTGACGACCTGATGGCCGGCGACTTTGCCACCGCCATGCGCAAGCTGGAGCGGTTCATCGAGGATTACCCCGAGGGGAGCTTTACCGCGAATGCGTGGTACTGGCTGGCGGAGGCGAAGTACGCCAGCGGCGAATTCGAGGCGGCGCTCGAGGACTTCCAGCGCCTGCGCGAGGATTTCCCCGAAAGCGACAAGAGTGGGGATGCACTGCTGAAGATCGGGTACTCCCACTACGAGCTGGAGGACTTCGATGCGGCCCGCGAGGCCCTGGAGGCAGTGCGTGCCGACTATGGCGGTACGACACTGGACCGCCTGGCCCGCGAACGCCTGCAGCGGATCGATCGCGCCCAATGACCACCGCCCCGTTGCGTGACGCCCGTGGCTCGGGGGTCGTCGACCCGGCGTCGGTGCGGCTGCGGATCAGCGAGATGTTTGTCTCGCTGCAGGGCGAGGCGGCGCAGGTCGGCTGGCCCACAGCCTTCGTGCGCCTGACCGGTTGCCCGCTACGCTGCCGCTGGTGCGACAGCGAATACGCCTTCGAGGGCGGCGAGGCGCTGATGTTGCCGACGGTCCTCGACTGGGTCGGGCGCACCGGGGTGCGGCATGTCTGCGTGACCGGTGGTGAACCCCTGGCCCAGCCGGGCTGCCTGCCGCTACTGGAGGCACTATGCGACGCCGGGTTCACGGTGTCGCTGGAGACCAGCGGGGCGATGGACATCGCCGGTGTCGACCCCCGGGTCGCCATCGTGATGGACTGGAAGGCGCCGGGCTCGAAGGAGGCCGAACGCAACCTCCCCGATAACATTCCGCGGCTGAAGGCCGGGGACCAGCTGAAGTTCGTGCTGGCCGGGCGCACAGACTTTGACTGGGCCCGGGCCGAGCTCGAGCGCCTGGGGCTGGACCCGGAGGTCGAGGTCCTGTTCTCGCCCGTGTTCGGCGAACTGGAGCCGCGGACCCTGGCTGACTGGATCGTGGCCGAACGTGTGCCGGTACGCTTCCAGGTTCAGCTGCACAAGCTCCTCTGGGGCGATCAGCCGGGCCGCTGATATGAACGAACGCGCGGAACAGGCCGTGGTGCTGCTCTCGGGCGGGCTCGACTCGGCGACCTGCCTGGCCATGGCGCGCGCCGAAGGCCTGGAGTGCCATGCCCTGTCCATTGACTATGGACAGCGCCACCGGACCGAGCTGGAGGCTGCGCGGCGGGTCGCCGCGGACCAGGGCGTGACCGACCACCGCGTGGTGGCGGTGGACCTGAGCGCCATCGGTGGCTCGGCGCTGACAGACACGGCGATCGACGTACCGACCGCGCCGACCGAGGGCATCCCGGTGACCTACGTGCCGGCGCGCAACACGGTGTTTCTGGCCCTGGCCCTGGGGCTGGCCGAGACCCTGGACGCGCGGCTGCTCTACGTCGGCGCCAATGCGGTGGACTATTCCGGTTATCCGGATTGCCGTCCGGCCTTCATCGACGCGTTCCGCGACCTGGCCCGGGTGGCCACCCGCAGCGGGGTCGAGGGCACGCCCTGGGAGGTGCGGGCGCCGCTGATGCACCTGTCCAAGGCCGAGATCATCCGGGCGGGCAGCGAGCTCGGGGTGGACTACCGCCACACGGTCAGCTGCTATCAGGCCGATGCCGAGGGGCGCGCCTGCGGCCGCTGCGACAGTTGCCGCATCCGGCGCGAGGGCTTTGCTGCGGCCGGCGTGCCGGACCCGACCCGCTATATCCCCGCGTGATGCCCGCCGGCAGCCCGCCGGCTGCATGTTCGTTCCCGCAGGAATGAAAACGGGCTCGATCTCGTCTAGCGTCCGATGTATGCTGCGCACCCCGTGGGTGCAGGCCTGCCCTGAAATCTTTCGTCGAGAGGATACGTGATGGAATTCTCCAGTTTTTCAACTGCCGCGATGGCGTTCCTCGGTGGGGCGTTCATCCTCGCCTTCATCATGGGGGCCGTGGCGAACAAGACCAACTTCTGCACCATGGGCGCCGTCTCCGACTGGGTGAACATGGGTGATACCGGGCGTATGCGCTCCTGGCTGCTGGCGATCGCCGTGGCCATGCTGGGCGTGGCCATCCTCGAGTTCTTCGGGGTGCTGAGCGCCGACGGTTCCTTCCCGAACTACCGCATGAGCGAGTTCCAGTGGGTCGAGCACGCCCTGGGCGGCTTCCTGTTCGGGATCGGCATGACCTACGCCTCCGGCTGCGGGAACAAGACCCTGGTGCGCGTCGGTGGCGGCAACATCAAGTCGCTGATGGTGCTGATCGTGATCGCGATCATCGCCTACTACATGGTGCGCCCGCTGCCGGGTACCTCCGATACCCTCTATTCCCTGCTGTTCATGGACTGGACCACCGCGCTGGCCATCTCCACCCCGGCGGGCCAGGACCTGGGTACCCTGGTGGCCGGCGAAGAGAACGGCCTGACCGCCCGCCTGGTGCTGGGCGCGGTGATCGGCGTGCTGCTGCTGGCCCTGATCTTCAAGGCCGCGGACTTCCGCAAGAGCTTTGACAACATCCTGGGTGGTCTGGTGATCGGCCTGATGGTGCTCGGCGCCTGGTGGCTGACCAGCAACATCCAGATCGACGACGGCATGGACACCTACACCCCGCAGGCCTACGTGGCCGACTGGGACTTCGTGGCCGATGCCGACGCGGGTGAGCGCCCGTCCGAGAGTGCCCCGTGGGCCAACCAGTCGTTCACCTTCATCAATCCGATGGGCCAGAGCCTGCGCTACGTGTCGAGCGGGTTTGACAACACCGTGCTGTACTTCGGCGTGATGGCGCTGGCCGGCGTGATCCTCGGCTCCTTCTTCTGGGCCCTGGTTACCCGTGCGTTCCGCTTCGAGTGGTTCGCCTCGGTGCGCGACTTCGTGAACCACTTCATCGGCGCGATCCTGATGGGCTTCGGTGGCGTGCTGGCGATGGGCTGCACCATCGGCCAGGGCATCACCGGGATCTCCACGCTCGCGCTGGGCGGCTTCCTGACCTTTATCATGATCGTCTTCGGGGCCGCGCTGACCATGAAGATCCAGTACTACAAGATGGTCTACGAAGACGAGGCCTCCTTCGGCAAGGCGCTGATCACCTCGCTGGTGGACATGAAGCTGCTGCCGGGTGGCATGCGCAAGCTGGAAGCCATCTGATGGCGTAGCGGCGGGGGCGCCTTGCGTTTTCCCCGCCGCGCCGTAAACTACGCGGCACTGGAGGCCCGGTGATCCCGGGCCTTCGGTTTTGCAGCTCGGCCAGGGGGACCCGCGGGGTCGCCGACGGCCAAACCGAAAAGGGTCGTTAGCTCAGTTGGTAGAGCAGTTGGCTTTTAACCAATTGGTCGTAGGTTCGAATCCTACACGACCCACCATTTTCTCCGGCCCCGCGCCGGCACAAGGGCCCGTTCATACGGGCCCTTTGTGTTTGCGGGCGGGGAACACGCTAGAATGTGCGGCTGTTGCGCGGTAACAGCGCGAGAAACGAGAGTTTTCTGCAAGATCGCGAAAGTGGCGGAACTGGTAGACGCGCTGGGTTTAGGTCCCAGTGGGGTAAAACCCGTGAGAGTTCGAGTCTCTCCTTTCGCACCACAGTCCGCATTTCCCAACGCCATGAAGGTTACCACTGCGATCGGCAGGGATGACCGATATCCGAACTATGACGAGGCCCTCCATGCAAGTTTCTGTTGAAGCCACCGGCAACCTGGAACGCAAGATGACCATCCAGGTCCCCTCCGAGCGGGTCGACACCGAGGTCGACAACCGCCTGAAGTCCCTGGCCAAGCGGGTCAAGCTGGACGGGTTTCGCCCGGGCAAGGTCCCGCTGAAGGTGGTGCGCCAGCGCTATGGCACCGGCGTCTACCAGGAGGTGCTGAGCGAGGTCCTGCAGGAGAGCTACCGCGAGGCGGTGCAGCAGGAGGGTCTGGAACCGGCCGGCAACCCGAGCATCGAGCCGACCAGCCTGGAGGGCGGCGACGCCATCGAGTTTACCGCCAGCTTCCAGGTGTTCCCGGAGGTGCAGGTGGCCGACTTCGCCGACGTCGAGATCGAGCGGCCGAAGGCCGAGGTGGCGGACGAGGACATCGACCGCGTGATTGACTCGCTGCGCGAGCAGAACAAGGAGTGGGCCGAGGTCAAGCGCAAGGCGAAGAAGGGCGACCGTGTCACCCTGGACTTCGTCGGCACCCTGAACGGCGAGGAGTTCGATGGCGGCAAGGCCGAGGACTTCCAGGTCGAGGTCGGCGCCGGGCGCCTGATCGAGAGCTTCGAGAAGCAGCTCAAGGGCGTGAAGGCCGGCGAGGAGCCGACCATCGACGTCACCTTCCCCGAGGATTACCCGGCGGAGAATCTGAAGGGCCAGACCGCGCAGTTCGCCCTGACCATCAAGCAGGTGGAGGGGCCCAAGCTGCCGGAGGTCGACGAAGAGTTCGCGAAGAAATTCGGCATCGAGGACGGCTCGGTGGAGAAACTTCGCGCTGATGTGCGGTCCAATATGGAGCGGGAACTGCGTCAGGCCCTGAAGGGCCGGGTGAAGCAGCAGGTCCTGGAGGCCGTGGTCGACAAGCACGACTTCGACCTGCCGGACGCCCTGGTGAAGTCGGAGATCAACCGTCTGCGCGAGGAAGCCGAGAAGCGTTTCGGGGGTGCCGAGCAGACCCAGCCGCTGCCGGACAGCCTGTTCGAGGACGAGGCGAAGCGCCGCGTCCGCCTGGGGCTGGCCCTGCGTGCGATCATCGACCAGAAGGGCTTCGAGGTAGACGCCGAGCGCGTCGAGCGCGATCTCGAGGAGATGGCCGCGACCTACGAGGACCCGGAAGAGGTGAAGAACTACTACCGCTCCAATCCCCAGGCCAAGAGCAACCTGGAGTCGCTGGTGCTGGAAGACCAGGTGGTCGACTGGGTGGTCGAGCAGGCCAAGGTCACCGAGAAGGAAACCAGCTTCCAGGACGTCATGAATCCGAACAAGGAGTCGACTGAATGAGCCACGACATGGCCGACCAGGGCGCGCAGCATGCCCAGGGCCTGAACCTGGTCCCGATGGTGGTCGAACAGACCGCCCGCGGCGAGCGCGCCTACGACATCTATTCCCGTCTGCTGAAGGACCGGGTCATCTTCTGTGTGGGTCCGGTCGAGGACTACATGGCCAACGTGATCGTGGCTCAGCTGCTGTTCCTCGAGTCGGAGAACCCGGACAAGGAGATCAGCCTGTACATCAACTCCCCGGGTGGCGCGGTCACCGCCGGCATGGCGATCTACGACACCATGCAGTTCATCAAGCCCGAGGTCAGCACGCTGTGCGTGGGCCAGGCCGCGAGCATGGGCGCTGTTCTGCTGGCGGGCGGGGCCCCCGGCAAGCGCCATACGCTGCCGCACTCGCGGGTGATGATCCACCAGCCGCTGGGCGGCTTTCAGGGTCAGGCGTCGGATATCGATATCCATGCCCGCGAGATCCTGAAGATCCGTGACGAGCTGAACCGCGTACTGGCCCACCACACCGGCCAGCCGATCGAGAAGATCGAGCAGGACACCGATCGCGACCGCTTCATGACCGCGACCGACGCCAAGGAATACGGCCTGGTCGACCACGTCCTGACCCACCGCAACTCCGCGGACGACTGATCCCCTCGTCCGCGCCGATCGCAACCGCGCCCCGGAGACCGGCTCCGGGGCGGGGCCTCAATACCGGACTTCTGCTTGGCCCGTTTGCAACTCACAGGCAAACGGGGCATGTTTTGAAGAACACTGAAATCGCAACCGAGGCAAACGGATGAGCGACGAAACCACCCCCTCCGCCGACGGCAAGCTCCTGTACTGTTCTTTCTGCGGAAAGAGTCAGCACGAGGTGCGCAAGCTGATCGCCGGGCCATCCGTATTTATCTGCGACGAGTGCGTCGAGCTGTGCAATGACATCATCCGCGAGGAGATGCAGGAGGCCGGCCACACCGAGCGGGATTCCCTCCCGACCCCGCACGAGATCCGCGCGATCCTGGACGATTACGTGATCGGCCAGAACTCCGCGAAGAAGATCCTCTCGGTCGCGGTGTACAACCACTACAAGCGTCTGCAGGCCAAGGCCGGCAAGGACGATGTCGAGCTGTCCAAGTCGAACATCATGCTGATCGGCCCGACCGGCTCCGGCAAGACGCTGCTGGCCGAGACGCTGGCGCGAGTACTGAACGTCCCGTTCACCATCGCCGACGCGACCACGCTGACCGAGGCCGGTTACGTGGGCGAGGATGTCGAGAACATCATCCAGAAGCTGCTGCAGAAGTGCGACTACGATGTGGAGAAGGCCGAGAACGGCATCGTCTACATCGACGAGATCGACAAGGTCTCGCGCAAGTCGGACAACCCCTCCATCACCCGTGACGTCTCGGGCGAGGGTGTGCAGCAGGCGTTGCTGAAGCTGATCGAGGGCACCACCGCCTCGGTCCCCCCGCAGGGCGGACGCAAGCATCCGCAGCAGGAGTTCCTGCAGGTCGATACCAGCAACATCCTGTTCATCTGCGGCGGGGCCTTCTCCGGGCTGGAGAAGGTCATCCAGCAGCGCGCCGAGAAGGGCGGCATCGGCTTTGGCGCCGAGCTGCGTACCACCGAGGCGGCCAAGTCCGGTGGCCAGTGGCTCAAGCAGCTGGAGGCCGACGACTTGGTGCGCTATGGGCTGATCCCCGAGTTCGTGGGGCGCCTGCCGGTGCAGGCGACCCTGGACGAGCTGGACGAGGACGCGCTGATCACCATCCTGACCCAGCCGAAGAACGCCCTGGTCAAGCAGTATGCCCGCCTGTTCGAGATGGAAGGGGTGGAACTGGAGTTCCGCGACGACGCCCTGTCCGCGATCGCCCACAAGGCGATGGAGCGCAAGACCGGGGCGCGCGGCCTGCGCACCATCATGGAGAACATCCTGCTCGACACCATGTACGAGCTGCCGTCCATGGAAGGCGTCAGCAAGGTGGTGATCGACGAGGCGGTGATCCGCGGCGATGCCGAGCCGTATCTGGTGTACGAGAACGACTCGTTCGCCAAGAAGCAGGCGGCCGCGGATTCCTGAGCGGAAGTGTTGCGGCGCCCTTGAAATGGGCGCCGCCGCCCCCACTTCCTTCTGTACATTCGTCCAGCCCTGAGGGGGCAACATGACCGATACCCACTCCTCCCAGAACGAGGTGGACTCCCCCGTCAAGCGCGTCGCGGTGCTGCCGCTTCGCGATGTCGTGGTCTATCCGCACATGGTCATCCCGCTGTTCGTGGGTCGCGAGAAGTCGATCCGCGCGCTGGATTCGGCCATGGCCGAGAACAAGCAGGTCCTGCTGGTCGCCCAGAAGAGCGCCGAGGTCGACGAACCCGAAGCCGGCGATCTGCACGATATCGGTACCCTGGGCAACATCCTGCAACTGCTGCGCCTGCCCGACGGCACCATCAAGGTGCTGGTGGAGGGGGCCCAGCGCGCCCGCGTGATGGATGTTTCCGCCACCGGTGATGCCGAGAAGGAGGAGGACTACTTCGTCTCCGACATCCGGCTGATCGACGAGGAATACGACACCGAGGACAAGGAACTCGAGGTCCTCGGCCGCTCCGCGCTGAACCAGTTCGAGCAGTACATCAAGCTGAACAAGAAGGTCCCGCCGGAGATCCTGACTTCGCTGGCCGGGATCGACGACACCTCGCGCCTGGCCGATACCATCGCCGCGCACATGTCCCTGAAGCTCGAGGAGAAGCAGCAGGTCCTCGAGATCGCCAATGTGCGCGAACGCCTGGAGCACCTGGTCGCCAAGATCGAGGGCGAGATGGACGTGCTGCAGATCGAGAAGAAGATCCGCGGCCGCGTGAAGCAGCAGATGGAGAAGTCCCAGCGCGAGTACTACCTGAATGAGCAGATGAAGGCCATTCAGAAGGAGCTGGGCGACCTCGAGGACGCGCCGAACGAACAGGAAGACCTGGCCGAGAAGATCGAGAAGGCCGGGATGCCGGAGGAGGCCAAGAAGAAGGCCACCGCCGAGCTGAACAAGCTGAAGATGATGTCGCCGATGTCGGCCGAGGCCACCGTCGTGCGCAGCTACATCGACTGGCTGGTCAATGTCCCGTGGAAGAAGAAGACCCGGGTCAGCAAGGATCTGGCGCGTGCCGAGAAGATCCTCAACGAGGACCACTACGGCCTGGAAGAGGTCAAGGAACGCATCCTCGAGTACCTCGCCGTGCAGTCGCGAGTGCGCAAGCTGAAGGGCCCGATCCTGTGCCTGGTGGGCCCGCCCGGCGTCGGCAAGACCTCGCTGGGTCAGTCCATCGCTCGTGCGACCAACCGCAAGTTCATGCGCATGGCGCTGGGCGGGGTGCGTGACGAGGCCGAGATCCGCGGCCACCGTCGCACCTACATCGGCTCGCTGCCGGGCAAGATCATCCAGAACCTGGCCAAGGTCGGGGTGCGCAACCCGCTGTTCCTGCTCGACGAGATCGACAAGATGGCGATGGATTTCCGGGGCGACCCCGCCTCGGCCATGCTCGAGGTGCTGGATCCGGAGCAGAACCACACGTTCAGCGACCACTATCTGGAGGTCGATTTCGACCTGTCCGACGTGATGTTCGTGGCCACGGCCAACAGCATGCACATCCCCGGGCCGCTGCTGGATCGCATGGAGGTCATCCGGCTGTCCGGCTACACCGAGGACGAGAAGGTCAACATCGCCCACAACTACCTGCTCGACAAGCAGATCAAGGCCAATGGCCTGAAGCCGGCCGAGATCCAGATCTCCGATGCGGCGGTGCGCGACATCGTGCGCTATTACACCCGGGAGGCCGGTGTGCGCTCGCTGGAGCGCGAGATCGCCAAGGTCTGCCGCAAGGTGGCCAAGCAGCGCCTGCTGGCCAGCGAGAAGGAGCGTGCGCGGACCACGTCGGTGACCCCGAAGACGCTGGAGAAGTACCTGGGCGTGCGCCGGTTCCGCTTTGGCCTGGCCGAGGAGAACGATCAGATCGGTCAGGTGACCGGTCTGGCCTGGACCGAGGTCGGGGGCGAGCTGCTGACTATCGAGGCCAGCGTGGTCCCGGGCAAGGGCAAGACCCAGCAGACCGGGAAGCTCGGCGACGTGATGCAGGAATCCATCCACGCGGCGCTGACCGTGGTGCGCTCGCGTGCCGAGGCCCTGGGGCTGGAGGAAAACTTCCACGAGAAGAAGGACCTGCATATCCACGTGCCGGAGGGTGCGACGCCCAAGGACGGACCATCTGCCGGTATCGGCATGTGCACCGCGATCGTCTCGGCACTGACCGGGATCCCGGTGCGAGCGGATGTGGCGATGACCGGGGAGATCACCCTGCGCGGCCAGGTCCTCCCGATCGGCGGGCTGAAGGAGAAGCTGCTGGCCGCCCATCGCGGCGGGATCCGCACGGTCCTGATCCCCGAAGAAAACGAGAAGGATCTGGTCGACATCCCGAAGAACATCAAGCAGAAGCTCGATATTCGCCCGGTGCGCTGGATCGACGAGGTCCTGGAGGTGGCGCTGACGCATATGCCGGAGGGCAAGGCGGGCGAAACCCCGGAGAAGGTCGAAGAAGTCGTCAAACCGGCCAAGGAATCCGGCCGTCGCCGGGTTCGGCACCACTAAGCGTCTGTAAACGGACGGAAACCGCGGGGACCCGCAGACCGGGGCTCCGCGGTTTTTTGTGGACTGGATCACACCCGTGCGGGGGCGGTCAGGAGATCGCGTTTGACTCGTTTTCCGGGGGCTTGCTATAACCCCATCCGCATCACCTGATTTCTCGCCGAGGGCAGTTGCGGGGCCATGGAGAAAAGGCCTCCGGCTGGTGTAAGCTAGGCCCAGTCCGGCAGAAAGCCTGAGTCACCACTGAGATAAGGAAGCGCTTCATGAATAAATCCGAACTGATCGACGCGATCGCGGCGGAAGCCGATGTCCCCAAGGCCCAGGCCGGCCGGATCGTGGATGCCATGGTAAGTGTTGTTGGCGACACCCTCGCCAAGGGTGACCAGGTCTCCCTTGTCGGCTTCGGTACCTTCCTGGTGCGCGAGCGTGAGGCCCGCACCGGTCGTAACCCGCGTACCGGTCAGACCATCCAGATCGCCGCTTCGAAAACGCCTTCGTTCAAGGCTGGTAAAGCGCTCAAGGATCGAGTAAACTAGCGCGCTTTATCGGGTGCTTAGCTCAGTTGGTAGAGCGTCGCCCTTACAAGGCGAATGTCGGCGGTTCGAACCCGTCAGCACCCACCAAGTGCAACCCTGACCCTGGTTGCACTGCAAGAATACGGAGCGGTAGTTCAGCTGGTTAGAATACCGGCCTGTCACGCCGGGGGTCGCGGGTTCGAGTCCCGTCCGCTCCGCCATCTCCGAGAAAGGCGCCCTTGTGGCGCCTTTTTCTTTTTTGGCTATTGCGATCCAGGAGAAAAGAAGGTCAAGGGCGTTTGCACCACAGAGGACACGAAGGACACGGAGAAGGACACGGAGAAGGGCAAGGAATTCGGGGCCGCGGCAACACGCGGCGTTCCCCCCCCCTGACACAACTTCATCCTTCCAATCCTACGATGCTCTGTCCTTCCCGCGGATCGCTATCGACTTTCTCCGTGCCCTCCGTGTCCTCTGTGGTGCAAACGCCCTTGACCTTGCCCTTCTTCGTGCCTTCGTGCGCTTCGTGGTGGATAACCTAGGCGCAGACGTGCGCGGGCGCGCCTGCTACCATCGGCGGTTGATTCCCGATTTCCTCTCCACGGCGGAGTGAGCAGAGACCATCATGTTGCAAGCGATTCGTGACCGGGCGAGCGGCTGGCTCGCCTATGTGATCATCGGCCTGATCACCATTCCCTTTGCCCTGTGGGGCCTGGGCGAGTACTTCGGCGGGGCCGGCCCGCTGGTGGCGGCCGAGGTGAACGGCACGGATATCGCGGTGCGCGATGTGCATCAGGAGGCGCGCGCCCAGCGCGACGAGATGGCGCGCATGTTCGGCGGCGAGATCCCCGATGATGTGCTCGACGAGCAGGGCATCCGCCTGCAGGCCCTGGAGACGCTGATCCGTCAGGAACTGTTGCGCCAGGCGGCGGATTCCGCCGGGTTCAAGGCCGCCGGTGACAGCGTGCTGCGCGAGATCCGCGGCATGCCGGTCTTTCAGGAAGAGGGGCGCTTCAGCCGCGAACGCTACAGCCAGCTGCTGAACGCCCAGCGCATCAGTCCTGCGGACTTCGAACAGGACATCGCGCGCAGCATTGTGCTGTCGCAGATCCAGCGGGGGATCCAGGCGACCGGCGTGGTACCGGAAAGCCTGGTGGAAGACTACAGTCGTCTGCGCAACCAGACCCGCGTGGCCAGCTGGCGGGTCTTCTCCGCGGACGAGTTCGACCGTCCGGACGTGGTGGACGAGGACGCCATTCAGGCGTACTACGAAGCCAATCCCGATGAGTTCACCACCACCGAGCGCGTACGGGTGAGTTATCTCCGGCTGGATCCGGAGGGCCTGGAGGCCGGGGTCGAGGTCACCGAGGACCAGGTGCGCGAGCACTACCGGGTGAACCGCAGCCGCTACGAGCAGCCGGAGCTGCGCGAGGTGCGCCAGATCCGTATTCAGGACACGGGCGAGGAGGGCGAGGCCCGCATCCGGGAGCTGCGCGAGCGGCTGGAGGCCGGCGAGGACTTTGCCGAGCTGGCCGAGGAATACTCGGAGGACAGCCTGACCGCCGACCGTGGCGGGGAGCTGGGCGAGATCGCCCGGGGGGATCTGGGCTCCACGCTGGAGACCGTGATCTTTACCCTGCCGAAGGACCTGATCAGCCAGCCGGTGCGCACCGAGCGAGGCTGGTTCATCCTCGAGGTGACCGCGATCCAGGAGGCCCAGCCGCAGCCGTTCGAAGAGATCCGCGACGAGGTCGAGCAGGATCTGCGCGATCGCACGGCGGAGCAGATGCAGATCGACGCCCTGGACGACATGATGGCGCTGGGGATCGAGTTCCCCGACAGCCTGGAGCCGGCGGCCGATGCGACCGGGCTGGAGATCCAGACCAGCGACTGGTTCTCGCGGGGCTCCGGGGACGGCATTGCGCGGCACCGCTCCATTCGCAATGCGGCGTTTGATCCGCGGGTGCTGGAAGACGGCCACAACAGCGAGGCAATCGACCTGCAGGACGGCTCCACGGTGATCCTGCGGGTCGACGAACACCAGCCGTCCGAGGTGCGCCCGCTGGCGGAGGTGGAAGACACGATTCGCGAGCGCCTGCAGCGTCAGGCGGCGGCCGATGCCGCCCGTGAAGCCGGCGAGGCCCTGATCGAGCGCCTGACCGCGGCGGAGGACTGGGCCTCAGAGGCGGACGAGAACGGGGCCTGGAGTCGCTCGGTCGAGGTCACCCGCGAGCGCGCCGCGGAACTGCCCACCGGCTTGCAGGACCACCTGTTCCGCCTGCCGGCCCCGGGCGAGGGCGCGGTGGAGATCGCCGGTGCCCGGATCGGCGACGGCGACTTTGCCGTGACTGTGCTGGAAGAGGTGCGTATGGGCGAGGACGTCGCCGATGCCACTGCACGCCAGCAGGCGCGTGACCAGATCGGTAATGCCTATGGCAGCGCCGAATTCCGGGCCTACCTCGCCTGGCTGGAAGAACAGGCCGACATCAAGCGCTTCCCCGACGCGCTCGACTAGGGCTCGACCAGGGACCTCGGGGATGCGCGCGGCGTATCCGGTCCCATAAAAAAGGCCCGGCGCCGCGCAAGCGGGCCGGGCCTTTTTCGTGCAACCCGGGAAGGTCCCGGTTGCGGACCGTCGACGCTACTTGTTGTCGAGGCCGATCTCGGCCGCGCCCAGGCCCACCGTGTTGTAGCCGGAGTCGACATACATGATCTCGCCGGTGATGCCGGAGGCGAGATCGGAGCAGAGGAAGGCGCCGGCGTTTCCGACCTGTTCGGTGGTCACGTTGCGCCGCAGCGGGGCATTGGCCTCGACGTGGTCGAGGATGCGCTTGAACTCGCCGATCCCGGAGGCCGCGAGGGTGCGGATCGGGCCGGCGGAGATCGCGTTCACCCGGGTGCTCTCCGGCCCCAGCGTATAGGCCAGGTAACGGACGTTCGCCTCCAGGCTCGCCTTGGCCAGACCCATCACGTTGTAGTTGGGCATCGAGCGTTCGGCGCCCAGATAGCTGAGGGTAAGGATGGAGGCGTCTCGATCCTTCATCATCGCGCGGCCGGCCTTGGCAAAGGCCGCGAGGCTGTAGGAGCTGACGTCGTGCGCGATGCGGAAGCCGTCGCGGGTCATGTTGTCGAGGAAGTCGCCTTCCAGTTGCTCCTTGGGTGCGAAGGCCACCGAGTGCACCAGGATGTCGACGCCGTCCCAGTAATTGTCCAGGTGCTCGAAGACCTGTTCGATCTCGCGGTCATCCTCGACGTTGCAGGGCACCAGGATGTCGGAGTCGAAGTCCGCGACCAGTTTCTCGACGCGATCGCGCAGGCGTTCGTTCTGGTAGGTGAAGGCGAGCTCGGCGCCCTCGCGATGCATGGCCGCGGCAATGCCGTAGGCGATGGAACGGTTGCTGGCAACGCCGACGATCAGTGCGCGCTTGCCCTTCAGAAAACCCATGTGACACTCCTTGGTTCGGATCCGTGCGGACGTACCCGGGCGGGCCGTCTCGACGGCGCCCGCCCGGCTGCGGAACCGGGGACGGGCGCGACTGTCTCCGGGATCATACCGATGTGGTGCTAGTGCGGCCAGCACCCGATGAGCCGAAGCAGGTGGCTTGCTATAGTGCCAGCACCCGCGGTCCCCGCGACCGCTCGCCCGTCATGCCGAAAACAGTGTGGCGGGCGGCCAGCGCAACAACCCGGAGGTCTTGTGAGTCGTCATTTCGGTTGGATCGTGACCCTGATCGTGCTGGGCATCCTGTTGCTGCTGGTGATGGTCCAGATCGACCGCCAGTGGCAGCGCATGGCCTCCATGCAGAACACCATGAGCGAGCAGGCTCGGGACCTGCGGGCGCTGCGGCGCAGCCTGCAGGGGCTGGAGTCGGACCTGGCCTCGGGACGTTTCGCCGGCATGGAGGCCGAGCAGGCCCCGCGGGCGGACGCGGTCCCGTCGGCCTTCCGCCGCGCGGCACGGGCCGCGGAGCAGGAGGACTACGCCGAGGGTGACTGGCTGGTGCAGGCCTTTGGCACGGGGCTCGCGACCATTACGCCGTATGTGTCCTCGGATGCCTATGCCTCCGAGGTGCAGAACTATGTGCTGGAGTCGCTGGTGGTTCGCGATCCGGACACCCTGGAATGGCAGGGGCTGCTGGCCGAGTCCTGGGAATTCGACGACAGCGGGACGGAGTTGACCTTCCGCCTGCGTTCGGGGCCGCAGTTTTCCGATGGCGAGCCACTGACCGCGGAGGACGTCGAGTTCACCTTCGATTTCCTGATGACCGACGCCATCGCGGTGCCGCGGGCGCGTGCCTTCCTGGAAAAGGTCGAGGCGGTGGAGGCCGTGGACGAACGCACGGTACGGTTCGTGTTCGAGGAACCTTACTTCGATGCGATGCGGGTGGCCGGTGGGCTCGATGTGCTGCCGAAGCATTTCTACGAGCGCTACCTGGAGGACCCCGAGACCTTCAACGAGTCGCGCGGCATCCTGCTCGGTTCCGGCCCCTACCGGCTGGAGGACCCGACCGGCTGGACGCCGGACGCCGGGCGCATCGAGCTGGAGCGCAACCCGCGCTACTGGGGCCCGATCGAGCCGCCATTGGATCGCCTGGTCTGGCGCGTAATCCAGAACGACAGCGCGCGCCTGACCACCTTCCGCAACCGGGATATCGATGTCTACGGCGCGCGGCCGCGTGAATACGCCCGGCTACGTGACGACGAGGCGCTGCGCGAACGCGCGGACACCCACGAGTACATGAGTCCGACGGCGGGCTATTCCTATATCGCCTGGAATCAGCAGCGCAACGGCGAGCCAACGCGCTTCGCCGATCCGCGGGTGCGCAAGGCGATGAGCTACCTGACCGACGTCGACCGGCTGATCGAGGAGGTCATGCTGGGGTATGCCGAGCGGGCGATCTCGCCGTTCTCGCCACGCAGCGATCAGCACAATCCGGATCTCGAACCCATCCCCTTTGATGTCGAGCGGGCCCTGGAGCTGCTCGCCGAGGCCGGCTACCGCGAGCGTAACCGGGATGGCGTGCTGGTGAACGAGGACGGCGAGCCGTTCTCCTTCGAGCTGGCGTATTTCCAGGACAATGAGGACACCCGCCGCATCGCTCTGTTCCTGCGCGATCTCTATGCGCGTGCCGGAGTGGAGATGCGGCCCCAGCCGACCGAGTGGTCGGTGATGCTGGAAAAGCTCAGTCGCCAGGACTTCGACGCCATCACGTTGGGCTGGACCAGTGGCGTCGAGGTGGATATCTACCAGATGTTCCACTCCAGCCAGACCGTTTCCGGCGGCGATAACTTTATCCACTACCAGAACCCCGAGCTGGACGCGATCATCGAGGCGGCCCGCGGCGAGGTGGACGAGCCGGCGCGCATGGAGCTGTGGCGCGAGGCCGAGCGCATCCTGCACGAGGACCAGCCCTACACCTTCCTGATGCGGCGCCAGACGCTGGCCTTCATCGACCGGCGCATCCAGAACCTGGAACAGACCGCGCTGGGGCTGAACCTCGGGGCGGTGCCGCTGGAGATCTACGTGCCCTTCGAACTCCAGCGCTACGGACAGTAGTCGCCCATGGGCCACGTAGTGGAACCGATCGGCAGGCGGCGCGCGGGATGCTGACCTATATCCTGCGCCGCATGATCCTGATGGTGCCGACCCTGTTCGGCATCACCGTGGTCGTGTTCGCGGTGATGGCGGCGGCGCCCGGGGGCATCAGCGCCCTGACCCTGGTGGAGGGGCAGGGCCTGGAGCCGCAGGCGCAGAAGGCGATGGAGGAGTACTACAACCGCCTCTACGGCCTGGATCAACCGGCGCCGGTGCAGTTCGGGCGCTGGCTCAACAACATCTCGCCGATCGGTTTCGCCCAGGACGCGGACGGTTCACTGACCGGATGGCCGCACTTCAAGGCGCCCAACCTGGGGACCAGTTTTCGCTACGGCCGCCCGGTGGTCGACCTGATCGCGGAGCGGTTGCCGATTACGCTGCTGCTGAACGTGCTGTCGATCCCGCTGATCTACATCGTCGCGGTGGCCGTGGGGGTGCGCGCGGCCACCCAGCACGGCCAGGCCTTCGACTCGCAATCCGGCGTGGTGTTGCTGGCGCTGTGGTCGGTGCCGACCATGCTGGCGGGCGTGCTGCTGATCGGCTTCTTCGCCTCCGACCAGTTCTGGCAGTGGTTTCCCACCGGGGGCATCAGCCAGCGCGCGGCACTGGATATGACCTTCCTGCCGACGGTGGAGGTGGTGTGGGCCCTGCCGCTGCTGCTGATCCTGCCGTTTCTGGGCGCGGCCCTGGGGATCTACCTGGCGCGAACCCTGCCGGCGCGGATCCGTGGTGGGGTCGGGGCCGTACTCGGGGCCCTGTGTGGCTGGCTGATGTTCCGCGACCTGGCCGTTGCCGGGATGGTCAGTACCGGGGTCGCCATGGGGGTCGGCGCCGCGGTCGGCTGGCTGATGGCGCACAGCGACTGGGGGGTGCTGCGCGGCTTCTATCTGGGGACGCTGGGGCTGGGCGCGGGGCTTGCGCTGGCCCTCGGACTGGCGCCGGGCAGCATGGTGCCCGGCTTCCTGCTGGATCGGGCCTGGCACCTGGTGCTGCCGGTGCTGTGTCTGTCCTACGGCGGGCTGGCGTTCCTGGCCAAGCTGTCGCGCTCGGCGGTGCTGGAGAACCTGACCTCGGACTATGCGCGCACCGCGCGGGCCAAGGGGGTCGCCGAGCACGACGTGCTGTGGCGCCACGTGTTCCGCAACTCCCTGCTGCCGCTGATCACCGTGTCCGCCACCCTGCTGCCCTCGCTGCTGGCCGGGTCGGTGATCGTGGAGGCCATCTTCTCCATTGACGGCATGGGCAAGCTGGCGGTGGAGGCCGTGCAGACGCGCGACCGCGAACTGGTGCTGTCGATCACCCTGATCTCCGGGGTGCTGACCCTGGTCGGCTACCTGCTGGCGGACCTCGCCTACGCCATCGTCGATCCGCGGGTGAACTATGACTGAGCCGAGCCGCCATCCGGAAACCGGGGGTCGCCGCAGCCGCTCCTGGGCGCGGCGCGTGGTGGGCGAGGTCCTGCTGCGCTGGGGCGCGCGCCTCGGGATTGGCTGGATCGCGCTGTTGACTCTGGTGGCGATCCTCGCGCCGGTGCTGGCGACCTCCCATCCGCTGCTGGTGCAGACCACCGACGGCGAGTGGGCGATGCCCTTCCTGCGCTATCTGACGGCAGCCGACGTGACGCTGTTCGGTCTGCTGGTGCTGGCGCTGGTCTTCTGGCGCCTGCCCGGGCGGCCCTGGCGACGCTTCGGGCTGTGGGCCGCGCTGGGCGCGGTGCTGGCCGCGGTGGCCTGGCAGACGGTCTCGCCGCCGTCGCTGGTGATCCACGATCAGTACCGCGAGGCCGAGCGCATGGGCGAATACCAGACTGTGATTCGCGCCCCGATCCCGTATTCGCCGCGCGACTACCTGCGCGACTATGCCGATACCGGCCTGGAGGCCCCGCGCGAGGCGCCGGATCGGGTGCACTGGTTCGGCACTGACGACACCGGTGCGGATGTCCTCTCGCGCATGATCCACGCCTCGCGCATCGCGCTGTCCATCGGCTTCATCGCCACCGGGATCGCGCTGGGGATCGGGGTGATCCTGGGCGGGCTGATGGGCTACTTCTCGGGGATCGTGGACATCATCGGCATGCGCCTGGTGGAGATCTTCGAGGCGATCCCGACGCTGTTCCTGCTGCTGACCTTCGTCGCCTTCTTCGGTCGCTCGCTGTACCTGATGATGCTGATCATCGGCCTGACCTCCTGGTCCGGCTACGCGCGCTATGTGCGCGCGGAGTTCCTGCGCCTGCGCCAGCAGGACTTCGTGCAGGGGGCGATCGCGTCGGGGCTGTCGCTGCCGTCGATCCTGTTCCGGCACATGCTGCCGAACGGGATCGCGCCGATCCTGGTGGCGGCCAGTTTCGGGGTCGCCTCGGCCATCCTCGCCGAGGCGACGCTATCGTTCCTCGGCCTGGGTCTGGTGGATGATCCCTCCTGGGGGCAGATGCTGAACCAGGCGGTACAGAGTTCCACCTTCAACTGGTGGATGGCGGCCTTCCCCGGCGGGGCGATCTTCCTGACGGTGTTCGCCTACAACCTGATCGGCGAGGCCCTGCGCGACGCCGTGGACCCGCACGCGCGCTCGGCCGCGCGCAGTGCCAATCGCGATGCCGGCGCGCGTCCGGCGGCCGGTGCCACCAGCGCGACCAGCGGCGGGGTGCGCTGAACATGCTGGAGGTGCGCAACCTGCAGATCCGTCACCGTGACAGCGAGGCACCGCTGGTTGCGGAGGCGAGCTTCGCCATCCGCGGTGGCGAACTGTTCGCGCTGGTCGGGGAGTCGGGTTCCGGCAAGTCGATCACCGCGCTGGCGATCATGCGCCTGCTGGACGAGGGCTTCGAGCGCCCCACGGGCGAGGTCTGGCTGGCCGGGCGCGAGGGACGCCAGGAACTGCTGGGGCTGCCAGCCCCGGCGATGCAGCAGGTACGCGGCGACCGAGTGGGGATGATCTTCCAGGAGCCGATGACTTCGCTGAATCCGGTGCTGACCGTGGGCGATCAGATCGAGGAGGTGCTGCGTCTGCACCGCCCCCAGATGAGCCCGGAGCAGCGCGCCGCGCGCACGCTGGAGGTGCTGCGCGAGGTGCAGCTGCCGAACCCCGAACAGCGCCGCGACGAGTATCCGCACAAGCTCTCCGGCGGGCAGCGCCAGCGGGTAATGATCGCGATGGCGCTGGTGGCGGAGCCGGACCTGCTGATCGCGGACGAGCCGACTACCGCGCTGGACGTGACCATCCAGGCCGAGATCCTGAAGCTGATCGACCGCCTGCGCGAGAAGAACGGCATGGCGGTGCTGCTGATCACCCACGACTTCGGGGTGGTGGCCTCGGTGGCCGACCGGGTGGCGGTGATGCGCGAGGGGCGGCTGGTGGAGCAGGGCGAGTGCCTGCCGTTGTTGCGCGACCCGCAGGATGCTTATACGCGCAAGCTGATCCAGGCCCTGCCGGAGAATCTGCCCCCGCTGCCGCCGGTGCCGGGCGCCGGACGCAATGCGCTGCTGCAGGTCTCCGGGCTGCAGGTGCACTTCCCGGTGCTCAAGGGGCTGATGCGCCGCCAGGTCGACGTGGTGCGCGCGGTGGACGATGTCAGTTTCGAGCTGGAGAACGGCGAGGTGCTGGCGGTGGTCGGCGAATCCGGCTGTGGCAAGACCACCCTGGGCCGGGCCATCCTGCGCCTGGTGGAACCGACCGGTGGCGAGGTCCGCTACCGCGGCGAGTCGCTGACCCGCATGCCGCGCAAGCCCCTGCGCCGACTGCGGCGCCACCTGCAGGTGGTGTTCCAGGACCCGGCCTCGTCCCTGAATCCGCGCCTGAACGTGCTGACGCTGCTGACCGAGCCGATGGCGGTGCACGGCATCGGGGCGGACGTGGACGAACGCATCGCCCTGGCCGGGCAGGTCCTGCAGCAGGTGGCGCTGCCGGAAGATACCCTGTGGCGCTATCCGCACGAGTTCTCCGGCGGTCAGCGCCAGCGCATCGCGATCGCGCGGGCCCTGGTGCTGGATCCGGACGTGATCATCTGCGACGAGGTCACCAGTGCGCTGGACGTGTCGGTGCAGGCCGAGGTGTTGCAGATCCTTGCCCGGCTGCGGGCCGAGCGGCGTCTGGCGATGATCTTCATCACCCACGACATGGGCGTGGTCGAGTACTTCTCCGATCGCATGCTGGTGATGCACGACGGACGCATGGAAGAGATCGGCGCCACCGAGGAGGTGCTGGCCAGCCCGAAGGCCGAGTACACCCGCCACCTGCTGGACGCCGTGCCCCGCGTCTCGCGCTACCTCTGAACCGGGCGAGCCGGCGGCAATGTGCCTTGGTGCGGTCGTTTTGATTCACCACGAAGGCACGAAGAAGGTCAAGGGCATTTTTGCACCACAGAGGAGACCGAGTGCACGGAGAAGACCAAGGGCGGTTTGTAGTGGGCTGGCAATCGGTCTTGTCCTGGGTGATATCCAGGCTCTCCGCTTCTCGAGGGTTGGTATGACCGCGATCACACTCCATACCAGAAGAAACCTTCGCGAGCTTCCTGTCTTCCTGTGACCCGCCCTTCTCCGTGTCCTCCGTGCCCTCTGTGGTAAAAAAGCCTTTCGCGGCCTCCAGGCCACAGCGGGCGGCTATTTCTGGCAGGTGGGGCAGTAGCTGCTGGCGCGCTGGCCGATGCGGCGGGTGCGCAGTACATCGGCGCAGACGTGGCAGGGTTCCCCGGCGCGGCCGTAGACGTGCAGGGACTGGCGGAAGTAGCCGTGGGTACCGTCCTCGCGGAGGAAGTCGCGCAGGGTGGTCCCGCCCTGCTCGATGGCCTCGGCCAGTACGGCCTTGATGTGTGCGGCCAGGCGCTGGTATTCCGCGCGGGTGACCCGGCCGGCCGCGCGACCGGGCCGGATGCCGGCGAGGAACAGGGCCTCGGTGGCGTAGATGTTGCCGACCCCGACCACGATGGCCTGGTCCATGATGAAGGCCTTCACCGGGCCACGGCGGCCGCGGCTGCGCAGGAAGAGGGTGTCGCCATCGAATGCGGGGTCCAGGGGTTCCGGGCCGAGCTCAGCCAGGAGCGGATGCGGGGTGCCGTCGTCTGGTAGCGGCAGACAGCAGCCGAAGCGGCGCGGGTCATGCAGTCGGACCTGATAGCCGTTGTCGAGGTGAACGATCACGTGGTCGTGGCGCCGCAGTGGTGTCTCCGGCGGGCAGTGGCGCAGGCTGCCGGACATCCCCAGGTGCAGCAGCACGCCGGCGCGATCCGTCTCCAGCAGGAGATACTTGGCCCGGCGGGCCAGTCGGTGGACCTGCGCGTCGGCCAGCCGCGTGGTCAGGTCTTCGGGGACGGGCCAGCGCAGGCGTGGCTCGCGGACCTCGAAGGCGGTGATGCGGCGCCCGGCCAGCAGGGGTTCCAGCCCGCGTCGGGTGGTCTCGACCTCGGGCAGTTCAGGCATGCACGCCCTCGATCTCCAGCAGCAGCTCGCGGCGGCAGATGTCGCCGCGCACCCACTGCACGATCGGACCCGGGTGGGCCGCGTTGTAGTGTTCCGCCAGCACGGCCGCGACCCGGGGGCGGTCCTCCGGGCGGCGCAGGTAGACACGCAACCAGGACGGCCGGGGCAGCTTGCGCCCGGCGGTATTGTGCAGGGCCTGGAGGTTGGCGAGGGTCTCGCGCGCCTGGGCCACCACGTCGTCCGGGTGCCGGCTCTCGTGGCCGACGATGCTGGCGGTGCCGGAGAGCAGGATCAGCGGGCCGTCGGCCGTATCCAGTTGTGTGGCGCGGGCAAAGGTCGGGCTCTTCGGGCTGTAGCGCGCCGGGTAGTGGTAGGCGCTGACCTGGCGCGGGTTCTCCAGCGGTTTCGCCGGTGTCCGGGTGGCGATCAGGTAGATCACCAGCTGGCGCCGGTCGCCACCGATCGCGGTGGCGGCCGGCATGCTGGCCAGCGGGACCTGCAGGGCCTCCAGGGCGGCGGCGCGCCCGACACAGAACGCCTGGTAGCGTTCCAGTCCGTCCTCTTCGCCGTGGATATCGCCGAAGAAGTTCCAGATGCGCGCCAGGTGTTCGTAGCCGCGCGTGCGGCAGGCGGCCAGCAGCGACTGATAGGCCTGTTCGGTCTGCTCCCGCAGTCCGTGGTCCGGGCCGGTCCAGCTCGCAAACAGCACATCGTCGTGTTCCAGCAGGTGCACGGGGCCCTCGCGGGATGAGCGCGGTGTGCCGGGGGCGGTCCAGTATTCGACATAGTCATCCGGTGCCAGGGGGCTCAGGCCCGGATGGATCTCGAGGGTGCCGCGCGCGGCCTCGATCCCTGCGGGCTCGCGCAGCCGGATCCGCAACCCCGTGTCGGGGCCTGTCGCGGCTTCCGGCATCAGCTGGCTGCGCAGGGTGAGGGGCATCGTCTAGGGCTCCGCCAGGGATGCGAGAAGGTCCTCGGTCCAGCGTACGGCTTCCAGGTAGAGGCGGCTGGAGACCGGCGCGGGGACGGGGGCATTCGCGCTGTCGGGCGGCAGCGCGGGGCCCTCGAAGGCGGCAATGGTCGCCAGCAGCGGCGCCAGCGGGCCGCTCCCCTCCAGCAATGCCTGTTCCATCTCCGTGGACAGGTGGAGTTCGCCGAGGATGCGCCGCAGCGGCACACCCAGCACCCGGTCCAGGCCGGACAGCATGCCGAGCGTGAAATAGCGCTCGCATTCCTCCGGGGGCAGGCCCAGGGCGCGGGCCATCAGCATGCCCATGCGGGCGCGGATCATGACCTGTTCGAGACCGTGGCTCTGGCCGTCGGCGCCGCGCAGGACCATCAGCATCGCCAGGCGCTTGATTCGCCCCTGGCCCAGCCGCAGGATCGCGTCGTACAGGGAGTCCGTGGCCCGCCGGCCCCGGTAGGCCGGGCTGTTGGCGAGGCGCAGCAACTGGATCGCCAGCCCCGGTTCGGCGGCGATCAGGCTCTCCAGTTCGGCCGGCGTGGGATCGGGTGCCTGCAGGGCCTTCAGCAGGCGCAGCAGGGCGAGCTCCAGGCTCTCCAGGCGCTGCCCCTCGATCACGTGGGGGAAGGACAGGTGAAAGCCCTGGAACAGGCTGAACCCGAGGTGTCGGCAGCGCGCATAGTCCTCGGCGGTCTCGACCTTCTCGGCCAGCAGTTCCACTCCGAAGCCGCGCAGGGTGTCGACTTCCTGCTCCAGGCGTTCGCGGCCCAGGGTCAGCACGTCGAGCTTGACGAGATCGGCCAGCTCGACCAGTTCCGCGTGGCTCTCCTGGAACTGGTAGTCGTCGAGCGCAATGCGGAAGCCCCGGGCCTTCAGGCGTCGCACGGCGGCGACCACCTCGGTGTCGATCTCGACATCCTCGAGGATCTCCAGCACCACCTGCTCCGGTGGCAGGCTGGTGATGACGTCGTGCTCGAGGAAGCCGCGGGTCAGATTGACGAATGCCAGGTGCTCGCCGACGAGATGCTCCAGCCCGATGTCGATAAAGGCGCTGCGCAGGAGATCGGAGGTGGCCAGGTCGCCGTCGGTGACCGAGGCGGTATCCATGTGCCCCGCGCGAAAGAGGAGCTCGAAGCCGATCAGGTTCTCCTGATCGTCGAAGATGGGTTGCCGGCCGACAAAAATTGGTTGCATGCTTGCGTCAGGTGAACACGATCAATCACGGATGGGCGGCCACGACGAAGTGCGGCAGGCCGGCTCGGGAGGAACACACGCACCATGGATTCGATTGATGCGCCATTTGGCGAAGTCGTGGAGTTGCGTCAGATCCTGCACGACTCGGGGGTTCCGTTGCTGCGGGTTATTATCCGCGATGGCGAACGTTATACCAAGATCGAACTGGACCCGGCGACCGCGCATCGTTGGGGGCGCGTGATGACGCGCTGGGCGGAGACCGCCGCGGAGGGCAGCGCGGCATCCGGGAAGGGTGGTCAGCCGGATCCCGTTTGAGGATAGGCCCCGGGTACGCGTTGCGGTGCATCCGGGGCTTCCGGCCACGCAGACACAACACGCAGACACAAAAAGGGCCCGGCACCGCGTGAGCGGGCCGGGCCCTTTTTCGCCCGGGATCAGGCAATCGTGCCGGGAGGCGCGATTACTTGATCTTGGCTTCCTTGTACATCACGTGCTTGCGGACGACGGGATCGAACTTCTTGATCTCCATCTTCTCGGGCATGTTCCGCTTGTTCTTGGACGTGGTGTAGAAGTGGCCGGTGCCGGCGGAGGACACCAGGCGGATCTTGTCGCGTGCGGACTTGGCAGCCATCGTGAAGCCTCCTTAGACCTTTTCACCGCGGGCACGGCAGTCCGCCAGGACCGCGTCGATGCCGCGCTTGTCGATAATGCGCATGCCCTTGCTGCTGACGCGCAGGCGTACGAAACGGTTCTCGCTCTCCACCCAGAAACGGTGGGAGTGCAGATTGGGCAGGAAGCGCCGCCGCGTCTTGCGGTGGGCGTGCGAAACGTTGTTACCGGTCGCCGGGCGCTTGCCGGTCACCTGACATACTCGGGCCATCGGGGGACTCCGGAATTTGGGTCTACCAGAAAGACGGCGGACTATAGCGCAGCCCCGGGGCCGGTGCAAGGGAAAACCGGGTCTGCCGCGGCGCGCTCAGTTGGCCCCGGGGGCGCAGTGGGCCCGGACCCGGGGCGCCACGCCGCATTCGCGGGCCCAGGCCAGCGTCGCATCCAGCGGCATCGGCCGGGCGATGCCGAAGCCCTGGGCCGCGTCGCAGCCCCATTGTTGCAGGGTGTCCAGGGTGGCGGCGTCCTCGGCCCCCTCGGCCACCACCTTCAGCCCGAGATCGCGGGCCAGGCTGATGCTGGCACGGGTGATCTGGGCATCCACCGCGTGTTCCAGCATCTGGCGCACGAAGGCCTGATCGATCTTGAGGGTGGTGACCGGCATCCGCTTGAGATAGGCCAGCGAGGAGTAGCCGGTGCCGAAGTCGTCGATGGCGAGCGCGAGCCCGGCGGCGGTCAGGCGGTTGAGGGCGGTGATCACCTCGTCCGGATCGGCCATCAGGGCGGTCTCGGTGAACTCGAGTTCCAGGGCGCAGGGGGGCAGGCCGGAGGCGTGTACCTGTTCCAGCAGATGATCGGCGAACGCCGGGTCGAGGAAATTGCGCGCGGAGATGTTCACGCTGACCGGCATGGCCAGGCCGTGCTCGCGCAGGGTGGCGAGGTCTGCGAGGGCCAGGCGCAGGACGCGGCGCGTCAGTTCGTGGATCAGCCCGGTGCGCTCCGCCTGCGGTATGAACTCGCCCGGGGAGATGCGGCCGCGCGTGGGGTGTTCCCAGCGCAGCAGGGCTTCCAGCCCGATCAGCTGCCGGGTCTCCAGGTCCAGCTTGGGCTGGTAGTGCAGGTGCAGCTGGCCGTCGTCCAGCGCGCCCTGGAGCTCGCCGAGGAGCTCGACCGTATGCAGGCTGTGGTCGTCGCTGCGCCGGTCATAGCTGCGGTAGCGCCGGCCCGAATGGCTCGCCTGGTGCATGGCCATCCAGGCCTTGGTCAGCAGCCGGGTTGGCTCGTCCTGCTCGTGGAAGGGGAAGGACGAGATCCCCGCGTGGGCCCCGAGATACACCGGGATGTCGAAGACCTCGAAGGGGGCCTGCAGGGCGTCGATCACGGCCTGGGTCACCGCCAGGGCCTCCTTGCGCCCGCGGTGCGGCAGGATCAGCGCGAAGTGGTCGTCGTGGATATGAAACACATCGGCCCCGGCAGGACCGGCCACGCCCTGCATGCGGTCGGCGATGCCGCGCAGCAGGGGGCGCTCGGCGGCCAGGCCGAGGGCGCTGATGCTGTCCTGGTAGTTGTCCATTTGCAGGCTGATCACGAACACCCGTGTGGCGGCGGCCTGCGGGGACTCCGCCTGGCGCATCAGCTGCTGGACGTACTGTTCCAGCGACTCGCGGTTGGGCAGGTTGGTTACCGGGTTGGTGTAGGCCTGCTCCAGCAGGCGGCCGGAATGCCGCCGCAGGGTGTCGAAGAGCCAGCCGGAGAAGCCGCCCAGCACCACGTAGATGCCCGTGCGTGTGAGCCAGTTCAGGGCGGGCTGAGCCGCCCCGGTGGTGGTGTCCAGGGGCATGAAGGGCCCGAGGAGCAGGCCGGCCAGCAGCCCGAAGGCCAGCCCGCCCCACAGGCCGAACAGGGCCGCCCCCAGCAGCACCGGGATCAGGATGAAGTTGAGATAGGCCGTGGAGGTGCCGCCGGTCTGATAGACCAGCAGGGTGACCAGTACCATCAGGAGCGCGGCGGCGGCAGTCCCGGCGACCCTCCAGCGCTTGTGGATGCCTTGCGAGCGCCCATGCGACCAGGCGTGGTACGGGGATGCCCCCATTCCGGTTCCTTCGGCTTGCGCCATGATGTCGTGATTCCCTTATAGACGTTTCTCGCGCGGGCGGGGGCATAATCCGGGCCGATGCATCCGGGCGGCGGGTCGCTGTTGCCCGTCGCGGGGGCTTGGTAGCATCCGGGGATGGTACGGACTTTATTCTCCAGGACGGGGCGGCATGGCTGATCGGCGGTTGCAGGTCTTTCTAACGGTGGCGCGCTTGTTGTCCTTCACCCGGGCCGCCGAGGTGCTGCACATGACGCAGCCGGCGGTGACCTTCCAGGTGCGGCAGCTGGAGGAACAGCTGGATACCCGGTTGTTCGATCGCAATCACAATCGGGTCACACTGACCGATGCCGGGCGGCTCGTGCAACGCTATGCCGAACGCATCTTCGACACCTACGGCGAGCTGGAGGCCGCCCTGCGCGAGCTGAAGGGCGCGAATGGCGGGGCGCTGGTGATCGGGGCCAGTACCACGGTGGCGGAATACATGCTGCCGGCGCTGCTGGGGGCCTTCCGTCGCGAGCATCCGGATATCGGCATCCGCCTGCGGGTGGGCAATACCGAGAGCGTGGTGCTCATGGTCGAGGAGGGCAGCGTGGATCTCGGCATTGTCGAGGCCCCGGTGACCCACCGCAGCCTGCAGGTGCAGCCCTGCCTGGTCGATCAGTTGCGCCTGATCGTGCCGCCGGATCACGAACTGGCCACGCGCGAAAGCGTCCGCGTCGCGGACTTCATCGAGCGCCCATTCATATGCCGCGAGGAGGGTTCCGGGACCCGCGAGGTCATCATGGAGTACCTTGGGCGCGCCGGGTACGACCGCAGCAGCCTGCGGGGCTGCATGGAACTGGGCAGTTCGGAGGCGATCAAGGGCGCGGTAGTGGCCCGTATGGGGCTTTCGGTGCTGTCCGAGGCGGTGGTGGCCAAGGAGCTGGAACTGGGCGAACTGGTGGCACTGCCACTGTCACCGCCGCTGGAACGGCCGATCTCCCTGGTGCACGCGCGGCAGAAGTTCCGCGTGCCCACGCTGGAGGTGTTGATGCAGTTCCTGCGCGGATACTGCACGGCAGAGGAAAACCGGGATTGAGGTACGCGGTGCCGGGCAACGGCACCGCCGTCATGCGCCTGGGTCGCCGGTCGGAGTGACGCCGCCGCGACCCGGCCCCGATCCGTGTTTCCCTCGCTCGGACCCGAATACAAAATCAGGATTGACGCGACATGAAGAACTACTGCGTAGTGCAGCATACCTATTCCGAGTTTCTCGGACTGATCGAGTCACAGCTGGAAAAACGCGATATCGGCTTTTCCTACTATCGGCCGTTCGTGGGGCAGGATCTGCCCGGTTCCGCGGCCCAGTTCGACGGGCTGTGGCTGCTGGGCGGCGCCTGGCCGACCGCGGATCACGAGGAGAACCCGCAGGTCCCGGACGAGCTGTCGCTGATCGACATCTTTCGCCGTTCGAAGCGCCCGGTGGTCGGGATCGGCATGGGCGGTTTGCTGGTGGCCGAGCAGGCCGGTGGCACCGCCCACGAGGACCCGATGTATCGCGCGCGCTTCGTGACCGCGCACAAGACCGCGGCGGGCGAGGGCGACGAACTCGCCGAGGCCCTGGATGGCCGGCGGGTGCTGCAACTGGTCAATGGCCGGGTCGACCTGCCGGACGGCGTGCAGCCAGTACTGGTGGACGACGACGGCGACTGGCTGGCGATCCGGCCGGATGAACTGACCTATGGCATGCTGTTTCGACCCGAGATGAAGCCCGGGATGCTCGAGGACATCATCATGGAGGCGCGTCACAACCCGCCGCCGAACATGGGCGAACTCCTGGGCGAGGCGCGCATGGAATGGGGCGAGATGCAGAAGGTGACCGAGGACGTGATCGTGGCGCTGGTGAAGGCGCTGGGCCTGATGCAGGAACGCCGCAAGATGCCGGTGTTCAGCCTGAAGATCGAGGACGAGGGATGATCCCTCCACTGGGCATGGGCAGCGATGGCGGTCTGTCGGGAGGCGATCTCGGCTCGGTGCTGGGGGGCGCGCGCAAGAAGGGCCGCGAGGACCCGGCACGGGCGATCGCCGAGATCGCGGCGCGGCTGTCGCCCGAGGACCAGGCCAGCCTGCTGAAGTTTGCCCGCTTTCTGGAGCAGGAATCGCCGGCCCCCGCACCGGAGCCGGTGCCCGAGCCGGAGCCCATTCCGCGGCCGGAGAGCGAGTCGGTGATCAAGGCCATGCGCCGCCTGTCCGCCACCTACCACATGCTGGATCGCTCCAAGCTGCTGAACGAGACCTCGGCCCTGATGGGCCAGCACGTGATGCAGGGGCGCCCGGCGGTGGAGGTGATCGACGAGCTGGAGGTCGTCTTCCGTACCCATTACGAGAAGGCGGTGGCCCAGGACCCGACCCGTTCCGCGGACGGGGATGACCCGGAGGCGGGAGGAGCGTCGCGATGATCGACATCCTGCGTCAGTGGTACCAGCGTCATTTCACCGATCCGCAGGTGGTGATCCTGGCGTTTCTGCTGCTCGCGGGATTCCTGGTCATCATCTTTGCCGGGCGTATCCTGGCGCCGCTGCTGGCCTCGCTGATCATTGCCTACCTGCTGGAGGGCGCGGTACGGAGGCTGGTCCTCTGGCGCGTCCCGCGTATCCTCGCGGTCACCTGCGTGCTGCTGGCCTTTCTGGCACTGACCGTTGCGGCGCTGTTCAGTGTGGTGCCGCTGATGTCGGCCCAGGTGACCCAGCTGGTGCGCGAGCTGCCGGGCATGATCTCGGAGGGCCAGAAGCTGCTGCTGCAGCTGCCCGAACGCTACCCGCAGCTGATCACCGACGAACAGGTCCTCGAACTGATGGGGGCGATCCGCGCCGAGGCGACCCTGCTGGGGCAGCGCGTGGTGTCCTTCTCGCTGTCCTCGGCGCGGCACATCGTGGACGTGGTGATCTACCTGATCGTGGTCCCGCTGATGGTGTTCTTCATGCTGAAGGACCGTGACCTGATCCTCGGCTGGGTGCGCGGGTTCATGCCCCGGGATACCCACCTGGCCAGCCAGGTGTGGCGCGAGGTGAACCTGAAGATCGCCAGCTACGTGCGCGGCAAGTTCATCGAGATCGTGATCGTCTGGGCGGTCACCTTCCTGACCTTCAACTGGTTCGGGCTGGAATACGCGGTGCTGCTGTCGTTCATGGTGGGCATCTCGGTGATCATCCCGTACATCGGGGCGGCGGTGGTGACCATCCCGGTGGCCGCGGTCGCCTATTTCCAGTTCGGCCTGAGTTCCGAGTTCGCCTGGGTGCTGATCGCCTACGGGGTGATCCAGTTCCTCGACGGCAACGTGCTGGTGCCGCTGCTGTTCTCGGAGGTGGTCAACCTGCACCCGGTGGCGATTATCGCCGCGGTGTTCGTGTTCGGCGGCATCTGGGGGCTCTGGGGGGTGTTCTTCGCCATCCCGCTGGCGACCCTGGTGCATGCGGTGATCAAGTCCTGGCCGCGAGCCCAGCACCCGCCGCCCGAAACCTCGACGGACGGCGAGGCCGGTTCGGCCGAAGCCGTCACCAAGTAGCCCGAAATCCCGGACCTCCGCCGCGCCCGCCCGCGGGCCCGGCGGCTGGTTGGTCCCCATTCGATAACAAGAAGAACGCATGACCGGAACCGAGATCCTGATGAATGTGACGCCCCAGGAGAGCCGTGTGGCCCTGGTGGAAAACGGCGTCCTGACCGAGCTGCACCTGGAACGCACCCGTCGCCGCGGGATCGTGGGCAACATCTACAAGGGCCGGGTGGTGCGCGTGCTGCCGGGCATGGACGCAGCCTTTGTCGACATCGGCCTGGAGCGCACCGCCTTCCTGCACGCCTCCGACGTGGCGCCGGTGGAGCGCGAGGAGCTCAATGGCAATGCGCTGTCGGGCGGGGATGCCCCGGCAACCGCCGCGGGCAACGGGACCGCCAATGGCGGCGCGGCGCCGGCGCGCGAGGGCATCCGCGAACTGCTGCGCGAGGGGCAGGACGTCCTGGTCCAGGCGGTCAAGGACCCGCTGGGGTCCAAGGGCGCGCGCCTGACCACCTACATCACGCTGCCGTCGCGCAACCTGGTGCTGATGCCGAACCAGTCGAATGTCGGGGTGAGCACGCGCATCGAGGACGAGGGCGTGCGCGCGCGGCTGCGCGAGTCCATCGAGCAGCTGCGTGACGAGCTGGCCCCGCAGCACGGCTTCATCGTGCGCACCGCCGCGGAGCTGGCCGACTACGAGGCCCTGTACAACGATACCGCCTTCCTGAAGAAGGTCTGGGACAGCCTGCAGGAGCAGGCCGCCAGCGCGCCGCCGGGGACCGAGGTCTACGCCGACCTGCCGCTGGTCGAGCGCATCCTGCGCGACATGGTGGGAGTGGATATCGAGCGCATCCGTATCGACTCGCGCGAGACCTATCAGAAGGTCTGCAGCTTCGTCGAACGCTACCTGCCGGAACTGATCGGGCACATCGAGCATTACCCCGGCGAGCGCCCGATCTTCGACCTGTTCAACGTCGAGGAGGAGATCCACCGCGCCCTGGAGCGCAAGGTGGAGCTGAAGTCCGGTGGCTACCTGATCTTCGACCAGACCGAGGCGATGACCACGGTCGACATCAACACCGGCGGCTTTGTCGGCCATCGCAAGCTCGAGGAGACGATCTTCAAGACCAACCTGGAGGCGGCCCAGGCCATCGGGCGCCAGCTGCGCCTGCGCAATCTCGGCGGGATCATCATCATCGATTTCATCGACATGCAGGACGACGAGCACAAGCGCCAGGTGATCCGAGCGCTGGAAAAGGCGCTGGAACGGGATCACGTGAAGACGCAGATCTGCGACGTCTCGCCGCTGGGGCTGGTGGAGATGACCCGCAAGCGTACCCGCGAGAGCCTGGAGCACCAGATGTGCGAGCCCTGCCAGGTCTGTGGCGGGCGCGGCTACCTCAAATCGGCGGAGACCGTCTGCTACGAGTTGTTCCGCGAGATCCTGCGCGAGGTGCGCCAGTACGACGCGCGCGAGCTGCGGGTCCTGGCGTCGCAGAACGTGATCGACCTGCTGCTGGACGAGGAATCCGCCGCGCTGGCGGAGCTGCAGAGCTTTGTCGGCATCCCCATCCGCTTCCAGGTGGAGACGCTCTACACGCAGGAACAGTTCGACGTGGTCTTCGTCTGAGCTATACCTAATTCAGACATGGCCCGGATTCGGGCGATTGTCGCCAGCGGGGAGGGAGAGACACCAAGGTGAAGCACGCGTGCGGACCCAGCATGGATCGGGGTCCCGGTCGGCCGGGCAGGCCGCGTTTTGATCGGGTGGGGGAAAAATGAGCATCCGTTCACAAAGTGTGCGCGTGACCCTGGGGGTCCTGCTGGCCCTGGTGCTGGCGCTGGTGATCGCCATCCTGGCATTGCGCCTGGCGTTGCCGCACTGGGACGGCCTGCACGCCTGGGTGGAGACGACCGTCAGCGAGCAACTGGAGCGCGAGGTCTCCGCCGCGGGCATCGAACTGGGCTGGGCCGGCTGGTCCCCGGCGCTGGTGGCGCGGGAGGTCCGGGTGGCGATGCCCGAGGGCGAGCCGGTTGCCATCGAGCGCCTCGGGATATCGCTGAGCGCCGGGGCCAGCCTGCGTAGCCGGCACCCGGCACTGGCGGTGCGGGTCGAGGGTGTGGATCTGCGCCTGGTGCGCCATGCCGATGGCCGGTTTTCCCTCCACGGGCGCGAGATCGGCATGGGCGAGGGGCGGCTGCTCACCATCCCGGTGGCGCAGTGGCCCGATGTCGAGGCGGAGGCGATCCGGCTGATCTGGGAGGACCGCGGCGCGGGCCTGGAGTCCGCCGCGCGGCTGGACCGGGCGGCCCTGCGCACGGCGCACGATGGCTCGCTGCGGCTGTTTCTCGACGGGGCCCTGGACGCGCCGGACGCGGGTGGGCATTTCGTGCTCGGGTTGCAGGCGCCGGCGGCCGATCTGCGCGATGCGCGTTTCTTCCTGGAAGCGGATGCGGTGGACCTGACCGCCTGGCAGCCGTGGCTGGCCTACCTGGGCTGGCCCGCGCCCGAGGGCACCGCGACGCTGCGCCTGTGGGGTGCGCTCGACGATGGCCGCATGGCCTGGCTGCGCGGGGATCACGAGACGACTCTTAGCCTGGCCGGGGAGCCGGCCGGTCCGGCCATCGGCCATCGATTCGACTGGCGGGTCCGGGACGGTCGGCACCGGTCGTCCTGGAGCGGGACGCGGCCGGGTTCCGGGGACCTGCGCCTGGCCTACCGCCTGGAGGGCGAGCCCCGCGCGCTGGTGGTGGATGCGGTGGAGCTGGCGGCCCGCGATGTCGACGTCGAGCCCTACGCACCCCTGCTCACGCTGCTGCGCCAGGCGGCGCCCGAGCTGGCCGAGCGCATCGCCGACCTCCATCCGCGCGGAACACTGGACCTGGCCCGGTTCGAGGCACGCCGCGAGTCGGACCGGCTGCAGCCGGTCTGGGCCGAGGCCGATGTGCGGGATCTCGGCTGGCGCGCCGCCGGGCACGGGCTCGGGGTGCAGGGAGCGGCGGGCTACCTGCAGTGGCGTCGCGGCGGCGTGGAACTGCTGCTGGACAGCCGCGACCTGGAGATCGATCTGCCGCGGGTACTGGCCGAGCCGGTGGTGCTGGACACCGCCCGTGGCCGCCTGCGCGCCGAGCGTGACGACTCCGGGCACTGGCATCTGGCGGGCGAGGGCCTGAATGCCGCGAATGCCGACGCCGCGGTACGCGGGCGCATGCGGATGCGGCTGGACGGGCACGCGGCCGGCCCGCGGGTCGATATCGCCATGGACATCCTGCGTGCCAACGGCGACCGTACCGCGCGCTACCTGCCGCTGTATCACCTGCCGGAGAACACTTATCAGTGGCTGGTGGACAGCATCGTGACCGGGGTCTCCACGGGGGGCGGCATGGCCTACCGGGGACGCGGAGAGGACTTCCCGTTTGCCGACGGCGAGGGGGTGTTCGACCTGTGGGCGGATGTCGAGGCGGGCATCCTCGACTACCAGGAGGGCTGGCCCAGGGCCGAGGACGTCAGCGGGCGGCTGCTGTTCCACAACGCGGGCTTCCGCGCCGAGGACGCGCGGGGCCGCATCCTCGACACCGAGGTGCATGCCACCCGGATCGGGATCGAGGATATGGAGAACGCGGTCCTCGAACTGGAGGGCACGGCCGATGGTGATGCCGCTGATCTGCTGACTTATCTGCGTCAGGCCGACCTGCTGGACGAGGCGGCGGAACTGCGCGATCAGGCGCGCCTGACGGGCCCGACCCGGCTGGGGCTCTCCCTGACCCTGCCGTTGCAGGAGGGGCGCATGGACCAGACGCGGGTCGCCGGCACGCTGGATCTCCAGGGCACGCGCGCCGAGGTCCCGGGCTGGCCCGCGGTGCTGGAGGCCGTCGAGGGCCAGGTCCGGTTCGATACCGCCGATCGCATCGCGGCGGAGGATGTGACCGCGCGTGTCCATGACGAGACCGTCACCCTGGGGGCGGACTGGCCCCTGGGTGGCGAGACCGCACGGCTCACGGCGCGCGGGAGACAACCCCTGGGGCCCTGGCTGGAGGATTTTCCGGAGCTGGCCCCCTACCTGGAGGGTGCGGCTCAGTGGGAGGCGCAACTGCGCCTTGGCCAGGCGGTGGATGGTGTGCGTCTGGATCTGAGCTCGGATCTGGTGGGTGTGGCGATCGACTGGCCGGAGCCGATCGGCAAGCCGGCGGAGGAGGCCCGCGCGCTGGAACTGACGCTGCCCTTGGGGCATGACGGCGCGGGCATTGGCCACCTGACACTGGGCTCGGTCCTGCGGGCCCACCTGCGTCTCTCCCCGACTGCCGCCCCCGAGGATCCGGCCGTGCGCGGCGCCGAGCCCCGCACGGCGGCGCGCGGGGTTGCCCTGCAGGCCCTGGCGCTGGAGATCGGCGCTCCCCGGGCCAGCGCCCTGGCCCTGCCGGGGGCGGGTGTGTCGGTGCGTGCCCGCCTGCCACGGCTGGAGGTGGACCCGTGGCTCGAGGCCCTGGGCGAGGCCCCCTGGGGCGGTGCGGTGGATCTGGGCGCGGCCGGCGACGATGCCGAGGAGGCGGCGCAGGCCGTGGCGCTGACGCGCCTGGAACTGGATATCCGCGACCGTATCCGCTGGAGCGGGCGGGACCTGCCCGGGCTGCGCTTTCTGGGCCGGCGCGGGGACGCGGGCTGGGATCTGGAGGTGGCGTCCGACTGGCTGGCCGGCGAGGCCCGCTGGCGCCCGATGGCCGCTGGCGGGCGTGATCGCTGGGAGGCGCATCTGCGTCACCTGATTCTGGACGATCTCGAGTGGACCGGCGCTGGCGAAGAGGCCGAAGCGGAGGTGCAGCCCGTCACAGCCGGGAGTTTCGAGGATCCGCGGGCCTGGCCGGCGGTGGACCTGACGCTCGACAGCCTGGCGCTGGGCGATTACCGTTTCGCGGATATCGAACTGGGCCTGGAGCCGCAGTCCAGCGGTCTGGTGATCCGGGACCTGGAGGTCCGTGCCCCGGAAGGCGATCTCCACGCCGACGCCGTCGGCATCTGGCGGGTGTCCGGGGAGGGTCTGCCGGAGACACGCCTGGATGCGACCCTGTCCGGTGACGACTGGGGCGCGGCCCTGCGGTCGGCGGGGCTGTCGCGGGCCCTGGTCGGGGGCGCCGGCGACGGGTCGCTGTCGCTCGTCTGGCCGGGGCCGCTGTACGCCCCGAGCCTGGCGCAGCTGACAGGGTCCGTGGAGCTGTCGCTGTCCGACGGGCGCCTGGCGGATGTCGAGCCGGGGGCGGGTCGCCTGCTGGGGCTGGTCAGCCTGGACGTACTGCCGCGGCGGTTGCGGCTGGATTTCCGCGACGTGTTCACCGAGGGTTTGACCTTCAGCGAGCTGACCGCGGACGCCGTGCTGCGCGACGGGGACCTGCATGTGCCCGACCTGCGCCTGGAGGGACCCTCGGCCAAGGTGCGTCTGAGCGGCCGCACCGGGCTGGTGGCACGTGACTATGATCACGAGATCGTGGTCGTGCCGAGCCTGCGCACCGCGCTCCCGATCGTCGGGGCCCTGGTGGGCGGCCCCGTGACCGGGGTTGTGGTGCTTCTTGCGGAACGCGTGCTGGGGATCGGGGATCAGATAGAAGAGGCGGCCCGCGTCGAGTACGCGGTGACGGGCCCCTGGGACGACCCGCAGGTACGCGTGCTGGTGGAGCCGGCAGCGGAGACCGACGGGGCCGACAACGACTGATACCGGCGCGGGCAGTGGCGCCCCGACCGGTCTCGCAACGGACAAGCGGAGCAACATGACTCAGGTAGCGGCCATCCAGATGGCCTCCGGACCCCAGCCCCAGGCGAACCTCCTGGAGGCCAAGCGACTGCTGCAGGAGGCGGCCGACAAGGGCGCGCGCCTGGCGGTGTTGCCGGAGAACTTCGCCTTCATGGGCATGCAGGAGACCGATGTCCTCGGCATCGCCGAGGTCGCCGACGGGGCCGGTCCGCTGCAGGCCTTTCTCGCCGAGCAGGCTCGGCGCCTCGGGCTTTGGATCGTCGGCGGGACTATCCCGCTGCAGACCGCGGGCGGCGACCGGGTGCGGTCCGCCTGCCTGGTGTTCGACGATCAGGGGCAGCAGGTGGCGCGCTACGACAAGATCCACCTGTTCGACGTGCGCCTGCCGGACAGCAGCGAGGCCTATACCGAATCGAAGGTCTTCGAGCGCGGCGACCAGGTGGTGGTCGTGGATACGCCGGCCGGCCGCATGGGCCTGGCGATCTGCTACGACCTGCGCTTCCCCGAGCTGTTCCGGGCCCTGCTGGATCAGGGGGCGGAATGGGTCGCCCTGCCGGCGGCCTTCACTGCGCAGACGGGGCAGGCGCACTGGGACGTGCTGCTGCGGGCGCGCGCCATCGAGAACCAGTGCTACATGCTGTCGGCGGCTCAGGGCGGGTTCCATGTGAACGGCCGCGAAACCTATGGCCACAGCGCCCTGGTGGATCCGTGGGGCCGGATCGTCGGCCAGCTCCAGCGCAACCCGGGCGTGCTGCTGGCCGATCTGGACCGGGCCCAGGCCGCGCGCATCCGCAACAGCTTCCCGGCCGTGGAGCATCGCCGCCTGCCGTGCCCCGGGACCACCTGATCCGGCGACATAAACCCGCAACGCCGGCGCGCTTGAAAGCGCGGGCGGTGCCCCAAGCTCCATACTGAACCGACAAGTGCTGCCCCGCCTGCAAGTGCGGCGGGGCAGCCGATCTCCGAACCCGAGAGGACTGCATGATCGACCGTCTTGCGCAACAGACCCTGCTCGACCCCGCCGGTCTCGGCGACAGCGAGCTGAGCACCCTTCTGGGTACCACCTTCGGTCACGGCATCGACGGGGGCGACTGCTACTTCCAGTTCGCCAGCCAGGAGGGGTGGTCGCTGGAGGATGGCATCGTGAAGTCCGCCAGCTTCAATATCGAGCGCGGGGTCGGCATCCGCGTGGTGCGTGGCGAGCAGACCGGGTTCGCCTATTCCGACGACATCGCGATGCCGGCCATGCTGGAGGCCGCGAAGACCGCGCGCAGCATCGCGAGCGCCGGTCAGAGCGGGCGCATCGCCGTGGCCTCGCGGTCGCCGTCGCGCCCGGCGCTGTACGCCCCCGACAACCCGCTGGATTCGCTGGACGAACAGACCAAGATCGACCTCCTCAAGGAGGTGGATGCCGTGGCCCGCGCCGAGGATTCGCGCGTCACCCAGGTGATGTGTTCCCTGGCCGGGGTGCACGAGGTCGTGCTGGTGCTCAACGCCCGCGGCGAGCTGACGACCGACGTGCGCCCGCTGGTGCGCCTGAACGTGCAGGTCATCGTCGAACAGGGAGGGCGTCGCGAATCCGGGACCTCGGGCGGCGGCGGACGCTTCGGCTACCAGTACTTCCGCGAGTCGGACCGGGCCGCCGGCTATGCCCGCGAGGCCGTGCGCCAGGCGCTGGTCAACCTGGAGGCCCGCGAGGCCCCGGCCGGGACCATGAAGGTGGTGCTCGGCCCCGGCTGGCCGGGCGTGCTGCTGCACGAGGCGATCGGCCACGGGCTGGAGGGCGACTTCAACCGCAAGGGCACCTCGGCGTTCTCCGGGCGCGTCGGCGAGCAGGTCGCGGCGAAGGGCATCACCATCGTCGATGACGGCACCCTGGAGGGGCGGCGCGGCTCGCTGAACGTCGACGACGAGGGCAACCCCACCCAGCAGACCGTGCTCATCGAAGACGGCGTACTGCGCGGCTACATGCAGGACGAGATGAACGCCCGCCTGATGGGCACGCGCTCCACCGGCAACGGCCGCCGCGAGTCCTATGCCCGGCTGCCGATGCCGCGCATGACCAATACCTACATGCTCGGCGGCGACGCCGACCCGGAGGAGATCCTGGCCTCGGTGGACGACGGCCTGTACGCAGTCAATTTCGGCGGCGGCCAGGTGGACATCACCTCCGGCAAGTTCGTGTTCTCCGCCTCCGAGGCCTATCGGGTGGAGAAGGGCAAGGTGACGTACCCGGTCAAGGGTGCGACCCTGATCGGGAATGGCCCGGATGTGCTGACGCGGGTATCGATGATCGGCAACGACATGAAGCTCGATTCCGGTATCGGGACCTGCGGCAAGGAGGGCCAGGGCGTGCCGGTTGGCGTGGGTCAGCCCACGCTGCGGATCGATGGCATGACCGTGGGCGGTACCCAGGCGGCGTGAGCGCTGCGGGACCGGAGAATCGGCGTCGAAACGGCGACAAGGAGGCAACAGATGAATCTCGATTTCCTCGAACAGGAACGTTCCCTGCCGGAAGGGCATGGCCACGACCAGATCGTGCAGTGGCATGTGTTCCGCGCGCGCGACAAGGCCGAGCAGTTTGCCCACCACGTCGAGCTGGGCGAGGGCCAGGACCTGGTCGGCGGCTGGACCCGCGACAGCGTCGGCATGCTGTACTGGGTCGGCGTGCATGTCGACGACCTTGAGCGCTGGGGTAACGCCGGCGCGGTCCACAAGCACGGCGCCCGGGTGGACTAGATCGCCCGGCACCGCTCGCGGTCCCGGGTTGAATGGCCCGGGGCCGTTTCCCTGTTTCTGTATCCCTGACGGATATCCCCGACTCGTCCCTTTATAGCGGAACCCTGCATGAGTACATCTCCCGAACGCGTGAGCCCGGAATCCCTGTCCCAGGACGGCGAGGTCCAGGCCCTGTCCCATTCGCCGGAATCCCTCCAGGCACGGGTCCAGCGCACGCTGGAGGCCGCGCGCGAGCGCGGGGCCTCGGACGCCCAGGCGGTGGTTAGCCACAGCGTCGGGCTGGAGCTGGGTGTGCGCAAGGGGGAGATCGAGAGCCTGGAGCACGAGCGCGACCAGAGCCTGTCGCTGATCGTCTACTTCGGCCAGTCCAAGGGGGCGGCCTCCACCACGGACTTCAGCGACCAGGCCCTGATCGACACCGTCGAGGCCGCCTGCCGCATCGCCCGCTACACCGAGCCGGATCCGTATGCCGGGATGCCGGACCCCGCGTTCAAGGCGAGCGACTGGGAGGACCTCGACCTTGACCACCCCTGGGGCTGCAGCGCCACTGAGGCGACCGAACTGGCCCGCGCGATCGAGGCCGCGGGCTTCGCGGCCGACGACCGGATCGAGAACTCCGAGGGCGCCAGCGTCAGTACGCGGCGCGCCATGGCCTTTCTCGGCGACAGCCAGGGCTTCATGGGGGGCTATCGCAGCACCCGGCACTCGCTGTCCTGCGCCTTGGTGGCGCGCGACGCGGCCGGCATGCAGCGCGACTATGCCTACACCGTGGCCCGCCACGCGGGCGACCTGACCGCCGCCGAGGCGATCGGGCGCGAGGCGGCCGAGCGCACCGTGCGCCGGCTGGGCGGGCGCAAGCTCTCCACCCGCACCTGCCCGGTGCTGTTCGCGCCGGAGATGGCGCGTACCCTGATCGGCAGCTTCACCCGCGCGATCTCCGGGCCGGCCCAGTACCGCGAAAGTTCGTTCCTGTTGAATGCCGTGGGCGAGACCGTGTTCCCCGCCTGGATGCAGATCGAGGAACGCCCGCTGACCCCGCGCGCGCTGGGCAGCGCACCCTTCGACGGCGAGGGGGTGCGCACCCGCAACCGGCCGCTGATCGCCGATGGCGTCCTGCAGAGCTATACCCTGGACAGCTACGCCGCGCGTCGGCTGGGGCTGGAGACCACCGGCAACGCCGGTGGCGCGCGCAATGTGACCGTGGCCCCGGGGGACAAGGACTTTGACGCCCTGCTGTCCGAGATGGGTACCGGCTTCCTGGTGACCGAGCTGATCGGGCAGGGCGTGAACATGGTGACCGGCGACTACTCCCGCGGGGCTGCCGGGTTCTGGGTCGAGAACGGCGAGCTGCAGTACCCGGTGGAGGAGATCACCATCGCCGGCAACCTGAAGGACATGTTCCGGCGCATGGCGGCCGTGGGCACCGACGTCGACCGCCGCGGCAACATCCACACCGGCTCCATCCTGATCGAGTCGATGACCGTCGCCGGCGACTGAGCCGCCCTCGCGGCGCGCGCCCGGCAGTGGGCGTGCGCGGCGCATTCCCCGGTACCCTCCACGCTGCTACGCTCGTCGTGTGGCTGCATGGCCGTGACCGCCCGACCCCGCGAGGCGGCGGCCTAGGGAGACGCTGATTGAATCGCACGTCCGCGTTGGTGCCCCCCAGTTTTTCGAAACAAAGCGCTCCGAGACAAGGCGCGTCGTGCAGCGGGTAGTGGTTCTACCCGCCCGTTTCTGATGGATTGGGGCGCAACGCAGGATCGGGGAACAGGGGGCACCAACCCGACAAGTGATTGAAAGAGCGGGCTCGGCCGCCCGTTGTTGATCGAAAACTGGCGCGCGCACGGCGTTGCGGCTCCCTTGTGCAGAATGACTGCACGGCAGTCACCGCGCATTAAACGCACGCAAAAGTGACTCGAGCGCGGACGTGCGATTCAATCAGTGTCTCCCTAGCGCGGGCGAGGGACAGCCATGAACTTTTTCGAACAGCAGGACCAGGTGCAGCGCAGGACCCGCTGGTTGCTGGTTCTGTTCGCCCTGGCGGTGCTGGCGGTTGTCGGAGTGCTGGGCATTGCGGTCTGGCTCATGGGCGGCGGCGGTGCGGCGATTGCCTGGACCATGGGGATCACGGCGGGGCTGATCGTGCTCGCGAGCCTGTACCGGGCCTGGCAGCTGCGGGCCGGGGGTGGCGGCCTGATCGCGCAGGAGATGGGCGGCGTGCGCATCGCGGGCAACCCCGCCGACCCCCAGTGGCAGCGGCTGCGCAATGTGGTCGAGGAGATGGCGATTGCCTCCGGGATGCCGGTGCCCGAGGTCTACGTGCTGGAACAGGACCTGGGTATCAACGCCTTCGCGGCCGGGTTTGCCCCGAATGACGCGGTGATCGCGGTCACCCGCGGCGCCCTGGACAGCCTGGAGCGGGCCGAGCTGAAGGGGGTGGTCGCGCACGAGTTCGGGCACATCCTCAATGGCGACATGCGCCTCAACATGCGCCTGATCGGCATCCTCTACGGCATCGAGGTCCTGGCGCTGCTGGGCCAGGGCGGGCTGGCGCGCCGGCGCCGCCGCCACAAGGGGGATGTCGCGGATACCGGGGTCGGGGTGCTCAGTGTCACGCTGATCGTGGTCGGCTATGCGGGGTTGGCGCTGGCGCGCTGGATCCGCGCGGGCATCTCGCGCCAGCGCGAATACCTGGCGGATGCCCACGCGGTGCAGTTTACCCGCGAGCCGGACGGCCTGGCCGGCGCCCTGAAGAAGGTGGCGGCGCGCTATGCCGGTCTCAACGGCAATACCGAGGAGATCACCCATATGCTGTTTGCCAGCGACGCGATCGGGCAGCTCTTCGAGACCCATCCGCCGCTGCTGGAGCGCGTACGCATCCTGCAGCCGCAATTCGATCCGGAGGAGCTCAAGGGCCTGCGCGAGCGGCTCAATGCCCGCGTGCGCGAACGGGCGCGCGAGCGCGCGGTGGATGGCATGCAGCGCGAGCGCGAGGGGCGTCTGCCCGGGGCGGAGGCCGTGGAGGACGCCCTGGGTGGCCATCCGGCCCTGACCCACATCCTGGGGGCGGGGATGCTGCTGGCCGCCATCCCGGGGCCGCTGGCCTGGGCCGCGCGCTCGGAGGCGCGGGCGATCGAGGTGGTGCTGTATCTGCTCCTGAACCCGGACCCGGAGGTACGCGAACGGCAGCTGGCGGTGATCGGCGAGGCGCTGGGTGGTGACCTCCAGGAGGCCGTGCGTCGCCTGCAGACAGCGGAACCCGAGCTGCGGGACGATCTGCGCCTGCCCTTGCTGGAGCTCGGATTCCCGGCCCTGCGGCGCCTGGACGCGGACGACAGGGCACGCCTGCGGTCCCTGGTCGATCGCCTGATCCATGCCGACGGGCGAGTGGCGGTCTTCGAATACGCGCTGGGGCGTCTTCTTGACCGGCAGCTCGGGGACATTCAGGACCCGGCCGCCGCGTCCCGGCCGCGCCACGCTGCCCTGGAGGACCACCAGGAGGGCGCGCATTTCCTGCTGGCGGTGCTTGCCCATCACGGTCACGCGGCGGATCCGGCCGCGGCGCGCGCGGCGCTGACGGCCGGCGTGGGTGTCCTGACCGGCGCCCTGCCGCTGACAGTCGAGCTTCCAGAGGCCCTGACCGGTCCCTCCGGGGCCCGCGCCTGGGCCAGTGTGCTGGACCGTGTGCTGGAGCAACTGGATGGCCTGCGCATGCGCGACAAGGACCAGCTGATCCAGGCCATGGTTACCACCGCGAGCCATGGCGGGCAGGTGGTGACCGCCGAGGTCGAACTGATGCGGGTGATGGCGGCCGCGCTGCATGTCCCGTTGCCGCTGGCCGTGGACGATTGGGCTGGATCCCAGCCGACCGGCGAGGGCGGCGTCTGAACGCGATGCCGGCAGAATCGCGGGTTTTGCGCTCGGTTGCCGCGGGGACGGTCTGGCCCGTGTGCGAACCGAAAAATAAATTCGCTGGCAAGTCACGGATCCCAAAGGGGTTTCGGGTCGGCGCCCGAGAAAACCCGAAAAAACACTATCAATGCACCGCGGTTTGGGCGGACAATGGCCGCGAGGTAACGGTAACAGGCTCCATGCAGCACCAGGCGACACCCCGCAAGGGGCGTTCAGATTCGCAGTTCCGGTCCCGGTTGGGGCCGCAGAGAATCACGATCAATCTTCACCGTCGTTCGGTTGCCCTCCAGTCTCTCCCCCCTCGAAATCCCAATCCAGTACGTACAAAACAGAGGTAACCGAAATGGCTACAGGTACAGTGAAGTGGTTCTCCGACGAAAAAGGCTTTGGCTTTATTACCCCGACCGATGGCTCCAAGGACGTGTTCGTCCATCACAGCGCCATCCAGGGTAGTGGCTTCAAGTCCCTGGCCGAAGGCCAGAGCGTCTCGTTCGACGTCGAGCAGGGCCAGAAGGGTCCGGCTGCCGCGAACGTCGAAGCGCAGTAAGACAACCCCGGCGCGCAAGCGCCAGGTTGTTGAAGAGCCCCGCCTTGTGCGGGGCTTTTTCGTGTGGGGCCGGGTGCGCGGGGGAGGGCTGATGCGGGCCGTGCCTGCACGGATCTGCCCCGAAACGGCCGCATTTTCGCGTGGTTCGGGACGCGGACCGTGCTACCGTTCGCGCATGAATGCTGTATTTCACCAGGCCCTTTTCCGGCCCCGCCGCGGATCGCTCGTCCGGGTGGGGCTGGTGGTCCTGTGCCTGCTGTTATTCGCGCAGCAGGCGGCGGCCCAGGGGCCCTACCGCGCGCCGGAGATGATCCCGGGCAGTCAGACCACCGAGGCCGCCGAGGCCTGGGCGCTGTTCCGCGCGGGGGTGCCGTTTGTCGACACCCGGTTGCGTGCGGACTACGAGGCGGGGCGGGTGCCCGAGGCGCGCAATCTGACCATCATGCGGGACCGGGACGACGAGCGGAATCGCTTTACCCGCGAGAACCTGCTGGACTTCATCGGCGATGTCGACGCGCCGGTGGTGATGTACTGCAACGAGCGGGACTGCTGGCGCACCGAGGCGGCGACCCGCCGCGCCCTGGAATGGGGCTTTACCAACCTCTACTACTTCCCCGGCGGCTTCCCGGAGTGGATTCGCTCGGGGTATCCGTTTGAATAATCGGGTGGTGTCCGCAGGCGCACCCACCGGCCGGCGAATCCGGCTCCAGACGATCCTGGCCGGGGTCATGTTCGCCGGGCTCCTGGTGCTGGCCGCGACTCTGGCCACGGGCACTCATCTCGCCGTGGGGCAGGCCGAGCAGCGCCTGGACCGGCTGGGCGTGGAGGGCCAGTCGGCCGCCTGGCGCCAGACGCTGGCGAACGAATGGCAGCGGATGCGCGCCGAGGCGACGGCCGTGACCCGCAACGAGGCGCTGATCGGAGCGCTGCGCGACGATGCCGGCATCCGGACCTATGCCGACCCCCTGTACAACCGGCTGCGCGCCGGGGGTATCGCGGACCGGATCGTGGTCGTCGATGCCCAGGGGGACGTGCGCTACGACTCCGCGGACAACCACGGCGAACGCGTCCCGCTGGCGCGCGCGGCGCTGGAGGACGGGCGCTTCCACGAGGGGCTGCATCATGTACCCGGGGAGCGGGTCTATGCCGGGTTGGCGATCCCGGTCTATAGAGGGGGCAATCCGATCGGTGCAGTCGTGCAGTTACGCGACCTGTCGACCTCCGCGCTCGAGTCCATGGCCGAAGCCAGCGGGGGACGCGCCGCGCTGCTGGACGAGCGCGGGCCGCTGGCGCTGACCGCGCCGTTCCTGATGTCGCTCGCGCCGGGCGAGCGACTGCACCAGCAGGCGGCGGCCAGCCGCGTTGACGCAGATGGCCGGCATTCCCAGTTGGTCTATCTGCCGCTGGTCCCGTTCGATGGCGAAGAGGCGACGGCCACAGTGGTCCTCGCGCGGGATCTGACCGAATCGGTGGCGACCCAGAACCTGATCAATGCCACGACCTACGTCGCCGCCTTCGGGATGCTCGTGCTGATTGCCGGCGGGCTGTACCTGTGGCTGGGGCGTACCCTGCGCCCGATGCGGCGGGCCATGGACACGCTGGACCGGATCGGGCACGGGGACTTCCAGACCGATCTGCAAGCCGACTCGCGCGTGGCCGAGATCGCCCGCCTGCAGGAGGTGACCCGGACCATGGCCGGCCGCCTGGGGCATATCGTGGAGATCGAGGAAGAGAATGCCCGGCTGGCCTTCCGTGATGCGCTCACCGATCTGCCGAACCGGCGGCTGCTGCTGGAGCACCTGGAGCACGCCATCCACACGGTCAATCGCACCCGGCGCCACGCGGCACTGCTGCTGATCGACCTGGACAACTTCAAGACGCTCAACGACACCTGCGGCCATTCCGCCGGCGACCGCCTGCTGCAGGCCCTCGCGCAGCGGTTTACCGCGCGCCTGCGCGATCAGGATATCGTGGCCCGTCTGGGCGGGGACGAATTCGTGGCCCTTCTGGAGGAACTGAGCCCGGATCGCTCGCAGGCCGGCGCGGACGCCCAGCGCATCGCGGGCGAGTTGCTGAAGGCCATGCGCGAGCCGGTGCGCATCGACGATATCGAGCACGTGATGTCCGGGAGCATCGGTATCACGCTGTTCCCGCGTGGCTTTGACACCCCGGAGGAGCTGCTCAAGCAGGCCGATTTCGCGATGTACCAGGCCAAGCAGCAGGGGCGCAACGGGGTGCGCTTCTATGATCCCGCCATGCAGCGCACGCTGCTGCGCGAGGCGGAACTCGAGCGCAAGCTGCGCCGGGCCCTGCAGGGCGAGGAACTGGTGATCCACCTGCAGCCCCAGGTCGACCCGGAGGGGCGGATCCTCGGGGCGGAGGCCCTGATGCGCTGGCCGCAGCCCGATGGCAGCTGGATCTCGCCCGGTGAATTCATCCCCGTGGCCGAACACACCGGCCAGATCCTCGAGGTTGGGCGCCTGGCGCTGCAGCAGGCCTGCCACACCCTGCGGGCCTGGCAGGGGCGCCCGGTTCTGGACACGCTGCCGATCTCGGTGAACCTGTCCCCGCATCATTTGCGCCAGCCCCGGCTCATGGAGGAGGTGACCACCATCCTGGACGAGACCGGGGCCGCCGCGCAGCGGCTGCATATCGAGGTTACCGAGAGCGTGATGGCGGATGCCTCGCAGCCCCTGATTGCCAACCTGGAGGCCCTGCGGGCCCGGGGCGTCGCCCTGGCGCTGGATGACTTCGGGACCGGCTATTCGTCCCTTGGCTACCTCAAGCGCCTGCCGCTGGACGTGCTGAAGATCGACCGTTCCTTTGTCCAGGACATCGAACACGACGCCGATGACGCCAATATCGTCGCGACCATCGCCGCCATTGCCCACAACATGGGGCTCAGCCTGATCGCGGAGGGGGTCGAGAACGAGGCCCAGCGGGACTTCCTGGTGCGCCACGGCTGCCATCGTTTCCAGGGCTATCTGTACCACCACGCGATGCCGGTGGCCGATTTCGAGGCCCTGGTTGCGGCCGGAACGGACGCCGCCGATCACGGGACGATTGATACCCAAGGAGAGCAGGAATGATTCGGATACGGCAGGGCAGGTGGCGGTCGCGGGTGCTTGCCGGATTGTGGATTGGGCTCCTGGCCGTTCCGGCCGCCCTGGTTCACGCGGAGGAGACCCCGGCACCCTGGGGAAGCGCCGCGCCGGTGGAGCAGGACTATGCGGGCCTGAAGGCCGTCTATGATGTGACGGCCGGTACCCCGGAGGCCCTGGAGGACGTGCTGGATCACGCCGCCTACCTGAGCCGCATGACGGGTGACGATCCGTTCGACAGTCACATCGTGCTGGTCATCCACGGGGACGCACTGGACCTGTTCGCGCGTGAACACTTTGCCGAACATGAAACCCTGATGACCCGCGCCCGCGGGCTCACGCTGAATGGCGTCATCGAGTACCGAATCTGCCAGGCCGGCGCCGCCCGCCGTGGCTATGGACCGGAGGACTTCCACGGCTTCGCCAGCGTGGTCCCGATGGCCGATGCCGAGATCGTGCGCTTGCAGCAACAGGACGGCTACGGTTACATGCGCTGAGCCCGGGGCTGCCGGGCACGCAACCCGGACCCAGAGGGATCGAACGCATGACGGACCGCCAGCAACCGGGATTTCTGGAAGCCATCGAGCAGGCGGGCCTGCTGGTGGAGATCTGGGAGCACTTCCCGGAGAACATGTTCCTGATCCGGGTCGAGGGGCCGGACTTCCTGGTCGAGGCGGCCAACCCGAAGATGACGGAACTGTTTGGGCAGGACTGCAGCGGCAAGCGCCTGCACGACTTCCTGCCCTGGTCGGTCGCGGAGGAGGTGGTGGCGCACTACCGCGAGTGTCTGCGCCAGGATGCCCCTCTGCGCTACGAGGAACACGCAACCTTTCACGATGCCCGTGGCCAGGAACGCGAGGGGCACTGGCTGACCCTGCTGGTGCCCGTACACGACCCGAACGGGACCATCACGCACCTGTTCGGGGTCTCCCAGAATGTCACCGAGCTGCGGCTGGCGCGCGCGAGCCTGGAGCGCTACAACCGCGACCTCGAGGCCGTGGTCGACGAGCGCACACGGGCCCTGAACGCGGTGAACCAGCAGCTCCAGGAGGCGAACCGGCAACTGGAGGCGCTCGCCTCGAGCGATACCCTTACGGGGGTGGGCAACCGCCGGCATTTCCAGGCGGGGGCCGAGCGCGAGATGGAACGCGCGCGACGGCATGGTGGCGCCTTGTCCCTGCTCATGTTCGACCTCGACGGCTTCAAGAGCATCAACGACCAGGACGGTCACGCGGCGGGCGACGCCGTGTTGAGAAAGGTAGCGGCGAGCGTGCAGACGACCCTGCGCGCGAATGACCTGTTTGCCCGCTATGGCGGGGATGAGTTCGTGCTGCTCCTCCCCGATACGCCCCTCGCGGCCGCGCGCCAGATGGGCGAGCGCCTGCGTACTCAGGTGCAGGAGGACGCGGGCGTGGCCCTGAGCCTGGGGGGCGCCGGTTTCGAGGCCGCCGATACGCAGCTCGAGATGCTCGTACAACGCGCCGACGCCGAGGTCCTCGCGGCCAAGCGCGCCCGCAAGGCAAAGTAGAGCCCGGCCCGGCCCCCCGGATCACCCGCGGCGGCGGTCCTGCCGGCCGCACACGGGCCGGTGGTTCAGAGGCCGAAGATCTCGGACTTGAGGTTCCACTTGGAGGCGAGGGTCTCGGTGGCGTTGAGGAACTCCTCGGCGCGGGCCGGGTGGTTCCACTGGCCCTGGGCGATCCAGGCCAGCGCGGTGTCGCGGTCGGGGGCCAGAGACAGGATGTGGATCAGCTCGCCGGCATCACTGCCGATGACCTCGCCGCCCAGCAGGGCGCCGGTGTCCATGTCGCCGATCAGGCGGACGAAGCCCTCGGGCTCGTCCTGGCCCAGCGCGCGCGGGGAGGTCTCGAAGGCGGCGAAGCCGACCGCCGGTTCCAGTTCCTCGTCCTCGGCGTCATCCTCGTCCATACCCAGACGCGCCATCTCCACCGCGGAGTAGATCGCGATTGGCACGAAGCGCTCGTCCTGTTCGCGGGTATTGCCGTTCTGGATGTTCTCCACCGCGATGGTGGCGTCCGCCAGGGCGTGGTTCGCGGTCTGCCATTCGCTCGCGACATCGCCGATGGCGTAGATAGTGTCGACATCGGTCTGCAGCGTGGGGCGGCGCTTCACGAAGCCGCGGGCGTCGGTCTTCACCCCGATAGCGTCGAGGTTCAGGCCCTCGGTGTGCGGGGTGCGTCCGGTGCCGAGCAGGACCCAGTCGACCTCGAAGCTGTTGCCTTCGCTGTCGGTGATGGTGACGCCGTCATCCGAGGTCTCGACGCTTTCGTAGCCCTTGACCCGCACCGGCTCGATGCCGTCCGCGGCCAGCTGTTCCTTCAGCGTGCCCAGTGCCTGCGGGCTGAACTTCTGGTTGGACAGCGGCTTGGAGCGCGACAGCCAGGTCACCTGCTTGCCGAGATGATGGAAGATCCAGGCGAACTCGGTGGCGACAACGCCGGAGCCGATGATCGCGACTCGCGCGCCCGTAGGCGGTTTGTCGTCGAACAGCATGTCGGTGGTCAGTACGCGCCCGGGTTCGGCCGTGAACGGGGCCGGAACGGTGGCGGTGGCGCCGGTGGCGATGATGGTGTGGCGGGCGCTGACGGTCTCGGTGCCGTCGTCGGTGACGACCTCCAGGATCTCGGCGTCGCGGAAGCTCGCAGTGCCGTGGCGGTACTGGATCTTCAGGTGCTTCATGTAGCCGAGGTAGGAGTTGCGCACCTCGGTGACCACGTCCTTCTGGTGGTCCCAGGCGCGATCCATGTCGGCCGTGAGGCTGCCGCTGATGCCGCGGCCCTCGAAGTGGCGCTGCGCGGCGACGGTGCGGGCGGTGTGGTACCAGTCCTTCTTGGGTACGCAGCCGCGGTTGAGGCAGCAGCCGCCCCAGTCGCCCTTCTCGATGATGACGACGCTCAGTCCGCGCAGGGCGCCCAGAACGGCGGCACGATAGCCCCCGGGGCCACTGCCGATGATGGCCAGGTCAAAGGTCTCGCTCATGGTGTCTACTCGGTCAGGTCAATGATCGGGTCGTGCCATTCCAGCTGCGTGAGGTTCAGCTCGAACACGCGGCCGTCGGCCTCGTAGTCGAAACGCACCGGGACGTGGCGCAGCTCGCGCGCAAACCAGGCGGACAGCGCAACGTCGCTGTCCTTGCTGCGGCGGTCGATGCGGATGGTCTCCACGCGGCCGATCGGGGAGTCCATGGTCTCGCGTCCGACGACCTCGAACTCGTATTCGCGCAGGCGGTCGCGTTCCAGCGCCTGGATGGTCTCGCGGTCCCCCGCGGCGGCCAGTTCGCCGGTCTCCAGGCGCTGCATCATCAGGTACAGCGAGCCGAGGAAGTCCAGGGTCTGTTCCGGGACCTCGAGATCGAAGCGCTCGCTATTGATGGTGCCGATCGCGCGGTTGCTCTCCCAGTCGAAACGCGTCTCGACCTTGCGCTCGCGGCGCGGGGTGATCTGCTGGCTGCGCGACTGCACCAGCTGGAGGTCGCCGTTGCGGCTGTTCATCAGGGCCTCGCGGCTCAGCTCGAAGCGCCCGAGGATGCGCAGGAAGCCGGAGACGTGGGCATCCATCGCCATGCGGGTCTGCACGTCCTCGTGGTTGAGGGTGATGCGCGCCTTGAGCGTATTGCCCATGGCGCTGGCCTCGTAGCTGGCGGTGTACGGCGGGATCGGGCGCAGGTCGCGGTCCGCGGCTGCCGGGGTGGCCAGCAGGGCCAGCACCAGGGCCAGCATTATGGAAACAGCACGCCGGGTCATCGCGCGGCTAGCGCCGGTCGTCGGGGCCTGAACGTTCATGGGTGTCCTCGTCGAGTTGCAGCGGTGCCTCAAGCGGCCTGCCGTCGTCTTGCAGGATCCGCCCGCACCACTGAATTTCGCCTGAACACACGCGCCGGACGACCTCGGGGTACAGCCGGTGCTCGGCCCGTTGCACGCGGGCGGCCAGGGTGTCGGCCGTATCGTCGGGCGCCACCGGCACGCGTGCCTGCATGATCACCGGTCCGCCGTCCAGCTCCGGGGTGACAAAGTGGACGCTGGCGCCGTGCTCGGTCTCGCCATCGGCCAGGGCGCGGGCGTGGGTGTCCAGGCCGCGATACTTGGGCAGCAGCGAGGGATGAATGTTCAGCATGCGGCCGGTGAATCGGTCCACAAAACCGGGGGTCAGGATGCGCATGAAGCCGGCCAGGATGACCAGGTCCGGGGCATAGTCCTCGATGGCGGCGGCCAGGTCGGCGTCGAAGGCCTCGCGCGAGGGGTAGTCGCGATGGTTCAGGACACGCCGCGGGATGCCGTGCTGTTCGGCCAGCGCGAGCCCGCCGGCATCCGGCCGGTTGCTGATGACCCCGACCACCCGCGCGGGGATGCGGCCCTGTTCGCAGGCCTCGATCAGGGCGCCGAGGTTGCTGCCGCGCCCGGAGATCAGGACGACCAGGCGCCGCGGAGTCGTGTCCGATTGCCCGATGGGTCCGCTCATGCGGCGGCGTAGGTGACGCCGGGCTGGTACTCGTCGCGTTCGCGGATCACGCCGATCGGCCAGCTGCGGATGCCGGCCCGCGCGAGCTGTGTGCTGGCGGCCTCAACCCGGTCCTCGGGGAGGATGACGGTCATGCCGATGCCGCAGTTGAAGGTGCGCAGCATCTCCTCGTCGGCGATGTCGCCAGCCTGCTGCAGCCAGTGGAACACCGGCGGCCGCGCCCAGCTGTCGGGGTCGATGCGTGCGCCCAGGGTGTCGGGCAGCACGCGCGGGAGGTTCTCGGTCAGGCCGCCGCCGGTGATGTGGGCCATGGCGTGCACCGGGAACTGCTCCAGCAGTTCCAGCAACGGGCGCACGTAGATCCGGGTGGGGGCCATCAGGGCCTCGCCCAGCGTGATGCCGTCGGCGCCTGGCAGCGGTGCGTCGAGGCGCGTGCCGGCATGCTCCAGCACGCGCCGGATCAGGGAGTAGCCATTGGAATGGGGGCCGCTGGCCTCCAGGCCGAGGACGACATCCCCGGCGGCGACTCGGCTGCCGTCGATCAGGGCGTCCTTCTCGGCGATGCCGACAGCGAAGCCGGCCACGTCGTAGTCCTCGCCCTGGTACATCCCGGGCATCTCGGCAGTCTCGCCACCGATCAGGGCGCAGCCCGCCTGTTCGCAGCCCTCGGCGATGCCGGTCACCACGTCCGCCGCGATGTCCACATCCAGGTGGCCGGTGGCGTAGTAATCAAGGAAGAACAGCGGTTCGGCCCCCTGGACGACGATGTCGTTGACGCACATCGCGACCAGGTCGATGCCGATGCGGTCATGCCGGCCGGTCTCCTGCGCCAGGCGCAGCTTGGTACCGACGCCGTCCGTGCCGGATACCAGGACCGGCTGCCGGTAGCGATCCATCGGCAGTTCGAACAGGGCCCCGAAGCCACCCAGGCCGGCCATCACGCCGGGGCGTCGGGTGCGCGCCGCATGCGGCTTGATACGTTCGACCAGCTCGGCGCCGGCCTCGATGTCGACACCGGCCTCGCGGTAGGTCAGGCCTGAACGGGATTCGGACATGGGTTCCCCGATGTTGAATGAGCGCGGGTGGAGGCCGCGCGCTGCGGCGGTCTCGCAGAACCCGGCATGGTAGCGAGCCGGGTGCGGGGGTGCAAAGCCGGGAAGCGTTTCGCGGCGAAGAAGGCGGGTGCGAACGGGCGGCGCTGGCGAGCCTTCTCCGGCGATGCCGGGGCGCATGCCTGTGGTATTTTGTGGCGCCTGTCGAACAACCGATCATGACCATGCCCCTGCATCCTCGAGCGCATTCCCGCCTGGCCTTCCTGCTGGGCCTCCTTTTCCTGGTGCTGACCCCGGCCGGGGCCGCCGATGACGCGCTGGTGGTGACGGTCACCGCCGAGGACGAGGCCCGGGCCCTGGAGCAGGGGGTGGAACAGGCGCTGGTAAGGCTGGCGGGGCTGCGTTCGGGCCCGGTGCTGGATCTGGCGGGTGAACTGCTCGAAGGCCGCGACGACGAGGGCTGGATCGCGGCGCTGGAGCGGCGGCAACAGCTCGAAGAGGACCGCTACCGCCTGGAGTTCGACCCGTTTCGTCTGCGCACCGCGCTGCGAGACGCGGGTGTGCCGGCCTTGCTGGGCGAGCGTCCGGCGCTGCTGGTATGGGCCGTACATGATGCCGGCGGGCAGCGTGACCTGCTCGGGGATGCGGTGGACGGCCCGGGGATCCTCGCGGCGCTGGACGAGCTGGCCGAGGCCCGGGACATGCCGTTGCTGTTCCCGCTCGGCGATCTGGAGGATCGCCGGTCCGCCCAGCCCTCCGATATCGTGGGCGGTGTGAGCGAGCCGCTGGTTGCGGCCGCGCGCCGATACGAGGCCGACGGGGTTCTGCTGCTGCACGTGCGCGAGACCGCGAGCGGGGCCGAGGCGCGGGTGGTCGCGGTGCACGACACCCGTGAATACCGCAGTTCCGCCAGTGGGGACAGCCCCGCAGTGGCGGCCCGCGAGGCGGTGGCGCGGGCGCTGGACCGGGTGGCCGAGCCCCTGGCACGGGTCGCGGCCGAGCCGGAATGGCTGCGCCTGGGGTTTGCCGGGATCCAGGGCTTTGCGGCCTTCGAGCGCCTGCGCGCGGAATTGGCGCGGCTGCAGGCGGTGGAGGCGGCGCGTCTGGATGCGCTGGCCGGCGACAGCGTGGTGCTGCAGGTGCGCACCGGCCTTGATCGCGATGACCTGGTCGACCTGCTGCGCGGCTCCGGCTTTGCCCGGGCCGAGGCGCCGGATGCGGCACCCGAGGCCGATGCCTGGCTTGATCGGCGCTGATTGCTGTCACGGCGAACCGGATGCTGCCCCGCCACCAGATCCCCAATGCCGTCACGATCGGCCGGATCCTGCTGATCCCGCCGATTGTCGTGCTGCTGGCGCTGGAGCACTACCTGGTGGCGGTGGTGCTGCTGGCAATCGCCGGACTGAGTGACGCCCTGGACGGCTGGCTGGTCCGGCGTTACGGCTGGCATACGCCGCTGGGTGCCTGGCTGGATCCGGCGGCGGACAAGCTGCTGATGCTGGGGATCTATGTGGCCGTGACCCTGTCCGGACTGCTGCCCCTCTGGCTGCTGTTGCTGGTGGTGGGGCGGGATGTCTGGCTGACCCTTGGCTCCGCGTTGTACCGGGTGTTTGTCGGGCCCCTGGCCATTCGGCCGTTGCTGATCAGCAAGGTGAACACCTTCCTGCAGATCGCGCTGGTGCTGGTGGCCATCGTGAAGGTCGGTCTGCTGGCACTGGACCCGATCTGGGTGCAGCTGCTGATTATTGTCGTGGCCTTCACGACCCTGGCCAGCGGTCTGGCCTATACCGTGCAGTGGGGCCTGTATGCGTGGCGTTACCTGCGCGGCCAGGGCGGGTCGGACGCGGCGAACGGGAGGGCGTCATGAGCACGGGGGTCGAGTTGCGCGAGCGCGTCGGGCCGGTCTCGGCCGCGACCCTGGCCGCCCTGGTCGGATTGCTGGTACTGGGCGGGGCGCTGTACCTGCTCGCGCCAATCCTCACCCCCTTCGTCGTGGCGCTGCTGATCGGTTATCTGTTCAATCCGCTGGTGACACGTCTGGCGGTGCGCACCGGGCGTTCGCGCACCCTGGCCACGGTGGTCATCTTCCTGCTGGTGATGCTCGGGCTGGCCGCGCTGATCCTGATCCTGATCCCGCTGGCCATCGCCCAGTTCGAACGACTCACGCTGGCGCTGCCGCAGATCCTCGGCTGGTTCGATGCGCAGGTGCGGCCGTGGCTGGAGGAACTGGCCGGGGACGGCCTGCCGCCGCTGGACGCCGGTGCGCTGCAGGGGCTGGTCACCGAGCACTGGCGCGAGGCCGGCGGGCTGGCCGGGGGTGTACTGCAGTGGATCGGCAGCTCCACCGGCGCGCTGGTGCTGGGGGTATTGAACCTGGTGCTCATCCCGGTGGTGAGTTTCTATCTGCTGCGCGACTGGCCGCGCCTGCTGGACGGATTGCGCGACCTGCTGCCGCGGGCCTGGCGTTCGGCGGTGATGACCTTCGCCGCGGAGTCGGACGAAACGCTGGGGGCCTTTCTGCGCGGACAGATGCTGGTGATGCTGGCGCTGGGCCTGTTCTATGCGGTCACCCTGACCGTGGCCGGGGTCGAGATGGGTCTGGCGATTGGCCTGATCGCCGGGCTGGTCAGCTTTATCCCCTATGTTGGCGTGATCGTCGGGGTGCTGCTGGCCAGCGCCGCCGCGCTGGTGCAGGGCGACGGCTGGACCCTGCTGCTGATCGTGCTGGCGATCTTCGCCGTGGCCCAGGTGCTGGAGTCCATGGTGCTGACGCCCTGGCTGGTGGGCGACCGCACCGGGCTGCATCCGGTCGCGGTGATCTTTGCCGTGCTGGCCGGCGGACAGCTGTTCGGCTTTTTCGGCGTGCTGCTGGCGCTGCCGGTGGCGGCGGTGCTGGCTGTCGGCGTGCGCCACCTGCTGGTGCACTACCGGCGCCTGAATGCCGGGGAAGCGCCCTCGGAGCCGGGAGGTCCCGGGGAATGAGTGCCGGCCAGGGTCGCGAGGCTGCCCCGCAGCGCCAGCTGCCGCTGGACCTGCGCCTGCGGGATACGTCGCGCTTTGCCGGCTTCTATCCCGGCGGCAATCCGCTCGCCCGGGATGCCGTCGAGGCGCTGGCCGTCGGGGTTGGCATGAGCGAGCCACAGATCCTGCTGCACGGGCCGTCCGGCGTCGGCAAGACCCACCTGCTGCAGGCGGCCTGCCATCAGAGCCACGAACGCGGCGATCCGGTGGCCTACCTGCCGCTGGGCGAGGTCGCATCCGCCCCGCCGCTGGCGGTGCTGGACGGCCTGGAGCGTGCCCGCCTGGTGGCACTGGACGATCTCGACGAGGTGGTCGGGAAGGGCGACTGGGACGAAGCCCTGTTCGGGCTGCTCAACCGCCTGCGCGACAGCGGCTGCCGGGTACTGCTGGCGGCGACCCATGCGCCGGACGGGCTGGGCAGCCGCCTGCCGGACCTGACCTCGCGCCTGGCTTGGGGGCCGGTGTTCCGGATGCAGGCACCGGAGGAAGACGACCTCAAGCGCATCCTCGCCCAGCGCGCCGTTTTGCGCGGGCTGGAGCTGCCGGAGGCGGTGGCCGACTACCTGCTGCGCCACTACCGCCGTGATCTGGTGGCCCTGCTGGCCCTGCTGGACCGCCTGGACCTGGCCGCCCTGGCCGAACAGCGGAGACTGACCATCCCCTTCGTCCGCGACCAGCTCGCGCGTTCCTGATCTTCATCACGAAGCACACGAAGGCACGAAGAAGGGCCAGGTCAAGGGCGTTTAACAGGAAGACGGGAAGGACGGAAGATTCTGGATGGGGCGTACCGGGAGGCGGTCCTCGGCCCGGGGATGCTGGCTGGGCGCCTCGCTCCGGCCGAAGCGTGGGTACATTGCGCACCGGAAAGGACTTTCCCGCAACCTCCTGTAAACAAAATGCCCTCTTCCAGCCTTCCCGTCTTCCTGTGAACGGGTTTTGACCTTCTTCGTGTCTTCGTGCGCTTCGTGGTGAAAATCAGGAAGTAAGCTTGCGAGCGCGGCGGGCGTCGAGTTTGACGTAGAGCAGGCAGCCGGCGAACCAGGCGAGGCTGGCGGCGGTCATCAGCAGCCCGTACAGGCGCGCATCGGCCGCCGCGGCCAGCGTGATCCCCAGGGTCACGTAGGCCAGCGCCAGCAGGCTGGACCAGGCGTGGGTGTAGCGGCGCCCGTGCAGCATCCCGCGCAGCGGGAACAGCAGCGGCAGGACCAGGATCACCAGCGCCAACGAGACCGGCACGATCTCCGGCCGGTCGATCCAGGTGGTCCAGACCAGGATCAGGCCGATCAGGGCCAGATAGGCGACCAGCGCCAGCGCGCGCGCCGCGAGGATCATGCCGATTCCCCGTTCTGCAGGCGGCGCGTGATCCGCCCGACCCTCTCGCCCAGGGCCGTGGCGATGCGCTGCTCCTCGCGGCTGACCGGGTGCTCGCCCTGGCCGCCGGCGACATGGCTGGCGCCGTAGGGCGAGCCCCCGGAGGTCGTGGTGCTCAGCTCCGGTACGGTGTAGGGCACGCCGACCCAGAGCATCCCCTGGTGGATCAGGGGCAGGGCCATGGTCAGCAGGGTGGTTTCCTGCCCGCCGTGCTGGGTGGCGGTGCTGGTGAACAGCCCGAACGGGCGATCGACCAGGCCGCCGCTGGCCCACAGGCCGCTGGTGCCGTCGAGGAAGTGCTTCAGCGGCGCGGCCATGTTGCCGAAGCGCGTGGGCGAGCCCATGACCAGCCCGGCGCATTCCTCCAGGTCGCGGGTCTCCGCGTAGGGCGGGCCGTCGGCGGGAACCGCCGGCGCCTCGCCGGTGATGTTGGTGCTCACCGGCGGCACGGTGCGCACGCGGGCGACGGCGCCGGCCCGCTCCACGCCGCTGGCGACGTGACGGGCCAGCTCGGCGGTCGCGCCGTAGCGGCTGTAGTACAGCACCAGGACCTCGGGGACCGCGCTCACGACAGGATCTCCAGCACCTGCTCGGGCGGACGCCCGATGCGGGCGCGCTCACCCATGACCAGGATCGGGCGTTCGATCAGTTTCGGATGCTGCACCATGGTCTGGATCAGCGCCTCGTCGTCCAGCTCGGCATCCTTCAGGCCCAGTTCGCGGTACTCCGCCTCGCCGGTGCGCAGGAGATCGCGCGGGGCGATGCCCAGCCGGTCGACGATGGCGCGCAGGGTGGCGGCATCCGGCGGCGTCTTCAGATATTCGACAATCTGCGGCTCCACGCCCTGCTCGCGCAGCAGTGCCAGGGTCGCGCGCGACTTGCTGCAGCGCGGGTTGTGGTACAGCGTAGGGGCATCGGACATGAATCCACTCCGGAGGACGAAAAATGACGGAGGCCAATGATAACCATGCCCGCCGCTGGCGTGTCAGCGGTCAGGTGCAGGGGGTGTTCTTCCGCGCCTCTACCCGCGACGAGGCCCGGCGGCTCGGGTTGACCGGTTATGCCCGTAATGAGCCGGACGGCAGCGTCGAGGTGCTGGCCGTGGGCCCGCGCAGGGCGCTGGACACGCTGGAGGAGTGGCTGGCCGACGGGCCGCGCATGGCGCGGGTGGATGCGGTGGAGGCCGAGGAGCTGGAACCCCCGGAGCCGGCGCCGCGCGAGTTCTCCACGGGCTGACTCGGCGGTGCCTCAGTAGCGCCGCAGCGGGCGACCCGGTGGCGGAATGACCTGGACGAAGGCACGCACGTCGCGCAGCCGGTGCGGACCTTCCGACCGGATGCGGGTCTCGGCCCCCTGCATCCAGGCGCCGTCCCAGGCGAGGCGGGCCGCCCCGGTGCGCGAATGGCGCGGCAGGTCGATCAGCAGGAGACCGTCTTCGTAGGCGACCTCGAGTTCACTGCGATAGCGTTCGGCGTGTACCTCGATACTGCGGCTCTCGCCACTGGCGAGGGTAAAGGCCGTTGGCTCCAGCGCGCGTTCGCGACCGCCGATCCGCAGCGTGCCGCCGCTGAGACTGACGCGGATCAGGTCTCCGGGCAGGCCGGCCTGGCCACTGCGGATGGCCGCGACCCGCTCGGCGCGTTCGGCTGCCCGTGCCGCCTCCTGCTCGGCTTCGGCCTGCAGCCGGGCCTCGCGGGCCTTCTGCACCGATTCCCAGGCGCGGATGGCCTCGACCCGTTCGGCCTCGCCCATGGCGTCCCATTGTTCCTCGCTTACCCCGTAGATCCGCGGGCTGCAGGCGGCCAGCAGCAGCGCCAGGGCTGCCAGGACCGGGTACAGACGAAGCGTTGCGGGCATGCGCGATTTCCGTGTGGGTTTGTAGCCGAGTCTGTCCGAGTAGCCTGTACCGGCCCTGAACCGGGCTGAGGGAAACACTGTTTCCCTCAGAACAGCAGGTTGATGACGAGCAGCGAGACGACCATGAACAGCAGGGTCACACCGGCGCCGGCGCGCAGGTAGTCGGCCACGCGGTACCCGCCGGGATCCATGATCAGCGCATTGACCTGGTGGGTGGGCAGGATGAAGGAGTTGGATGCGGCGATCGCGACGATCAGCGCGAACACGCGCGGGTCGGCGTCGATCCCCATGCCCTGGGCGACGCTCGCGAAGCTGACCGCCAGCGGGACCAGCAGAACCGTCGCCCCGACGTTGGACATCACCAGCGTGAAGAAGGTGGTCAGCAGGAACACCGCGACCTGCAGCACCCAGACCGGCATCCCTTCCAGTTGCTGCATGCCGTTGGTCGCGATCCACTCGCCGGCGCAGGAGTTCTCCACCGCCAGCCCCAGCGGGATCAGCGAGGCGAGCAGGAAGACGGTCTTCCAGCTGATGCCGCGATAGGCCTCGTCCATCGTGATCACGCCGGTGAAGATCATCCCCAGGGCCCCGCCCAGCAGGGCCAGTGCCAGCGGCAGGTCGGTGAACAGCACCAGCCCCAGCCCCAGCGCCAGGGAGCCGAGCGCGGCCAGTGGCCGGTGGGTCTTTGACGCCTCCTGCTTGCGTCGTGGATAGCGGCTGGTGACCACGACGAAGTCGCGGTCGTCCTCCAGCGCCTGCAGGTTCTCCCAGGGCGTGTGCACGACCAGGGTGTCGCCGGCCTTCAGCGGGGTATCCGGGACCTCGTCGACGATCAGGTCATCGCCGCGCTGGATGCGCAGCACCGAGATGCCGTAGCTGCGGCGCATGCCCTTGTCGCGCACGGTCTGTCCGATCAGCTCGGAGCCGGGCGGGATGATCACCTCCGCGATCCCTCCGTGGCGGGCGGACATGGCGCGGGCGAACACGTCCAGTTCGTCCTTCAGCACGGTGCCGGTGTGGTCGCAGGTCGTCTCGATGGTGGTGACCGGTCCGAGGATGGCGAGGTGTGCTCCGCGCTCCAGCTCCACGTCCCGGTTGGGTTCGATGCGGGTCTCGTCGCCCGTGGTGACGCCCACGACGTGTACCCCGAAGGCCGCCTCGAAGTCGCCCACGCGCATTCCGGCCAGGGAGCTGTCCTCGTCCAGGCGTGCCTCGCGCACCCCGAAATCCATGCCGTAGACATCGCGGAACCAGGCCGAGGTCGTCTGCACCCGGCTCTCGTCCGGGTCCTCGGTCTGGGGATCGCGGGCCGGCAGGACCCAGCGTCCGAACAGCGCGAAGTAGAGGATGAGCGTACCCAGCAGGGCGAGTCCGATCGGGGTCACGTCGAACAGCCCGAAGCCCTCGACCTCGCCGGGCAACAGGTCGTTGAGCAGGATCAGCGGGCTGGAGGCCACCAGCGTCAGGGTGCCGCCGACGATCGCGGCAAAGCCCATCGGCATCAGCAGGCGCGAGCGGGGGATACGTGCGGCCGCGCCGATGCGGTTGATCACCGGCATGAACAACGCGGCGGCCCCGATGTTCTGCATGAAGCTGGTGATGATGCCCACGGCCCCCGAGGTGGTGGCCATCACGCGGCGCTCGGTCTGCCCGCCAAAGCGCAGGATCAGGTCCGCGAGGCGGTTCATGACCCCGGAGCGGTCCAGCCCCTTGCCGATGATCATCACCGCGATGATCGCGATCACCGCGTTCGAGGCAAAGCCGGAAAACAGTGCCTCGCCCTCGACGATCGGCGCCACCCCCGGCACCAGCGCGACCATGCCGAGCAGGAACAGCACGCTCAGCGCCGCCAGGTCGATCCGGATCACCTCCGTCACGAACAGCAGGATCGTCAGCCCTAGTAGGCCGAACACGATCCCCATCTCCAGGGTAAAGGCGACCGACCCCATCAGAAGCGGCCCTGTTTGCGGGGATCGGTTGCGGCGGGGCAGTCGATGAGGGGGCCGCGTGAATCAGGCAACGCGCGGATGTACTTCTTGTTCAAGCCGAGGCCCCAGGGACTGGCGGGCCTGCTCGAGCTCGAAGTGATCCTGGAGGTTCATCCAGAACTCGGGCGAGGTGCGGAAATAACGGCCCAGGCGAAGCGCCGTATCCGCCGTGATCGCGCGCTTGCCCTGCACGATCTCGTTGATTCGGCGGGGGGGCACGCTGATGTCGTGCGCCAGGCGGTACTGGCTGATGCCTGCCTCCTCGATGAATTCGGCCAGGTGCTGGCCCGGATGGATCGGGGCCTCGATATCCTGTGCTGTCATCGTTGCCTCCCTGGTGGTCGTCGGATCAGTGGTAATCCACGATCTCGACGTTGTAGGCGTGACCGTCTCGCCATTCGAAACAGATGCGCCACTGGTCGTTGATCCTGATGCTGTATTGACCCGCGCGGTCGCCTTTCAGTGCCTCCAGTCGATGCGAGGGAGGCTGGCGCAGATCCTCGAGGCGGGTGGCAGCGTGGATGCGCGCCAGACGCATTCGTGCCCGGCGCGTTACCTCGTCGGGCAGGCGGCGTGCCCTCTCGCCCCGGGCCAGCCGCGCGGCTTCCTTGCCGCGGTAGCTCTGGATCATGGATAAATGCTAACGCGCTGCGTTATTAGCGCGCAAACGGTTGTCGAACCGGACTCTCCCGGGAAATACCGGTCCCGAATACGCCCGTCACTTCGGCGCTGTTTTCTGCGGGCGAGGCACGGTGACCGCCGAGCCCTTATTGCAGGCGTTGGCGCAGGGCGTCGAGCAGGCCATCCATCGGGAGGTGTTCGGCCTCGCTGGCGATGCGCGCCTGGTATTCGAGTTCCCCGGCGTCGAGGCCGCGTTCGCCGATGACCAGGCGGTGCGGGATGCCGATCAGCTCCATGTCGGCGAACATCACGCCGGGACGCTGTTCGCGGTCGTCCAGCAGGACCTGGAAGCCGGCGGCCTCCAGCTCGTCGTGCAGTTTCTCCGCGGCCTCGCGCACGCGCTGGGACTTCTTGGCGCCGATCGGGCACAGGGCGATGTCGAAGGGGGCGATCGCCGTCGGCCAGCAGATGCCGCGCTCGTCGGAGTTCTGCTCGATCGCGGCGGCGACCACGCGGGAGACACCGATGCCGTAGCAGCCCATGGTCACCACCTGCTCGCGGCCGTCCTCGTCCAGCACGCGGGCGCCCAGGGCCTGGCTGTACTTGTCACCGAGCTGGAAGATGTGGCCGACCTCGATGCCGCGGCGGATCTCGATTGCCCCGGAACCGTCCGGGGCCGGCTCGCCCTCGAGGATGTTGCGCAGGTCGGCGGTCTCCGGCTGCGGCAGATCGCGGCCCCAGTTCACGCCGGTCAGGTGGTGGCCGTTCTCGTTGGCGCCGACCACGAAGTCGGCCATGCCCAGCATGGCCTGGTCGGCGAGTACCGGGATCGGGCTGCCGACCGGGCCCAGCGAACCGGGGTCGGCGCCGAAGGCGGCCCGGATCTCGGCGGCCTCGGCCATGCGCAGCGGCTCGGCGACCCAGGGATGCTTCTCGGCCTTCACCGCGTTCAGTTCGTGGTCGCCGCGCAGCACGATGGCGACCAGGTCGGCGTCGATCGCGTCGGAGGCGGCGACCACCAGGGTCTTCACCGTGCGCTCCGTCGGGATGTCCAGGAATTTCGCGAGATCGTCGATGGTGTGCACGTCGGGCGTGGCGATCTTCTCCAGCGCTGCGCCGGGGGCCGGGGCTGGCTCGGGTGCCGGGCAGGGGGCCAGTTCGACGTTGGCGGCGAACCCGGCCGGGGAGAACGCGATGGCGTCCTCGCCGGAGCTGGCCAGCACGTGGAACTCGTGCGAGGTATTGCCGCCGATGGCGCCGGTGTCGGCTTCCACTGCGCGGAAGTCCAGACCGCAGCGCTCGAAGATGCGGGTGTAGGCCGCGTGCATCTGGTGGTAGGTCTCGCCCAGCGAGGCGGCGTCGATATGGAAGGAGTAGGCGTCCTTCATCAGGAATTCGCGGGCGCGCATTACGCCGAAGCGCGGGCGGCGCTCGTCGCGGAATTTGGTCTGGATCTGGTAGTAGTTGACCGGCAGCTGGCGGTAGCTGCGGACTTCGCGGCGTACCAGGTCGGTGATCACCTCCTCGTGCGTCGGGCCGAAGCAGAAGTCGCGGTCATGGCGATCCTTGATGCGCAGCAGTTCGGCGCCGTAGAAGTCCCAGCGCCCGGACTCCTGCCACAGCTCGGCCGGCTGCACCGCCGGCATCAGCACCTCCAGGGCGCCGGCGCGGTTCATCTCCTCGCGTACGATGTTTTCCACCCGGCGCAGCACCCGCAGGCCCAGTGGCAGCCAGGTGTACAGCCCGGAGGCCAGCCGGCGGATGTAGCCGGCGCGCAGCATCAGCTGGTGGGAGATGATCTCGGCGTCGGCCGGGGTTTCCTTCAGGGTGTTCAGCGGGAATTGCGAGACGCGCATCGGGGGCAGTCCGTGGTTGATGGCTGGAAAGGGTTCAGAACGTGGTGCCGTTGGTGCCCCAGAAGTGGCGCGGGGCGTCGGCGAATTCGATGTAGACGCGGGCCGGCTCGATGCCCAGTTCCGCCTGCAGGCTGTCGCACAGCTTGCGCGACAGCTCGCGGGTCAGGCCCTCGGGCAGGCCGATGCTCTTCAGCTCGCAGTACGCGAGCGGATCGGTGCGCCCGCCAAAGCACATGGCCGGGTTGTGGCGGCAGGCGACCATCACGTAGCCCTCGGGCTTGCCCAGCCAGTCGGCGACCGCGGCGGACAGACGCTGGCACAACGTGGCGGTGTCGTCGGGCAGGGCGGCATTGGTCTCGACTTGCAGCAGCGGCATGGCATCCTCCGGGGCGTTGCGGCGAAAGGTCGCCATGATACGGGGAGCGCGGGGTCGGTGCAGCGCTCGCGTCGGCCCTAGGGAGACGCTGATTGAATCGCACGTCCGCGCTCGAGTCGCTTTTGCGTGCGTTTAATGCGCGGTGACTGCCGTGCAGTCACTCTGCACAAGGGAGCCGCAACGCCGTTCTCGCGCCCGTTTTTGATCAACAACGGGCGGCCGAGCCCCTGCTTTCAATGGCTTGTGGGGTTGGTGCCCCCTGTTCCCCGATCCTGCGTTGCGCCGCTTGCGGGTAGAACCACTACCCGCTGCACGACGCGCCTTGTCTCGGAAAACAGGGGGCACCAACGCGGACGTGCGATTCAATCAGCGTCTCCCTAGCGGGTGAAACCCTTGTCAGGGTGGCTATACTCGGAGCGAGGGAGACGAACGCGGTGGGGCCGGACGGCCGGATTGCGTTCAACATCAGGAAATAATAAATTAGAAAAATCTAATATATGGTTCCGGGTCCGGTGCGCGCGCCGCATCCCCGGCGACCTCATCTAGCAAGGACAGACGCCTCATGACACGAAACCGGATGCGCCACACCCTGTGGGCCCTGCTGCTGTTGCCGTTTGCGGCCCAGGCGGAGTTGCCGTTCGAGACGGCCACCGCCGAACGCCAGACGATCACCCAGGAACGGATCCTGGATGGCCGCGTCGAGGCAGTGCAGCGGTCCACGATCTCGGCGCAGACCTCCGGGCGGATCCGCGAGATCTACGTGGATGTCGACGACTTCGTCGAGGCCGATGAATTGCTGGTCCGGGTCAGCGACACCGAGCAGCAGGCCCGTGTAAGCCAGGCCGAGGGCGATCTGGCCGAGGCCCGCGCCCGCTTCAACGAGGCCCGTTCGGAGTTCGAGCGCATTCGCGATGTGTTCGATCGCGGGGTGGTGTCGCGCTCCGAGTTCGATCGCGCCGAGGCCGCGCTGGAGTCGGCGCGTGCCCGCCTGCGCTCGGCCGAGGGCCGGGTCGAGGAGGCCCGTGAACAACTGGGCTACACCGAGGTGTATGCGCCCTATTCGGGGATCGTGACCGAGCGCCATGTAGAGGTCGGCGAGTCGGTCAGCCCGGGGTCGCCGCTGCTGTCCGGGATCAGCCTGGACCAGTTGCGGGTGGCGGTGGATGTGCCGCAGCGTCTGATTCACAGCGTGCGCGAGCGGCGCAGTGCCGAGGTCCTGCTGAACGGAGACCGGGTGGCGGCCGAAAGCCTGACCATCTTCCCCTACGCCGATCCCGCCAGCTCGACCTTTCGCATCCGCGTGAACCTGCCGGAGCAGCAGGATCTGGGCCTGTTCCCCGGCATGTTCGTGAAGACCGCCTTCGTCGTGGACGCGGTGGAGCGCCTGGTGGTGCCGACCGAGGCCGTGGTCTATCGCAGCGAGGTCATCGCCGTCTATGTGGTGGACGCGGACGACCGGGTGGCGTTCCGTCAGGTACGGGTCGGGCGTCAGCATGACGGCCTGATCGAGATCCACGGCGGTCTGGAGGCCGGCGAGCGCGTGGCGCTGGACCCGGTGCACGCGCAGATCTGGCTGAAGGAACATCAGCAGGTGAACCCATGAGCGATGCCACCACGGAGGGGGCGTCCGAGCGGATGGGGATCTCCGGGCGCATCGCGCAGGCCTTCCTGACCACCCAGATCACCCCGTTGCTGGCCCTGCTGGGGCTGCTGCTGGGGCTGTTTGCGATTCTGGTGACCCCGCGCGAGGAAGAGCCGCAGATCAACGTGACCATGGCCGATGTGTTCATCCCGTTCCCCGGGGCGAGCGCGCAGGAGGTGGCGCAACTGGTCGCCACGCCGGCCGAGCAGGTGCTCTCGGAGATCGAGGGCATCGATGACATCTATTCCGTCTCGCGCCCGAACATGGCGCAGATCACCATTCAGTTCGAGGTCGGCGAGGACCGCACCGCGGCGCTGGTGCGCCTGTACAACCAGGTGTTCTCCAACCAGGACTGGCTGCCGCCGGGGCTGGGGGTCGGCGAGCCGATCATCAAGCCGATGGGCATCGACGACGTGCCGATCGTCAACGTGACCCTGTGGACCGAGGACCCCGAGCGCGGCGGGCACGATCTGCTGCGCGTGGCGCACGGGATCGAGGCCGAGCTCAAGCGGGTCCCGGGTACCCGTGATATCTACACGGTCGGCGGCCCGGACCACGTGGTGCACGTGCGCTTCAAGCCGGAGACGCTCGCTGCCTACAACCTGTCGGTGGATGACCTGCGCACCAGCCTGCAGGCCTCCAACTTCTCGCGCGACGCCGGGCAGCTCTATCAGGACGATGAAGAGATCCTCGTCCAGGCCGGCGACTTCATTACCGAACCCGAGGCTTTCGCCAGTCTGGTGGTCGGCATGCACGACGGCCGTCCGATCTACCTCGAGGACGTTGCCGAGGTGGTGCAGGGCCCGGCCTATGCCACCGAGCACGTGCGCTTTGCCCATGGCGCGGCCGCCGGCGATCGAGCGCGCGCGGGCGAGAGCCACCCGGCGGTCACCGTGGCGATTGCCAAGCAACCGGGGACCAATGCCCCGGATATCGCCGACGCCCTGGTCGAGCGCCTGGATCAACTGCGCGGGACCTATATCCCCGACGGTATCGAGACGACCATTACCCGCAACTACGGCGTAACCGCGGACGACAAGGCGAACACCCTGATCCAGAAGCTGATCCTCGCGACCGCGTCGGTGGTGATCCTGGTCTGGATCGCACTCGGCTGGCGCGAGGCCTTCATCGTCGGTGTGGCCGTGGTGATCACGCTCGCGATCACCCTGTTCGCCTCCTGGGCCTATGGCTTCACCCTCAACCGCGTGTCGCTGTTCGCGCTGATCTTCTCCATCGGGATCCTGGTGGACGATGCCATCGTGGTGGTGGAGAACATCCACCGGCACATGGCCAAGGGCGGCAGGAAATTCCTCGAGGCCATCCCGCTCGCGGTGGACGAGGTCGGCGGACCGACCATCCTCGCGACCTTCACCGTGATCGCGGCCCTGCTGCCGATGGCCTTCGTGACCGGGCTGATGGGGCCCTACATGAGCCCGATCCCGATCAACGCCTCGATGGGGATGATCATCTCGCTGGCGGTGGCCTACGTGGTCACGCCCTGGCTGACGTACAAGGTGCTGCGCCGCCAGGCCGAGCAGCATGCGCATGCCGCCCCGACCGGCGGCGGGCATGGCGCGGAAGGCGAGAGCGCCTCCGCCGGGCTGATGAAGATCTTCAACCGCCTGCTGCTGCCGTTTCTCGGGACCTCCGGGCGCAAGAAGACCAACCGCCTGGTGCTGTGGGTCGGGACCCTGGTGCTGATCCTGGGCTCGGTGTCGCTGGCCTACTTCCAGCTGGTGGTCATGAAGATGCTGCCGTTCGACGACAAGTCGGAGTTCCAGGTGGTGCTGGATATGCCGGAGGGCACCAGCCTGGAACGTACCTCCCGCGTGCTGGCGGAGATGGGCGACTATCTGAAGACCGTGCCCGAGGTGCACAACGTGCAGACCTACGCGGGTACCGCGGCGCCGATCAACTTTAACGGCCTGGTGCGGCAGTACTACCTGCGTGAGGGCTCGCACGTCGGCGACATCCAGGTGAATCTGGTGGATGCCTCCGAGCGCTCGCGCCAGAGCCATGCGGTGGCGCTCGGTGTGCGCGAGGCAATCAACGAGATCGCCGATCGTCACGGTGCCGCGGTGAAGGTGGTCGAGGTGCCGCCGGGGCCGCCGGTGATGTCGCCGATCGTGGCCGAGATCTACGGGCCGGACTACGACGGTCAGATCGAGATCGCCCGCCAGGTGCGCGAGCGCTTCGAGAACACCGACGGCATTACCGATATCGACGACTCGGTGGAATACCCGGGGCAGAAGAAGATCCTGCAGGTCGACCGCGAGCGGGCCGCGCGCCTGGGCGTGTCGCAGCAGGCGGTGGTGCAGGCGATCGAGACCGCGCTGTCCGGCGAGGACGTGACCTACCTCTACGGCTCCAACGTGAAGTACGCGGTGCCCGTGCGGCTCGAGTTCGAACAGGCCGAGAAGGGCAGCCTGGACCCGGTGCTGGGGCTCAAGGTGCGCTCGCGCGACGGCACGCTGGTGCCGCTGTCCGAGGTGGTCAATGTGGTGGACTCGACCCTGGAGCATTCGATCCATCACAAGAACCTGCTGCCGGTCGTCTACGTGATGGGCGACCTGGCCGGTGGTCTGGACAGCCCGCTATACGGCATGTTCGACATGTTCTTCGGCCTGCGCGATCAGCCCATGGCCTATGGCGAGCCGCTGGAGCAGCTGTTCATCAGCCAGCCGGACAACCCGTACAACTTCTCCCTGAAGTGGGACGGCGAGTGGCAGGTGACCTACGAGACCTTCCGCGACATGGGCATTGCCTACTCGGTGGGGCTGATCCTGATCTACCTGCTGGTGGTCGCGCAGTTCCGCTCGTACATGGTGCCGCTGATCATCATGGCGCCGATCCCGCTGACCGTGATCGGGGTGATGCCGGGGCATGCCTTCATGGATGCCTTCTTCATGGACGCCAAGTTCACCGCGACCTCGATGATCGGGATGATCGCGCTGGCCGGGATTATCGTGCGCAACTCGATCCTGCTGGTGGACTTCATCAACGAGGAGATCCGCCGTGGCGTGGAGGTGATCGAGGCAGTGGTGCACGCGGGTGCGGTGCGCGCCAAGCCGATCATCCTGACCGGGCTGGCGGCGATGGTCGGCGCCGGGTTTATTCTGGATGACCCGATCTTCTCCGGCCTGGCGATCTCGCTGATCTTCGGCGTGTTTGTCTCCACGCTGCTGACGCTGGTGATCATCCCGGTGCTGTACTACCTGTACGTGCGCAACCGGGTCGAGCTGATCCGCGCCCAGGCGGCGTAAGCGGATCCCGTCATCGCGAGGCGCGCAGCGCCGTGGCGATCTCTGTGGCCGGCCTCGACGCTGGGTGGGGCGAGCATCGGGATTTCGTCGCGGGGTTCCCGCTGCGCTCGCCCTTCGGGCCGGCCTGCGGCCGCTCAACGCGCGTCGCGCTTTTGTGCCACGGCCCCTGGCGGGGCCTCGCAATGACGCGGCCGGGTTCCGGTGTTTTCGCCGTGTGCCGGCATGCGGCTACAATCGGTGCCACTTAACCGAACCGGAGACGCTCGATGGATGTCGAGATGGGAGAAGAGGGCCTGAACGTCCTCGGAATCAGCCGCGAACAGTGCGCCACCCTGGTCGAGACGCTGAAGGCCAGCGAGGACCAGCGCTTCATGGATGACCCCGAACTGCGCAAGCTGTTCAAGCTGCTGGCCGTGCTGCAGAGCGATCTGTGGGACGACATGACCGCCGGGCAGTTCGACTTCGCCCCCTACAAGAAGCAATAGCCCTGCCCGGTGCCGTCCCTGGCACCCGTACCGGAGTGCTCCATGCCCGACAATGATTCCCGCCGGCCGTCCAATTTCGTGATCGGCAACATCTTCCTTGGCGCCGCCGCCATCATGCTGTTCTTCTTCGTGACGCTCTGGGAGATCCTCGGGGTGTTTGCACTGCTGATGTGGATGGGCCTGGCGGCGATCGGGGTCTACTTTATCGTCAAGGACAAGGACATCAATCCGGGCGGCCCGCCGAACTGATTCGGTGCATCCGTCACGTACGCCTCTCGTGACACCAGCCCCGGCATCGCCGGGGCTGGCGCGCCTGCGGGGCGAATTCCTCGAGTCACTGGGGCAGCGGGTCGCGGAGCTGGAGGCCCTGTCCGGTCAGCTCGACGGCACGTTTGCGGATGGCGAACGCCTGATCACCCTGTACCGCGAGGCCCAGGCGCTGGCGCAGTCGGGGCAGGTCTTCGATGTCGGCTTGATCCGCGGCGCGGCGGAATCCCTGCGGGCCGCCGTGGCCGGCGTACGCCGGGCCCCGCCCGGACCGGATCGTGACCTGATTGTCGCGGGGGTGCGCCGCCTGGCCACGGCCGTGGAGGCCTATCGGCAGCGGGCGCGGCCGGCGGCGCAGGCGCGCATGCAGCCTGTGGGGGGGCGTCCGGCGGAGTCACGAGTCCGCCTGATCGACGACGGCGGCGCGGTCGGCGAGGCGGTGGCCCGCATGCTGGCCGACCAGGGTTTTCGTGTAACCCGGGGCGAGGTTGCCGTGGCCGACGACGAGCCGCTTTCCGCAGTGGTGCTGTGTGCCGACGTGGTCGCGGCGGACGGGGGCGGCTTGCCGGGGCTGGCGTCTGCGCTGGCCAGCGGGCTTCCGGTGCTGGCCGTCGCTCAGGCCTGGAGTCCCGGCGCCCGCCTCGAATGCGTGCGCCAGGGGGTGACGCGCTGCCTCGATCACCCCCTGGTAACCGACACCCTGGTCGAGCAGCTGATGCAGATCGGCGGCGTAATCGTGGAGTCGGATTATCGCGTGCTGCTAGTCGCCGGGGAGGCGGACAGCGAACTCGCTCATCACCTGGCCGCTTCCGGGCTGGAGGTATCGACGGTGTCCGACCCGGAGGATGCGCGCCTCCGGCTGGGCGAGATCGGCGCCGATGTGGTGGTCCTCGATCTGCAGGGGCTGGACGAACCGGCGGAATCGTTTGTCGCGCTGCTGCGTACTCGGGACAACGGGGGGGCGGTCCCGCTGCTGTTCCTGACCGAGGACCCCGGACGGATCAACGCCCTGATGACGGTGCACCCCGGTGTGGCGGGGGTGTTTCTAAAGCCCGTGGAGCCAGCCCGTATCCAGGCCGCGATTGCCGCGCGGGCGCGCCAGATGCGCCAGATCGACGGGGTCAGCCAGTCCTATCGCGATGCCCTGTACGAGCGCGAGCGCGAGCATGTGGCCGTCAACGAACATGCCCTGGTCAGTATCGCGGACGTGGCCGGCAACATCGTCTACGCCAACGAGCGCTTTTCCCGGATCAGCGGCTATGCGGTGTCCGAGCTGATAGGCCGCAATCACCGCATCCTGAAGTCCGGCCAGCATCCACCGGAATTCTATGCCGAGCTCTGGTCCACCATCGCGTCCGGGCGCGTCTGGCAGGGCGAAATGTGCAATCGTTCGCGCGACGGCTCGCTGTACTGGGTGGAGACCACCATCGTCCCGTATCTCGGGAGCAACGGGCGCCCCTACCAGTACGTGTCGATCCGCACCGAGATCACCCACGTGAAGCATCAGGAGCACCGCCTGCGCTCCAGCCAGATCTTCGCCAACATGGGGACCTGGGAATGGGCGCCGAACCGCGAGGCGCTGGGCTGGTCGGAGCGCATCCCGCCGCTTCTGGGCTATCCCGAGGGCGGGCTGGAACCCACGGTCGCCAATTTCGTGCAGGCGGTGCACCCCGACGATCGCGTCCGGGTGCGCAATGCGATCGCCAGCAGTCTGCGTCGCGGGTCCTACCTGGAACTGGAGCATCGCGTTATCTGGCCCGACGGCTCGGAGCACTGGCTGCTGGAGCGCGGCGACGTGGTCCGGGGTCAGGACGGCGAGGTCCTGTACATGCTGGGTGTGATGCAGGACATCACCAAGCGCAAGACCTCGGAACTGGCGTTGTCACAGCTCTCCACCCGGCTGCTGGAATCGCAACGCCTGGCGCGCATCGGCAACTGGGAGATGGACCCGCAAAGCGGGGCGATCACATGGTCGCGGGTCATCCACGAGATCTTCGAGGCGGATGCGGGGGATGCGTCCTTCGGGCGCGACGCATACCTGGCGCTGGTGCACCCGGAGGATCGCGAGCCGGTGACGGCCTTTCTGCAGGGCCTGAATGCGGCCGGACACCACGAACTCGGTCACCGGGTGCAATTCCGGGACGGGCGGACCCGCTTTGTCCACGTCATCGCCAGTGTCAGCCTGGATGCAGAGGGCCGACCCGCGCACATCGCCGGGAGCCTGCAGGACATCACCGAACTGCACGAGGCCCAGGAACATCTGGCCCTGTTCCAGCGCATCTTCGAGTCCTCCGGGCAGGGCATCGCGGTAGTGGACCGTGCGGGCCGCTTCGTCTACGTGAATGCCGCCGCGCGCGAGATGGTGGGCTACGAGTCGAGCGAGATGCTGGGCCGGAGCTTCCGCGAGATGAATATCATCCCCGAGGACTCCGAAGAGGAGGCGCGGGAGATCGACCGGGTGCTTTCCGAAGGCGGTTCCTGGGCCGGAAAGCTACCCCACCGCTGCGCCAATGGGGCGGTGTTTATCACCGTCAGCAACATCGGGGTCGTCCTCGACGATCGCGGCGAACCGCAATACGGCTTCAATATCTTCAGCGACTTCACCGACGAGCTGCGTCGTCGCGCCGAGCTGCACCGTGCGCGCGAGGCGGCCGAGGCGGCCAACCGGGCCAAGTCGGATTTTCTGTCCAACATGAGCCACGAGCTGCGCACGCCGATGAACGCGGTTCTCGGGTTTGCCCAGCTGCTGGAGCGCGATCCGGCTCTGGATGAACACCAGCGCGGCCATCTCGATGAAATCATGCGCGCCGGGCGCCATCTGCTGGACCTGATCAACGAGATCCTGGACCTGGCGCGGATCGAGGCGGGGCGCATGCAGGTGGAGCCGGAACCAGTCGCCGTGGACCCGCTACTGGATGAATGCCTGTCCCTGCTGGAGCCCCTGGCGCGCGAGCACCGCGTGGTGCTCGCAGCGGAGCCCCTGCCGACGGTGATGGTGCAGGCCGACCCCCGGCGTTTGAGGCAGGTACTCCTGAACCTGTTGTCCAACGCGGTCAAGTACAACCGGCCGGACGGGCGCGTGCGCGTGACCTGCGAACACGAGGGCTCCGGCGTGCGGATCGCGGTGCAAGACGACGGGCCGGGGCTGACGCCGGAGCAGTGCCAGCGGCTGTTCCAGCCCTTCGAGCGCCTGGTGGCCGAGGAGCAGGGAATCGAGGGGAGCGGGGTGGGCCTTGCGGTGACCCGCAACCTGGTGGAGCTGATGGACGGCGAGATCGGCGTCGACAGCATACCGGGTACGGGCAGCACCTTCTGGTTCCGTCTGCCCGCGGCGCAGGAGCACCTCCCGCCCGCGGCCGCAGCCTCGGACGTTGCGATCCGGGACGGTTGCCGGGTGCTCTGCATCGAGGATCATGCCGCCAATCAGCGTCTGCTGCGCGAGATGCTGAGGCAGCAGGGGGTGAGCGACTGCCGGGTGGCGGACTCCGCCGTGGCGGGCCTGGACATGGCCCTGCGGGACCCGCCGGGGCTTGTCCTGCTCGATCTGAATCTGCCGGTGATGGACGGCTTTCAGGTGCTGCGCGCGCTGCGCGCCGAGGCGGCGCTGGCGGCGATCCCGGTGATCGCGGTGACGGCCGATGCCACCGAGGCCACGCGCGAGCGGGTGGCGGCGGCCGGCTTTGATGCTCTGCTCACCAAGCCGATCGGGGCGAGCGATCTGCTGGGCGCGCTGCAGCGCTGTGCCGCGGGTCGCGCGAGCGGCTGAGCCGCCGCGCGCGTCGGCGATTCTCAAAGAAAGAGGAATGCGACGATCGCGATCGCCGCGGCCACGGCGACGGCGTCCGCGGTCAGCGCGGCCGCCAGAGTGTGGCGCACGCGCTTGATGCCGATGGCGCCGAAGTACACCGCGAGCACGTAGAAGGTGGTCTCGGTCGAGCCCTGCAGGGTGGAGACCAGGATGCCGACGTGGGTGTCCGGCCCGGTGGCCGGGTCCTGCATGATGCCGGCCATGATGCCGTAGGCGCCGGAGCCGGACAGCGGGCGCAGCAGTGCCATCGGCAGGGCCTCGGCCGGCAGACCGAACGGCGTGGTCAGCGGCCCGACCAGCCCGACGAACATGCCCAGCGCACCGCTCTCGCGCAGCATCCCCACCGCGACCAGGATCGCCACCAGGTAGGGGATGATGCGCAGGGCCACGTTGAAGCCCTCTTTGGCCCCCTCGACGAAGACCTCGTAGACCGGCACGCCGCGGATCACCCCGTAGGACAGGAAGCCGACCACCAGCCCCGGGATGATCCAGGGGGCGATCGCCTGGCCGTAGAGGATGGTCAGTGGGATGATCGCGAGCACTCCGGCCAGTACCGTCAGCGAGACCCAGGCCGGGTAGCCCTCGGTGGGCACCTCGATGTTCATCGGTTGCTGCTCCGGGGCGGGTTCTTCGGTCGCGCCCGCTTCGGCGTCGGACGGGGCGCTGCGGGACTCGGTCGCGCGAACCGTGTCGTCCAGGTCCGTGGCGCCGTCGCGATCGGCGGCGTCCGGGTCGATCGATCGGGTAGGCGCCGGGCTGCGGAAATAGCGCTGCAGGATCAGGGCGCTGGTGATGCCGGCGATGGTCGCGAACAGCGTGGCGAACAGCGTGGTCGGCAGGATCGCCGCCGGGGCCTCGGAGCCAAGGCTGGCGCGCAGCGCGATGACCCCGGTGGGCAGCAATGTAATGCTGGAGGTGTTGATCGCCAGGAACAGGGCCATCGCATTGGTGGCGGTGCCCGGGTGCGGGTTCAGCTTCTCCAGCTCCTGCATCGCGCGGATGCCGAACGGGGTCGCGGCATTGCCCAACCCCAGGATGTTGGCGGAGAAGTTCAGGATCATCGCGCCCATCGCCGGGTGCTCCGGCGGGACCGACGGGAACAGGCGGGTCATCAGCGGCCGCAGCAGGCGGGCCAGCACGGTAAGCAAGCCGCCGGCCTCGGCGATCTTCATCAGGCCGAGGAACAGTGCCATCACCCCGACCAGGCCCAGCGCCAGTTCCACCGCGGAGCCGGCCGCGTCGATTGCGCCCTCGGACAGCGCCTGCATCGGCTGCTCGTCCGGGTCGGTGGAGCGGATCTCGCGGATCGCGGCCGTTGCCACGGCGATCACGATCAGGGCGAGAAAGATCAGGTTCATGCGGCGCAGTTTGCCACGGTCAGCGGTTCTCTCCGCGTGATACACCGCGCAGCACAGCATCCAGCGCCCGCGCCGGGAGCAGCCACTTGAGGAAGGCGAACAACCGGGTGGGGAAGGTCACGTGATAGCGCACCCGTGGCCGGCGGGCCTCCAGGGCGTGCACCACACAGCGCGCGACCGCCTCGGGCCCCAGTGTGAACGGCGCATCGGACTCGGCGTCCGCCATGCGGGCCTCGGCGGCACGGTAGGTCTCCTGCCAAGGGCTGTGCTCGCGCTGGATGTGGTAGCGGAAGGCCTTCAGGGCGTTGGCGCGGAATTCGCTGCGGATCGGGCCCGGCTCGATCAGCGAGACATGGATACCCGTGCCGTGCAGTTCCTGGCGCAGGGTGTCGCTCATGCCCTCGATCGCGAACTTGGAGGTCACGTAGGCGCCGCGCAGGCGCAGGGCGACCAGCCCAAGGACCGAGCTGTTCTGGATGATGCGGCCCTCGCCGGCGCGGCGCATGGCGGGCAGCACGGCATTCGTCAGCTCCAGCCAGCCAAGCACGTTGGTCTCCAGCTGTGCGCGCAGGGTGGCGCGATTGAGGTCCTCCACCGCGCCGGGCTGACCATAGGCGCCGTTATTGAACAGGCCGTAGAGGTGGCCGTCGGTGCGGTGCAGAATCTCGGTGACTGCGCTGTGGATGCTGGCGGAGTCATCCAGGTCCAGCTGCAATGCCTCGAAGCCGTCCTTCTTCAGCCGCGCGACATCCTCGCTGCGCCGGGCGGTGGCGAAGACCCGGTAGCCGCGTTCGCGCAGCATGCCCGCGGTGCAGGCCCCGATGCCGCTGGAACAGCCGGTGATCAGGACCGCGCGCTGGGAGGGTTCGCTCATGGCGGCCGGATCAGTAGGTGAGGGTGGCGACGCCGTCCTCAACGACCTCGCCGATGAAGGCGCCGCCGCCGCGCATCCCGTCCAGTTCCGGGACCGCGTTGTCCAGGGTCAGTCCGTTCTCGTCCATTGCACCGGCGCAGGCGTAGAAGGCGCAGCCGGCCTCGTGGGCGTCCTGCATGAAGCTGTAGACGGATTTCTCCTTCGCCTCGCCGGGGTAGATCTGGTCCGCCACGCCCTGTCGCAGCAGGCGGGTGGTGCCGGCGGCGAAGTAGATCTCGACCTCGAGATCCATCGCGGCGGCGACGGTGGCCTGGAAGAACGGGGCGCCCAGGGTGCCGGGGCGGTCGAGGTCCAGATTCAGCAGCATGATCACGATCTTTTCGGCCATGGCAGGTCCTTGCGGGCAGTGCATTCGGGTATGGGGCGAATCATCCGCGCTGCGGCCGCGCGGCGCAAACACCGCCTGTCGGTGCGGAAGGCCTTTTATTCCCGGCGAACGGCCGCATAATACGCCTCAACCCGTGTTTTCGCGGATGTGTTCCGAGGATTCCAGCCATGCCCATCTATGAATACCAGTGCAAGGATTGCGGCGAGATCTCCGAGATCCTGCAGAAGATCTCCGATCCGCCCGCCACCACCTGCCCCGAGTGCGGTGCCGATGCCCTGACCAAGCAGGTCTCCGCCGCCGGTTTCCGCCTGGCCGGGGGCGGCTGGTACGAGACCGATTTCAAGAAGGACGGCAAGCGCAACCTGAAGGATTCGGGCGGTGGCGCCGGCAAGTCCGATACCTCCACGAGCAAGGCCGCGGCCAGCACCTGACCCATGCTGGTCTCCCTGCGCCGCTACCTGATTGCAGGGCTGCTGGTCTGGCTGCCGCTGATCGTCACCGGCTTCATTATCAAGCTGCTGGTCGACCTGCTGGACTTCACCATCCTCCTCCTGCCGCCGGGCTGGCGGCCGGAGGCGCTGCTGGGCTTTTCCATCCCGGGCGTGGGGATCGTGGTCGCGATCGTCGTGGTGTTCGTCACCGGGGTGATCGTGGCCAACATCGTCGGGCGCAAGCTGGTCGCGCTGGGCGAGTCCATCGTGCACCGCATCCCGCTGGTTAACTCGATCTACGGGGCGGTGAAGAAGGTGACCGAGACGGTACTGGCGGATGGCGGCCAGGCCTTCCGCAAGGTGATGCTGATCGAATACCCACGCCGCGGCCTGTGGTCGGTCGGGTTCATGACCGGCGTCGGCACCGGCGAGGTGCAGGAGCGTACCGAGCACGAGGTAATCACCGTATTCGTCCCGACGACCCCCAACCCGACCTCGGGCTTCGTGCTGATGGTCCCGCGCGAAGAGGCGATTGAACTCGACATGACGGTGGAGGACGGCCTCAAGTTCGTGATGTCCATGGGGGTCGTCACGCCCCTGAAAGGACCTGAAGAGGCCCCGCCTCCGGTTGCGCAAGGGCAGGGCAAATCGTAAGATTTCCGGCCTTTTCGCGGGTGCGGACGTCGCGTGCGCCCCGTTTTCCCGACTAACCGTGCAGGCCTCTCAGGAACCACCGATCCCTGGCGGGCGTGCCCTTCGGCTGGAACAGCGCAATGCGAACTCATCTGTGTGGACGTGTCACCGAGAACGAACTCGACTCGGAGGTGACCCTTTGCGGCTGGGTGAATCGCCGGCGTGACCACGGGGGCGTGATCTTCGTCGATCTGCGCGACCACACGGGTCGGGTGCAGGTCGTGTTCGACCCCGACCGCGAGGACGTCTTCGCCCGCGCCGAGCAGCTGCGCAGCGAGTACGTGATCCGCATGACCGGTCGTGTGCGCCGCCGTCCCGAGGGGACCGAAAACCCGGACCTGTCCACCGGTGCGGTGGAGATCCTGGGTCTGGAACTGGAGGTCCTGAACGCCGCGAAGACCCCGCCGTTCCCGCTGGACGACGAGGACGTCGGCGAGGACACCCGCCTGCGCTATCGCTACGTGGACCTGCGCCGCCCGGTGATGCAGGAGCGCCTGCGTCTGCGCGCAAAGGTCTCCGCGGCCATGCGCCGCTTCCTCGAGGAACGCGATTTCCTCGACCTCGAGACCCCGATGCTGACCAAGGCCACGCCGGAGGGCGCGCGCGACTACCTGGTGCCCAGCCGCACGCATCCGGGCAGCTTCTTTGCCCTGCCGCAGTCGCCGCAGCTGTTCAAGCAGCTGCTGATGATGTCCGGCATGGACCGCTACTACCAGATCACCCGCTGCTTCCGCGACGAGGACCTGCGCGCCGATCGCCAGCCGGAGTTCACCCAGCTGGACATGGAGATGGCCTTCGTCGACGAGGCCGACGTGATGGACGTGACCGAGGGCCTGATCCGGCACCTGTTCCACGAGGTACAGGGTGTCGAGCTGCCCGACCCGTTCCCGCGCATGGCCTACGCCGAGGCGATGGCCCGTTTCGGCTCGGACAAGCCCGATCTGCGCATCCCGCTGGAGTTCACCGAGCTGACCGAGCTGATGCAGGCGGTGGAGTTCAAGGTCTTCAACGGCCCGGCGAACGACCCCGAGGGCCGCGTGGCCGCGCTGCGCGTGCCGGGCGGAGCCAAGCTCACGCGCAAGGAGATCGACGTCTACACCGAGTACGTCGGCCGCTACGGCGCGAAGGGCCTGGCCTACATCAAGGTCAACGACCCGGCGGATATCGAGGGCGGGCTGCAGTCGCCGATCCTGAAATTCCTGCCGGAGGACGTGACCCGGCAGATCCTGGAAAAGACCGCGGCCGCCGCCGGCGACCTGATCTTCTTCGGTGCGGACAAGGCCTCTGTGGTCAACGAGGCGATCGGCGCGCTGCGGGTGAAGCTCGGCCACGACCTCGACCTGGTCGAGGCGGGCTGGCAGCCGCTGTGGGTCGTCGACTTCCCGATGTTCGAGTACGACGACCAGGACAAGCGCCTGTACGCCCTGCATCACCCGTTCACTGCCCCGGCGGTGGACAGCCCGGACGCGCTGCGCAATAACCCGCGCGAGGCCCTGTCCCGTGCCTACGACATGGTGCTCAACGGCACCGAAGTGGGCGGTGGCTCCATCCGTATCCACAACCCCGAGATGCAGCAGGCTGCGTTCGAGGCCCTGGGTATCGGCGAGGACGAGGCCCGCGAGAAATTCGGCTTCCTGCTGGATGCGCTGGAGTTCGGTGCCCCGCCGCACGGCGGCCTGGCCTTCGGCCTGGACCGCCTGGTGATGCTGATGAGCGGCGCCCACTCTATTCGCGACGTAATGGCCTTCCCCAAGACCCAGACGGCCGCCTGCCTGCTGACCGACGCCCCGGCGCCGGTCGGCGAGAAGCAGCTGCGCGAGCTGGGCATCCGCCTGCGCGCCAGCGCTACGCAACAGGCCGGGTAGGCAACGGGCCGGTCGTTCACCATGGCCGGCATGCGTACCAGTGTGGTTACGGTCCATGGCTGGCATATGTCCGGCCTGGAGATGGCCCTGCTCGCCCGGCGCCTGCGCGCGGCCGGTCACGCGGTTCACCCCTTCCGCTACGCCTCGCGGCGCCAGACGCCGGAGCAGGCGGGGCGCGCGCTGGCGGCCTTTCTCGACGACGTCCCCGGCGACCTCGTGCACCTGGTCGCCCACAGCCTGGGCGGCGTGGTGGTGCGCCACCTGTTCGAGGTCGCGCCCGTGCAGCGTCCCGGCCGCATCGTGATGCTGGGTTCGCCCCTGGCCGGCAGCCGCGTGGCGGCCCGGCTGGCGCGCAACCGGGCCGGGCGCTGGTGGCTGGGCGCGCCCCTGGAACGCGGCCTGCTCGGTGGGAGCCCGATCCTGCGCGGGCGCGACATCGGCATGCTGGCCGGCAGCCGGCCGTTCGGGCCGGGCCCGCTGATTGCGCGCCTGCCGCATCCCCATGACGGCCTGGTCGCGGTGGACGAGACGCGGGGCCCCGACGTCTCGCGTCACCTGACCCTGCCGGTGACGCATATGGGCATGCTGTTCGACACCGTCGTGGCGCGCGAGACCCTGCACTTCCTGGAGGCGGGCGAGTTTCTGCCCTGACGCCGGACGGGCCCGTCAAGCCCGACCACCGCGGTCATCGCGAGGCGCGGAGCGCCGTGGCGATCTCCGTGGATGGCCCCGGCGCTGGCCCGGGCGGGCGTCGGGGGTTCGGTCCGGAGGTTACTCGCTGCGCGCGCCCTTCGAGCCGGCCTGCGGCCGTTCACCGCCCCTGCGGGGCCTCGCAATGACGAAGGGGCTACGGCAGGGGCATGCCGCCCGCATTCGTGATTAGCGCGGCCCCAGCGATTAGACTGTGCGCATTCCGGTGCCCGGCGGCATGCCGGGTCGGCATAACCGAACCCAACTCAAGGAGTCGTGACCGAATGGCAGGCCACAGCAAGTGGGCGAATATCCAGCATCGCAAGAACGCCCAGGACGCCAAGCGCGGCAAACTCTTCACCAAGCTGATCCGCGAGATCACCGTGGCCGCCCGCCAGGGCGGCTCGGACCCGGAGACCAACCCGCGCCTGCGCCTGGCGATCGACAAGGCGCTGGGTTCCAACATGACCCGCGACACCATCGAGCGGGCCGCCAAGCGTGGCGCCGGCGAGACCGATGGCGACAACGTCGAGGAGATCCGCTACGAGGGCTATGGGCCTGGCGGTGCGGCCATCCTGGTCGACTGCATGACTGACAACCGCAACCGCACGGTTGCCGAGGTGCGGCATGCTTTCTCCAAGATGGGCGGCAACCTCGGCACCGACGGCTCGGTCGCCTACCTGTTCCAGAACAAGGGCGTGATCCGTTTCGCCCCGGGCCTGGATGACGAGGTGGTGATGGAGGCCGCGCTGGAGGGCGGGGCCGAGGACGTCCAGGTCGAGGACGACGGTGCGATCGAGGTGATTACCGAGCCGGAGACCTATCAGGACGTGCGCGCCGCACTGACGGAGCGCGGCCTGGAGCCGGAAAACGCCGAGGTCACCTGGCGGCCGGAGACCCTTGCCCCGCTGGATGCGGAGACCGCCGAGTCGGTCCTGAAGTTGCTGGACATGCTGGATGATCTGGACGACGTGCAGAACGTCTACACCAACGCCGACTTCCCCGAAGAAGTCAGCGGTGACTGATCCGGCCGCGGCGTGAGCGGCGTGCGCATCCTCGGGATCGACCCCGGCTCCCGCGTGACCGGCTTTGCGGTCATCGAGTTTGATCGCAGTCGTGGCCGTTCCTGCGGCCACGGCGTGATCCGGCCGAAGGCGAAGGCCTTCCCCGAGCGCCTGGGCGAGATCTTCGCCGGCGTAGTCGAGGTGATCGACGAGCTGAAGCCCGACGTACTGGCCATCGAGTCGGTGTTCGTCGCCCGCAATGCCCAGTCCGCGATCAAGCTGGGGCACGCCCGTGGCGCGGCCATCTGCGCCGCCACCCAGGCCGGTCTGCCGGTACACGAATACGCCCCGCGCGCGATCAAGCTGGCCGTGGTCGGTGTCGGTGGCGCGGACAAGGAGCAGGTCCAGCACATGATGCAGCAACTTTTACGCCTGGCCGAACCGGCCAGCAGCGATGCCGCTGATGCCCTGGCCGTCGCGCTCTGCCACGCCCACACCCGGCAGAACGAGGCGCGCCTGCAGGGCTCGGCCGCCGCGATGATCGGGGGGCGCCCATGATCGCCCGACTGGAGGGGCGGCTGATCAGTCGCGAGGTGAACGGCGTGGTGATCGACGCCGGCGGGGTTGGTTACGAGGTGGATGTCCCGCTGTCCACGCTGGCGGCCCTGCCGGAACCCGGCGAGACGGTCGTGCTGGCGACCCACCTGGTGGTGCGCGAGGATGTCCACCAGCTCTTCGGATTCCTGAACAAGCGCGACCGCGACCTGTTCCGCCGTCTGATCCGCGTCAACGGTATCGGTGCCAAACTGGCGCTGGCCATGCTTTCGACCTACGCTGGCGACGAGCTGGCGGGCCTGATCAGTGGTGGGGACGTGACAGGCCTGGCCAAGGTGCCGGGTATCGGCAAGCGCACCGCCGAACGGGTGGTGCTGGAGCTGGGCGAGCGCCTGGCCGAGATGGGCTTTGCCGCCGCGCCCGCCGGGGCGGCGGCGGGCAGCGAGCCCACGCCGGCTGCCGCGATGGAGGGCGAGGCCCTGGCCGCGCTGGAGTCTCTCGGCTATCCGCGGGCCAGCGCCGAGAAGATGGTCGCGGCGGTCCGTGACCAGGCCGACTCGGTGGAGACGCTGGTGCGTCTCGCGCTGCGCTCTACCGTCAAGCGCTAGCGCGCGAATCCGCGGTGATCCTGGCAGGGACAGCGTGGTCGTCAGCGTTTATGTGCTTTCGGTCCGCCGCCTGCCTCGTGGTGGCTGGTCCTGGTTCGGCCTCGGGTGTTTACGGTGGTTCCGGTCTGCATACTGCCGTGCGCTGACTCGCCAGCGCGCCCCGAGTGACTTCTTTGCTCGTGCAAAGAAGTAACCCTGGGTTTCGGCACGCGGCGCCGGTTGGCCAGCAGCACCACCTCCATCGGCGCATCGAAGCCCAGTCGGCGGATCACGCCATCGCCACCGCGGTACCGTCCGCCGCCACCGGAGCCCCGGCGATAGCCGAATCGCTCCACCCGCACCGGGAAGCGACTCTCCAGCACCTCGGGGTCGGTCAGGCGGGAGTTGGTCATGTGCGTCTGTACGGCGCTGGCCCCTTCGTACCCGGGACCGGCCCCGGCACCGCCGGCGATCGTCTCGTAGTACTGCCGCCCGGCATCGCCAAAGGTCAGGTTGTTCATCGTGCCCTGAGCCGCGGCCTGCACGCCCAGGGCCCCGAAAAGCGCATCGGTCACCACCTGCGAGGTCTCGACGTTCCCGGCGACCACGGCGGCGGGCGGCACCGGATTAAGCAGGCAGCCCTCCGGGATCGCCAGGTCTACCGGCGCCAGGCAGCCATCATTCAGCGGGATCTCGTCTTCCAGCAACGTGCGCAGCACGTACAGCACCGCCGCCCGCACGATGGAGCCCGGGGCATTGAAATTGTCCTCGCGGGCCGGCGAGGTCCCCGCGAAGTCGATCCGCAGGCGGCGCGCCCCCGGATCACACGTGACGGCCACCCGAATCTCGGCGCCGTTGTCCAGCGCATATTGGAACGTACCGCCCTCCAGACTCGGGATCAGCCGCTCGACCGCCTCGGTGGCATTGTCCTGCACGTGCTGCATGTAGGCCGTGACGGTCGGCACGCCATACTCGTACAGCAGCCGGCCCAGCTCCTCCAGTCCCTTGCGATTGGCCGCCACCTGGGCCTCCAGATCCGCCAGGTTCTGATCCGGGTTGCGGGCCGGCCAGTCACCCGACCCCAGCAGTGTCCGGATACGCGATGTGGCAAAACGCCCGTCACGGACCAGGCGGGTCGGGGCAATCAGCACGCCCTCCTCCTCCAGCCGGTGCGAGAACGCCGGCATCGACCCCGGGGTGATGCCGCCGACATCCGCATGGTGCCCGCGCGAGGCCACGAAAAATGCCGGGGCCGCCACCTCGGCCTTCGAATCCTCGGTCACCGCGCCGCCCGGCCCGACAAACACCGGCGTGACCACCGTGATGTCCGGAAGATGGGTCCCGCCGTTGTAGGGGTCGTTCAGCACCCAGGCATCCCCGGGGCGGAGGTCGTCGCCCGCGGCCGCGACCACCGCGCGCACGCTGGCCCCCATCGACCCCAGATGCACCGGCATGTGCGGGGCATTGGCCACCAGCTGGCCGTGGGCGTCGAACAGCGCGCAGGAGAAATCCAGGCGCTCCTTGATGTTCACCGAGTGCGCGGTGTTGCGCAGCGTAAAGCCCATCTGATCGGCGATCGCCATGAAGCGGTGGTTGAAGACCTCCAGCAGGACGGGATCGCGCGGGATCGTATCCGGGTCCTCGACGGCCGGTTGCCCGCGCCGCTCGGCTCCGCCCTCGCGCACGAGCCGCAGCGTCCCTTCGTGCTCGACCCGGCCGTGCCAGCCCGGCTCCAGCACCAGAGTCGCGGTGGTCTCGATCACCAGCGCGGGACCCGCCAGGGTCATCCCCGGGCTCAAGTCCTCGCGCCGGTACAGCGGTACGTCGCGCCGCTCGCCCGCCACCACCATCGTGATCGTATCCGTCTCCGGAGCGGGCGCCTCGCGCGCCCCCTGTAGCGGGATCGACGTATCCGCCGCCTCACCCCCGGTCGCGATCGCCTCGGCCGCCGCAACCGCCACGACCAGCGGACGATCCGGCGGCGCGAACCCGTACCGCCCGCGCCAGGCCGTGGCGAAGGCCTCCATCAGTGCCGCGGGCGAACCGGCCGGCACCTCCAGCGCGGTATCCGACCCCGCCAGCCGCAGATGCAGACGCCGCTCGATGCGCATGGCGTCCGCCGCCACGCCCTGCTCCGTCAGAGCCGCGATCGCCGCGCCGGCCTGATCCTCCAGCGCCGCACCGATCGCCTCGGCATGCGCCTCGTCCAGCGGCCATTCCAGGCTGCGCTCGCGCAGGGCGCGCAGCTCGCCCAGCCCCATGCCGTAGGCCGACAGCACCCCGCCCAGCGGATGGAACAGGATGTGTTCCATGCCCAGCTGCTCCGCCACCCGGCAGGCATGCTGCCCGCCCGCGCCGCCGAAACACACCAGGGCGTAGCGCGACACATCGTGGCCGCGCTGCACCGAGATGGTCTTGATGGCCTGGGCCATGTGCTCCACCGCAATCTGCAACAGCCCCTCGGCCAGCCCTTCCGGCGTCGCCGCCTCCCCGGTCGCGGAACGGACGGCCTCCACCAGCGCATCGAACTGTCGGCGGACCGGTTCCGGATCCAGCGGCCGGTCGCGCCCGGGGCCGAACACCGCCGGAAAATACTCGGGACGCAGGCGCCCCAGCAGAACGTTGCAGTCGGTCACCGTCAGCGGCCCGTCCTGGCCATAGCAGGCCGGCCCCGGCTGCGCCCCGGCCGACTCCGGCCCGACCCGCAGGCGGATGCCGTCGAAGCGACAAACCGAGCCGCCGCCCGCCGCGACGGTGTGGATGTCCAGCATCGGCACGCGCAGGCGGGCACCGGCCACCTCGCTCTCCTGGCGGCGTTCGAGCTCGCCGGCCAGATGCGCGACGTCCGTGGAAGTCCCGCCCATATCGAAAGTAATCAGGCGCTCGAAGCCGAGCGGCGCGGCGGTCTTCAGCGCTCCGACGATCCCGCCGGCCGGCCCCGAAAGGATCGCGTCACGCCCGCGAAACCGCGCCGCATCCACCAGCCCGCCATGCGACTGCATGAAGCGCAGGGGCACATCGCCCAGTTCCGTGCTGACCTGTTCCACATAGCGGCCCAGCACCGGCGACAGATAGGCATCCACCACCGTGGTCTCGCCGCGGGGTACCAGCTTGATCAGCGGGCTGGTCGCGTGGCTGGCAGCCACCTCGGCGAACCCCATCTCGCGGGCGAGTGCCGCGATAGCCTGTTCATGCGCCGGATAGCGATAGCCGTGCATGCACACAATCGCCAGCGCGCGAATCCCGTCGTCCAGGGCCGCCTGCAGGCGCGGGCGCAGGGCCTCCAGGTCCACCGGCTGGAGGATCTCCCCGGCCGCGTTCACCCGCTCGCGCACCGGTTCCACGCGGGCGTACACCGGCGACGGCAGCCGAATGGCGCGCGCGAACAGCTCCGGCCGCGCCTGGTGCCCGATCGCCAGCGCGTCCTCCAGACCCTCGGTGATCACCAGCAGAGTGCGCTCCCCCTTGCGCTCGAGCAAAGCGTTGGTGGCCACTGTGGTCCCCATGCGCACCTCGTGGATCACCCCCTCGGGGATCGGCGCGCCAGGATCGACGCCGAGCAGGTCGCGCATCCCCTGTACCGCCGCATCGGCATACGCCTGCGGGTTATCGGACAGCAACTTGCGGGTATGCAGACGCCCCGTCGGATCACGCGCGACCAGGTCGGTGAACGTCCCGCCCCGGTCCACCCAGAAACGCCAGTCTTTCGCCCCTGTGGCTTGAGTCATGTCCACCGCTCTGGTTTGATCGCCCGAACTCGCGCCCCGCGGCCCGGTCGCAGGCTCGGTAATCGTCGAGCCTCTGAATGAAGGAATGATCACGCATGGATCCCGTTACCCACGCCAGTCTCGGTGCCGTGATCGGCGGCCTCGTCCTCGGCTCCCGCCTGGGGCGCAAGGCCGTAGTGCTGGGGGCCGGCGTTGCGCTGCTGCCCGACCTGGATGCGTTCATAGCTTACGGGGACGCGGTATCCGAGTTCATCCACCACCGGGGCTTTACCCACTCCTGGCTGGTACAGCTGCTGGTGGCCACCGGTGTCGCGGGGCTGCTGGCGAAGGTCCCGGCGACGCGGGAGATCGGCTTTGGCCGCTGGTGGCTGTTCTTCTTCCTGATCTGGGCCACACACTCGATGAATGACCTGCTGACCACCTACGGCACCCAGGTGTTCTGGCCGCTGCCGGTCGGCCCCCTGTCCACGGGCTCGATCTTCGTGATCGACCCGCTATACACCCTGCCGCTGCTGGTCGCGGCCATCGGTGCCCTGTTCTACCGTTTCGCGCCACGCCTGCTGGTCGCCGGACTCGTGCTGTCCACCGCCTACGCCGGTTCCGGTCTCGCGCTGAAGGCCTGGCTCGACCATCGCATCCAGCCCACGCTGATCGCAATGGACCTGCAGGACCAGCCGCGCATGATCCAGCCCACCCCCTTCAACCTGCTCCTGTGGCGCGTCACCGTCATCGACGACGGCCACTTCCTGGAGGCCTGGGTCGGCATCCTCGATCAGCCCATCCGGCCGGACTTCGAGGTCTTCGAGCGCGGCGCCCATTTGGAGGATGCCGCGCTGGCCCTGGAGGACGGGCAACGCCTGCAGTGGTTCGCCGGCGACTTCCTGCGTTTCCATCGTGCGGAGCGTGACGACGAACCCGACCGGCTGGTCGTCACCGACCTGCGCCTGGGCGCCCCCGGCTACTTCCCCTTCGGCTTCGAGATCGCCGAGGAACGCGACGGCGAATGGCAGCCCGTCGCCAGCCGCCAGGTCCGCGAGGCCGGCTTGCGTGGCGATGCGATCCGCGCCATCGCCACGCGCATTGTCGACCCGGAGGGGGCGCCCTGTCTGATGGACCTGGCCGAGCCCGACTATGCTATCGCCCGGCCGCCGCCGCGCTGTCGCCTCCGCCAGCAGACGCCGTGAACGGATCCGGCCCTCCCGACGGCAGCCCACCGCACGGATGCGAGCTGTGCGGGCGCCGGATGGATACGCTGACACGCCACCATCTGATTCCGCGCAAGCAGCACCGGCGCAAGCGCATCCGGCGGCGCTTCAGCCGCGCGGAGCGCGAGGGTCGCATTCTCTGGGTCTGTCGTCCCTGCCACGATCACATTCACAAGCACTTCGACGAGCAGGTCCTGGCCGAGCGCCTGAACACGCGCGACGCGCTGCTGAGCGAGCCGGTGATCCGCGACTTTGTCGCCTGGATCGCGCGCCATCCGCCCGGCTTCAAGCCGCGCGGCTAATCCGCCAAGCGCGGGACCTCACGGCGATCCCGGCCTGGCCAACGTCGCCGTCAGGCTTCGTCTGGCCGCCTGCCTAGTGTTGGCTGGTCGTGGTTCGGCATCGGGCGTTTACGGTGCCTTCGCTCTGCATACTGCCGTGCGCTGACTCGCCAGCGCGCCCCGAGTGACTTCTTTGCTCGTGCAAAGAAGTAACCAAGAAACACGCCCGACTGCCGCGACCCCGGCCCGCTGCGCGGGCCGGGGTTTCCCTCGCTCCGAGGCTTTTCGCGGGCGGCGCTGAACTCGCTGCGCCTTCGGCTCCGCTCAGACATCCAGCGCCTTTTTCCCCGCGAAAACCCTCTCCGCTCGGCGCGACGACAACGGGGAGGCAGGTGAAAACAACGGCGGTCCACACATTCGCGCTATTGGCTGGAGGCTAGCTGTTCCGGGATCTTGGGCACGCTCGGCCTGCGGCCATAGCGTGCCGCGCCCGCGTAGCGGGCGCCGGGGGCTTTCAGGCGGCAGGGCCGTTGTGGTGTCGCGGGGTCGGGATGCCTTCTGTCTTGACCTTCGCCTCCCGTATGGAGCCCCTTGCGGAAGGGTTCTCGGGCCGGCCCGTTTTCTATAAATTCGGGGCGCTGGATGTCTGAGCGAAGCGCAGCGTAGCGAGTTCAGCGCCGCCGGCCCGAGGGCCCTGGAGCAAGGTTCCCGGGCGAAATCCGGGTGCCCTTCTTTGGGTACTTTCTTGGGCAAGCAAGAAAGGACCTCGCGGCGCGCTGGCGAGTCAGCGCCAGGCAGTACGTGGACCGAAGGCACCGTAAACACCAGAGGACGAACCAGGGCCAGCAACAACAAGGCAGGCGGCCGAACGAAGCCCCCGCAAACTTCGCAGATCAGTGCTGCGAGGCCGGCGGCAGCTGGATAAAGCGCTCGCGATACAGGCGGAGTTCGTCGATCGAGTCGCGGATATCCTGCAGCGCCTGATGCGAAGCATTCTTGCGCAACTGCGCGATCACATCCGGCGCCCAGCGCCGCGCGAGCTCCTTCAGCGTCGAGACATCCAGATTGCGGTAGTGGAAGTACTGCTCCAGCTCCGGCATCAACCGCGCCATGAAGCGCCGATCCTGGCAAATCGAATTGCCACACATCGGCGAGGCCCCCTTCGGCACGTACTGCGCCAGAAACTCCAGGGTCTCCTGTTCCGCATCCCGGGTCTCCGACGAACTGTTGCGCACACGCTCGATCAGCCCCGAGGTCCCGTGGGTGCGCTGGTTCCACTCGTCCATCGCCTCCAGGACCTCCGCCGGCTGGTAGATCGCGATGACCGGCCCCTCGGCGAGGATGTTCAGTTCCTTGTCGGTGACAATGGTGGCCACCTCCAGGATGCGGTCGGTCTGCGGCTCCAGCCCCGTCATTTCGAGGTCGATCCAGACCAGGTTCTCGGCATTCACGGCCATCTTGTGCCTCCTTGGCGGACAGCCCACGCCTGCATGCTGGCTGCCCTTTCATCTGTCGCAGGAGTCTATCATCATGGTTGCAAGGCTCGTGACCACGGGCCCAAACCCCCGCCACAAGGAGGGAAGCATGCGACATACCCATACCAGCATTGCCACCGCCGCGACCGTGCTCGCGCTGAGCCTGGGCGGCGCGAGCACGGCCCTGGCCGACGACATCCGCGTGGGACAGGACCTGCACAGCGACAACTGCATCAGTTGCCATGCCGACATGGTCGGGGGCGACGGCTCCGGGCTGTACACCCGCGACAACCGCATGGTCGGCTCGCACGACGAACTGGTCGCCCAGGTCAACAACTGCAACGTCAACCTTGGCACCAACTGGTTCGACGACGAAGTCAACGCCGTGGTCGCCTATCTCAACGCGGAGTACTACCAGTTCGATGAGTGATCTCAAGAGCAAGCACTGCCAGTCCTGCGAGGGCTTCACCGACCCGATGCCGCGGGAGGACGCGGAGCGCGCCCTTAAGCAACTGCATGACGGCTGGGGCATCGACGAGGCCGGCAAGAGCATCCAGCGCAGTTTCAAGTTCAAGAACTTCCACGAGACCATGGCCTTCGTGAACGCCGTGGCCTGGATTGCCCATGTCGAGGATCACCATCCCGACATGGCCGTCGGCTTCAACCGCTGCGCGGTGGAATTCTCGACCCATGCCATCGGCGGCCTGAGCGAGAACGACTTCATCTGTGCCGCGCGTATCGATGCCCTGTTCGAGTAACCCCCGCCCGGGAGTCCCGGCTTGAGCCGGGTCGCCCGGGTCTTCGCCCGCCACAACCAGATGGCCGACATCGCGGTGGACCACGAGCCGCCGCGACGCCTGCGGCTGCACCGGCGCTTCCGCGACCTCGCCTGTGGCGACCGCGTGGAGCTGGACGCCGCGGGAGAACAGGTTGCGCGCCAGCTCGATCGCGACAACGTCCTGGTCCGGCGGGACGGGTTCGGGCGACGCAAGGTGATTGCCGCCAACATCGACTGCGTATGGATCGTGATCGCGCCGGAACCCGCCCCGTCGCGTAACCTGATTGACCGCTTTCTGGTCGCGATCCTGAACCTCCCCGCGCGCCCGCGCCTGCTGGTGAACAAGCAGGACACCGGCCCCGCCGAGCCCCCCGAGTGGCTGGCCGCCTATCGCGAACTGGATCTCGATCCGCTGCACGTCTCCGCCAGGACGGGGTATGGGCTGGACGAACTGGCGGCGGCCGCCGCCGGGCACACCAACATCCTGGTTGGTCAGTCCGGCGTCGGAAAGTCCTCGCTGGTGGCCGCCCTGCTCGATCAATACGGGATCGCCGACGCCATAGCGCCGGCCACCGGCGATCTCGCCGCCTCCGGCGAGGGCCGCCATACCACGGTCACCGCGCAGTGGTACCCGCTCGCCAACGGGGGTGCCTGGATCGACTCGCCCGGCGTGCGCGACTTCACGCCCGAGATCCCGTCCCTGGATACCCTGGAGCGCGGCTTCCCGGACATCGCGGAACGGGCGGTGGCCTGCCGCTTTCGCGACTGTCGCCACCAGACCGAACCGGGCTGTGCGGTTCGCGCCGCCATCGACGCCGGCGAACTCCCCGCGGAGCGCCTGCAGGCCTGGCACGAACTCGCCGCCGAAATCCCCGCCCAGACCCGCGCCCGCGGGTAACGGTTCCACCACGTAGCGCACAAGAAAACCAAAAAATCGGTTTACAGGAAGAAGGGAAGACTGGAAGGGAAAGGGATTAAAAACCGCTTGTTCGAGTAAGCCCTGCGAACGACCCCGGCGCCGCTCAGCGCATTAAAACGGGCATTTCTTCCAGCCTTCCCAACTTCCTGTTAACGCTCTTGAAGTGTTTTTTCGGACTAGCAGTGGGAGGGTGTCGCGGCGGGGGCCGGGATCAGAAGGTCAGGCCCATCTCGACGCCGATGACGGAGGAGGTCGGCTCGCGGCTTGCACCCTCGAACTCGAGGCGATCGGCCAGCCAGTTGTCCGCCGAGTTCAGCGAATAGTCGTCGTAGTACAGGCTCAGGGAGAGCTCGGACTGGTTCTGCAGGCGCAGGCGGCCGTCCAGGCTCAGGTAGCCGGCAGTACGGCCCGTCTCGCGATAGCGCGTGCCATAGCCAAAGCCCAGGTCACGGGCCTCGCTGGACAGGGGCTGGCGCACCCCCACCCGGAACTGGCTGTCGAAGCGACCGGAGGCAAAGGTCGGACCGAAGCTGAAGTCGGTGAAATACGCGGTGGACTCGCTGGCGGGGCCGAGGTCGTTCCAGTCCGGCCGGGTCTCCATGCCCAGCCCCAGATTCAGGCCGTAGCCAAAACCACCGCCCAGCTCCTGGTGGTAACCGCCCACCGCCTCGAACTGGCGCGTGCTGGCGAAGGCATTGTCGGTATCCTCGAGGATCGAGGCATCCCCGGTACTGCGGACCGACAGCCGGTAGCGCGAATCGCTGTCGCGACCGGTCTCCGGTTCGCCGCGCAGCGTGGTGATCGCCGCATCCGGACCCGCGAACCCCTGCGTCTGAGGCGACGCGAGCAGCGAATAGCGGTCGTCCGCGCTGGCCGGCGCCGCTGCGACCGCGAACCCGCTGACCAGCAGCACTCCAGCGACCAGCGAAGAACGGGGCCCACGCAGACGAACCCGCCCCAGGCCTTGCACCTGAGGCGGGTTCGTCGGGGCTGCACCGTTCAGTCCGTGTCGCGTCACACCAGTGATCCGTATTGTTGTTCTTCTTGCCTAGCCCGGGGGCCAGCTCAGCGCACGCCCGGCCAGGACATGCATGTGTATATGGTAGACCGTCTGGCCCCCGTGTTCGTTGCAATTCATCACGGTTCGATAACCGTTTTCCGCAAATCCGCGATCGCGTGCAATCTGCGCGGCCACCCGGGTCATCTGCCCGATGATCGGGGCGTCGGCCGCGTCCAGATCATTGAGCGTGGCGATGTGCTTTTTCGGGATCACCAGCACATGTTCGGGGGCCTGCGGATTCAGGTCTTCGAAGGCCAGCACCGCGTCGTCCTCGAAGACCACCTTCGCCGGGATCTCCCCCGCCACGATCCTGCAGAACACACAATCGGTCATGCCGCCCCTCCAGTATCGGTCAAAATATTACCACGTATCAATATTCACGCCGACCCGACAGCGCATGCGCCAGGGTCCCGGCATCGATGTACTCCAGTTCGCCACCACTGGGAATACCCTGGGCAATCCGGGTGGTGCGCACCCCGTGGCGCGCCGCCATCTCCGCGAGGTAATGGGCGGTCACCTCGCCCTCCACCGACGTGTTTGTCGCCAGGATCAGTTCTTCCACGCCCTCGGCCTGCAGGCGCGCCTCCAGCCGGTTCAGCCCCAGCTCTTCCGGGCCGATGCCGTCCAGCGGGGACAGTCGCCCGAGGAGCACATGAAAGCGCCCGCCGAAATCGGTCGCCGACTCGATCGCCAGCACGTCCCCGGGGCTTTCCACCACGCAGATCACCCGCGAATCGCGTTCCGGATCGGCACACCGACTGCAGGTTTCGGCCGCGGTGAGCGTGCGGCAGACGGAACAGTGCCCGATACGCTGGACCGCGTCGTCGACCGCCCGCGACAGGCGCCGCGCGCCCTCGCGGTCGCGCTCCAGCAGGTGCAGGGCCATGCGCCGTGCCGATTTCGCCCCGACCCCGGGGAGACAGCGCAGCGCCTGGACCAGTTCGTCCAGTTCCGCATCCATCAGACGCGTCCGACCCGGCCGGTCAGAACGGCAGCTTCATGCCCGCCGGCAGGCCCATGCCCTCGGTCAGGCTGCCCATGCGCTCCTGCGTGGTCGACTCGACCTTCTGCACCGCGTCGTTGATGGCCGCGGCCACCAGATCCTCGATCATGTCGCGGTCATCCTCGAACAGGCTGGGGTCGATCTTGACCCGGCGCGCCGCGTACTTGCCGGTCAGGACCACGCTGACCAGCCCGCCACCGGCCTGGCCCTCGATCTCCATCTCGGCCAGCTCGGCCTGCACCTTCTGCATGTCTTCCTGCATCTTCTGGGCCTGCTTCATCAGGCCGCCCATACCACCTTTCATCATCGGTTCGATCTCCTGCCCCGCAACGCGGCGGTTTCTGGTTCAGTTACTTGTCTGGCGTGGCGCCGCCGGTCGAGGGGGCCTCGCCGGGTTCGCGAATCCGCACGGCCCCCAGTTCGGCGCCAAATTCCTCGCCCAGCGCCTGGACCACCGGGTCCTCGCGCATGGCCGTCTCGGCGCTAGCCTGACGCTCCGCCGAGGCCGCCGCAAGCCGGGCCGCGGGGGTCTCCCCGGAAGGCTCGGACTGGTTGACGATCTCCAGGCGCAGGCTGTGGCCCAGGGCGTTCTCCAGCGCATCCTTCAGCCGGCCCTTGGCACGATCGGTACACAGTGTGCCCGGGGCCACCGCGATCACCACGCGTTCCGCGTCATGCTCGCGCAGCTCGGCGTGCCGGGCGAGTTCGCGCACCGTGCCCATGGGCAGCCCCTCGGCGAAGCGGTACCAGTCGAAAGCGCCATCCGCCGCGACGGGCGGCGCAGCCGCCTCCGGCGCGTAAGGGCCGGCCGTGGAAGGCGACGCCTCGCGCGCCTGACGCGGCGCGGTGTGACCGGCCGGTGCTTCGGCCTGCGGTACCGGCGGTGCCGGCTCGTTCACCTGTTCACGGGGGCGTGACGGCGGCGCGCTGGCGGCGCCGGCACCCCCGGTCGGGCCGGCGGCAGTTGCCGGGGGACTGGCGGAAGCCGCCGATGCCCGGGATGCGGTGCGCGTGGACGGCGCCGACGCGGTCCCGTCGGTACTGGCCGGCCGACGCGGCGGGGTATCACCGGACTCGCCCGCAGGCCCCGGAACCGGCTCCGGCCGGAAGGCCAGCAGCCGCAACAGGGTCATCTCCACGCCCATGCGCGCGTCCGGGGCATAGGGCAGATCGCGTACACCGTGCACCAGGATCTGATAGGCCAGCTGGATCGTCTCCGGGTCGACCCGGTCGGCGGCCTCCCGGGCCCAGACGAGCGCCTCCTCGCCCGCCCCGGGAGCCGTGCCGGCCACCTGCTGGACGGCCACCTGATGCACCAGCGCGGCCAGTTCATCCAGCAGCCGCGACCAGTCGGGGCCCAGGGCATCCAGCTCCGCCAGTCCCGCCAGCAGGCCGGGGCCGTCCCCGGCAAACACGGCATCCAGCAAGCCGGCCAGGCGCGTGCGCGGGAGCAGCCCGAGCATGTCGCAGGCATCGGATTCGCTCAGGCGTTCACCGCCATAGGCAATCGCCTGGTCGGTCAGGCTCAGGGCATCGCGCATCGAGCCCTCGGCCGCCTCGCCCAGGCGCAGCAGCGCGCCCGGCTCCGCCTCCACGCCCTCGGCGGCGAGGATGCGCGTCAGGTGCTCGGCGATCATCGCCGGCGGCATCGGCTTCAGATTGAACTGCAGGCAGCGCGACAGCACGGTGACCGGAAGCTTCTGCGGATCGGTCGTCGCCAGCAGGAACTTCACATGGTCCGGCGGCTCTTCCAGCGTCTTCAACAGGGCGTTGAAGCTCTTCTCGGAGAGCATGTGTACCTCGTCGATCAGGTACACCTTGAAACGCCCGGTGGTCGGCGCATAGGAGACGTTGTCCAGCAGCTCGCGGGTGTCGTCCACCCGGGTGCGCGACGCGGCATCCACCTCGATCAGGTCCAGATGGCGACCCTCGGCAATCTCGACGCAGGAGCGGCACTCGCCGCAGGGCGTGGCGGTCACGCCGGTCTCGCAATTCAGGCAGCGCGCGAGGATGCGGGCGATGGTGGTCTTGCCCACCCCGCGGGTCCCGGCAAACAGGTAGGCATGATGCAGCCGATCGCCGCTGAGGGCATTGGCCAGGGCGCGCACCACATGCGGCTGCCCGACCAGGTCCTCGAAGCGCGAGGGACGCCACTTGCGGGCCAGAACCTGGTGACTCATGCCTCCCCCGTCGATCGAGTCATGTGCACGCCCGGGTGCGGGCATCACCGCAGGGGTCCGGGCCGCAGGGAAATAGGGTGGTGGCCCGCACCCGCCACACCCCGGCGCCCGACGCAGCTGCTACCGTTGCTCCCTTCCGGGCCTGGCGGGGTTCACAGCCTGTCGTCGCGAGGGGACTGATACGGACCACCATAACGCGGTCCGCGATTCGGCGTTTCCGAATCGGGGCGGCAAGCTTCCGCATTTCCGGCGAACGCGTCAACCTTGGGGCCATGCTATGGAATCGGTGTAACCACCGCGACCGGCACACCGATAGCCTAAAACTAACGATCAAATAGAAAAGTAACACTGGATCAATCATTAGCCAGGCCTTATCTTGAGTCCCGTAGTCGGGCATCGGCCCGGCCGAAATCAAAATCTTCTCTCTGGCAATCAACACTCAACTGAAGGAGTACAACTCATGGAACTCGAAAATCGCGAAGGTCAGCGCGTACCGGAAGTCACCTTCCGCTGCCGCAAGGACAACGACTGGCACGACGTGCGCTCGGCCGACCTGTTCAATGGCCGCAACGTGGTCGTGTTCGCCCTACCGGGGGCCTTCACCCCGACCTGCTCCTCGGCCCACGTGCCGCGTTACAACGAACTGGCGCCGGTGCTCAAGGAGCACGGCATCGACGAGATCGTCTGCATCTCGGTCAACGATGGCTTCGTGATGGAGGCCTGGCAGGCCGACCAGCAGGCCGACCGCGTGACCTTCATCGCCGACGGCAACGGCGAGTTCACCGAGCAGATGGGCATGCTGGTCGACAAGAGCGACCTCGGCTTCGGCTGGCGCTCCTGGCGCTACTCCATGCTGGTGCGCGATGGCGTGATCGAGAAGCAGTTCATCGAGCCGGACGAGCCGGGCGACCCCTTCGTCGTCTCCGACGCCGACACCATGCTCGCCCACGTCGCCCCGGATGCGGCCTGCCCCGAAGACGTGGTCGTCTTCACCAAACCGGGCTGCCCGTACTGCGCCAGCGCCAAGGAGATGCTGGAGAGCGCCGGCCTGGATTACGAAGAGATCATCCTGGGCCGCGACGCCAGCCTGCGCAGCCTGCGCGCCGCCACCGGCGCGATGACCGTCCCGCAGGTGTTCGTGGGCGGCCACCGCATCGGCGGCTCGGAAGATCTGCAGGAATGGATCTCCCGCGAGCAGAAGGCGGCGTAAGTCGTCTCTGCCCCTCGGGGCGGGTGCTGTCCCGCCCCGGGTGGTCACCCGGAACATGGGTGGCCATCCGTGTCCGGATGCCCGCACGGGCGGACGTCCGGACACGGATGGCAGATCCTGGCGCCCGCGCGTAGCGCGGTCGTTATGTAACACTTTCACCGAACCCTTCGAGGAATCGACATGGAACACTACGACATCATCGTGATTGGCGGCGGCAGCGGCGGTCTGGCCGTGGCGGAACGCGCCGCCCCGCACGGCGCGCGCGTCGCCGTGTTCGATCCCAAGCCGCTGGGCGGCACCTGCGTGAACGAGGGCTGTGTGCCCAAGAAGCTCACCTGGTACGCCGCGGAGCATATGTCGCACGCCCGCGAAGCCGGCGAGTTCGGCGTGGACGTCGAGATCAAGGGCATCCGCTACGCCGACCTGGCCAACAAGCGCCAGGCCATGCTGAAGGACCTGAACCAGTTCTGGTCCGGACATCTGGAAAAGCTAGGCGTGACCCACATTCCGGAACGCGCCCGCCTGACCGGCAAAAACCAGGTGGTCAGCGACAGCGGCACCGAATACACCGCCGAGCGCATCGTACTGGCGATGGGCGGCGCCCCGATCGTGCCGCCGCTGGAGGGTGCCGAGCTGGGCGCGACCTCCGACGACTTCTTCGAATGGACCGAGCTGCCGGAATCCATCGCCGTGATCGGCGCCGGCTACATCGGCCTGGAGATGGCCGGGATGCTGCGCTCCATGGGCGTGAAGACCGACGTGGTCGCGATGGAGGACCGCGTGCTGGAGATGTTCGACCCGATGGTCTCGCAGGCGCTGGACCAGCACATGGAGCACCAGAGCATCGACCGCCACCTGGGCGTGAAGGTCGCCGGCCTGGGCGGCAAGCCCGGCGCCGTGACCGTCCAGCTCGAGGGCGGCCAGGAGCTGGGCCCCTATGAGAAGGTCCTGTGGGCTGTCGGCCGCAAGCCGGCCACCAGCGACATGGGCCTGGAAGAGGCCGGAGTCGAGATCGCCCGCGGCGGCATCATCCCGGTGGACGAATGGCAGGCCACCAATGTCGACGGAATCTACGCCCTGGGCGACATCATCGGCAAAGGGCCGCTGACGCCGGTGGCGATCGCCGCCGGCCGGCGCCTGGCCGCCCACTGGTATGCCCCCGAGACGAAGCCGGTACCGGTGGACTACGACCAGATCCCCACGGTCACCTTCACCCACCCAACCGCGGGCATGGTGGGTCTGACCGAGCCGCAGGCGGTGGAGAAGCACGGCGACTCGGTACGCGTCTACGAGACCCAATTCGGCGGCCTGAACCGCGCGTTCGCCGAGGGCGAGGTGCCGCCGGTGGCCATGAAGCTGGTCTGCGCCGGGGAGGATGAAAAGGTCGTCGGCATCCACATGATCGGCGCGAATGTCGACGAGATGCTTCAGGGCTTCGCCGTGGCGGTGCGCATGGGCGCGACCAAGCGCGACCTGGACCTGACCATCCCGCTGCACCCCACCAGTGCCGAGGAGCTGGTCACCCTGAAGGAAGGCCGCCCCGGGCGCCAGGAAGGCCTGGCCCAGGCCGCCTGACACCCGCCCCGCCCTCCCTCACGCAAAACGCCGTCCCGAAACACATCCCGGGGCGGCGTCTTTTCTTGCGCGTGCGGTCTGCCGAAGCCCGCGCGGTCGGTTGTCAGAATCGCCAGCCCAACGACGCGGTGAAGGCGTCGATCTTGTAGTCGCTGTCGAAGTCGTAGCGCTCAAACTCGGCGCGAATCAGGAAGCGATCCAGCTTCACCTGCGCACCCACTCCGTAGACCGGGTCCACGCCATCGTTGTTACGCAGCGTGAGGCTCTCATCCCCCAGGTTGCCGCGCACATCCGCATCCCACTTGGCGAGACCCGCCAAGGGAAACACTGGATAATGTACGCGTTCGCGCTCGAGTCGCTTTTGCGTGCGAACAAGGCGCGGTGACTGCCGTGCAGTCATTCTGCACAAGGGAACCGCAACGCCGTGCGCGCGCAAAAGCGGCCGA